>MKTU01000082.1 GCA_001898415.1 Rhodanobacter sp. 67-28 | reverse complement strand
AGCGGCTGCGCCTTGCCGAACAGCCAGCCCTGGGCAAACGCCACGCCGTGCTGACGCAGGAACTCGGCCTGGGCGTGGGTCTCCACCCCTTCGCTGATCAGCGTGAGCTTGAGCGAGCGCGCCATCGCGATGATGTGCAGCACCACTTCGCTGGTGACCGACCCGGTGCCGATGGCGTCGACGAAGATCTTGTCGATCTTCAGGCAATCGGCGCGCAGCTGGGTCAATTGCGACAGGCCGGAAAAGCCGGTGCCGAAGTCGTCGATCGCCACCCGGATGCCCAGCGCATGGATGCGCGCGATCGTGCGGTTGGCGCTGGCCGGGTCGACGAAGGAGCTCTCGGTCACCTCCACCACGATGTTGTGCACGCCGATGCCGGGCGTGGTCAGCAGGCGCTGCAGGTGCTCGACGACTGCGCCGGACAGCAGGTCGCTCGGCGCCAGGTTGACGCTGATGTAGCAGCCCGGATATCGGCTGAAGAAGCGTGGCCCGTCGATGGCGACGCGGGCGAGCACGTATTCGGTGAAGCGGGCGGTCAGTCCGCAGTCGGCCGCGGCCTGCACGAACAGCGCCGGGCGCATGCCGATCTGCTTGTTGGCGGGCCAGCGCAAGAGTGCCTCGGCCCCGGCTATCGTGTTGGAGCCCAGCTCGACGATCGGCTGGTAGTACAGCACGAACTCCTGCCGGTTCAGCGCCGCCCGCAGCAACGCGGGCAGCGACGCACGCTGGCGCGCGAACATGACGATCGCGCCGACCAACGCCGCGCCCAGTGCCAGCCCGACGGGAAGCAGCAACAGGGCGAGCTCGCGCAGGCGGGAGCTCAGGTAGGCACGCGGAATCGCCGCGTAGGCGCCCACGTCGAAGCGTTCCGATCCCTGGATCGCCACCAGGTAGCCGCCGTCGTAGAAGATCGCGCGGGCAGCCTTGCCGTGCTGCTCCAGCCATGCCGGGTCGAAGTGGCCGTCACGGGCCCAGACCTTGCCGGCGCTGCGCCCGAACACGCCCTGCGCAAGGCCCGGCACGGAAGGCGTTTCGACCAGCAGGTTGTCCGGGTGAACCGCGGTGGCGTAATGGTCGCCGCTGAGCACCACGAACGGACGGCTGCCGTCGATGGAAACCCCGAAGTGCACCCGCGTGCCCTTCGGGCTCACGTACGCCGGTGGCCCCATCTGCAGGCCGTCGGCCTGCGGGCCGATGGCCGAGCAGGTGATGCGATCGCCGGAGACGTAGCCGGCCGCCTGCACGTAGTCGTAATCCAGCAGAATCCGGCGCAGCTGCGCGCGCTTGGCCTCGGAGCACGTGCCGGAGGGATTCAACTCGGTCAACCGCTGATAGGCGGCCGCGGACTGTTCGCCCACCGCTTCCGTGCGATGGATGATGGCGCTGGCGATGTTCGATGCCTGGGCGCCGGCTTCCTCCATCGACTGGTGGCGGGCGATCAGCAGTGCCGCCACCAGCGGCAGGACGATGGCCACGGTGCACAGCGTCAGCGCGATGGTGGTGGCAAACCGCCTTGGCATCGTTTCCCCTTGCCGCGCCCAGGTCCGGACGGCTCGTCGGAGCCTCGATGATGCACCAACGCTGCCGGCGTGCCTATCCGCTCATGCGCCGGCGGCACGCCTCAGAAGCGCAGGTGGACGAACAACGAGGGACCGTCAAGTTTCATGTCGAGGTTGGCGTGGTAGGCGTGCTTGCGCTGGTGCAGCACCACGCGGCTGTAGCCGTATTCGGCGCCGAAGCCAAGGTGTGGCCACGGCAGCCATTCCACGCCCAGCGCGGCGTTCACGATGTGGCCGCTGAGCCGGCCGCCGTTCTTCTTCACCCCGGCGGCGTCGGCATACATGCGCCACTGGTCGTTGAACGCATGGCGCCAGCCGAGCTGCAGCATCGGTGCCCAGGCGCCGTCGCTGGTGCCGGAGGAGACCTGCCCGACCGGCTCGCCGTTGACGCTGGCCTCGCCGCTGATGGCGGCATGCACGCGGTAGTAGGCGCCGCCCAGGCCCAGCCCGAACACGTCGTTGCCGTGGCCGAACCACCAGCGCCAGGAGGCGCTGCCGAAATCGAAGTTCAACTTGCCGCGCACCGTGGCGGCGGCCTCGTAATCGTTGCCGGCGTAGCTGATCGAGCGCGCCAGGCTCTGGCTGCGCGAGCGGTTGACGCTGTAGTAGTCGAGCGAGAAACCCTGGCTGTCGCCGACCAGGAAATCCAGTCGCGCGCGCGGCACGCGCTTGCGGTCGTTGAAGCCGAGATCGTTCTCCAGGCTGAAGTTGCCGCCGTACCGGCCGCCCGGATCGCTGGCGCCGAGCGTGGTGTCGACGTGCGCGTCGTAGCCGCCCAGCCACAGGCTGACGCGATCGAGTGCAGGCGACTGCTGCGCGCCGGCGAGGCCGCTGCCCAGCGCCAGCGGCAGGAGGGCGGCGAGGCGCAGCGCGTGGCGGGGCCGACGAAGAGGTGGACAGGTCATCGATCATGTCTCCGGATGGGTGCGAGGCAACGCATGCGCGCGGCCATCCCGGGATTCCACGGGTGATGGTACGAACAGGTGGTGTGCAAGCGCCGTGCAGGGCCGTTGCCGCTTGCGCGCGGCGAACGATAGAATCGGGCGAGGAGTCCGGACGGTTCTGGCCGCCACGCTCCCAGCCCAGAGGTGAGTGCATGCGGGTGATCGCGACGATGGCCTGCCATGCCGCGCGCCTGCATGACAGCTGGTTCGAGGCGGTAGCCGTGCGTGATGCACCCGGGCGCCGGTCCGGTGACGGGCGACACCGACGATCTTTCCATCGAACGCAGTGAGCGATGCCCGACAACCTCATCCCAGGCGCCATCCTCTGCCTGCCTTTCGCGGCGGCGGCGGCGACGTGGCTGATGCGTGAGCGCGGGCACAATCGCGCCGCCTGGCTGATGACCGGCGCCGCGCTGCTCGGCCTGGCGCTTTCGTTGTGGCTGGCCCCGGCGATCTTCGCCGGCGAGGTGTTGCGCCAGACCATCCCGTGGGCACCGTCGCTGGGTCTGGACCTGGTGCTGCGAGTGGACGGCTTCAGCTGGCTGATGCTGCTGCTGATCTGCGGCATCGGCGCGCTGGTGGGCGTGTACGCGCGCTACTACATGTCGCCGGACGATCCGCTGGCGCGCTTCTTCGCGCTGCTGCTGGCGTTCATGGGTTCGATGCTGGGCATCGTGATGTCCGGCAACGTGATCCAGCTGGTGTTCTTCTGGGAGCTGACCAGCCTGTTCTCGTTCCTGCTGATCGGCTACTGGCACCACGGCGCATCCGCGCGCGACGGCGCGCGGATGGCCCTGATCGTCACCTCCGGCGGCGGCTTCTGCCTGCTCGCCGGCATGCTGCTGCTGGGGCACATCGCGGGCAGCTATGAACTGGACGCGATCCTCGCTGCGGGCGAGGCGGTGCGCGCGCACCCGTGGTACACGCCGACCCTGCTGCTGATCCTGCTCGGCGCGTTCACCAAGAGCGCGCAGTTCCCGTTCCACTTCTGGCTGCCGCAGGCGATGTCTGCGCCCACGCCGGCCTCGGCCTACCTGCATTCGGCGACGATGGTGAAGGCCGGCGTGTTCCTGCTGGTGCGCTTCTGGCCGGTGCTGGGCGGCACCGACCAGTGGTACTGGATCGTCGGGGGCGTGGGCCTGGTCACGTTGATCCTGGGCGCCTACGCGGCGATGTTCGAGCAGGACCTGAAAGGCGTGCTGGCCTATTCGACGATCAGTCACCTGGGCCTGATCACCATGCTGGTGGGGCTGGGCAGCACGCTGGGCGTGGTGGCGGCGATCTTCCACATCGTCAACCACGCCACCTTCAAGTCCTCGCTGTTCATGGCCGCCGGCGCGGTCGACCACGAGGCCGGCACGCGCGACCTGCGCAGGCTCGGCGGCCTGTACCGGGTGATGCCGGTCACCGCCACGCTGGCGCTGGTGGCTGGTGCGGCGATGGCCGGCGTGCCCTTGTTGAACGGCTTCCTGTCCAAGGAGATGTTCTTCGCCGAGACGCTGGCGGCGCGCCAGGGCCCGCTGCTGGACGCGATCTCGGTGGTGATCGCGGTGGCGGCCAGCGCATTCGGCGTGACCTACTCGATCCGCTTCGTGCGCGGCGTGTTCTTCGGTCGCATGCCTGCCGACCTGCCGCGCGAGCCGCACGAGCCGCCGCTGTGGATGCGCTTGCCGATCGGCTTCCTCGCGCTGGCCTGCCTGCTGGTGGGCGTGCTGCCGGGGCGGGTGATCGGACCCACCTTGCACGCGGCGGCCGGCGCGGTGCTCGGCGCGGAGATGCCGGCGTACAGCCTGGCGGTGTGGCACGGCCTGACCACGCCGCTGCTGATGAGCGTATTCGCCTTCGCCGCCGGCTGCCTGCTGTTCGCCAGCCTGCGCCGTCGCTTCGATGCCATCGAGACGGCGCCGCTGACCAGCCGCTTCAGCGGCAAGCGGCTGTTCGAGCGTGCGCTGGCGCTGTTCGCGGCGGACTGGCCGCAGCGGATCGAGCGGCTCTATCCGAGCCGGCGGCTGCAGTCGCAGTTGCTGTGGATCGTGCTGCTCGCCCTGCTGGCCGCCGTGCTGGCGGCAACCACGGCACCGCTGGATTTTCGCCCGCACTGGTCCAGCATCGATCCGGCGTTCGCGCTGCTGTGGCTGCTCGGCGCGGCCTGCGCGATCGGCGCGGCAACCCAGGCCAAGTTCCATCGCCTCGCCGCGCTGGTGCTCAGCGGCGGCGCGGGGCTGGTGTCGTGCGTGAGCTTCGTGTGGCTGTCCGCGCCTGACCTGGCGGCGACCCAGCTGCTGGTGGAGGTGGTCACCACGATCCTGATCCTGCTCGGCCTGCGCTGGCTGCCCAAGCGCATTGCCGGGTTCACGCCCGAGGGGCGGCGCCAGCGCTTCCGTCGCCGCCGCGACATCGTGATCGCGCTGGCGGTGGGCGTCGGCGTGGCCAGCCTGGCCTACGCCGCGATGATGCATCCGGTGGCCGATTCGATCTCGCGCTTCTTCCTCGAACAGGCGTACACCGAGGGCGGCGGCCACAACGTGGTCAACGTGATCCTGGTCGACTTCCGCGGCTTCGACACGCTGGGCGAGATCAGCGTGCTGGCGATCGTGGCGCTGACCGTGTTCGCCTTGCTGCGCCGTTTCCGCCCGGCCGCCGAAAGCATCCACGTACCGGAGCAACAGCGCCAGCAGACGGCGCTGGAGGCGGATGAACCCGGGCGCGCAGCGGACCATTCGCTGACCGACTACCTGATGATCCCCGGCCTGATCATCCAGTTGATGGCGCCGGTGATCCTGCTGTTCGGGCTGCACCTGTTCCTGCGCGGGCACGACCTGCCGGGCGGCGGCTTCGTCGCCGGCATCACCGTGGCGGTGGCGCTGATCCTGCTGTACATGGCGCGCGGCGCGCGCTGGGTGGAGTCGCACCTGCGCGTGCTGCCGCTGCGCTGGATCGGCGCCGGCCTGCTGCTGGCGCTGCTCACCGGCCTGGGCTCGCTGGCGTTCGGACGTCCATTCATGACCAGTCATTTCCAGTACCTGGAGCTGCCGCTGCTGGGCCGCGTGCCGCTGGCCACGGCCTTGCTGTTCGACCTGGGCGTGTTTGCCGTGGTGGTCGGCGCCACGGTGCTGATGCTGATCGCGCTGGCGCACCAGTCGCTGCGCCGTTCGCGCCAGGCGGCGGATGCGCCAGCCACGGGCGGAGGGCAGGGCTGATGGAACTGGTACTCGCCGCCGCCATCGGCATCCTCGCCGCCTCCGGCGTGTGGCTGCTGCTGCGTCCGCGCAGCTTCCAGGTGATCATCGGGCTGACCCTGATCTCCTATGCCGTGAACCTCTTCATCTTCTCCATCGGCGGCCTGCGCACCGGCGCCGATCCGGTGCTGCACGAGGTGGCCGGCAACGTCGCGCAGTACACCGATCCGCTGCCGCAGGCGCTGGTGCTCACCGCGATCGTGATCGGTTTCGCCACCACCGCGCTGTTCCTGGTGGTGCTGCTGACCTCGCGCGGGCTGACCGGCAACGACCACGTCGACGGCGAGGACGGCACGCCGTGAGCCAGCACCTGGTCGTCGCGCCGATCCTGCTGCCGCTGCTCATTGCCGCGCTGCAGCTGCTGGTGGGCGAGAAGCGCCGGCGCACGGCGCTGGCGCTGAGCATCGCCTCGTGCGTGGCGCTGGTGCTGCTGGCCGCCGCGCTGCTGCTGGAGGTGTCCGCCGACGGCGCGCTGGCGGCGGTCTACCGCATCGGCGACTGGCCGGCGCGCTTCGGCATCGTGCTGGTGGCGGACCGGCTTTCCGCGCTGATGGTGCTGCTCACCAGCGTACTGGCGCTGGCGTTGCTGCCGTATGCGCTGGGTCGCTGGCAGCATCGCGGCGGCCATTTCCAGCCGCTGCTGCAGTTCCTGCTGATGGGCTTGAACGGCGCCTTCCTCACCGGCGACCTGTTCAATCTTTTCGTGTTCTTCGAAGTGCTGCTGGCGGCGTCCTACGGCCTGGCGCTGCACGGCTCCGGTGCGCGGCGGGTCAGCGCGGGGCTGCATTACATCGCGGTCAACCTGACCGCCTCGATGCTGTTCCTGCTCGGCGTCAGCCTGATCTTCGGCGTCACCGGCACGCTCAACATGGCGGCGCTGGCCGAGCTGATCCCGCACGTGCCGGAGCGCACCCGCGCGCTGCTGCATGCGGGCGCGGCGCTGCTCGGCGTGGCGTTCCTGATCAAGACCGCGATGTGGCCGCTCGGCTTCTGGCTGCCGCGCACCTACGCGGCCGCGGCGCCGGCGGTGGCCGCGATGTTCGCGCTGATGACCAAGCTCGGCATCTACGTGCTGCTGCGCCTCGGCCTGCTGCTGTTCGGCGCTGGCGCCGGGCCCGCCTCGGCGCATTTCGGCAGCGCGTGGATGCTGTGGGGCGGCATGGCCACGCTGGTGGCCGGCACCATCGGCATGCTGGGCGCGCGCGACCTCGGCAAGCTGGCAGGCTACAACGTGGTGGTCTCCGCCGGCACCCTGCTCGGCGCGATCGGCCTGCAGCAGAGCGCGGTGACCGCCGGCGCGCTGGCCTACCTGGTGATCTCCACCCTGGCGATCGCCGCGTTCTTCCTGATTGCCGGCCTGCTCGCCTCCGACGGCGACGACGACACCGACGACACGCTGAGCCTGGAGCCGTACGAGCAGCCAGGCGAGACCCCCGCGAACGAAAGCCTGTACGCGCAGGAGGACGAGAGCCGCGTGGTGATCCCGGCGCCGATCGCGATGCTGGGCCTGAGCTTCTCGGCCTGCGCGGTGCTGCTGGCGGGGCTGCCGCCGCTGTCCGGTTTCCTGGCCAAGTTCGCCCTGCTGGCGCCGATGCTCGATGACGCCGGGCGCGGCGCGCAGCTGCTGTTCGCGCTGGTCGTGGCGGCCGGTTTCTGCACCGTGACTGCGCTGTGCCGCGCCGGCATCCAGATCTTCTGGGTCGAGCCGGAGCGGATCTTTCCGAAGGTGCGCCTCACCGAGAGCGTCTCCGTCGCGCTGCTGCTGGGGCTGTGCCTGTTGCTGACGGTCTGGCCCGAGCGGCCGCTGCACTATTTGCGCGACACCGCCGCGCAGC
Organism: Rhodanobacter sp. 67-28; assembly: GCA_001898415.1. Lineage (GTDB taxonomy): Bacteria > Pseudomonadota > Gammaproteobacteria > Xanthomonadales > Rhodanobacteraceae > Rhodanobacter. The sequence continues at coordinate 16,946 of MKTU01000082.1, read as the reverse complement.
TGCATGCGCCGGGCAACTACATCCACGCCGTGCTGCCGGGCGCCGAGGTCGCACCATGATCCGCCGCTGGCTGCCGCATCCGCTGCTGTCCGCGCTGCTGGCGCTGATCTGGCTGATCTTCAACCAGAGCGTGTCGCCCGGCACCGTGCTGCTCGGCATCGTGCTCGGCATCGTGCTGGGCCGGATGCTCGACCTGCTGGACCCGCCCAAGGCGCGGCTGCGCAACTATCCGTTGCTGCTGCGCCTGTTCGTGCGCGTGGTGCTGGACATCGTGCGCTCCAACCTCGCGGTGGCGCGCATCGTGCTGTTCAACAAGCGCCCGTTGCACTCGGGTTTCGTGGCGATCCCGCTGGAGTTGACCGACCATTACGGCCTGGCCGTGCTGTCGTGCATCATCACCTCCACCCCCGGCACGATCTGGGTCAGCTACGACTCCGATGCCAACATCCTGCTGATCCACGTGCTGGACCTGGTCGACGAGGCCGGCTGGATCGACTCGATCAAGCAGCGCTACGAACGCCCCCTGCTGGAGGTTTTCCAATGAGCCACGAACTGCTCGACGTGTCGATCCGCGCGGCGCAGATCCTGCTGCTGCTGGCGATGGCCTTCTCGCTGATCCGCATGGTGCGCGGCCCGCGCGCGCAGGACCGCGTGGTGGCGCTGGACGCCCTGTACGTCAACGCGATGATCCTGCTGCTGACCATCGGCATCCGCAGCGGCAGCATGCTCTACGTCGAGGCCGGCCTGATCATCGCCCTGCTCGGCTTCGCCAGCACGGTGGCGCTGTCGAAATTCCTGATGCGCGGGCAGGTGATCGAATGAGCCATCTCGACGCCCTGCCGCCATGGGCAGCCATCATCGTCGCCGTGCTGATGCTGCTCGGCGCGCTGTTCGCCTTCGTCGGCTCGCTCGGGTTGCTGCGCCTGAAGAACTTCTACCAGCGCGTGCACGCACCCACGCTGGGCACCACGCTGGGCACGTTCTTCATGCTGGCCGCCTCGATCACCTGCTTCTCGGTGCTGCACGGCCGGCCGATCTTCAACGAGGTGCTGATCGGCGTGTTCCTCACCTTGACCACCCCGATCACCCTGATGCTGCTGGTGCGCGCCGCGCTGTACCGCGACCGCGAGGAAGGCTCGCTGGACGTGCCGCAGCCGACGCGAGAGGACTGACCGCGCGCGAGCCGCAACGCGGCGTGGCCGATGCGAACGTGCCGGCCCTGCGATCCGATGTCGCGGCGAATCGCCTGCAGCATCCGCTCGGACACCCACCTGTCGCTTGGCCTCGTCACGCGCGATCCCGCCTGTGACGAGGCACGCCATGGTCATGCATGCAATCGCTTTTCGAGATCGGGTACCGGGACGAACACGAAGGCCTTCCCTTCGCGGGATTGGCGCAGGAATCCTTCGGCCGCCAGGGCAAGCAGGTCGGCCCTGGCGGTCTGGTATGACGTGCCGTGGCTGCTGCGGTGCATCTCGATGGTGAAGACCTTTCCCGGGTTCTTGAGGGCGTTCAGAAGGAGCGCTCTTTGCCTGTGGTTGATCTGGTGAGCCAACGGGCTGCCGGGTTTGAGCAGCGCCGCGGCGGCTGCCTGCTCATTCTGTTTTCGGGTGATGTAGCGATGAACGCCGTCGATAGCTTCGAGAATGGCGGTCAGCTGGTGAGCCACGAAATAGGTGGTGTCCCCCTCGTCAGTCTCCGTGTACAGGTATGACCGCATGTATTGGGCGGGCGCCCGTTTCAGGATGCTCGATATCGACAGATACTCCGCCATCCAGAAACCCGATCTCAGCAGCGACCAGTAGAACAACGTCCTGGCGGTCCGGCCATTTCCGTCGACGAACGGATGGTCGTAGCCGATCTGGAAGTGGATCAGGATCGCCCTGACCACCGGATGCACGAAGTGCTCGCCGTCGTCCGACTGGTTGGCGAAGTCGCAAAGGGACTGCAGGCGCTGCTCGAGCTCCCGTGCCGGTGGAGGCACGTGGAGAACGCGACCGGTCTCGTCCTCGATGACGATGTCTTCCGAGGGCAACCGGAACCTTCCCGCGCATCCCTCGTCCTCGAGCGTTCCGTCGGTCAGTTTGCGGTGGATCTCGAAAACCGCCGCAGGGGTCAGCGGCCGCTGCCTCCATGCTTTCAGTTCGCGCATGGCCAGGTAGTTGTTGTAGATCATGCGTTCGCCGTAATCACGCGGCTCCCGCCCACTGCGAAGCATGTCTTTTGCGACTTGGGTGGTCGTGGCAGCTCCCTCAAGCTGCGACGAAGTCATCGCTTCTTCCATCAGGGATCGAACGAGGTAATGTTCGCGGGTGACTTCTGATTGAGATGCCTCCTGGCCACGAAGCGCGCCAGCGGCATCACGGCCAATCAGGAACAGGTTTCGCTGGATGCTGTCACTCAGAACGACGGTGAATGGGTTGCCCGCCTTGTCCTTCAACGGCATTTCCTGGCGCAACCCGCGGCGCGCCATCTTGATTCCCAGCCACCATTCTTCAGGCGTCAGGTTCTCGGGCGGCGTGAGATGGCGCAGCTGATCCCAGTGCTCGTATCGTCCCTTGACCTCGGGGCCAAGCTTGGCGAGAAGTATCTTGCGGACGTCGGAGCGCTCGAACAGGTCGCCGAGCGCCGGGGGTGGCATGGGGAGTTTCATGGGGCACCTGTCAATTTGCTACTAATTGATAGCGTAATTAGTAGCAAATTGACAGTGCCATGCGCCGGCTTCGCGACGGGCCGCCCGTACGCCATGAACCCGGAGCGGGCGGTACCTCCTCCACCCGCAATATGTACGAGCCCACGCTTGTGGTGTGCAGACCCGATAGCCGACGAGGGTGGTGGTGATCAGCCTGCTTGGGCGGCGGCTGCCATCGGGGCCGGGCACCTGGGCGCCGAAGGCCGGCTGGCCTTTGGTGTGCGTGACACCAGTTCGAACTGCCGGCCCGCGCTGTACCGCGACCGCGAGGAAGGCTCGCTGGAGGTGCCGCAGCCGACGCGAGAGGGCTGAACGCGGCAGGGCCGATGCGAAGCTGGCCCTGCCGCGAACCGGCGCGGCGATTACAGCGTGCGCTCGAACTCCTTCACCTGGCGCTGCGCCTCGTCGCGGGCGATGCCGTAACGCTCCTGCACCTTGCCCACCAGGTATTCGGTGTTGCCCTCGGCACGGGTCAGGTCGTCGTCGGTCAGGTCGCCCCACTTGGCCTTGATCTTGCCGGTGAGCTGTTTCCAGTTGCCTTGGATGCGGTCGTTGTTCATGTGTGTCGACTCCGTGTTGGGGACTCGCGGCGGGGGCTTCCGGGGGAAACCCTCCCGCGCCACCCACTCTCCGGAATCCGTGTGAGCGGCGGGTCGTCAGTTCGTGTAGAGGGGGCGGGGGCGTTCATGATGGGCAGGTCGCGGGTGCGCCTGCCGCGCCGGATCAGCGTTTGCCGAATGCGCTGTCGGCATCGTCCTCGAGCGCGGCGATCACGGCGGCGGTGTCCTGGTCCAGCACCGGCGCGGCAAACGGCGCCGGTCCCGGCGTGCGGCCGAAGCGGATCGACTGGGCGACGCCGCGGTAACGGCCCACCAGCGGGTGCTCGAAGGTGTCGATGATGCCCTGCGATTGCACTTGGGGGTGGTCGAACATGTCCTCGATCCGGCGCGCGGCGGCGCACGGTACCTCGTCGCCGAACAGGTCCTCCCATTCCAGCGCGCTGCGCGCGGCGAGCGCCGCGTGCTCCGGCCGTGCACCGGGCACGAACAGCTTGCTACGCATCGGCTTGCCCGCCTGTCGCCATCCTCGTCATGAGCGGCAGTGTGCGGCATGGCACGACGGCAATCGAGCCGATGCGCCATGTTCAAAAGATAGTTTTTCTATCGAACCGGCGGCGGTGGCGCAGCAGCGAGGCGCTGTAGATGCGGCGGGTTTCCCGATGCGCTGACGCTCGGTGCGCGCCTGCCCGGGCGGGGTGCCGAATGTCGTGAAATGGGCCCACCAGGACTCGAACCTGGAACCAAGGGATTATGAGTCCCCTGCTCTAACCATTGAGCTATAGGCCCGCGAGCGTGGGAGTTTACCGTAGGGCGCGGCGCGCCCACGAGGCCGGACCTTCGCCGGAACGAAGAAGCCCCGCGTCGGCGGGGCTTCCTGGCAGGCGCGGCGGGTTGTCCGGTCATCGTCTGGCTTGCTGGGGCACCTTGCGCACCTTGTCCATCGGGTAGCCCAGCGCCTGCACCCGCGCCAGCAGCGCGTCGTAGTCGGCCTGCGCGATGGTCGGCGTGCGCGCCATCACCCACATGTAGTCGCGCGCATCGCGGGCCACGATGACCTGGCTGTAGTCGTCCTTCAGCCAGGCCACGATGTACTGCGCCTTCAGCGGCCAGAATACCTGCACGCCCCACACCGCGTTGCCGGTGCCGGGCTTGACGAAGCCGGTGGAGTGGATCTCCTTGCGTTCGCCGTCGAAGCTGCCGTTGCGGAAGTGGAACGAGGTGGCGACGTTGCCATCGGGCCTCAGCGTGTAGACCTCGACCGCGTTGTACGCGTTCTTCTCGAAGCGGGTGGGGATGGTGGCGATCACGTACCAGTCGCCCATGAAGCGGGGCAGGTCGACATGGGCCACCGGCGTGATCGGCGGCAGCTCCCTGGCGAAAGTGTTGACGTTGAACAGCATGAGGCAGGCCAGCAAAAAGGTCGTCAGGATTCTCATGGCGTCTCCGCGGCGATCGAGGGGCGGGTGTCGACCGCGGGGCGCACGAAGCGGTAGTGCGCGACCAGCCACTGCTGGCCGTCGGCGTAGCCGAACAGCTCGGCGCAGGACATCCAGAACATGCGCCAGCGCTGGAACCACAGCGGCGCGGCCTTGCTGCCGTAGGCTTGCGCCAGTACCTTCATCACCTCGTCGTGGTGCGCATCCTGGTTGGCCAGCCAGTGGTTGGCGGTGCGCTGGTAGTGCGTGCCGTCGACATGCCAGCGCTGCTCGATGTGCAGCGCGGACTGGAACCACAGCAAGGTGTCCGACGCCGGCATCAGCCCGCCGGTGAAGAAGTGCCGGCCCATCCAGTTGTCGTCGCCCTCGGTCTCGAACGGATACATCGCCGTGCGGTGCGCGAAGATGTGCACGAACAGCTTGCCGCCGGGTTTCAGCCAGCCGGCGATGCGGTTCAGCAGCGTCTCGTAGTTGCGCATGTGCTCGAACATCTCGATCGACACGCAGCGGTCGAACTGCGTCGGATCGAGTTGCAGCGCGTTGACGTCGCAGGTGATCACCTGCACGTTGAACAGGCCACGTCGGCGGCATTGCGCCTCGATGTGCTGGCGCTGCGGGGCGGAGTTGGATACCGCGGTGATCCGCGCGCTCGGAAAATGCTCGGCCATCCACAGGGTCAGCGAGCCCCAGCCGCAGCCGAGTTCGAGTATCGACTGGCCATCGGCGAGCTGGGCGCGTTCGCTATACAGCCTGAGCATCGCCTCCTCGGCCTGGTCCAGCGACTCGTCGCCGCGCGGGTAGTAGCAGGACGAATACTTCAGGCGCTTGCCCAGGCAGAGCTCGAAGAATGCCGGCGGCAATTCGTAGTGTTGCGCGTTGGCCGCGTCGGTGTGGATCGCCACCGGACTGTGGCGCAACATCTCGATGCGCTGCGCATATCGCTCGGCCTGCGCGTCCAGGCCGCCGGCCTGTTCCTCGCGCAGGCGTTGCGCACACAGTCGGCGGATGCCCTGGCGCAACAGCGCGTCGGGGATGCGGCCGCGTTCGGCCATGCCCAGCAGGCCTGGCGCCGGCCGCTCGCTGGCCAGTTCGGTGGAAGCGGGGGTGGTCATCGCGGGGTCCTCCTGGGGAACCATGGAATAAGCATCGCCGTGGTGCGCTGGTAGTCGCGGTAATCCTCGCCGCGCGTGCGCAGCGCCTGTGCCTCGGTGTATGGCACGCCGCTGATCCAGCGCAGGAACACGTACATGACTACCGGCCCGGACCACGCCAGCCAGCCGATCGGCGAACCGATCGCCAGGCAGACGTAGGCGAACCAGTGCAGCCATTCGAAGAAGTAGTTCGGGTGGCGCGAATACCGCCACAGGCCATCGCGGCAGGTCTTGCCACGGTTGGCCGGGTCGTTGCGGAAGCGCGCCAGTTGCGCATCGGCGAGCGACTCGCCCAGCACGCCCAGCAGCCAGATGGCAACGGCCGCGGCCAGCCACGGCGCGGACGCCTGCGGGTTGCGCGCGACCGCCGCGAACGGCAGCGCGAACAACACGATCAGGAAGGCCTGGAACTGGAAGAAGGCGAAGAACTTCCACTGCGCGCCCTGCCAGTGCGCGCGCAGGTTGCGATAGCGACCGTCCTCCGCTTCGCCACGCACGCGCCGCCAGAGGTGCAGGGACAAGCGCAGGCCCCACGCGCCGCCGAGGCATGCCAGCATCGCGCGTGTCCACGGCGCGCCGCTGCCGGTGAGCGCCAGCAGGACGGCGCTGCCGCCCACGCCCGCCGCCCACAGCACGTCGACGATGCCCGCATTGCTGCGCCTGCGCTGCCACTGCCAGCCCAGCGTCATCATCAGCGCGGCCAGCAGCCACACGATCAGAAGTTGCCACCCGGGATTCATGCGCGGGCTCCCCGCGTTGCCGGCCGCGGCTGCGTCGAGGCGCGGCCGAGGCGCGCCAGCCACGCCAGCGCCGGTGTCGCCAGCGCCCAGCCGAGCGCCAGTGTTAGCAGCGCGCGCCACGTCGGTTCGGCAAACGTCACCACCTGCCAGCCGCGCGCCGCACCCAGATAGGCCAGCGGACCGCCGACCAGCCCCAGCAGCGCCGCCAGCCACAGCCGCGTCTGCAGGTAGCGCAGGGACTGGCTGAAGGTCAGCGCGAAGGTCACCCACAGCGCGAGAATCCACGCCGGTGCCAGCGCCGGGTTCGGCCAGCCGGCCGCGTAATCGGCCAGCCCGCTCCGACTGAGCGTGCCGTCCAGCAGGAAACCCATCACCAGCCCGGCGGCCATCAGGGCGAGATCGACGCGGAGGTTGCGGGCGCAGGCCAGCTGCACCAGCGCGTAGACCAGCATGCCGAGCACGCCCGGCCACGCCAGCCCGTGACCTGCGCCGATCACCGCGGCAAACCACACGGCCTGGTAGCCGATCAGGCTGAGCCAGAAACTCATGCCGGCCGGCCCGGCGACGATGCGGCAGGGCGATGACCCGGCTTGGCCATCAACAGGTGCGCCACGCCGATCGAGCGTTCGCGGAAGCCGCCTTCGCAATACGCCAGGTAGAACTCCCACAGGCGCACGAAACGTTCGTCGAAGCCCTGCGCGCGCACTTGCGGCAGGCGGGCCATGAAGCGCTCGCGCCATGCCTTGAGCGTCTGCGCGTACGAACTGCCGAAGTCCTCCAGCCGGATCAGGCTCAGGTCGCTGGCGCGGGTCTTGGCCGCGAGCAGTGCGCTGATCGAGGGGATGAAGCTGCCGGGAAACACGTGGCGCTTGATGAAGTCGACCGACCTCAACGCCTGCGCGTAGCGGTGGTCCTCGATGGTGATCGCCTGCACCAGCGCCAGGCCCTCCGGCTTCAGCAGGCGGCCGAGCTTGCCGAAATAGACGTCCAGATACGGGGCGCCGATCGCCTCGACCATCTCGATCGAGACCAGCTTGTCGTACTGGCCGTCGAGGTCGCGGTAATCTTCCAGCAGCACGGTGACGTGTCCCTGCATGCCGGCTTCGGCGACGCGCTGGCTGGCCAGCGCATGCTGCTCGCGCGAGATCGTGGTGGTGGTGACATGGCAGCCGTAGTGCTGCGCCGCGTACAGCGCGAAGCCGCCCCAGCCGGTGCCGATCTCGATCACCCGGTCGGCGGGCTGGAGGTCGAGCTGGCGGCAGATCCGCTCCAGCTTCCGTGCGGAAGCGGTTTCCAGCGTGTCGGCCGGGTCGCTCCAGATCGCCGAGGAGTACATCAGGTCCGCCGAGAGGAACAGGCTGAAGAAATCGTTGCCCAGGTCATAGTGCGCGGCGATGTTGCGGCGGCTGCCGTCGCGGGTGTTGCGACGCAGCGCGTGCCACAGCCGCATCGCCATGCCGCCGAGCCGGGCCACGCCGCTCTCCATCCCGTCGAGCAGGTCGCGGTTGCGCACCAGCAGCTGGATCAGGCCGACCAGGTTGTCGCAGCGCCACTGGCCGTCCATGTACGACTCGCCGGCGCCGACGCTGCCATGGCGCGCCACTGCGCGGTAGAAGCCCGGGTCCAGCACCTGCAGGTGGATCTGCAGCGTGGGCTGCGCACTGGCGGGTTCACCCAGCTCGGCCGTGCCGCAGGCGTCGCTCAGCACCAGCCGGCCGTGGCGCAGGCCGCGCATCCGCTCGAGCAGTTGCCGGCGCAGGAAGCGATCGAGCCCGCCGAATGCGGCGTCGTCGCGGGTACGGGTGCTGGCGATATCGTTCATGGCAAACCTCGGGAGCGTTCGTTTCAGTCGGCAGGGCGCGCGGGCGGCGCCGGATGGTCGTGCACCGGATTGCGCTTCAGCCACAGCCGCAGTGCATGCCAGTGGATCGCGCCGACCACCTGGGCGGTCATCAGCGGATAGCGCCAGAGCACGCGCGCCAGCGACGCGCCGGTCAGCGGCAGGCGCCGCAGGTTCAGCGTGGCGTCGAACGTGCGCCGGCCTTCGCGCATCACGTTCATGTGCACGCGCAGGTCCTCGGCCGGCACGGTGAAGCGCCAGTCGTAGGTGCAGTCCATCGGCATGAAGGGCGACACGTGGAAGGTCTTGGCAAAGTTCCAGTGCAGTGCGCGGCCATGCACCTGTGCGTCCTCGACCGGCAGCACATAGGCGTGGCGCTGCTTCCACGGCGTGTTGGTGATTTCGGCCAGCACCGCCAGCAGGGTTTCGCCATCCTCGGCGAAGCAGTAGTAGAAGCTGACCGGGTTGAACACCATGCCGGCGTAACGCAGGTGGGTGAGCAGGCGGATCGGACCGCTCGGCCGCGTGCCGGTGGCTTGCTCCACCCGCTGGCGCACCGCATCGGTCAGCGACAGGGTCGCCGGTCCCAGGTAGTCGCTGCGGCGGAACTGCGCCAGGTTGCGATGCGTGGTCGACCACAGCCAGCGCTCGGCGAATATCCGCTCGACCTCGTCCAGGTCCAGGTACAGCTGGGCCATGCGATAGCTGAACGCGTGTGCGTGCGGCTCATGCCGACGGTGGCGCACCACGCCTTCGTACACGGCGCTGGCCAATCGCAGCTTCGAGCTGGCCGGTTTCGTCGTCACGCCATCAGCTCCGCCTGGTGCGGAGTGGGCGTCGCCACCGGCGCATGGTCCGGTGGCCAATGCACGCCGAGCGACGCAGCCACCTCGACCGCGCTGCGCATGCCGTCCTCGTGGAAACCCCAGCCCCAGTACGCGCCGGCAAACCAGGTGCGGCGCCAGCCCTGGATTTCGGCCTTGCGCGCCTGCGCCTGCACCGAGGCGCGGGTGTAGACCGGATGGTGGTAGCGCATGCGCGCCAGGACCTTGGCCGGGTCGATTGCCTCGCTGCGATTCAGGGTGACCACGAAGGGCTCAGGCGAGGCGATGCCCTGCAGCAGGTTCATGCAGTAGCTGACCGTGCACGGCGCGGCGGGATCGCGCGGCAGCCACGCATTCCAGGCCGCCCACGCCTTGCGCCGGCGCGGCAGCACGCTGGCGTCGGTGTGCAGCACGGTGTCGTTGGCCTGGTAGGTCATCGCGCCCAGGATCGAATGCTCGCGCTCGTTCGCGTCGCCCAGCAGGCGCAGCGCCTGGTCGCTGTGGCAGGCCAGCACCAGCTGGTCGAAATGCTCCACGCCCGCCGCGCTGCACAGCTCGACGCCGCCGGCGTGGCGCAGGATCGAATGCACCGGGTAATTAAGCCGCTCGCGCACCGGCCAGTGCGCGCGCAACGCCGCCACGTAGGTCGACGAGCCGCCCTTCACCACGCGCCACTGCGGACGTCCGGCCAGTTGCAGCATCTGGTGGTTGGCCATGAACTGCACCAGGTAGCGCGCGGGAAACTGCAGGATCTGCGTGGGCGGCGACGACCACAGTGCCGAGGCCATCGGAATCAGATGTTCGTCGCGGAACGCGGTGCCGTAACCGTGCTGCAGCAGGTAATCGCCGAGGCTGGTCGTGTCCTCGGGCGTGAGCAACAGCGCGGGTGCCTCGCGGTAGAAGCGGGCGAGGTCGCGCACCATGCCGAGGAAGCGCGGCGACAGCAGGTTGCGGCGCTGGCAGAACAGCGTGTTCAGCGTGGTGGCGTTGTACTCCAGCCCGCTGGCCTCGCTGTGCACCGAAAAGCTCATCGTGGTCGGCTGCGAGGCCACGCCCAGCTGCGCGAACATCCGCGTCAGCAGCGGATAGTGCGCCGGGTTGTGCACGATGAAGCCGCTGTCGATGCGGTAGCTTTTTCCGGCCTGCTCCACCTCGTGCGTATGGGTGTGCCCGCCGAAATAGTCATTGGCCTCGAACAGCGTCACCTCATGCTTGCGCGACAGCAGCCACGCCGACGCCAGCCCCGCGATGCCCGACCCGACCACGGCGATGCGCATCGCTCAGCTCCCCGCCCTGGCCAGCACCCACGCCGGCACCGGTTTCAGCCCGCGCACCAGGCCCAGCATCGCCATCAGCTTCAGTCCGTACCAGGTCACGTCGACTTCCCACCAGCGGAAGCCCTGGCGACTGGAGCCGGGGAAGAAGTGGTGGTTGTTGTGCCAGCCTTCGCCGAACGTCAGCAGCGCCAGCCACAGGTTGTTGCGGCTGTCGTCCTTTGTCGCGTAACGACGACGGCCGAAGCGATGCGCCAGCGAGTTGATCGTCACCGTGGCGTGGAACAACACGATGGTGGACACGAAGAAACCCCACACCAGCATCTGCCCGCCACTGGTGCCCAGCTGCGGCGCCACGTGTTGCAGCAACGCGCCCAGCCCGTACATCGCCATGGCCAGCAGCAGCGGCACCGCGATGTCGAAGCGGTCCAGCCAGCGCAGCTCGGGATACTTCGCCAGATCCGGCACCCGCGTGAGATCCGTGCGGAAATTGCGCGGGGTCAGGAACCAGCCGACATGGCTCCACAGGAAGCCGTGCACGCGCGGCGAATGCGGATCGGCCGGCGTATCCGCAACCCGGTGGTGCTGCCGGTGATGCGCCGCCCACCACAGCGGTCCGCGTTGCACGCAGGACGCACCGATCAGCGCAAACACGAACTGCACTGCGCGCGAGGTCTGGAACGTGCGATGCGAGAAATAGCGGTGATAGAACCCGGTCAGCGCGAACATGCGCAGCATGTAGAGCGCGCCCGCCACGCCCAACGCGACCGGCGACACGCCGACCCGGATCACCCCGAGGCAGGCAAGGTGCATCGCGACGAACGGTGCCGCGCGCAGCCAGTCGATCCGGTCCTCGCGGCTCTCGTCGATCTCCACCACGGTGCTGGTGTCGAACCAGCGGCGCAGCGTACGGGCCGCCCAGGAGCGCTCCACGGCCGCCACGGCGCCATCGGCGGGTGCCTGGAGAGGCGAAGGCGTTGCGGGCGATGTCGATCGGGCGGCCATCAGGGAAACATCCGGTGAGCGGTTCAATGACACATACGGCGCGAATGGCACCGCGGATGCATGCGGATGCGAAGCCGTCGTTCACGCCACCTCGCGGCGGGGTGTGCTGTTCAGTGCCGATCTCGCCTTGCCGGCGACGGGCGACGCGCAGGCAGCGAGCATCAAGATCTTCGTGGCCGTGCCGATACCGCATTGCGCAACGAGTGAAAAATCGCAAAATGGGTCACCAATCGAGTCGTTGCCGCATCCATGCAGCACACGCCTTGGGTGAGCCAAGGAGTTCGCATGTCCAGTACCGATCTCGCCTTGCCCGGGCCGCAGTCCATCGCCGACCCATCGTCGGCGCTGGAAACCGTGTCTCGCCCCCTGCTGCGCGTGGTCCAGCACATCACCGGCATGGAAACCAGTTTCGTGACCGCGATTGACTGGGAAGCGCAGCGGCAGGACGTGCTGTTCAGCCTGAACACCGGGGAGTTGCAGATCGTCGAGAAAAGCCAGACCGCCTGGCATGACTCGATGTGCCGCTCCATGTTCCTCGCCGGCCAGGCGGCCAGCATGGACGTGGGCCGCGACGTGGTGGCCACGGGCGACGCGCAGACAGCGGGCATCAAGAGCTTCGTCGCCGTGCCGATCCTTGCTGGCGACATCACGATCGGCACGGTATGCAGTGCCAGCCGCCGCCCGATCGGGTTGAGCGGGGACCAGGTCGAGGCCTTGCAATGCATTGCCGACGCCGTGCAGCAGCTGCTGCAGATCGAGCTCGAGAAGACCCTTGCGCTGAGACGGGCAACCGCTGCCGAGCAGGAGGCGCGGGAAGCAATCGAAGAGGCCAGCCGGAACGCGGTCGAAGTCGAGCGCATGGCCCACCTGGCGCATACCGACGACCTCACCGGCCTGCCGAACCGGCGCGCGTTCGTCGCCCGCTGGGAGGACACGCTGGCGCGCTCCGGCCGTCTTCATTACGGCATCGGCGTGCTGCTGATCGACGCCGATCGCTTCAAGACGATCAACGACACGATGGGTCACCACATGGGCAACGAGGTGCTGGCCGCCGTCGGTGCATCGCTTCGCCAGGCGGTGCGCGGCGAGGACTTGATTGCACGCCTTGGCGGTGACGAATTTGCCATGGCCATCTGCAGTGCCAGCGGCGAGGAACTGGTCAGCCGGGCGCAGTTGATCCGGCAAAGTTTTGCGGCGATTACCGCCGGGCTGGGCGTCGATTCCACGCTCAGCATCGGCATCGCCCACAGCAAGAACGGTTCGCGTCACGAGCTGCTCGCTGCCGCCGACCGGGCGCTGTACCGCAGCAAGGCCGCCGGTGGCGACCGCGCGACACTCTCGGACGGCGACGACACCTGAAGCAGCCAACCCTGCCTCAGCGGGCAAGCGCGCCGTAGGCATCCAGCGCCTGCTGGCGCGATTGGCCGAGATCGACCATCGGTGGGGGGTAGCCGCTGCGTTGAAGCAGGGCGGCGTCCTTCCACGGCTCGTGGAGCAGCGCTGCGGGCGCAGCGGCCAGTTCCGGCAACCAGCGCCGCAGATAGACGCCATCCGGATCGAACTTCTTCGCCTGCGTCACCGGATTGAACACGCGGAAATACGGCGCCGCGTCGGCGCCGCAGCCGGCCACCCACTGCCAGCCCAGCGTGTTGTTGGCGAGGTCCGCGTCGACCAGGGTGTCCCGGAACCAGCGCGCGCCGTGCTGCCAGTGCTGGCGCAGGTTCTTGGTCAGGAAGCTGGCCACGACCATGCGCACGCGGTTGTGCATCCAGCCGGTGTGCCACAGCTCGCGCATGCCGGCGTCGACCAGCGGGACGCCGGTGCGGCCGCGTTGCCAGCGTTCCAGCAAGGCCTGATCCGCGGACGCCCACGGGAAATCGTCGAAGCGCGGATTGAAGTTGTCGGTGGGCGTGTGGGGAAAGTGGTACAGCAGGTGATGGGCGAATTCGCGCCAGCCCAGCTCGCGCAGATACGGCTCGATGTCGGGGCGGCGTGTGGCGTCGGCGGCACGGGCGCGAAGATCGAGTTCGAAGTGGATTTGCCGCGGCGAAATCTCGCCGAAGTGCAGGTGCGGCGACAGCCGCGAGGTGCCATGGCGCGCGGGCAGGTCGCGTGCGTGCGCGTAGTCGCCGATGGCGTCGTCGGCGAATATCTCCAGCAACTCCTGCGCGCCGGCTTCGCCCGGTTGCCAGCTGGCGGCCAGGCCATCGGCCCAGGCGATGCGCGGCAGCAGCTCGAGTGCCGCCAGCGGCAGGCTGCCGGACAAGTCGCGCCAGCCCGGCACGCGTGGCGCGGGCAGCGGTCCGGTCGCCTGCAGTTGCGCACGCAGGTTGCGCCAGTACGGCGTGAACACCTTGTACGGCTGGCCTTGCTGGGTGGCGATCTGCCACGGCTCGCACCACAACGCGGCGTTGTGGCTGTGCACCGCGACGCCGTCGGCCTGCAGGGCGCTCTTGATGCGCGTGTCACGCTCGATCGCGGCCGGCTCGTACAAGCGGTTCCAGTACACCGTGCGTGCACCGCTGCGGTCGATCAGCTCGCGCAGGGTGCCCAGCGGCTCGCCACGACGCAGGTGCAGGGCGGCGCCGGCATCGCGCAAGTCGTGGTCCAGCGCCAACAGCGAATGGTGCAGCCACCAGCGGCTGGCGGCGCCGGTGGAGCCGGCGTCGTCATCGGCATGGATGAAGACCGGCAGCACCCGTGCGTGTTGCGTACAGGCCGCGCTCCACGCCGGGTTGTCGGTGAGGCGCAGGTCGCGCCGGAACAGCACCAGCGCCGTGTCCATCGCGTCGCGCGCGGACACGGTTCTAGAAGCCGAACAGCGGTTGCAGCGTGCGCGCGAGCCAGCCGGAGAACTTCAGCGGCGCATCGGTGGCGGCCACGCAGATGCACGGCACGCCGGGCGAGGTCACCGGCTGGTGCAGGGTTTCGCCGTCCAGGTCGGCCACGTCGCCGGGGCCGAAGTGACCGAGCAGGTCGTCGTAGGCGCCGTCCAGGATCATCGTCAGCTCGCTGCCGCCGTGGCTGTGCAGAGGCAGTTTGCTGCCTGGCGCGATGCGCAGCAGCATCAGGTCGCCGCCAGCGATGCCGCCGGCGCGAATGCGCTGCACGCCCGGCGCCACGCGCTTCCAGCGCAACGCGCGCAGGGACTGGCCGAACCACGGGTGCAGGGCGCGCGGCAGGCGATCGGGATCGCGGGCATCGACGGCCTCGGGCGGCAACGCCGCCTGCCCGGTCTCCGGCTCGGCATCGAGCCGGGCCAGGATCGCGATGCGCGCATCCTCCGCCGGGCCTTCTGCGCGTTGCTGTTGCAGCAGGGCACCGCCGATCTGGTCGGCGTCCCGCAGATGCGCGCGGCACTCCGCGCAGCGTTCCAGATGAGCCGCCGCAACCACCGCCAGTGCGGCGGGCAGGGCGCCGGCGGAATAGCCGATCAGGGTGGCGTCGTCGAGGTGACGATTCGGCTTCATCGCGCGCCCCTCATGCTGCCCTGCAGTTTGGCGAACGAGCGCCGCAGCGAGGATTTGACCGAGCCCAGCGGCATGTCCAGCTCCCGCGCGATCTCGCTGTGGCTTTTGCTTTCGAGGTAACACATGCGAACCAGCTTGGCCTGCACCGGGGGAAGTTGATCGATGGCCTGCTTCAACAGGTCCTGGTCGAAGGAGGATTCGGGCTGCGAGTCGAGCCGGCCGGATTCGAGCTGGTCGAGCTGGTCCAGGCCTTCCTGGATCGGCGACCAGTGCGGTTCCCTGCGCACGTGGTCGATGTAGAGGTTGCGCGCCACGCGATACAGCCAGGTGGCGAGGCTGGCGCGCGCCGGATCGAACATCGCGGCCTTGCGCCACAGCGTCAGCAAGGCCTCCTGCACCAGCTCGTCGGCGATCGATTCGGGCACGCCGAGGTTGCGCAGGTAGCGCTG
Source organism: Rhodanobacter sp. 67-28 (assembly GCA_001898415.1). GTDB lineage: Bacteria > Pseudomonadota > Gammaproteobacteria > Xanthomonadales > Rhodanobacteraceae > Rhodanobacter. The sequence goes on along the minus strand of MKTU01000082.1, from coordinate 1,505 downwards.
CAGGCGTGGCGCGAAGTGATCGAAGATGCGCATGAAACTCGCGCGGTCACGCTGCGCGGACACGGCGGCCATCTGCGTCGACCAGTAACGTGCGTCAGGCATGGCGTGGTTCACGGCGGCAGGCACGGGTCGTATCGCCCGAAAGGGCGTCACCTCGGTGGCAGAGCGATCCGGACCCATCATACGCAACTTTCCGCTGGCGACCGGGGCCACATGCCCGACGATCGGACATGCTCCCTGTCACAGGCATACGGCGGGCGCGGCCATTCGGATTCAACCGCATCGAAAATCGCCGGCGAGCGGCCGGGCAAAAGAAAGCCCCGCACGTGGCGGGGCTTTCCGGTGGTGCGTTGGCGTGCGCCTACTCGACGTCGAGGAACGAGCGCAGCTGTTCGGAGCGGCTCGGGTGGCGCAGCTTGCGCAGCGCCTTGGCCTCGATCTGGCGGATCCGCTCGCGGGTGACGTCGAACTGCTTGCCGACCTCTTCCAGGGTGTGGTCGGTGTTCATGTCGATGCCGAAGCGCATGCGCAGCACCTTGGCCTCCCGCGGGGTGAGCCCGGCGAGCACGTCGCGCACGGTTTCCATCAGGCCGGTTTCCGTCGCCGAATCGATCGGCGAGCTGGCGTTGCCGTCCTCGATGAAGTCGCCCAGGTGGGAATCCTCGTCGTCGCCGATCGGGGTTTCCATCGAGATCGGTTCCTTCGCGATCTTCAGCACCTTGCGGATCTTGTCCTCGGGCATCTCCATTTCCTTGGCCAGTTCCTCCGGCGTCGCCTCGCGGCCGAACTGCTGCAGCATCTGGCGGGAAATGCGGTTCAACTTGTTGATCGTCTCGATCATGTGCACCGGGATGCGGATGGTGCGTGCCTGGTCGGCGATCGAACGGGTGATCGCCTGGCGGATCCACCAGGTGGCGTAGGTCGAGAACTTGTAGCCGCGGCGGTATTCGAACTTGTCCACCGCCTTCATCAGGCCGATGTTGCCTTCCTGGATCAGGTCGAGGAACTGCAGGCCGCGGTTGGTGTACTTCTTGGCGATCGAGATCACCAGGCGCAGGTTCGCCTCGACCATTTCCTTCTTGGCGCGCCGGGCCTTGGCCTCGCCCGAGGCCATGGCGCGGTTGATGTCCTTGATGTCGATCAGCGGCAGGAACAGCTTGCGCTCGATCGCGGCCAGCTTCTCCTGCTCGGCGTCGATCGCCTCGCGGTAGGTCTTGATGTTCGGCGACCACTTCTGCCGCTTGCGGCTGAGCTCGGCGACCCACTCGAGGTTGCCCTCGTTGCTGGGAAACGCCTTGATGAACTCGGCCTTGGGCATCTTCACCTGCTTGACGAAGATGTCCAGCAGCACGCGCTCGTGGTGGCGGATGTCGCCCACCACCTCGCGCAGCTTGCGCACGAAGCCGTCGATCAGGGCGCTGGGCAGCTTGAGCTTGAGGAACTCCTCGGCCATCTGGTCGCGCAGCTTGACGATCTTCTTGTCGGTGATGCTGGCGGCTTTCGGC
>MKTU01000081.1 GCA_001898415.1 Rhodanobacter sp. 67-28 | reverse complement strand
CACTGGGCATGAAGACACCCGCTCAAGCGTATGCTTTAGCGGCCTGACCTGTGCAGGAACCGCTGGGTCATTACAGTTGCGGTCCGAATGGGTCGAAGCTCAGCGTGCCTCGTTGAATCCGATCTTCACCAGGTTGTAGCTCTTTGCGTCGGCCAGCACCCGCGCCACATACTCGTAGGCCACGTGATCGTCGGCAGCGATCTGGATCTCCGGCTGGTTCGGCAGCGACTGCTGGCCGATCACCGCCAGCTGCGCCTTCAGGCCCAGCTCGTCGACCGGCGTGCCATTCCAGTAGAACGCGCCACTCTGATCGATCTTCAGATTGATCGGGCTGGGCGGATTGGAGGGCGGGATCACATCCTTGTTCGGCTGCGGCAGATCGACCTCGATCTTGTGCGCCAGGATCGGCGCCGTGATCATGAAGATGATCAGCAGCACGAGCAACACGTCGACCAACGGCGTGACGTTGATCTCCGCCATCGCACCGCCGCTGCTTTTGGTTGAAATCGCCATCTCGAAATTATCCCTTCGGTGCGTCGGTGGTCATGAAGGCGACATGCACCATGCCCGAACCCTTCGCATCGCTGATGATCTTCTTCACCACCATGAACTGCACTTCGCGATCGGCGCGGATCTGCAACTGAGGCTGCGGCGTGAGCTGCGCTTCCACCAGCAGCTTGGCGCGCAGTTCCGCATCGGTCACCGGCTGATCGTTGAAGTACAGGCTGCCATCGGCCTTGATCGCCAGGTCGATCGGCGGCGTCTTCGGATCAGGCGTCTTGGCGTTCGGGTTGGCGATGGGCAGATCGATCGTGACCGAGTGCGACATCAGGGGAGCCGTGATCATGAAGATGATCAGCAGCACCAACATCACGTCGACCAGCGGCGTGACGTTGATTTCCGACATCGGGCCCTTGGAATCACCACCTAGGCTTACGGCCATGGGTCAATCCCTCACTTCGTGCTTTCGATGCGCGAACCGGTTGCAAAGAAGTCATGCAGGTCGTTCGCGAACTCGTCGAAGCGGGCATAGACCACGCGGTTCGAGCGGTTGAAGAAGTTGTACGCGAACAGCGCCGGGATGGCCGCGAACAGACCGAAGGCGGTCATGATCAGCGCCTCGCCCACCGGGCCGGCCACCGCGTTCATCGAGGCGTTGCCCGTGGCGGCGATGCCGATCAGGGCGTGGTAGATGCCCCACACGGTACCGAGCAGACCGACGAAAGGTGCCGCGGAGCCCACCGTGGCGAGCAGGGTCATGCCTCCTTCCAGCTTCATGCTCTCGCGAGCCACGGCCTGGCGCAGGGCGCGGTCGATGAACTCCGAACGACTCAGCGACTCCGCCAGGCGACCGGTGGTGCCGGTGGTGCTCTGCTGGTGATGCGCCATGGCCGAGGCGGCTTCCAGCGCAATCTTGGAGAACGGCTCGCTCTTGGGCTGCGCTTCCAGTTCACGGATGGCGTCCTGGGTCGAACCATTGCCCCAGAAGCCGTCGATGACCTTGTCCGCCCGTGCCTTCACGGTGGCATTGCGAATGCCGTTGGCGATGATGAAGTACCAGGACAGGAACGACATGACGACCAGGGTCACGAAAACCACCCAGCCAAGCGGGTCGAAATTCTGCATGAGATTCTCGAAGCCCATCTGTTTCATGGCTTCGGCGTTGGTGTTGCCGGTTGCTGCAGGAGTCTGTAGGAACATAACGCTACCCTAGAAAAGTCAAGCGTGAACTGTGACCGTAATCGATTGTCGCCCGATTACGGCGGGTTGAAGTGGTTATCTCTAGCCACTGAGATTGAAGTTGATGGGGACACGAGCATAGCCCTCCACTTTCTTGCCGGCCTTCACCTCTGGATTGAACTTCCAGTGGCGCATGACCCAGTCCTTGGCCGCCCGATCCAGCTCGCGATAGCCGCTGGATTTTTCCACCTCGACGGACTTTGGCGATCCGTCCAGGCCAACCAGGATCAGCAAGGTCACCGTACCCTCGTGGCGCTGACGGGCGGCCATCGGCGGATACGGCGGACTCGGACGGGTGCCGTAGCTCAAGTCCGAACCGGCCGCGATATCCGGTGGCGGCGCCGGCGGCGCGGGTGGCGCCGGTGGCGGCGCCTGCACGGCATTGGCGGAAACCTCGGTCACCGGCGGCGGCGGGGTCGGCGGCGGCGGGGTCGGCGGCGGATTGACCTGCTGGATGATCTTCGGCGGCGGCTGCTTCGGCGGCTCCGGCGGCGGCGGCGGTGGCGGCGGCGGCGGCGGTGGCGGCTCGATGAAGCTGACCTGGACGATCTTTTCCTTTTCCTTGTGGTTTTGATTGGGCGGCGCCATCGGCGCCACGATCAGCAGGAAGGCAAATGCGTGCAGCCCGATGGCCACGGCCAATGCCCAGGTCCGCTTCCAACTAAAACGCCCGGTTTCTTCGTTACTAGAGGCCATCTGTCACTATCTGGAAGCTGATCAATCGGGGGATCGCATCGCCGCAGTGACCTGTCGGGAGCCGTCTGGTTGGACCTGACGGAACCCGCCACGGGTTTGCTGAAGCAATGCGCAGTGAAAGGTTTTCAACGTTACAACACGCCATGGCTTTTGTATAGCGCTGGCGGGGCGTGAAATGGACGTCCACGCTCGCCAGCGCTGCGCCGGATGGCTACTTGCCTGCAGCTCCCAGTTTCTTGAGCAATTCGTTGGCCCGGTCGGCGCTTTCCGGTTGCTGCGCGGCCTTCTTCAATGCGGCGACGCGCGCAGCCTTGTTGTTCAGCCCCCGCTCGCACTCGGCCAGCACCAGGTAGGCGTTGCCCATGTGCTTCACGCCCTTGCTGATGGCCTGGTTGACCATCGTCTTGGCCTTGGCGTAATGGTTGCCGGTCAATTCGATGTTGGCGATCTGCAGCGCGGGCTCGCCGTCGTTGGCCAGCGGCAGAGCCTTCTGGAACGCCTGCGTGGCCGCCGGGATGTCGCCGGCCACGTAGTCGGCCTTGCCCAGCAGCACGTAGTTCTCCGCACTGGGCCGCATGATCTGCTTGCTCATGCCTTCCTTGATGACGGCGATCGCCTTGTCCGCCATCGGCTTGGGTTCGTCGCTGGACAGCGCCTGGTTGTAGTACAGCGAAGCCAGCAGCACGTAGTCCGCTTCGTTGCCGAGCAGGCCCTTGGCACGGGCATCTTCCATGACCTTGATCGCCTCGGGGTATTTCCCCGCCTGCTGGAGCGCCTGGATGGCGGCCTCGACGACCTTCGGGTCATCCGGATGCGCGGCGAGGTTGTCCTGCGCCATCTGCACCAGTTGGTCGTTCTGCCCGCTGGCGGCATAGCTTGCCATCAGGATCTGGTCCCACTGCGGCTCGGGCTTGTCGGTCAGCGATTTGGCCTTCTTTACGGCCGCGATGGCTTCCGGGTACTTCTCCAGACGATACAGGTCGTTGCTTTCGACGGCATACGATTCGGCAGTTTCCTTCTTGCCCTCGGCTCGCCACTTCTTGAGGGTGTCCAGCGAGGCCTGGTACTGGCCGTCTGCTTGCTGCGCGACAGCCATCATGTACTGCATGGCGAAGTAGTCGTCGTTTGGCAGCACGCCGTTGTCCAGGGCGCGTTGCAGCAGGCCGATCGCGGCCTTGAAGTCCTGCGCGTTGTACTTGAGCACGGCCAGCCCGCGCAGCGCCATGGCCTGGGCGTACTTGCTCTTGCTGTCGTCGAGCAGCTTCTGCAGGGTCGCCTCGGCCGTGGCGGCATCGCCCTTGTTGAGGGCATCGAAACCTTCCTGCAGCTGCTTCTGGTCCTGCGTCTTGGTGAGGTCGAGCTTCGGCGCGGTGCGCGTACTGTCGGGGTACTCGCTCGTCTGCTTGGACTTGTCGTCGTGCTGCTTCCGGGCCCATGCCGGGCTGGCGAGCAGACCAAGCAGCAAGGCCGCGGTGGCCAGCAGAGTGAAGCTTCGAAGCTGTTTCATGGGGTTCCTCATCGCAAGGCCGGTACGTGTCGACGCAAACAGGCGGGTCTTGCAGCGTAACCCTATCCGGGCCCGGATAACAAGTTGCGCTGCGGCATAAAAGATCTTTTCAGATCAACAGGTTAGACACAAACAAAGTGTCGCCGAAGGCCGCGCCCCCAGCCTTGCTCAGCGGCGGTCGGCGATCACCGGCTGCCGGCGCCTGCCACGTCACGGCAGGCGCCGGTGGTGCCTCGTCAGATATCCAGGTTGGCAACCTTGAGCGCGTTGGCCTCGATGAAATCACGCCGCGGCTCGACCGCCTCGCCCATCAACATGGAGAACATCTGGTCGGCGACGATCGCATCCTCGATGCCGACCTGCAGCATGCGGCGGGTTTCCGGGTTGACCGTGGTATCCCACAGCTGCTCCGGGTTCATTTCGCCCAGGCCCTTGAAGCGCTGGATGCTGCGCCCCTTCTTGGCCTCCTCCAGCAACCAGTTGCGGGCGTCGACGAAGCGGAGGATGCCGCGCGAAGCATTGCCCCGGCGCACCACTGCATCGGGCTGGACCAGGCCGGCGATCTGCTGGCTGATCGCCAGGATCGGACGGAACTCGGCGCTGCCGAAGAACGGCTGCGGCAGGAACCAGGTGTGGCTGAGCCCATGCTGCTCGCGGATCACCTCGATGGCCGCCGGCTGCGCCGCGCCGGCGGCGTCGGCGTGTGCCGGTCGCAGGCGCAACGTGTAATGCGGCTTGCCCAGCCCGCTCGCGCTGAGCTTGAGCGTCACGGCGTCCAGCCAACCCTGCATGGCCTCGGCATCGGCCCACAGCGCCGGCACCAGCGGCGGATGCTCCAGCATCGCGGTGAGCACCGCGGGGTCGAAACGATGTGCCAGTCGGGCGATCTGGTCCAGCGCGCTCTGGTAGCCGCGCAGCAGCTTTTCCAGCGCCTCGCCGGTGATGGGCGGCGCCTCGGGGCTGTACTCCAGCGCAGCGTTGTCCACCGCGCTGGAGATCAGGTAGTCGTTCAGCGCAGTGTCGTCCTTGATGTACAGCTCCTGCTTGCCCTGCTTCACCTTGTACAGCGGCGGCAGGCCGATGTAGATGTGGCCGCGCTCGATCAGCTCGGGCATCTGGCGGTAGAAGAAGGTCAGCAGCAGGGTGCGGATGTGCGAGCCGTCGACGTCGGCATCGGTCATCAGGATGATGCGGTGATAGCGCAGCTTGTCGGGGTTGTACTCGTCCTTGCCGATGCCGGTACCGAGCGCGGTGATCAGGGTGCCTACCTCGGCCGAGGCGAGCATGCGGTCGAAGCGCGCCTTCTCGACGTTGAGGATCTTGCCCTTGAGCGGCAGCACCGCCTGGGTCCTGCGATTGCGGCCCTGCTTGGCCGAACCGCCGGCGGAGTCTCCCTCGACCAGGAACAGTTCGCACAGCGCCGGATCCTTCTCCTGGCAGTCGGCCAGCTTGCCGGGCAGGCCGGCGATGTCCAGCGCGCCCTTGCGCCGGGTCATCTCGCGCGCCTTGCGGGCGGCTTCGCGGGCACGGGCGGCGTCGACCACCTTGGAGGCGATCGCCTTGGCTTCGTTCGGGTGCTCCAGCAGGAATTCGCCGAGCTTCTCGTTGACGACCTGCTCCACCACCGTCTTGACCTCGGAGGAGACCAGCTTGTCCTTGGTCTGCGAGGAGAACTTCGGGTCGGGCACCTTGACCGACAGTACCGCGATCATGCCCTCGCGCATGTCGTCGCCGGACAGGGCGACCTTGGCGTTCTTGGCCAGGCCTTCCTTCTCGATGTAGTTCTGCAGCGAGCGGGTCAGCGCGGCGCGGAAGCCGGTGAGGTGGGTGCCGCCGTCGCGCTGCGGGATGTTGTTGGTGAAGCAGAACATCGTCTCGTTGTACGAGTCGGTCCACTGCATCGCCACCTCCACCACGATGCCGTCCTGCTCCGCGGTCAGGCTGATCACGTTCGGGTGCAGCGGGGTCTTCATCTGGGACAGGTGCTGCACGAAGGAGCGGATGCCACCCTCGTACGCAAACGTGTCCGAGCGCCCTTCCCCGCGCTCGTCTTTCAGCTCGATGGTGACGCCGGAGTTGAGGAAGGCCAGCTCGCGCAGGCGCTTGGCGAGGATCTCGTAGTGGAAGTCGATGTTGCTGGTGAAGGTGGCCGGGCTGGGCAGAAAACGAACGGCAGTGCCGCGCTTGTCCGACGGGCCGACCTCCTTCAGCGGGAACAGCGGCTCGCCGAGCGAGTATTCCTGCAGGTATTCATGGCCGTCGCGGTGGATGATCAGCCACAGGTGATCGCTGAGCGCGTTCACCACGGAAACGCCCACGCCGTGCAGGCCGCCGGAGACCTTGTAAGAGTTGGCGTCGAACTTGCCGCCGGCATGCAGCACCGTCATCACCACCTCGGCGGTGGAGCGGTGCTCCTCCGGGTGCATGTCGACCGGGATGCCACGACCGTTGTCGGCGACGCTGACCGAACCATCCTCGTGGATCATGACCACGACCCTGTCGCAGTAGCCGGCCAGGGCTTCGTCGATCGAGTTGTCGACGACCTCGAACACCATGTGGTGCAGGCCGGTGCCGTCATCGGTATCGCCGATGTACATGCCGGGGCGCTTGCGCACCGCCTCGAGGCCCTTGAGTACCTTGATGTTGCTCGAATCGTAGTGGGATTCGTTGAGGGGTTCGTTCATGCGGAGGTCGTTTCCTGGCGCCAGCGACCCGGCCCGACGCGGCGCCGTGATCGGCCGGGCAAGGGTTATGCAACCTGCGAAAGGTGCAACCCTTCGATTATAGCAGGCGCGCTATCTGGCCTTGTTCCACGTGGAACACGCGTGCGGAGGTCGCCTGCAACGCCGGCGGCAATTCGGTGCCGGTCAGCAGCACCTGGGCGTGGACGTCCTGCAGTTCGGCCACCACAGCCGCCTGGTGCGACTGGTCCAGCTCGGAGGCAAGGTCGTCCAGGCACACCACCGGCCAGTCGCCATGTTCCTGTGCATAGAGGGTAGCTTGCGCCAATACGCAGGCCAGCGCAGCGAGCTTCTCCTGGCCGCGCGACAGGTGCTCGCGCAGCGGGGCCCGTTCGAAAGAAAGCGTCCAATCGGCGCGGTGTGGACCCAGGCTGGTGTGCCCCCGCGCCTGATCCCGGCCGCGCTGCGTCGCCAATTGATCGGCAAGCGGCAGCTCGTCCGACCAGCCACGGCGGTAGCGCAGTTCCATCGCACCCAACTCCGGCAGCAAGGCCGCCATGCTGACTTCGAGGCAAGGTCGCAAGCGGTCCAGGTAAGCGCGGCGCTGCAGGTCGATGCGTTCTGCGGCCTGCGAAAGCTCCCGTTCCCACGGTTCGCACAGGTCATCCGACGGCGTCACTCCCGCGCGCAGCAAGCTGTTGCGCTGCTTCAGCGCGCGCTGGCAGCGACGCCACAGCGCCAGGAAATCCTGTTCCACGTGGAACACGCCCCAATCGAGATAGCGCCGACGCTCCTCGGCTGGGCCGGCGATCAGCGCATGTGAGCCAGGCTCGAAGCAGACCACCGCGCAGGCCTGCACCAGCTCGCCGATCGACGCGGCCTCGCCGTTGATACGCGCCTCCCAGCGCGCGCCCGAGCGCCCCAGCCCCAAGCGTTCGATATCAGACTCATCGCGGTGGCGCACCTCGGCAAACAAGGCCAGTTGCGCCATGCCCCGCTGCACCAGCGCCTCGCGCGCGCCGGAACGAAACGAGCGTGCGTGCGAAAGCAGAAAAGCGGCCTCCAGCACGCTGGTCTTGCCGGCACCGTTGTCGCCGATGAACACGTTGATTGCCGGGTCCAGCGCCAGGCTGACATCGGTCAGGCAGCGCAAGCCGCAGATACGCAACTGTTCCAGCCTCATGCGGACCGACACCCCAGACGACAACGCCGGGGCTCCCTGCGGAGACCCCGGCGCTGCTGGTGACGACGCCTGATCGCAACGACCACGAGAGCCGCGTCAGAGCCGCAGCGGCATGATCACATGGCGCGCCTGCTCGTTGTCGTGCTCCTGCACCAGGCAACTGGACTGCGCATCGCGCAGGCTCAAGCGCGCCTTGTCGCCGCGCAGGGCCGCGAGGGCATCGAGCAGGTAACCCACGTTGAAGCCCACCGCCAGGTCGGAGACATGGGTGTCGGCCTCGACCTCCTCCACGGCTTCTTCCTGCTCCGGGTTGTGCGCCACGATGCGCAGCTTGCCCGGCGACAGCTCCAGCCGCACGCCGCGATACTTCTCGTTCGACAGGATCGCCGCGCGCTGCAGCGCCCCGCGGAGTACCTCGCGGTCCAGCGTGGCGGTCTTGTCCGCACCCAGCGGAATCACCGCCTCGTAATCCGGGAAACGACCGTCGATCAGCTTCGACGTGAAGGTGACATTGCCCCGGCGCACGCGCAGATGGTTGCGGCCGAACTCCAGCTCCACCTCGCCGTCACCGCCTTCCAGCAGGCCGATCAGCTCGTTGACGCCCTTGCGCGGGATGATGATCTGGCGGCGGGTGCTCACCGAGCTCTGCAGCTCGGTCTGCTTCATCGCCAGGCGATGGCCGTCGGTGGCCACGCAGCGCAGGCTGTGTTCCTGCAGGTCCAGCAGCATGCCGTTGAGGTAGTAGCGCACGTCCTGGTTGGCCATGGCGAACGCCGTGCGCTCCATCAGGTCGCGCAGCACCTCCTCCGGCAGGTTGACCTTCTCGACCACCTCGATCTGATCCACCGTGGGAAATTCGCTGGCCGGCAGCGTGGTCAGGGTGAACCGGCTGCGTCCGGCGTGCAGTGCCACGCGGTCACCGTTCAACTTCAGCTCGATATGGGCGCCGTCGGGCAATGCGCGCACGATGTCGAACAGCTTTCGGGCCGGGATGGTGATCTCGCCGTCGGCGAGCTTCTCCGCCTCGGTGACCGCGATCATCTCGACTTCCAGGTCGGTACCGGTAAGCGAGACCTGACCGTCCGCCACCTTGAACAGCAAGTTGGCCAGTACCGGCAGCGTCTGGCGCCGTTCGACCACACCCACTACCTGTTGCAGCGGCTTGAGCAGAGCTTCACGTTGGATGCTGAATTGCATGGTGGGCTTCCCTTTACCTGCTGTTCTTTCTTTTGAAAAGAAGTGTAGTGGCTGTTGTTGTACTTGTGGAGAACCGGTTTTTGTCGGCTTTTGCCCGCAAAATCAACTTGTTACGATCTATTTGCCGTGTGCAGTGCGGGCCGGCCAGGCAGTGCATGACTTGTGGATAACCTGGCAGGTCCATTCATCCACCCATTATCCACAGCTTGGCCCCAACTTGCCCCGCATTCTCGCGCATTCCCGGCGCGCAGGCCCGCCCACGCGCGCGTCAACCGGTGAGCGTGCGGATCAACTGTTCCCAGTCCTGGCGCATGCGCACGTCGGTTTCGAGGAACTTGCGGATCGTCTTGCAGGCGTGCATCACCGTGGTGTGGTCACGCCCGCCGAACGCCTCGCCGATCTCGGGCAGGCTGTGCTCGGTCAGTTCCTTGGACAAGGTCATCGCGATCTGCCGCGGCCGCGCCAGCGAGCGCACGCGCCGCTTGGAGAGCAGGTCCTGCAGGCGCACGTTGAAGTATTCGGCGGTGATCTTCTGGATGTTGGCGATGGTGACCGCCTGGGCGTGCGTGGCCAGCAGGTCGCGCAGGGTCTCCTCGGCAAAATCGGTGGTGATCGGCCGCCCGTAGAAGTTGGCACGCGCCGCCAGAGTGTTGAGCGCGCCTTCCAGGTCGCGCACGTTGGAGCGGATGCGCTTGGCCAGCAGCATCGCCACGCTCTCGTCCATGGCCACGCTCTTGTCGTGTGCCTTGGACAGCAAAATTGCCGCTCGCGTCTCGAAATCCGGCGGTTCGATCGCCACGCTCAGGCCCCAGCCCAGGCGCGACTTCAGGCGCGGCTCCAGCTTGTCCACTTCCTTGGGATAACGGTCGCAGGTGAGAATGATCTGCTGCTTGGACTCGAACAACGCGTTGAAGGTGTGGAAGAATTCCTCCTGCGTGGTGTCCTTGCCCGCGAAGAACTGGATGTCGTCGATCAGCAGCGCGTCGACCGAACGGAAGCGGCGCTTGAACTCGTCCATGCTCTTGGCGCGCAAGGCCTCGATCATCGAGCCGACGAACTGCTCCGAGTTCAGGCACATCACCTTGCAACCCGGGTTGCGCTCCAGCATCAGGTTGCCGGCGGCGTGCATCAGGTGGGTCTTGCCCAGGCCGGTGCCGCCATACAGCAGCAGCGGGTTGTACGCGCGCCCCGGGTTGGTGGCCACCTGCATCGCGGCGGCCTTGCCGAGCTGGTTGGACTTGCCCTCGACGAAGGTTTCGAAGGTGTAATGCGGGTCGAGATTGTGGTGGAAAGCCTGCGTCGCCGCCGCAGGGGCGGGCCGGGTGGGCGTGGCTGCCGCCGATTTGGCCGGCTCCGCCCGACGTACACTGGAACCCACCTCCAGCCGCACCGGCATGGCGCGGCCAGCCAGCTGCCCCAGTACCTGCTCGATTTGCGCCAGGTAGCGCTGGCGCACCGTGTCCAGCGTGTAGGAGTTGGGGGCGAACAGCTGCAAGCCGTCGGCATCGTCACGCGCCTGCAGCGGCATCAGCCAGGTGTGCAGGTCTTCGGCGCTCAGATCGCCTTCCAGACGCTCAAGGCAGCGCCGCCACAGATCACTCATGAATTCGATCAACCACGACTTGGGGCGCTTGCGCGCAGGGTGATGGGCTAGTCTAGCAGCAGCCCCCGCGGTGCCGGACCGGCGCCGTCGCCGCGTCGCGCAAGGCGCGGGCTGGCGCGATTTGACAGCCGCGGCCCCGACCGGACATACTCTTCAACCTTTTACTCACATTCCCTTCGGAGCAACCCATGAAGCGGACCTTCCAGCCCAGCAAGCTCAAGCGCGCCCGTACCCACGGTTTTCGCGCACGCATGGCCACCGCCGACGGCCGCAAGGTGATCAACGCCCGTCGCGCCAAGGGCCGCAAGCGCCTGATCCCGTAATCGGGCGCGGCGTGATGTCCAGCGCCGGTCTGCCGCGCGAGGCGCGGCTGCGTCGGCCCGGTGAATTCGCCGCCTTGCGAAACAGCAGCGGACGCGCAGGCGGCCGCTGTTTTCATTTGCGCTATCGCGACAACGAGCTGGGCGGCGCGCGGCTGGGCCTGGCCATTTCCAAGCGGGTGTCCAAGCGCGCAGTGGAGCGCAACCGGATCAAGCGTCTGGTGCGCGAGTCGTTCCGGCGCGTGCGCCACCGCCTTCCCGCGATCGACCTGATGGTGATGGCGCGCGAACAGGCCGCCGGCGTGCCCGGGCCGGAGTTGCTGGGCGAGCTGGAAGCCCTGTGGCAAAAGCTGCCTGCCCGCGCGGCTGACCCGGCCGAACCATTGAAGCGAATCGACGGTCCCCCCACAATCGAGCGCTGACCTTTTTCCAAGCTTCCGCGGCGAGACCCTCGAGTCGTGGCGTTACCCGGATCTGCTACGCGATGAATCAAACGCGCAACTTCCTCCTGTTTGCCCTGCTGGCCGTGGCCTATTTGCTGTTCATGGCCTGGGAAAACGACCACGCACCCAAGCCGGCGCCGACCCCTGCAGCCACCGCCAGCCAGGCCGTCCCGACGTCGGCGGACGGCAGCGTTCCCGCCGCGATGGCGGTCGCGTCGAGCGCCGCGCCTTCGAGCACGGCGGCAACCGTCGCTACCCATGAGCCATCGGCACCCGCGAGCGCGCAGCTGATCACGGTCGACACCGACGTCCTGCACCTCACGATCGATACCCGCGGCGGCAGCCTGGTGCACGCCGAACTGCTGGCCTACCCGCAGCAGGCGCCGACCCACAAGAACCCCACCCCGCCGCCCGTCGTGCTGCTGGACAACAGCCCCACGCATTACTTCGTGGCGCAGAACGGCCTGGTCAGCAGCAGCGACACCGCGCCGGCCGACCAGCCCAACCACCTGGTGCTGTTCCACAGCGAGAAGACCAGCTACACCCTGGCGCCGGGCCAGGACGAACTCCAGGTCGCGCTGACCTGGCGCGATGCCGCCGGCCTGGCGGTCACCAAGACCTACACCTTCAAACGCGGCAGCTACGTGGTGGGCCTGAGCCAGCGCATCGACAACGGCGGCAACACGCCGTGGCAGGGCAACGCCTACCAGCAACTGCAGCGGATCGCGCCGCCCAAACCGTCCAGCTGGTTCAGCCATTACACCGATCCCGAGCAGCGCAGCTTCATCGGTGCGGCCTGGTACACCGGCGAGAAGTTCGAGAAGCTCGGCTTCAAGGATTTCGGCGAGAAGAAAGACGCGCTCGACAGCGAGATCAAGGGCGGCTGGGCGGCGATGCTGCGCCTGTACTTCGTCACCGCGTGGATTCCGCCGGCCAGCCAGACCAACCACTACGTCACCCAGACCATCGATCCGGACAGCGCCCACCCGCGCTACCTGATCCGCACGATGAGCCCGACGCTGAACGTGGCCGCCGGGCAGAGCCTGACCACCGAAGCGCGGTTGTACGTGGGCCCGAACCGGCAGGGCACGCTCGATGCGATCGCTCCCGGGCTCGACCTCACCATCGACTACGGCATGTTCAAGGCCATCGCCGTGCCGATGCACTGGATCCTGTCGCAGTTCCACGCGATCACCAGGAACTGGGGCGTGGCGATCATCCTGCTGGTGCTGCTGATCAAGGGCCTGACCTGGAAGCTCACCGCGATGCAGTACCGCTCCAGCGCGCGCATGCGCAAGCTGACGCCGCGGCTGCAGGCGCTGAAGGAGCGTTACGGCGACGACCGCCAGAAGATGCAGCAAGCCACCATGGAGCTGTACAAGAAGGAGAAGGTCAACCCGATGGGCGGCTGCCTGCCGGTGCTGATCACGCTGCCGGTGTTCTACGGCCTGTTCTTCGTGCTCGAGTACAGCCTGGAGCTGCGCCACGCGCCGTTCCTGTGGATTCCCGACCTCAGCGCGCCCGATCCGTGGTACATCCTGCCGATCATCTACGCCATCGTGATGCTCGGCACGCAGTGGCTGAACCCCGTCGCCGCGGGCATGGACCCGACCCAGGCGAAGATGATGAAGGTGATGCCGTTGCTGTTCACCGTGATGTTCGCCTTCTTCCCCGCCGGCCTGTGCCTGTACTACGCGGTCAACGGCCTGGTCGGGCTGGGCCAGCAGTGGTGGGTGACCCACCACATCGATCGCGAAGGCGAACCCAAGGCCAAGGCGGCCTGACCCATCGCCGAATGGACGACACACAGCCGCGACGGTTGCCCCGCCGCGGCTGTTTCGTTTCTGGTTGCTGACGTCGCGGACCCTTCGACTCCGCCGCTGCGCGGCTACGCTCAGGGAGATCGTCTTTACTCCCCAAACCGTTCGTCCTGAGCGTAGTCGCGCAGCGGCGGAGTCGAAGGACATCGCACCCCCCGTTCAAACCCGAAACCGCCCTGTAAAGTTCGTCCCATGACCACCGAGACCACCGAGACCACCGACACCATCGCCGCCATCGCCAGCGCCCCCGGCGCGGCCGGCGTCGGCGTGTTGCGCGTCTCCGGTCCCGCCGCGCCAGCCATCGCGCAAACCCTGCTCGGCCGCGCACCGCAACCTCGCCATGCCCACTTCGCCGCGTTTCGCGATGGCGCCGGCGAACTGATCGACCGCGGCTTGCTGCTCTACTTTCCCGCCCCCGCCTCCTACACCGGCGAACATGTGCTGGAGCTGCAGGGCCACGGCAGCGCCGTGCTGCTGGACGCATTGCTGCGCCGCTGCTGCGAACTTGGCGCGCGACTGGCGCGCCCAGGCGAGTTCACCGAACGCGCATTCCTCAACGGCAAGCTCGACCTGGCCCAGGCCGAAGCCGTCGCCGACCTGATCGCTGCCCGCTCGCAGGCCGGTGCGCGGGCCGCGCTGCAATCGATGGAAGGCGTGTTCTCGCGCAAGGTCGGCGCGCTGCTGCAAGCGCTGATCGCGCTGCGCGTGCACATCGAGGCGGCGATTGATTTCCCCGAAGAGGAAATCGACTTCCTCGCCGACCCCGCCATCACCGCGCAACTCGCCAAGCTGCGCCGCGAACTGGCCGACCTGCTGCGTGAAGCGCAACGCGGCGTGCGCCTCAACGACGGACTCAAGGTGGCCATCATCGGCCGCCCCAACGCCGGCAAATCCAGCCTGCTCAACGCGCTGGCCGGCAGCGACCGTGCCATCGTCACCCCGATCGCCGGCACCACCCGCGACGTGCTGCGCGAAAGCCTGAGCCTCGACGGCATCGTGCTGGAACTGGCCGACACCGCCGGCCTGCGCGATACGGAAGACGAAGTCGAACGCGAAGGCGTGCGCCGCGCCCACGGCGAACTGCAACGCGCCGACGTTGCCCTGCTGGTCACCGCCGCCGCGCACGCCGGCGCCGACCTCGCCTTCTTCGCCGCGTTGCCGTCCCAGGTAGAGCGCATCGTGCTGGTCAACAAGATCGACCGCGACGGCCTCGCCGCGCATGACGAATGGCGCGAAAGCGTCTACTGGCTATGGGCCTCTGCCAGAACCGGCGACGGCCTCGATCTCCTGCGCGACCACCTCAAGCACGTCGCCGGCGCCGGCAGCGGCGAAGGCGCCTTCAGCGCCAGACGCCGCCACGTGCTCGCCCTCCAGTCCGTGCGTGACCATCTCGATCGCACCGCCGCCATCCTTGCCACCACCCGCGCCGGCGAACTCGCTGCCGAGGAATTGCGCCAGGCCCAGCACGCGCTGGGCGAAATCACCGGCCACTACAGCAGCGACGACCTGCTCGGCGCGATCTTCAGTTCGTTCTGCATCGGCAAATAGCCCGTCGGCGCCGCTACGCGAGGAACCTGTCCAGCTCGCGCCCGGTGGGCATGCCGCCCTGCGCGCCCAGCTTCGTCACCGACAGCGCGGCGGCCGCGCAGGCCTTGCGTACCGCTGCGGCCAGGCCTTCTTTCAGGAACACCGCCAGCGTCGCGTTGAAGGTGTCTCCGGCGCCGGTGCTGTCGACCACGTCGACCTTGAAGCCGGGCTGGTGCAGCGGTTCGCCCTGTTCGCGATACCAGGCGCCTTCGCCGCCGCGGGTGAGCACGACCGGGCATGGGGCGCGTTGCATCAGCGCCTTGAAGTCTTCGGTGGGATCGGCGCCGAGCAGGATCGCCAGCTCGTGCTGGTTCGGGGTGACGTAGCGGGCGAGTTTGAGCCAGTCGGTGGGCAGTTTTTGCGCGGGGGCAGGATTGAGGATCACCGGCACCCCGAGGCGGTGGCCCAGGCGCACGGTGGCTTCGACGGTTTCCAGCGGGATTTCCATCTGCACCAGCACGGCGTCGGCCCGTTCGAGCAGCGAACGCGCGGCTTCGACGTGGGCGGGCGTGACGCGAGTGTTGGCGGCGGGCACCACGATGATCTGGTTCTCGCCGCCGGCGACGGTGATCGAGGCGGTGCCGCTGGCGCTGTCGTCGAGGCGCGCGACGTGGGTCAGGTCGACGTGTTCGGCGGCGAGGCCGGCGTGCAGCTGGTCGCCGAAGGCGTCGCGGCCGAGCGCGCCGACCAGGGCGACCTCGGCGCCCAGCCGCGCGGCAGCAACCGCCTGGTTGGCGCCCTTGCCGCCGGGCACGGTGAGGAAGCGTTCGCCGAGGATGGTCTCGCCGGGGCCGACGAAGCGCGGCGCCTGGGTGACCAGATCCATGTTGATGCTGCCGACGACGA
>MKTU01000080.1:4047-15953 GCA_001898415.1 Rhodanobacter sp. 67-28 | reverse complement strand
ACGCATGCCGGTGTGGCGGAATGGTAGACGCGGCGGACTCAAAATCCGCTTGTGGTGACACAGTGGAGGTTCGAGTCCTCTCACCGGTACCAGGTAGCGAAAAACCCCGCTTCACGCGGGGTTTTTCACGTCTGCAGGGCGCGCACGGGCTGCTACAACTCGCGCACCACGCGGAAGCCCACGCGGCCACTGCGCACGTCGCCGTCGGCGCCCTGGCGGTAGGCGGAGGTCACCTGGTCGGGGGAGCTGCCCCATGAGCCGCCGCGCAATACGTGCACGCGGCAGCCGGGGTTGATCCAGGCGCTGCCGTCGTCGGGGGCGCGGATGTAGTTGTCGTGCCAGCAGTCGGCGACCCATTCGGAGACGTTGCCGTCCATGTCGTACAGGCCGAACGGGTTGGCGGCGAAGCTCATCACCGGCGCCGGGCCCCAGTAGCCGTCGCGGTAGCCGCGAAAGGCGTTGCTCCAGCGACGCCCGCTGCGCGAGCGGTCGCCGGAGCCGGTCAGGTTCTCCACCTTCTGGTCGGGTGCGGCGTCGCCCCACCAGTAGCGGCTGGTGGCGCCGCCGCGCAGCGCGTACTCGAACTCCGCCTCGCTGGGCAGCCGATACTGCTTGCCGGTGCGCTCGCTCAGCCACTTGGCGTAGGCCACCGCATCGTTCCACGAGATGTTGACCACCGGCAGGTTGTCGCCGGCCTTGCGACCGGCGTAGTCGTCCTGCCAGCTGGCGTTGGCATCGTCGCGCAGGGCGCCGCTGCGCTCGTCGTACACGCTGGCGCCGCCGAGCCGGGTCGAATCGGGTACGTAGCCGCTGGCGCGGACGAACTCGCGGAACTCGCCCACGCTGATTTCCGTGCGCGCGATGGCGAAGCCCCTGGCCAGGGTGACCCGGTGCTGCGGCAGCTGGGCGTCGGTGCGATCCTCGTTGTCAGCCGCCGCCCCCATCAGGAACGAACCGGTGGGCACCACCACCATCGCCGGCCCCTTGCCGGGCAGGTCGACGTAGCGATCGGTGAACACCTGACCGGGCTTGTAGTTCGCGTACAGGCGCGCGTTGGTCAGTTGCTCGTCCACCTGCGCCAGCTCGGGCAGGTCGGCATCGGTCGCGCGTGCCTGCGCGACCAGTTTGGTCGCCAGCTCGAGGTTGCCGCCATCCAGCGCCAGCCGCGCCTGCGCCAGCACACCCGCGGCGCGCTGGCGGCGCATGTCGTCGATGCGCAGTTGCACGTCGTGCATCTGCTGCGAGCCCGGACGGATCGCCTGCGCGCGGGCCAGCTGCTTCTCGGCGCCGGCGAAATCGTTCTGCGCGACCGCCGCCAGGGCGCGATCGAGCACCGCACGCTGCACCTGGAAAATCCCTTGCTCGGCTACCGCATTCTGCGGATCGAGCTGTTGCACCTGGTGGTACAACTCCAGCGCGTTGTCGCCCTTGGGCTGGTCGGCCTTGCCTTGCTGCAGCAGCGCCGCCGCCGCGGCCAGCATCGGGCGCACCGTGGCCAGCGTCTTCAGGTTCTCCTCCAGTTGCGCGACTTCCTGCTCCGCATTGGGCAGGGTGCGCAGGGCATCGAGCAATTCCTTCGCCGCGTCGACGTCGCCGACGGCGATGTCCTGGTCGATCTCCGCCACCAGCCGGGCGCGCACGTCGAACAGGCCTTGCACGGCGCGACGACTGTCCGGCTTTTCCTTCAGCGCCTGCATGAACAACGCGGCGGCACTCTCCGGATCGCCAGCCAGCTGGCCGGCATGGAACGCCTTGAGGGCGCGCGCCAGCAGCTCCTTCACCTGCGGCGACTCGGCCGATTTCTGCTCGGGCAGGCTGGCATTGTTGCGGTTGCGCGCCACGATCACCGCGGTCGGGGCCAGCGTCAGCGGCGGACCGGCGTTCAGTTCGTTGATCGCCGCCACGCGTTGCGGCGGCAGGTTGCCGGTGGGCGACACGTCACCCAGGCTCATCGCCCGCTGCGGCATCTGCCCCGGCGCCACGTGGAACCACTGCGGAAAAAAGTGATACGTCAGCGCGACGCCCAGCACGATCATGCCCAGCGCCCCACCGAAGAAACGCTGACGGCGCAGGATGGCATTGCGTGGCATGGATGGGCGTCCCGGTTGCGGCCTGTTATCGTGCCAAGGAGTCCGGGCAATGGAAACCTTCGCGGCGGAGATCGTACGCGGCGGGCCGACGTTCGACGCGTGACTCCATTCTCGCCGATATGCCGGCGGAAGCGCGCGCCGCTCGCCGCGCCTCGCCGCCGGATGATCCGTCCCGCCCGGGCTCTGCGTTCACCATAGGCACAAACCGCCGGCAGGGCAATCCGCGCCGGCACCCCCGAAGGAGTCCCGATGTCGCTGTCCCAAACCGCCGCTGCCGACTGGATCGACCAGGCCGACGCATTGCAATCCTGGCTTGCTGCCCTGCCCGCGGACGCGGCCGTCGGCCTCGACACCGAATTCATGCGTCGCGACACGTTTCATCCGCAGCTGGCCCTGCTGCAATTGGGCTGGAACGGCCGTCACGCGCTGGTCGACCCGCTGGCCTTTCCGATCGGCGCCGCACTGCAACCGCTGCTGGGTGCGGGCAAAGCGGTGACCGTGATGCACAGCGCCAGCGAGGATCTCGAAGTGCTGGCGCCGCTGCTGCCGGCTGGCCCGCAGCAACTGTTCGACACGCAGATCGCGGCCGCCTTCGTGGGCATGGGCCTGGGCGTCAGCTATCGCGCGCTGGTGGCCGAGCTGGTCGGCGTGGACCTGGACAAGGGCGAAACCCGCTCGGACTGGATGCGTCGCCCGCTCACCGCCTCGCAATGCAGCTACGCCGCCCTGGACGTGGTGTATCTCAAGGCCATCCACGAACAACTCGCCGAGCGTCTGCAGCAGCGCGGGCGCAGCGACTGGCACGCGCAGGATTGCGAGCGGCTGAAACGCCGCGTGCACCGCGAGAGCGATCCGCAGCCCCAGCGCGCCCTGCGCGCGGCGGCCGACTGGCGCCCGGAAGCGCAGGCCCGCCTGCGCCGGCTGCTACTGTGGCGCGACAGCTGCGCCCGCCGCCTCGACGTACCGCGCCCGTGGCTGCTGGACGACACCCTCGCCCTCAGCCTGGCGCAGCAACCGCCGGCCACGCTGGCCGAACTGGAGCAACGCGCCCGTGGCCAGCGCGCACTGCGCTCGGCCCAGCGCAGCGAGCTGTTCGAGGTGCTCGCGCCCGCCGTCACCCCGGCGGAGATCGACGCCACCGCCCGCATCCCCGGTCATCCGCAGGGCGCCGCCAAGCAGGCGCTGGCGGCGATGAAGCAGTCGGTCGACACGCTCGCCACCGAACTCGACCTGCCGCCCGGCCTGCTGTGCCCGCGCAAGGTGCTGGAGGAATACGTGGTCACCGCCGAATGGCCCGAATCCCTCGACGGCTGGCGCCACGACCTGCTGCACCCGCGCCTCGCCAGCCTGCTGCCCGACCGCCCCGCGACAAGCCGACCAGTTGCCAAGCCCTCAGCCGGCGATTAAGATACGCGGCTTCCCACGGGGTGTAGCTCAGCCTGGTAGAGCGCTACGTTCGGGACGTAGAAGTCGCAGGTTCAAATCCTGTCTCCCCGACCAAGAACAACGATCAAGGCCGCCTCAGGGCGGTCTTTTTCGTGGCCGTGGCGCATCGAAGGCCGCGTCATTATTGCGCCGGACCAGGCGCCATTCTCGGTCGACGGCTCCGCTCGCCTCAGCGCCACCGGGCAGCCCCGCCGGCCAGGTCAGCCCCGCGGCCGCACCTGGCCGGCAGGAAGCACACCTTGCGGGCTGTCGAGCACGCCGCGAGCGAAGTTCGCACGAGTATCCCGACGTTCCTTGGCAGTTCGGGCCGTGCCCGAGTTCATGGGCGGAGAGGAACATCACGTCGTCGCGGTCGAACAGACGATCCGCCAGCCCCAGCTTGGCCAGCGGCAGCCGAATCGCGTCTGTCTTTCCCTGATCGTCATACGTTCCGCCGGATCACCACCGGCGACGAAACGCCTGGATCGGGGCAAGAGCCCGAAACCCACTGCAACGGATTGCCGCCCACCGCATCCCGACGGTCCATGTTCCACGGCCGGGCCCCGGAAATGTCCTCGCCACGCCCGACGTTGCCTGGCCCGCAACGACGCAGGCGCTCTCCGAACACCTTGCCGATACGTTCCGGCGTCATGTCGGCCATGCCCCGGCTCTGGCCGATCAAGGTCGGCAGCCGTTCGAAAGGGTACTTGGCCCGTGCTGCGCCTTGACGCCGATGGCGGGGACCGCCTGAACCGCCGCGCTGCTTTCCGCAGCGGCGGCGTTGGAAATGGATGGCGAAGCGCACGCCGCCAACGCCAAGCTGACGGCAGCCGCAATGGCCTGCCGGGTCTTGCCGGGCATGGGATGTTCTCCAGCCGGGGAGATCGGCCGCACGACCACGGGCGGAACGATACGTTGCTTCAGTCGTCGATCCTTGAAGTACCAGTTCTTGCGGCACTTGATGGGGCGACAACCTTCGAGAAAGATGATCTCCTCGTCGTTTGGCAGCTCCTTCAACTCCTGCGGCAGCATCAGTGGGCGTCGCTCTTCCGTGTGGCTGTAGCTGGTGCCTTGCTTGCCGGTGCTGCGGGTGCGTCGCTTGACCGTGGTGTCACCAAGCATCTTGGAGTACTCCTCGGCATCGCGCTGCTCGCGCGGAGTGAACACGATGCTGGCGGCGTGGTTGGTGATGTAGGTGCGTGCCTCGTCCGCACCGTAGGTCGCGTCCAGCTGCGACAGGCTCTGGATGATCGACAGGTCACGAATGCCGTAACCGGCGGTGAGCGAAATCCGCTCGGACAACACATTGACCCGCCCCATCGCGGTGAACTCGTCCATCAGCAGCAGCATCTGGTATTTCAGCGCGGGATCATCCTGCGGAGTTTGCCGCAGGTTCTGTCCGATCACGGTGGAGAAAAAGATGTTGAGCAGCCGGCGCGCCTCGCCCAGCTTCTGCGGCGGAATCACCACATAGATGGTAACGGGGCGTCGACGCAGGACGTCCACGTCGAAATCGCAGGCATTGGTGGCTGCGGCCAGGATCGGGCTGAGGAACTGTTGCAGCGGCGCCTGGGTGGTGGCGATCACCGAGGCGAAGGTCTGTTCGGCCATGCCGGTCAGGCTGGTGAGGGCGGCTCGGGTGGTCGTGCTGACGAACGGTTCCTTGAGCCGCGCCTGCAGGAACGCCTTTAGCTCGCCGTCGTCGCCGGCGGAAAAGCGATAGATACGCTCGAAGCTGGGGAAGGCGTCGTGCGTGTTGGGGTCGATGGGACGGCCGTCGGAACCGTGAAGATTCTGGCGAACCTTGTCGTCCCATGCCTCGAACAGGTACGAGCCAAATGCCACGAAGGCAGTGCGCGATTGCGACGTCCAGAACGGGTCCTGACCAGGCTCATCCGGATACAGGATCGCGCCGAGCGTCTGCAGTTCGCCCACGCGCACGCGCGGATCGGAGGACATCGCCATCAGCGGATTGAAGCGATGTGTACGGCCGTCCTCGGCATACGGCGCGAAGCGATAGATGGTTTGCCCGATGCCGGCGCGGTATCCGCTGGTGTGCTGGAACAACTCGCCCTTGAGATCCATGCAGACGATGGAATGCCGGTAAGTCAGCAGCACCGGAATCGCGATGGAGGTGGTCTTGCCGGTGCGCGTCGGCGCCGTCATGACGATGTGCCGCGTGCCGCCGAGATAAAGGTAATCACCGCCTGCCTTGCCGATGATGACGCCTTCGGGCGACGGCTTGAGCAGGCCGGCGCGAGCCAGGTCGCCGCGACTGGCAAAGCGCGCATCGCCATGGAAGGCCCTGGCGCGGGGCTTGAGGATCAACACCGCAACGATCGCCCACGACAGCAACGGCAAACCGAAACCGAGACCACCGGCCAACCGGATCTTGCCGGCAAACGGTTGCCAGTCCGGCTGGCCGAGTGCCTGCCAGTATTCGACATAGGTGGTGAAATGCAGCGGCGCCGGCTGCCGGAGCAGCCACAGCGTGAGCAGGCCGCCGAGATAGAGTCCAACGGTCAGCGCCAACAGCAGCAGCGCGACGACTCCCGCAACCCTGGTTCGCAAGACACCCATCTCCCCCTCCTTCCCTGGATACGTGAGGTCGACGATCTTCGACGTCATGCGGCAAAGGTGTCAAGGCCGCTGATGTTCACCCGCGTCGGTGCAGATCGTCACGGCACACATCATTTGGCCGTCCGTCTGCGTACCGCCAACAACGTTCTCAAGCCGCCCGTCGCGAAGCGGCGCCGCAGCTCTTCGACTGTCCGCGCGCCACAGCGGGGTGTAGGCGCATTCCGAAATCGAGACCGGCAAGAACCTCTCGCGTCGTAGGAGTCCTGCCGCCGCTCCCGGTGCCGCAAACCAGTGCACGGGCATTGCCGGCTTGCCGCATCAGGTTGATCGGAGAGGCGCAGGAAACAACATGAATCATGGGGTTTCAAGCACTTTTCCACAACGCAGAATATGTCTGTTCACCACGGCGCGATCGATGTGAAAGTGAGAGTGACTACGTCGGAACAAGTGCGAGTCAGATCACATGAGGCAGGAAATTTTCCTAGGCGGATTCGGTTGACGACTCGCGGCTTGCTCTCGATCATGGCGACCGTTCGATCAGGGAAATCGAGATCTCGCCAGGCGCGCAGCTGCTTCACGCAGCCGCGATCCACGCCTGGCACCCGAGAAGTACAAGTGTTGCGTACCCGGCATCGGACCGGGTACGCAACTGACTCACGACATTGGACTGTTGGTGTACTCGACATGGTTTGCAGGGGAACCGGGAGCAATCCCTTTCCGGATTCAAGACGACTGAACGCGCAGACCGGCAACGGTCCGGGCCTGGCGCCGGCTTGCCCGTCGAAACATCGGCGACACCTCGCTGGCCATGTCCGGCCAGCGTCCGCACTGATCTCCGGGGTTGAAGTGAAAGAAAAGATTTCCAACCGAACGGCGCTCGGCGGGCTGCTGCTCGCCACCACGCTCCTCGCTGCCTGTGGCACCCCGCCTGCGAAGGACTTCAGCGGCTCGTGGCGCCCGGTCAACCGGTATCGCTCCGAGCCCACCGAGATACCGTTGCATCCGCAGTACACCTTTTTCGCCGCGCCCATCGACGGCACGCTGAAGGCGATGCTCACGCGCTGGGCGACCGACACGAACCGCACGCTGCGCTACGAGCTGAACTACGACGTCACGTTGTACACGCCCGTGGCGACGATTCGCACCGCCGACCTGGAAGCCGCCGTCTCCAGGCTCAGCGGCATCTACGCCGCGCAGGGCGTCCAGGTCAGCATCGGGCCGGACGAGATCGTGGTGCGCTCGACCAACCGCCCGTCGCCTTCCGTGCCGACAGCATCGAACGACAACTCCAAGACCGGAAACGCCCTGCCATGAATCCCAGGCATCCCGCCCTCGCCCCGCATGAGGTTCCTTGCTGATGGCAGGGAAGAAGACATCCGGCACCGCGATCGAACGCAGTGTGGCGCAATCGACCCGGTTCGAACTGACCATTTCCGAGCTGGCGCAACGCAGCGAGCGTCGAGCGTGGTGGGTGGCCTGGACAGCCGTTGCGCTGGTGCTGGTCCTCTCCGGCGGCTACTACTTCATGCTGCCGCTCAAGCAGAAAGTTCCCTATCTGGTAATGGCCGATGCCTACACCGGCACCGCCACGGTAGCGCGGCTGGACGGCGACTTCGCCATGCGCGGGATCACCACGCGCGAAGCGGTCAACCGCAGCAACGTGGCGCATTTCGTGCTGGCGCGCGAGTCGTACGACCTGGAGCTGGTCAACCTGCGCGACTGGAAGACGGTGCAGACGATGGCAGCAGCCGGCGTCAAGGCGCCCTACGTGCAGCTGTTCGCCAACAGCAATCCCGACAGCCTCATCAAGCAGTTCGGCAAGGACCAGGCGATCCGCATCAAGCTGCTGAGCATCCAGCTGGTCGGCGGCGGCCCCGGCAAGACGCCGCGCGGCGCCACCGTGCGGTTCCAGCGCAGCCTCTACAACAAGCAGAACGGGGCGACCCGTCCGCTGGACAACAAGATCGCCACCATCGCCTTTACCTACAAGCAGAACCTGGAGATGGACGATCAGAGCCGGGTCGAGAACCCGCTGGGCTTCTGGGTCACCAGCTACCGGGTGGACGACGACTACGCCACCGCGCCGCCGCCGGAGGTGTCCGTACCGCCGGTGATGACGCAGCCGGCACCGGCCATGGCCGCCACGCCCGCGCCTGCACCGACACCACCGGCTGCCGCTGCCACCGACACTCTCCCTGGAGCAGGTTCCCGATGAACCGAACAAGCATCTGGTGGCTCGGCGCCGCCCTGTGCACCACCGCTGCTGCCGCCCACTCGCAAGGCGCGGAGCAGGTGCTGACCCATTACGAGTACGCCGCCGACGCAATCTATCCGGTGCGCACCGGCCTGGGCATCACCACCCAGATCGAGTTGAGCCCGAGCGAGAAGATCCTCGACTACAGCACCGGCTTCAGCAGCGGCTGGGACCTCACGCGTCGGGAGAACGTGTTCTACCTGAAACCGCGGAACGTGGACGTGGACACCAACATGATGGTGCGCACTGCCACGCATTCGTACATCTTCGAACTGAAGGTGGTGGCAACGGACTGGAAAACCCTCGCCGAGGCGCGGCGCGACGGCGTGCAGTACAAGGTCACTTTCACCTACCCGGCCGACACCAGTTTCTCCCACGAGAAGAAGCAGCAGCTGCGGACACTCGCACAAAACAGCAGCCTGCTGCCCGGCCGCAGCTACAACTTCGACTACGACTACGCCACCAGGAGCAAGGCCGCCCCGTGGCTGGTGCCGGTCAACGCCTACGACGACGGCCGCTTCACCTATCTCAAGATGAGCGACCTCAAACAGTTCCCCAGCGGTGATTTCCCCGCCGTGTACATGCGCGAGCAGGCGCACGGTGAGGACTCGCTGGTGAACACCACTGTCGAGGGCGACACCATCATCGTTCACGGCACCTACAACTATCTGGTCATTCGCCACGGCAACGACGTCGTGGGCCTGCGCAGGAACACGCCCCAGTGAACAACCACCAGCATCCCGACGGCGAGCACGCGGGCGGCACGCACGAGAGCCGCGAGCCGCTCGCCGGCAATCCCTACGCCAGCCACATCCAGCGCGGCCACGAGCCTGACCTCGATGCCAACGCGCCGCAACTGCGCGCGATCGAGCTGCGCCGGATGAACCGGCGGGCCTTGCTGCTGTTGGGCGCGGTGGTGCTGCTGCTGATGTTCGTCGCCTACTGGATGTTCACCAGCGCAGGCAGCCGCCGCGAGCAACCGAAACCGCGCGAAGAGAAAGTCACGGTCGCCGAGGCCCCGAGCACGCTGCGGGTGCCCCAGTTGCCGCCTTCCCCCACAGTGCACAGCCAGCCGCCGACGCCACCCATTCCGGTACTGCCCGCCAGCCCGGCGCCGCCGCTTCCCACCACGACCGTGCAGCCAGCAAGGGCGCATGACCCCACCCTGCTGCAACGGCGCATCGCCGCCAGCGGCGCGGAGATCCCGGACCCATCCGCCACGCAACGCATGCCCGATGGCGTCGATGCGCGGCTGCCCACCGGCGAGCAGACCGGCCCGACCAGCGCCCAGGCCCTGCCGCACGCCGACACCCTGATGCAGCGCGGCACCTATATCCGCTGCGTTCTCGAAACGCGCATCGTCTCCGACGTGCCCGGCTTCTCCACCTGCCTGGTCACGGAGCCGGTGTACTCATTCAATGGTCACACGCTGCTGCTGCCCAAGGGGTCGAAGCTGCTCGGTGCCTACAGCCACAAGCCGACCGGCAACCGCATGGAAGTGGTGTGGGATCGCATCATCACGCCCACCGGGATCGACGTGAACATGGCGAGCCCCGGCATGGACAACCTGGGCGGCGCCGGCCTGCCCGGCCATTACGACGCCCACTGGGGCCAGCGTGTCAGCTCGGCGCTGCTGATCAGCCTGCTCAGCGACGCGTTCAAGTACGAAGCCGCCGAACACGGTCCGCGCAACAGCACCATCGGCAACGGCTTCGTCACCCAGACCCCATTCGAAAGCAATACCGCGCAAACCGTGCAGCAACTGGCCGACCAGGCCGTGCGTGAAGCGGCCAACCGTCGCCCCACGGTCACCATCAACCAGGGCACCGTCATCTACGTCTACGTCGCCAAGGACGTGGATTTCAGCGGCGTGGTTGCCCGCTTCTGAATGTCCTGATCCAACGACTACCGACGCCATGGACGACGTGAACGCACAGGTTTCCAGCGATTTCCTCGACTACCAGTACGAGGTGCTGGGTGTGCGTGAGCACATGGCCAGCGCCGAGGTCACCGAGATCTGCATCAACCGGCCCGGCGAGATCTACGTCGAAAACCGCCAGGGCTGGCAGCGCATCGAGGTGCCCTCGCTGACGTTCGAGCGCGCGCGGCAGTTCTGCACGGCGGTGATCAACGAGAGCAACACCGGCCAGCGCATCACCGACATCGACCCGGTCGTCTCGCTGACCTTTCCCACCGGGCAGCGCGCACAGCTCGTGATACCCCCCGCATGCGAGGCCGACCGCGTCTCGATCACCATCCGCCTTCCCTCGCGGCAGCGCCGGACCCTGGCGCAATACGAAAGCGACGGCTTCTTCGACAAGGTCGTGGAAGTGGACCACGGCCTCAGCGAGCTGGACAGCGAACTGCTGGAACTGCGCAGCGCGCGCAACTATGCGGAGTTCTTCCGCAAGGCCGTGCTGAACAAGAAGAACATCGTCGTCGCCGGCGCCACCGGCAGCGGCAAGACCACGTTCATGAAATCGCTGGTCAACCACATCCCCGACGACGAGCGCCTGGTCACGATCGAGGACGCGCGCGAGCTGTTCATCGACCAGCCCAACGTGGTGCACCTGCTGTACTCCAAGGGCGGCCAGAGCACCAGCCACGTCACCGCCAAGAGCTGCATGGAAGCATGCCTGCGCATGAAGCCCGACCGCATCATCCTGGCCGAGCTGCGTGGCGACGAGTCGTTCTACTTCATCCGCAACTGCGCCTCCGGCCATCCCGGCTCGATCACCAGCTGCCACGCCGGCAGCACCCGGCAAACCTGGGATCAGCTCGCGCTGATGGTCAAGGCATCCACCGAAGGCGCGGGTCTCGAGTTCAACACCATCAAGCGCCTGCTGAAGATGACCATCGACATCGTGGTGCACATCAGCGCGCACGCCGGCAGCCGCCACATCACCGGCATCGACTTCAACCCGCAACGTGAAGCGGCGGAATCCTGATGCTGCCCGGGATGGAAATGCTGGCCTGCCCCAACCTGGCCGTGTCGCCTCAGGTGATGCAGCACATCGTGCAGGTCGAATCCGGCGCCAATCCCTATGCGATCGGCGTCGTCGGCGGCAAGCTCGCGCGCCAGCCGCACAGCATGGAAGAGGCCCTGGCCACCGCACGCATGCTGGAGAGCCGTGGCTACAACTTCTCCGTTGGCATTGCCCAGGTCAACCGCGCCAACCTGGGCCACTACGGACTGGATTCCTACCGCAAGGCCTTCAGCGCGTGCGACAACCTGGCCGCGGGCGCGCAGATCCTCGCCCGCTGCCACGACAGCGCCCATGGCGACTGGGGCAAGGCCTTCAGCTGTTACTACTCCGGCAACTTCACCACCGGCTTCCGCGACGGCTACGTGCAGAAGGTATACGCCTCGATGAACCGCGTGGCCGAAGCCCGACTGGCGACCACGACATCCGTTCCCGAAGTCGCGGCCATTGCGCCGACACGCGCGCCACCCCCCGCAGAAATCGTCGCCGGCAGAAGCGCCGTACCGCCGCTGGTGGTCTATTCCGGTGACAACGCCAACTATCGGATCGCACTGCGCAGCGTGCCGATGGCAG
>MKTU01000080.1:0-4019 GCA_001898415.1 Rhodanobacter sp. 67-28 | reverse complement strand
CGGGCTTGTCCGGCGCCAACGCAGACCCTGCCGTCCTGCCGCAGCACAGCGTTGCGCCCTCTTCCCCCTCGACCGCCCCTGCCCGCCAGCCTGCCCCGCCCGGGCTCGCCGGCACGACCACCGGCGGCGTGTTCGAACCGCAGGTGCGCGGCCCCGGTGACCCGGCTGTGGCGTCAGCCGTGCCGGCTGCAGGCACACCCGCCCCACGGCACGACCGCGCCGACTTGCGCATGGAGCAGCGCGATGCCGCCTTTGTCTTCTGATGCCATCCGCAGGCGCAGCACCGCAGCGAGTCGTGCCATTAACACCATGCCCCGCCGCAATGGCGACGGCGCATCGCCCCCTTTCGCATCACCAACACCACCGCACAACTCTTCCGGCCGCATCCCGCGGCCAGCTCCCGGCAGTCATCCCGCGATGACCGCATTCCACCGCAACTCCCGACAAGGAACCCCGTGATGGCCAACACCTCCCTCGGCAACGAAAGCATCCTCACCTCCTCGCGCACGCGCTGGTTCACGTTCCTCTCTGTGGCCATGCTGCTGGCGTTGGTCCTGCCCAACCTCGCGCTCGCGCAGGATGCCACCGGCACGATTGATACCACCTGCAAGTTCGCCACCAACATCAACATGATCCTCAACGCGATCTCGGTCGTGGTGGTGACGATCGCCATCGTGTTCTCCGGTTACCAGATCGCCTTTGCCCACAAGCGCATCGGCGATGTCGCCCCGGTGCTTATCGGTGCGGTGCTGATCGGCGCGGCGGGCCAGATCGCCAAGATGTTCCTCGCCGGCAGCACGACCGACGCCGGCGCCACGCAGTGCACCGCCAGCGTGCTCGTCCACGCGCTCCACTTCTATGCATAAAAACGCGCTGTTTCGCGGTTGCACCCGCCCGCCAATGTTCATGGGCGTGCCTTACGTGCCGTTCTTCATGGCGGCGGGCGGGTGCTTTCTCGTGGCGGTGTACACCAACTTTCTCTACCTGTTGCTGCTGCCGCTGATCATCTTCGTGATGCGCCAGATGGCACGGCGCGACGAAATGATTTTTCGTCTGCTGGGGCTGCGCCTGCAGTTCCGTGCCCGGATGAGGAACATCGGCGGCAACGATGGCATGTGGGTGTTCACTCCCAACCACCATCGCGGCCAACACAACGACAAACAGTGATGTGACGCGAACGCCGCCGCCGTCGTGCCGCGGAGTTCGCCGGACCAGGACTCATGCCCAAGCCAAAACCCGTATTCATGCCGGACACGCCCATCGCCGAGTTCCTGCCCCTGTCGACGCACGTGTCACCGACCGTGCTCAAGAGCACGGGCGGCGATTTCCTGCTGGTGTGGCGCCTGGGCGGGCTGCCCTTCGTGGGGCGCGAGGAATGGGAGATCGAGCACCGCCACAACACCTTCAATCGGCTGCTGCAAACCCTGCGCGCGCCCGACTTCGTCAACGTGGCGTTCTGGGTCCACGACGTGCGCCGGCGCCGGCGCCTGGATGACTGTAGCCGCTTCGTGCAGCCCTTCAACCAGGATCTGTCCGATACCTATTACAAGGGCTTGTCCGCGCAAAAGCTGATGCAGAACGAGCTGTATCTGACTCTGATGTACCGCCCCATCGTCAGCGGCAGGCGCTTCGTGGAGAAGTCGGCCGATCTCGCCCGCCTGGAGTCCGAACAGCGCGACGCGGTGAACACCGTGCTCGAACTGGCCGGAAACCTGGAAGCCGTGCTGAAGGATTACGCACCCAGCCGACTGGGCATGTACGAAGCGGCCAACGGCGTCGTGTTCTCCGAGGCGCTGGAGTTGTACGGCTACCTGCTCAACCGCATCGACGAACCGGTGCCCGTGCTCAGCGCCCCCGTGTTCGACTACCTGCCGGTCAGCAAGCAGCGCTTCTCGGCCAAAACCGGCGACTACGTGATCACCACGCCCGACGGCATCAATCACTTCGGCGCCATCCTCAACATCAAGGAATACACCGACGGGACCTACCCGGGCATCCTCAACAGCCTGAAGTACCTCGATTTCGAATACGTCATCACCCATTCCTTCAGCCCCATGGGCCGGCAGGATGCACTCAAGGCGCTGGATCGCACCAAGGGCATGATGATCTCCTCCGGCGACAAGGCCTTCAGCCAGATCGCCGAGCTCGACCACGCCATGGATCAGCTCGCCTCCGGCAATTTCGTGCTGGGCGAGTACCACTTCTCCATGGCCATCTATGCCGCCAGCCAGGAAGCGCTGTCGCAGCAGATCGCCAGCACCCGTGCCGAGTTGTCGAACGCGGGATTCGTCTCGGTCAAGGAGGATCTGGCCGTCACCGCGGCGTTCTACGCCCAGTTCCCGGGCAACTGGAAATACCGCACGCGCCTGGCCAACGTCAGCTCACTCAATTTCCTCGGCTTGTCGCCGCTGCACAACTTCGCCACCGGCAAGAAGGAGAACAACCCCTGGGGCGACTGCGTCACCACCCTGCAGACCACCAACGGGCAGGCGTATCACTTCAATTTCCACGCCACCCATCCGGCGGAGAACTCGCTCGGCGAGAAGGCCATCGCCAACACCATGGTCATCGGCAAGTCCGGCACGGGCAAGACCGCGTTGATCAACTTCCTGCTGAGCCAAGTGCAGAAATTGCAGCCTTCGCCCACGATTTTCTTCTTCGACAAGGATCGCGGTGCCGAGATCTTCGTTCGCGCCTGCGGCGGCAACTACCTCGCACTGGAAAACGGCAAGCCCACCGGCTTCAACCCTTTCCACTGCGAACGCAACGAAACCAACGTGCAGTTCCTGGCCGATCTGGTAAAGGTGATGGCCGGCAAGAGCGTCTACAGCTCGCGCGAGGAAGAGGACATCTTCCGCGCCGTCGAGAACATGCTCGATACGCCCATGCATCTTCGCACGTTGACCAACTTCCAGAAGAGCCTGCCCAACATGGGCGACGACGGCCTGTTCATCCGCATGCGCAAGTGGACGGCAGGCAATTCGCTGGGTTGGGTATTCGACAACCCGGTCGACACCATCGACCTTGAGAAAGCCAACATCATCGGCTTCGACTACACCGAGCTGATCGACAATCCCGAAGCGCGAGTGCCGGTCATCAACTATCTGCTGCACAGGCTGGAGGCGCTGATCGACGGCCGCCCGCTCATCTACGTGATGGACGAGTTCTGGAAGATCCTCGACGGCAAGGGTGGGCTCAAGGAATTCGCCAAGAACAAACAGAAGACGATCCGCAAGCAGAACGGCCTGGGCATCTTCGCCACGCAAAGCCCCGAGGACGCGCTGGCCAGCGACATCGCCGCGGCGCTGATCGAGCAGACCGCCACGATGATCCTGCTGCCCAACCCGAACGCCAGCCGCGAGGATTACGTCGACGGCCTGAAACTGACCGACGCCGAATACCAGGTCGTGGTGAGCCTGGACGAGCGTTCACGTTGCTTCCTGGTCAAGCAGGGCCACGCCAGCGCGGTGTGCCAGCTGAACCTGCGCGGCATGGACGACGCTCTCGCCGTGATCTCGGCCTCCACCGACAACATCGAAATCATGCACGAGGTGCTGCGTGGATGTGCTGCCGCCGAAGGCGTCACCGTTGACGAACTGCGCCCCGAACAGTGGCTCGAGCGCTTCTACGAAAACCGCAGGGGCAGCGGAAAGCAAAAGCCCAACCAACCAACCCCGCGCACACCACGCGCCGCCGTTCGCTGAACGTGGAGAACCACCCCATGCACAACACACTGTCCACCAAATCGCCTTCGCTCAAGAATCGGTTCGGGCATCGGCTGATGTTGGCAACAGCCATCGGCTGCGCCCTGCTCGCGGGAAGCGTCAGCGCCCAGGTCGTCGTCGTCGATCCCGGAAGCATCGCGGCGAACGAACAGAGTTTCGCAGCCCAGCTCGCCAAGACGATCGAGCAGTACGCGAAACAGATCCAGCAGTATGAAACCCAGCTTCAGCAATATCAGCAGTTGCTGTCCAGCATCCAGGGCCTCAGCAACGGCTTATCACTTGCTCCCAACAAGC
>MKTU01000079.1 GCA_001898415.1 Rhodanobacter sp. 67-28 | reverse complement strand
GCAAGCTGCTCCACCTCGCTTGGGGGGTTATCCGCTCAGGTAAGAATTTCGACCCCAGCATCGCGCTTGCCTGACGGACGGCAAGACGGTATCTGCGGCACCTGCCGAGTCATGCACATCCGCTTCCACGACGCGATCGCCGAACTGCCTGCCGCGGCGTGGGACGATTTGCGCGGCGGGGCGAATCCGTTCGTGTCGCACGCGTTCCTGCATGCGCTGGAAGACACCGGCTGCATCCGTCCCGACTGGGGCTGGCAGGCACACCACCTGGGCCTGTACGACCACGATCGCCTGGTGGCCGCCGCGCCGCTGTACCTGAAAGGCAACTCGCACGGCGAGTTCGTGTTCGACTGGAGCTGGGCCAGCGCGTGGGAGCGCGCCGGCGGCGAGTACTACCCGAAGCTGCTCTGCGGCGTGCCCTACTCGCCGGTGCCCGGCCCGCGCCTGCTGGCCGACACGCCAGCGCTGCGGCAGGCGCTGGTCGAGGCGATGCGCGCCGAGGCGAAGCGGCTGGGGCTGTCCTCGGTGCACGCGAACTTCCTGCTGGCCACGGAGGCGCCGGCCTTCGGCGACGACTGGCTGGCCCGCTCGGACGTGCAGTTCCACTGGCACAACCGCGACTACCGCCACTTCCCGGATTTCCTCGCCGCGCTGACCCACAAGAAGCGCAAGAACATCCTGCGCGAACGCACCCAGGTCGCCGCCAGCGGGTTGGCGGTCGAATGGCGCAGCGGCGACACGCTCGACGAGCACGAGTGGAATCGCGTGCACGCGCTGTACGAAGCCACCTTCGACGACAAGGGCAACCACGCGGTGCTGACCGTCGCCTTCTTCCGGCAGCTCGGCGAACTCGGTCCGCTGGCACAGCTCGCGCTGGCCCGCGCGGGCGGCGAGATCGTGGCGATGGCGTTGTTCGTGCAGGGCGGCGGCGTGCTCTACGGTCGTTACTGGGGCAGCATGGTCGACGTGCCCGGGCTGCATTTCGAACTCTGCTATTACCGCGGCATCGAGTACGCCATTGCGCAACGACTGCACCGCTTCGAGCCCGGGGCGCAGGGCGAGCACAAGCTGGCACGCGGCTTCCTGCCCGCGCGCACGCAGTCGCGCCACTGGCTCGCCCACCCGGGCTTCCGCGCGGCGGTGGCCAGCGCGCTGGCGCGCGAGGCACCGGCGGTGGATGCCTACGCGGAAGAATTGCGGCAACACAGCCCGTACGCGCAGCACGACGAGGCTGCGCCATGATCCGCCTGCCCCTGCTCGATGCCGACGCGCCGGAGCGCTTTCCCGATCCGTCCCGCGCTCTGGCCGAACCGAACGGCCTGCTTGCCTTCGGCGGCGACTTGTCGCCAGGCCGGCTGCTGGCCGCCTACCGGCAAGGCATCTTCCCCTGGTTCGGCGATGGCGAACCGATCCTGTGGTGGTCGCCCGACCCGCGCTGCGTGTTTCGCACCGACGCGTTGCGGCCGAACCGCAGCCTGCGTCGCCAGCTCGCCGGCAAGCGCTGGCGGGTGACGATCGACCGGGCGTTCGAGGCGGTGATCCGCGGTTGCGCGGCGCCGCGCGACAACAGCTCGGGCAGTTGGATCGTACCGGCCATGATCGACGCCTACCTCCACCTGCACCAGCTCGGTTACGCGCACAGCGTGGAGACCTGGGACGGCGAGCGCCTGGTCGGCGGCGTCTACGGCCTGTCTGTCGGCAAGCTGTTTTGCGGCGAGTCGATGTTCAGCGCCGAGAGCGGTGGTTCGCGGGTGGCACTGATCGCGCTGGCGCGGCTGCTGCACGAACAGGGCTGCCCGCTGCTCGATGCGCAGGTAGCCAACGCCCACACGCTGAGCCTGGGTGCGTTCGAGATGGCGCGCGCGGACTACCTGGCGCAGGCCGGCACGCTGGCCGCGCAGCCTGGGCGGGTCGGCAGCTGGACCGATCTCGGCCCGCGGCTGTGGCAGCCCGGCACGACTTTCAGCTAGCGCGCGCGGCGTACTTGCGCGCCACGTAGTCGTCGAGGATGTCGACGAACTCGTTGGCGATGTTGTCGCCGCGCAGCGTCATCGCCTTCTCGCCGTCGATGAACACCGGCGCGGCCGGCGCCTCGCCGTTGCCCGGCAACGAGATGCCGATGTTGGCGTGCTTGGATTCGCCCGGCCCGTTGACGATGCAGCCCATCACCGCCAGGGTGAGGTTCTCCACGCCGTCGTATTTCACCCGCCACAGCGGCATCTGCTCGCGCACGTGTTCCTGCACGGTCTTGGCCAGTTCCTGGAAGAACTCGCTGGTGGTGCGCCCGCAACCCGGGCAGGCGGTGACCAGCGGCGTGAACGAGCGCAGACCCATCGTCTGCAACAGCTCCTGCGCCACGATCACCTCGCCGGTGCGCGAGGCACCGGGTTCGGGCGTGAGCGAGATGCGGATGGTGTCGCCGATGCCCTCCTGCAGCAGCACCGCCAGCGCAGCGGCCGAGGCGGTGATGCCCTTGGAACCCATGCCGGCCTCGGTCAGGCCCAGGTGCAGCGCGTAGTCGCCGCGCGCGGCGATGTCGCGGTACACGGCGATCAGCTCCTGCACGCCGGAAACCTTGCATGAAAGGATGATGCGCTCGCGCGGCAGGCCGAGCTCCTCGGCACGCGCGGCCGAATCCAGGGCGGAACGGATCAAGGCTTCGCGCGCCACGTGCGCGGCATCCCACGGCTCGGCGCGCCGCGCGTTCTCGTCCATCAGCGCGGCCACCATGGACTGGTCCAGCGAACCCCAGTTGGCGCCGATGCGCACCGGCTTGCCGTAGCGCAGCGCCTTCTCGATGATCGAGGCGAACTGGCTTTCGTGCTTCTTGCCGAAACCGACGTTGCCGGGGTTGATGCGGTATTTCGCCAGCACCTCGGCGCAGGCCGGTTCGCGCTCCAGCAACTGGTGGCCGTTGTAGTGGAAGTCGCCGATGATCGGCACGTCCACGCCCATCATCGCCAGCCGCTCGGCGATGCGCGGCACCGCGGCCGCGGCGGCTGGCGTGTTCACCGTGATGCGCACCAGCTCGGAGCCGGCGCGGGCCAGCTCGGCGATCTGTTTCGCGGTGCTGGCCGGGTCCTCGGTGTCGGTATTGGTCATCGACTGCACCACGATCGGGGCGCCGCCGCCTACCTTGACCTTTCCCACCTGCACGCCCACGCTGGCGCGGCGCGGCGCGGGCGCCGCCGGACGGGGTTGTTGCGAAACGATCTCACTCATGGATTCAACCGGAATGTCTGGTCGCGGCAGGCCGCGACTGAAGATGCCAAGGATACTCGCCCGACCGGTAGCGCCGGCCTCCACCGCGATGACGTGGACGGAATGCCGCAGTTGCTTGATCGAGGTCAGCACTTCGCCGCATGCTTGCCGCCAAAATGCCCCGCTGTCCAGCCGGAAAAGCCGATGCCGAACACCGAATACTACAACGACAAGGTCGTCCGCCAGTTCCTGCTCGCGGCCGCCGTATGGGGCATCATCGGCATGTCCGTCGGCGTCTATGCCGCCGCCGAACTGATGTGGCCGGTGCTCAATTTCAACGTGCCGTGGCTGACCTTCAGCCGCATCCGGCCCGACCACACCTTCGGCGTGATCTTCGCGTTCGGCGGCTCGGCGCTGATGGGCACCTGCTATTACGTGGTGCAGCGCACCGGCCACGCGCGGCTGGCTTTCAGGAAGCTCGCCGCATTCACCTTCTGGGGCTGGCAACTGGTCTGCGTGCTGGCGATGACCACGATGCCGCTGGGGCTGACCCAGAGCAAGGAATACGCCGAGCCTGAATGGTTCATCGACATCCTGATCGCGGTGGTCTGGGTGAGCTTCGGCGTGGTGTTCTTCGGCTCGCTGGCGCGCCGGCGGATCAAGCACATCTACGTGGCGAACTGGTACTACGGCGCCTTCATCATCGCGGTGGGCCTGCTGCACATCGTCAACAACCTGGCCATCCCGGTCTCGCTGACCAAGTCGTACTCGATCTACTCCGGCGTGGTCGATGCGATGGTGCAGTGGTGGTATGGCCACAACGCGGTGGCGTTCTTCCTCACCGCCGGCTTCCTCGGCATGATGTACTACTTCGTGCCGCGGCAGGCCAAGCAGCCGCTGTGGAGCTACCGCTTCTCGATCGTCAATTTCTGGGCGCTGATCTCGGTCTACATGTGGGCCGGCGCGCACCACCTGATGTATACCGCCCTGCCCGACTGGGTGCAGTCGGTGGGCATGGCGTTCTCGCTGGTGCTGCTGATGCCGAGCCTGGGCTCGGCGGCGAACGGCCTGCTCACCTTCAACGGCGTGTGGCATCGCCTGCGCACCGATCCGGCGGCCAAGTTCATGGTGCTGTCGCTGGTGTTCTACGGCGCCTCCACCTTCGAAGGCTCGATGATGGCGATCAAGACGGTGAACTCGCTGTCGCACTACACCGACTGGACCATCGCCCACGTGCACTCCGGCTCGCTGGGCTGGGTGGCGATGATCACCATCGGTTCGCTCTACGCGATGGCGCCGCGTGCGCTGGGCCGGCCGGAGATGCACTCGCGCCAGGGCATGGAGCTGCACTTCTGGCTGCACATCATCGGCACCCTGCTGTACGTGGGCTCGATGTGGACCGCCGGCGTCACCGAGGGCCTGATGTGGCGCGCCACCAACCCGGACGGCGCGCTGACCTACGGCTTCCTCGACAGCCTGCTCGCGATCAAGCCGATGTACCTGATCCGCTGGGCCGGCGGCGTGTTCATCCTGTCCGGCATGTGGGTGATGGCGTGGAACCTGTGGCACACCGCCGCCGATGCCCGCGCGCGCCTGATCAAGCCGATCCCGGTGCCGATTCCCGAGCCGGCGCCCCACCAGGTGCCCGCTCCCCTGCCGGCAAGTGCCGGCTGAGGAAGAGATCAACATGGCCTACAAACATTTCGAAGCGATCGAGAAGCACGCCGGCCTGCTCGGCATCGGCATCGCGATCATGGTCTCGCTGGGCGGACTGGCGGAGATCACCCCGCTGTTCATGGAGGCGCACTCGGTGAAGGCGCCGCCGGGCGTGCATCCGTACGAGCCGCTGCGCCTGATCGGCAAGGACGTCTACGTGCGCGAGGGCTGCTACCTGTGCCACTCGCAGATGATCCGCGCGCTGCGTTTCGAGACCGAGCGCTACGGCCACTTCTCCACCGCGGCCGAGTCGGTCTACGACCGTCCGTTCCAGTGGGGCTCCAAGCGCACCGGCCCGGACCTGGCGCGGGTGGGCGGCAAGTATTCCGATGCATGGCAGCGTCTGCACCTGATGGACCCGCGCCAGGTGGTGCCGCAGTCGAACATGCCCGGCTATCCGTGGCTGGCGCACAACACGATCAGCGCCGAGGACGTGCAGGCACGCATGCGCACGCTGCGCAAGCTGGGCGACCCGTATACCGACGCGCAGATCGCTGCCGCGCCCGAGGCCGTCAAGGGCAAGACCGAGATGGACGCGCTGATCGCCTACCTGCAGGGCCTGGGCATCGCCAATGAGCCGGCCCCGTCGGCAGCCAAGCCGGCGACCACCGACGGCGTCGCGGGAGCCACGCCATGACGCCGATGAGCCCGGTCTGGGGTCACGTTGCAGGGGTATTCATCATCCTGATGCTGGTGACCTTCATCGGTATATGGATCTGGGCCTGGCGCAAGCGCCACCAGGCCACGTTCGACCGCATGGCACGCCTGCCGCTCGAACAAGACGAACAATCCGACAGCGATGTCGATGCCAAGGAGGATCGCCCATGAGCACCGGCTGGTCGTTGTGGGTCATGTTCCTGGTGGTGCTCAACCTGGGCATCACCTTCGGGCTGTTCCTGTGGGCGCCGCGGGCCAAGATCCCGACCCGCCCCGATGGCACCACCGGGCACGTGTGGGCGCACGGCACCATCCTGGAAGGCCTCAAGAACCTGCCCACGTGGTGGATCGTGTTCTCCGGCTCGATGTTCGCCGCGGCGTTCATCTACCTGTTCCTGTTCCCCGGCTTCGGCAACCACAAGGGTGCGCTGGGTTGGACCTCGCACGGCCAGCTGGCGCGTGAAGTGGCTGCCAACGAGGCCAGGCTGGACCCGCTGCTGGACCGCTTCCGCCTGTACACGGTGGAGCAGCTGGCCGGCGACCCGCAGGCGCAGCAGATGGGCAAGGTGCTGTTCGAGGACAACTGCGCCGCCTGCCACCAGCGCAGCGGCAAGGGCAACATCCTGGTCGGCGCACCCAACCTCACCGACGGCGACTGGCTGTACGGCGGCACCGGCAAGGACATCACCACCTCGATCCACGACGGTCGCAGCGGCGTGATGCCGCCATGGGCGAGCCTGGGCGCGGACAACGTGAAAAACCTCGCCCAGTACGTGCTGAGCCTGTCCGGCGCCCCGCACGACGCGGCCAAGGCGGCAGCCGCCAAGCCGCTGTTCTCCACCTGCGCCGCCTGCCACGGCGCCGAGGGCAAGGGCAACCCGGCGCTGGGTGCGCCGAACCTCACCGACCACGTCTGGCTGTACGGCGGCACCCCGGCCGATATCGAGCAGACCATCGGCAACGGTCGCCAGGGCCACATGCCGTCGTGGAGCACGCGGCTGAGCGAAGACCAGATCCACGTCATCGCCGCCTACGTCTACCACCTGTCGCACCCGGTCGATGAAGACCAGCCATGACATCGGCGTCCGCACGGCATCGGCCTGGTATCGCCAGCCGGTGCTGTGGCTCGGAGCATTCATCTTCGCCGCCTCGCTGGCCGGCTGCGCATGGCTCATCGTGGTCAGCGTCCGCTACGCCGACACGCCGCTGACCACCAGCTCGCACGCGGTATTCGGGGTGCCGGTCGCCTCGCACAGCGCGCCACCGCCATCCACCGCCCCTCCCTCGCGCAAGCCATGAACAGCGCGGCGACATGGGCCGATCCCCGGCTCGCCGCCCAGGTGCTGCGCGAGCGACGCGACGGCTTGAGCGAGATCGCCCTGCGCGTCGAGGCGCTGGACGATCCCCGCCGGCTGCTCTGGCTGGAGCAGCGCATCAACGCGCTTGCCGGCGTGCGCCGGGTCAGCGTCGACCGCGCCGCGCGGCGCATGCGGGTGGTCTGGGACACCCGGCGCACCACCCTGCCCACCCTGCTGGAGAACTTCGCCGCCGCCGGCTGTCAGGCGCGCCCGCTGCGCCTGGACGAAGTGGAAGACGTCCGCGCCGCCGAGATGCACGATGCGCTGAAGCGCATGCTGGTGGCCGGCATGTGCGCGATGCAGGTGATGAGCTACGCCCTGGTGATCTACCTCGGCGTGGTCGACTTCGTCGATTTCAGCACGCGCAACCTGTTCCGCTGGCTTGGCCTGCTGACCACCATCCCGCTGGTGGCCTATTCGGCGCAGTCGTTCTTCCGCGGCGCCGCAGAGGAACTGCGCGGCCGCCGCCTCGGCATCAACCTGCCGGTGGCGCTGGCAATCGCGCTGGTGTTCGCGGCCAGCGTGATCAACACGCTGCGCGGCAGCGGCGAGGTGTATTTCGATTCGGTCAGCATGTTCGTGTTCCTGCTCCTGGTCGGGCGCTACATCGAACTGCGCTCGCGCCATCGCGGCGACGCCGGCGGCGATGCCTTGCTGGATGCCACGCCGCTGCTGGCGCAGCGCCGCCGTGCCGATGGCGAACTGGAAACCGTGCCCGCGATGACCCTCGCCAGCGGCGACTGCGTGCACATCGACGACGGGGGCACCGTGCCGGCCGATGGCGTGCTGGAAAGCGCCGTGGTCGAGGTGGACGAAGCGCTGCTCTCCGGCGAATCGCGCCCGCAACGGCGCCAGCGCGGCGAGCG
Source organism: Rhodanobacter sp. 67-28 (assembly GCA_001898415.1). GTDB lineage: Bacteria > Pseudomonadota > Gammaproteobacteria > Xanthomonadales > Rhodanobacteraceae > Rhodanobacter. The sequence goes on along the minus strand of MKTU01000079.1, from coordinate 1,591 downwards.
TCTGGTGGCCGGCAGCGTGCTGCTGACCGGGCCGGCGCAGCTGCGCGTGGAACATGGCGGCGCGCAGACCAGCGTGGCGCGGCTCGGCGCGCTGGCCGCGCGCGCGCGCCAGGCCCGCGCGCGAATCGCCGGCAGCGATCGCGAAGTCACCCGCTTCGTGCGCCGGGTGCTGGTGCTTACCGTGGTGACCGCGCTGGGCTGGCTGCTGGTCGACCCCTCACGCGCGTTCGACGCGGCCATCGCCGTGCTGGTGGTGGCTTGCCCCTGCGCCTTCGCGCTGACCGTGCCGGTGACGCTGACCCGGGCGCTGGGCCGGCTTGCCCACCGCCACGTGCTGGTCACCGATGGCAGCGCCCTGCTCGCACTTGCCGGCGTCGACCGTGCCCTGTTCGACAAGACCGGCACACTCTCCACGCCGCACCTGGATGACGAGGCGGTCGAACCGCTGCGCGGCGACAGCCGCGAGCAGGTGTTGGCCTGGGCCCTGGCGCTGGCCCGCGTCAGCTCGCATCCGCTGGCCCGCGCGCTGAGCGCCGCGGTGCGCCCGCGCGGCGTCACACCGGCGGCACAGGACGTGCGCGTGCACCTGGCCGCAGGTATCGAAGGCCACGTCGGCGACCGCGCGCTGCGATTGGGCCGCGCCCGCTACGCGCTGGGCGACGCGCATTACGATCCGCGGCTGGCCAGCGCGGCCATGGTGCTGGCCGACCAGCACGGCGCGCTGGCCCGCTTCGGCTTCCAGGAACGCCCGCGCGAGGATGCCGCCGCCACGCTGGCACGGCTGCGCGAGGACGGCATCGACGTGTGCATGGCCAGCGGCGACAGCGCCGATCGCGTCGCCGCGCTGGCCACCCGGCTCGGCATCGACGACTGGCATGCGCGGCAGCTGCCGGCCGACAAGCTGGCCCTGCTGCAATCCCTGCAGGCCGACGGCCACCGCGTGCTCGCCGTCGGCGACGGCAGCAACGACGCCCCGCTGCTGGCGGCGGCCGACGTCTCCGCCGCGCTGTCCAGCGGCACCGACCTGGCCCAGGCCCAGGCCGACCTGCTGCTGCTCGACGGCCGCCTGCAAGGCCTGCTGCACGCGCACGCGATCGCCGTGCAGATGCGGCAGGTGATCGCGCAAAGCCGCCGCTGGGCGCTGGGCTACAACCTGTTCGCCGTGCCGTTCGCGGCGTTCGGCCTGGTGTCGCCGTGGCTGGCCGCCATCGGCATGTCGCTGAGCTCGCTGATGGTGGTGCTCAACGCGATGCGCGTCGGCCGCGCACACGCGCACGACGCCAACCCCGGCCACGCCGACCGCACCGCCGAGGCGGCGGCATGAATGTCCTGCTGGTGCTGATCCCGGTCACCCTGGTGGTGATCGGCGTGGCCGTGGCGCTTTTTTTCTGGGCCGTGAACCACCAGCAATTCGACGACCTCGACAGCCCCGGCGTGCTGCCGCTGATGGACGATCAGCCCGCGCCGGCCGAAGACCCCGAGAATCCACCCACGCCCCCGTAGATACCGTCTTGCCGTCCGTCAGGCAAGCGCGATGCTGGGGTCGAAATTCTTACCTGAGCGGATAACCCCCCAAGCGAGGTGGAGCAGC
>MKTU01000078.1 GCA_001898415.1 Rhodanobacter sp. 67-28 | reverse complement strand
TGCACGGATGCGCGGCCCCCGGATCGGTCAGCCTGGTGCGGACTCAGCGCAGGGCGTAGTCCAGGATGATGCCGGTGGCGATCGCGACCAGCAGGTAGTCGTTGTCCGCGCGCACCCAGTGGTAGCCGCGCGGCGGCGGGCGCAGGCGGTAGTAGCGGTAATCGCGCACGACGTAGGTCGGACCGTAGTAGCGGTGGCCGCGTTCCCAGCGATGGTGGCGCACCGGGTAATAGCGCGGGCCGGCGTAGCGGTAATCGCGGTGTCCGTAGCCATAGCGGCGGTCATCATGCCGGCGCCAGTCGCCGTGGCGGCGGTCGTCGTGCCAGCGGCGGTCGTCATGGCGGCGGTCGTGGCCACGGTCGTGACCCCGGTCGTGGTCGTATCGGCCGTGGTCGCCCGGACCGGGGCCGGGAGCGGCCAGCGCGATGCTGCCGGTGCCGAGCAGGGCGAGGGCGATGAGCAGGCGGTGGATGAGTTTCATCTCAAGTCTCCTCCCGTGGAGGGTCGTGGCCGCAACGGCACGGCGATCGACCCGGGCAGGATGGAGCGTAAGAAGCTGCGGCTGAACGCAAGCCTATGCGGGCGCCCCGGTTTTCAGGTGGCGCTCAGCACGGTGACGCCGGTCACGGAAGCCGTGGAGTTCAGCGCCCGAATGCCGCCAGCTTCTTCGTCACCGCCGTGTTCTTCAGCCGCACGTAGCGCGGCAGGCCATCCTTGCCGTAGGGCAACGGCGCCTCGCCGCGGATCAGCGGGGCGAGGTAGCGGCGGGCGGCGGCGGTGATGCCGAAGCCGTCGCGGCTGATGAAGTTCTTCGGCATCTTCTTCTCGCGGTTGGCGATCTTCGCCAGCGGCGCGGGCGCGATCTTCCAGCGGTACGGCGCGTCGGACGTGCGCACGATCACCGGCATCACCGCGTTCATCCCGGTCAGCGCGTAGTCGACCGCGGCCTTGCCCACGGCGTACGCCTGCTCGGCGTCGACCTGCGAGGCGGCATGCCGCGCCGAGCGCTGCAGGTAGTCGGGCAGCGCCCAGTGGTACTTGTAGCCGAGCTTTTCCTTCACCAGCGCCGCCAGCACCGGCGCCACGCCGCCGAGCTGGCTGTGGCCGAACGCGTCGCGCGTGCCGGCCTCGGCGAGGAACTGGCCGGCCGCGTTGCGCACGCCTTCGGAGGCGACCACGGTGCACCAGCCCACCCGTTCGACGGTGGCTTGCACCTTGGCCAGGAACGCCGCCTCGTCGAACGCGTTCTCGGGGAACAGGATGAGGTGAGGTGCCGCGTCCGCATCGTCGCCGGCGAGCCCCGCCGCGGCGGCGATCCAGCCGGCGTGGCGGCCCATCACTTCGAGGATGAACACCTTGGTCGAGGTCTCGGCCATCGAGGCCACGTCGAGGCTGGCTTCCAGCGTGGAGATCGCGGTGTACTTCGCCACCGAGCCGAAGCCCGGGCAGCAGTCGGTGACGGCGAGGTCGTTGTCCACCGTCTTCGGCACGCCGATGCAGCGGATGTCGTAGCCGAGCGTCTTGCCGATCTGCGAGAGTTTCAGCGCGGTGTCGGCCGAATCGTTGCCGCCGTTGTAGAGGAACCAGCGGATGTCGTGGGCGCGGAACACCTCGATCAGCCGCTCGTATTCGCCGCGGTTGTCCTCCAGCGATTTCAGCTTGTAGCGGCACGAACCGAACGCGCCGCCGGGGGTGTGGCGCAGCGCGGCGATCGCGGCGGCCGATTCCTTCGAGGTGTCGATCAGCTCCTCGCGCAGCGCGCCGAGGATGCCGTTGCGCGCGGCGTACACCTTCACGCCCTTGCCGCGGGCGGCCTCGATCACGCCGGCGGCGGTGGCGTTGATCACCGCGGTGACGCCGCCGGACTGGGCGTACAGCAGGTTGCCGGTGACGGCGGGGGAACGGCGGCTCGGGCTCATGGGGTCCTCGATAGGGCAGTGGAAGCGTGGCAACGGTGCCGGCAAATCTTTTTATGCAACAAATACTTGGCCGGATGCGACGAAGGTCGCTGTTTGACGGCACCCGGTGCAGCGGCTAATTTGACGGCAATTTCGTGCATCGGGCGGGCTGCTGCAGCGTGCGGCGACCCGCCGAACTCGTGGAGCATTATGCGACTCGTCCTACTTGGTGCGCCCGGTTCGGGCAAAGGTACGCAGGCGGCCCGGCTGAAAACGGCGCTGGGCGTTCCGCATATCTCGACCGGCGACATGCTGCGCGCCGCCGTCGCCGCGGGCACCGCGATGGGGCTCAAGGCCAAGGCGGTGATGGACGCCGGCCAGCTGGTCTCCGACGACATCCTGCTCGGCATGCTGGAAGAGCGCCTGGCCCAGGCCGACGCGAAGGCCGGCTTCATCCTCGACGGCTACCCGCGCAATCTGGCCCAGGCCGACGCGCTCGACCACCTGCTGGCCAAGCTCGGCCAGCCGCTGGACGCGGTGGTGAAGCTGGAGGTGCCGAACCAGGCGATCATCGGCCGCTGCGAAATCCGCTTCAAGGCGGAGGGCCGCGCCGACGACAACCCGGACACCGTGCGCAAGCGCCTGGCCATCTATGCCGAGCAGACCGCGCCGGTGGCGGATTTCTACGCCGGCCGCGGCAAGCTGCAGGTGGTGGACGGCGTCGGCGAGCTGGCCGAGGTCACCGCGCGGATCGAGCGCGCGCTGCAGAACGAAGCTGCCGCCGCGAACGGCTGAGCGCTTCCCGCTCCGGCGGAGCGGATTTCACGGAGTCGCTCGGCATGCGTCTGCACATCCTCGGCATCTGCGGCACCTTCATGGGCGGCGTCGCCGCGCTCGCGCGCGAACTGGGCCACACGGTCGAAGGTTCCGACGCGAACGTCTATCCGCCGATGAGCACCCAGCTGGAGGCGCTCGGCATCGGCCTGATGAGCGGCTACGCCGCCGAACACCTGCAGCCGGCACCCGATCTGGTCGTGGTCGGCAACGCGATGACGCGCGGCAATCCGGCCGTCGAGTACATGCTCGATGCGCGCCTGCGCTACGTCTCCGGCCCGCAGTGGCTGGGCGAGACGGTGCTGGCCGAGCGCGACGTGCTGGCCGTGGCCGGCACCCACGGCAAGACCACCACCACCAGCCTGCTGGCGCATTTGCTGGAGAGTGCGGGGATGGCGCCGGGGTTTCTGGTCGGTGGCGTGCCGGGGAATTTCGGGGTGTCGGCGAGGCTGGGGAGCACATCGGGACACGCAAGCCCCGGACCCTCATCCGGCGCTGCGCGCCACCTTCTCACCCGCGAGGGGACTCCCCAAGGGTCGCCGGCGGGAGAAGGGAGTGTCGTGCCGCCGGTGGCGGCGCCATTTGTGATTGAAGCGGACGAGTACGACACCGCGTTCTTCGACAAGCGCTCGAAGTTCGTGCACTACCGCCCGCGCATCGCCATCCTCAACAACCTCGAGTACGACCACGCGGACATCTTCCCCGACGTGGCCGCGATCCAGCGCCAGTTCCATCACCTGGTGCGCACCGTGCCGGGCAACGGCCGGCTGATCGTCAATGCGCACGACGAGCGCCTCGCCGAGGTGCTGACGATGGGCTGCTGGACGCCGGTGGAAACCTTCGGCATCGGCCGCGGCGACTGGCAGGCCACGCTGATCGAGGCGGACGGCTCGGCCTTCGCGGTGCACCGCGGCGGCGAGCGGCTCGGCGAGGTGCGCTGGCCGCTGCTGGGCCAGCACAGCGTGATGAACGCGCTGGCCGCGCTGGCCGCGGCGACGGCCGCCGGCGCCGATCCGCGTGCGCTGCTGCCGGCGTTCGCCAACTTCGAGAGCGTGAAGCGACGGATGGAACTGGTCGGCGAAGTGAATGGCGTGCGCGTGTACGACGACTTTGCCCATCACCCCACCGCGATCGCCACCACCCTGGCCGGGCTGCGCGCGAAGGTCGGCGACGCGCGCATTCTGGTGGCGCTGGAGCCGCGTTCCAACTCGATGCGGCAGGGCGCGCATGCGGAGGCGCTGGCGCCGTCGCTGGCCGACGCCGATGGCGTGTTGATCCTCCAGCGTGCCGAGTTGCCGTGGGACGCCGGTGCGGTGACGGCAGCCCTCGGCGGCCGCGGCGCCGCGGTGCCGACCGTCGACGCGCTGATCGCCGAGTTGGGTCGGCAGGTGCGGCCGGGCGACCAGGTGGTGTTCATGTCCAACGGCGGTTTCGAGGCTGCGCCGCGGCGCTTCGTCGAGCGTTTGCGCGGCGCCTGACGCTGCGCGCAGACCGGCGTGGTGGGCACTGGGTACACTCGGCCGATGGCCGTCAAATCCGAGCTGCTCGACATCCCGCTGTTCCCGCTCTCCTCCGTGCTGTTTCCCGGTGGGCGGCTGCACCTGCGCATCTTCGAGCCGCGTTATCTGGATCTGGTGCGCGAATGCTGCCGTGACGGCAGCCCGTTCGGCGTGTGCCTGATCCTGGCCGGGCGCGAGACTGGCGAGCCGGCCGTGCCGGCGGCGATCGGCACGTTGGCGCGCATCAGCGATTTCCAGCGCGACGAGAACGGCCTGCTCGGCATCGTGGCCGAAGGGGGTGCGCGCTTTCGCGTTTCGCGCAGCCGCGCGCGCGCCGATGGCCAGTTGCGCGGCAACGCCGAACGCTGGCCCGGCGAGCCGGTGCAGGAGGTGCCGGTGGAGTTCGCCCTGCTGCAGAGCATCCTCGAACGACTGATCGAGACGATGGCGCCGCATTGGCGGCATGCCGCACGCAGCGACTACGAAGATGCCAGCTGGCTGGGTTTTCGCCTGGCCGAACTGCTGCCGCTGGACACCGGCGAACAACAGCGCATGCTGGAGTTGACCGATCCGTTGCAGCGCCTGGCCGAGCTGCGCGACATCCTGCCGCGCTTCCAGAAGGCGTGAGCGGCCCGGCTACACTGGACGTTCATCCCACGGAGTCGATTCGCATGAGTTCGCTCGCTGGCAAGACCTTGTTCATCACCGGCGCCTCGCGCGGCATCGGCCTGGCGATTGCGCGCCGGGCCGCACGCGACGGCGCCAACATCGTGATCGCGGCCAAGAGCGCGGTGCCCAATCCCAAGCTGCCCGGCACCATCCACACCGCTGCGGCCGACATCGAAGCGGCGGGCGGTCGTGCGCTGGCGCTGCAGGTGGACATCCGCGAGGAGGCCGAGGTGGTCGCCGCGGCGGCGCGGGCGGCGGAGCATTTCGGCGGCATCGACATCGTGGTCAACAACGCCAGCGCGATCTGGCTGGCCGGCACCGAAGGCACGCCGATGAAGCGCTTCGACCTGATGCACCAGGTCAACACCCGCGGCACCTTCCTGGTCACCCAGGCCTGCCTGCCGTACCTGAAGAAAGCGACCAACCCGCATGTGCTGATGCTGTCGCCGCCGCCCAGCCTCGATCCGAAATGGTTCGCCCCGCATGTCGCCTACACCATCGCCAAGATGGGCATGAGCCTGTGCGTGCTGGGCATGAGCGCCGAGTTCGCCCCGCTCGGCATCGCGGTCAACGCGCTGTGGCCGCGCACGGTAATCGCCACCGCCGCGATTGCGATGATCGACGGCGTCACCGCCGGGCAGTGCCGCCGTCCGGAGATCGTGGCCGATGCCGCCCACGCCATCCTGACCCGGCCGGCCCGCGACTACACCGGCCATTTCGCGATCGACGACGAAGTGCTGCGCGAAACCGGCGTGACCGATTTCGACCAGTACGCCGTCGAGCCCGGCGCCGAGTTGTTGCCGGACCTGTTCCTGGAGCGCTCATGAGCTCGCCCGAACAGGAACTGCTGGACCTCGGCAAGCGTTACTGGCTGCCGGTCTACAAGCCGCGCGAGCTGGTGCTCGATCACGGTCGCGGGTCGCGCGTGTGGGACACGCAGGGCCGCGACTACATCGACTTCGGCGCCGGCATCGCGGTGAACTCGCTGGGACACCAGGACCCGGATCTGCTCGCTGCGCTGGCCACTCAGGCGCACAAGCTGTGGCACGCCAGCAACGTGTTCTACACCGAGCCGCCGCTGCGCCTGGCCGAGGAACTGGTCGTGGCTTCGGGTTTCGCCGAGCGCGTATTCCTGTGCAACTCCGGTGCGGAGGCGAACGAGGCGGCGATCAAGCTGGTGCGCCGCTGGGCGGCTGCGCAGGGGCGCCCGGTGGAGCGACGCATCATCGTCACCTTCAAGGGTTCCTTCCACGGTCGCACGCTGGCCACGGTGACCGCGACGGCGCAGCCGAAATACCAGGCCGGATACGAGCCGCTGCCTGCCGGCTTTCGCTACCTCGACTACAACGACGCGGCAGCGCTGGAACTGGCCTTCGAGGCCGGCGGCATTGCCGCCGTGATGCTGGAGCCCATCCAGGGCGAAGGCGGTGTGGTGCCGGCGGCGCCGGGTTTCCTCGAACGCGTGCGCGAGCTGTGCGACGAGCACGACGCCTTGCTCGTGCTGGACGAAATCCAGTGCGGCATGGGCCGCACCGGCGAGCTGTTCGCGCACGGCCAGGTCAAGCCGGACGTCGTCACCCTGGCCAAGGCCCTGGGCTGCGGTTTCCCCATCGGCGCCATGCTGGCGGGACCGAAAGTGGCCGACACGATGCAGTACGGGTCGCACGGCACCACCTTCGGCGGCAATCCGATGGCCGCCGCGGTGGCGCGCGTGGCGCTGGCCAAGCTGGCCTCGCCGGCGATCCTTGCCAACGTCGAGCGCCAGGCCAACGATTTGCGCGCGGGCCTGGCCCGGATCAACCAGCAACTGGCACTGTTCGACGAAGTGCGCGGGCGTGGCCTGATGATCGGTGCCGTGCTGGCGGATGCTTACAAGGGCAGGGCCGGCGACATCCTCGACCACGCCGCGGCTCGCGGCTTGCTGCTGTTGCAGGCCGGCGCGGACGTGCTGCGCTTCGTGCCGCCGTTGTCCATCACCGACGAGGAACTGGCCGAAGGCCTTTCCCGCCTGCACCACGCGTTGAACGATTTCGTCGCAGGCGGGAAACCCGCGACAGACAGGAGTGGACCATGAAATATCTGCACACCATGGTGCGCGTGCGCGACATCGATGCCTCGCTGCGCTTCTACTGCGAAGGTCTGGGTCTGCGTGAAGTGCGCCGCATGGAAAACGCCCAGGGCCAGTTCACCCTGGTATTCCTGGCTGCGCCGGACAGCCCCGAGGCGGAAATCGAGCTGACGTACAACTGGGGTTCCACCGAGGATTACGGCAGCGCGCGCAATTTCGGCCACCTCGCCTTCCGGGTGGAGGACATCTACGCCACCTGCCAGCGGTTGCTGGACATGGGTTACACCATCCATCGCCCGCCGCGCGACGGCCACATGGCGTTCGTGCGTTCGCCCGACCTGGTTTCCGTCGAACTGCTGCAGGAAGGCCACTTGCCGCCCCGCGAACCGTGGGCGTCCATGCCCAACACCGGCAGCTGGTGAATCAGCCGCGCGCGTCGCGCAGGGCGCCGCGTGCAGCCTCCAGGGTATCGGCGATGTCCTGGTCGCTGTGTGCGCTGGACATGAACCCCGCCTCGAAAGCGGAAGGCGCCAGATACACGCCGCGCTTCAGCATGCCGTGGAAAAAGCGATTGAACAGCGCAACGTCGGCGGCCGTGGCCTGCGCGTAGCTGTTCACTCGCCCGGCGCTGAAGAACAGGCCGAACATGCCGCCCACGCGGTTCGTGCTGAACGCCACGCCCTCGCCGTCGGCGACCGATTGCAGGCCGTCGCAGAGCAGACGCGTGCGCGCGGCCAGACGATCATGGAAGCCGGGCGCCTGGATCAGCTCCAGCATCGCCAGGCCCGCGGCCATCGCCACCGGATTGCCGCTGAGCGTGCCGGCCTGGTAGATCGGGCCCGACGGAGCAATCTGCTCCATCAGGTCCCTGCGGCCGCCGTAGGCGCCGACCGGCATGCCGCCGCCGATGATCTTGCCGAACGTGGTCAGGTCCGGCATGACGCCGTAATGCGCCTGCGCGCCGCCCAGCGCCACCCGGAAACCGGTCATCACCTCGTCGAAGATCAGCACGGCACCATGTCGTGTGCACAGTTCGCGCAGGCCTTGCAGATAGCCGTCCACCGGCGGGATGCAGTTCATGTTGCCGGCAACCGGCTCGATGATCAGCCCGGCGATCTCGTCGCCCAGTTCGGCGAACAGCGCCTGCGCGGCAGCGAGGTCGTTGTACGGCAGGGTGAGCGTGAGATCCGCATTTGCCTTCGGCACGCCCGGCGAGGTCGGCACGCCGAAGGTCAGCGCACCGGAGCCGGCCTTGACCAGGAAGCTGTCGCCGTGGCCGTGGTAGCAGCCCTCGAACTTCACGATCTTGCTGCGGCCGGTGGCGCCGCGGGCGAGCCGGATCGCCGACATGGTCGCCTCGGTGCCGGAATTGACCATGCGCACCATCTCGATCGACGGGATCAACCGCGTGATCGTTTCGGCCATCACCACTTCGGCTGCGCACGGCGTGCCGAAGGAAAGGCCGTCACGCACCGCGCGTTCCACCGCCTCGCGCACGGCGGGATGGTTGTGGCCGACGATCATCGGGCCCCACGAGCCGACATAGTCGATGTAGCGCGTCCCTTCGACATCCCACAGATACGCGCCATCGGCGCGGGCGGTAAAGAACGGTTCGCCGCCGACCGACTTGAATGCGCGCACCGGCGAATTCACGCCGCCGGGCAACAACGGAAGGGCGCGCTGGAACAGTTCGTGGTTGGTCGTCATCGGATTCTCAAGGATTGGGCGAGGGAAACAGCCGGGCGAAACGCTGAGCCGCGTCGCGCACGTCGGGCGCAGCGAACAGGGAGGAAATCGAAGCCACGTAATCGGCGCCGGCCTCGATCAGCAAGGCAGCATTGTCCGGCGTGATGCCGCCGATCGCCACCCGTGCCACGCCCAGCGCGGCGCTTTGCCTCAGCAGATCCACCGGGGCGATCGTTGCCTGCGGCTTGGTCGGCGACGGATACATCGCACCGAACGATACGTAACTGGCGCCGGCCTGTGCCGCGCTGCGCGCGTCGGCGAGCGAGTCGCGACAGGCGACGCCGATGATGGCGGTTGGGCCAAGGCGTTCGCGGGCCGCGCGGATTGTGTCGGCCGAGTGCGTCAGATGCACGCCATCGGCGCCGACGGCCTGCGCCAGCGCCGCGTCCTCGTGGATGATCAGCGGCACCGCATGCCGCCGGCACAATTGCGCGATCGCCGTGGCCTCGGCGTGGCGGCGCACATCGCCGGGCTCCTCGTCCAGATATTGCAGCAGCCGTGCGCCGCCGGCCAGCGCCTGTGCCACCACGTCGAGCAGGTCGGGGCGCGGTCCGTTGGTGATCGCGTACAGGCCACGTTGTGCGAGCGTAGCTGGGTGTTTCATGGGCGGATTTCCGAGTGGCGTGAAGATGGCCGGATCATTGTCGTGCTTTCGCATTGTCGGTCGAGTTGCGAGAATGTCCTATTCCCAGTCATCCGAAGAAGCCCGACCATGAGCCAGAGTTCCCCCGGTGCCGCTGCCACGCGCAAATGGATGTGCGTCGTATGCGGCTACATCTACGATGAATCGCAGGGCGTCCCCGACGAGGGCATCCCGGCAGGCACGCGCTGGGAAGACGTACCCGAGACCTGGACCTGCCCGGATTGCGGCACGACCAAGGACGACTTCGAGATGATCGAGATCGACTAAGCGCAGCGTTGCGCCCGCAAACGGCCAGACCCTGCCGGCGAACTGGCCGCGCCGACTGCTCTGATGAACTCGCGCACGGATGGTGCGCGCCGGATCAGGAGCATCCCATGCTGCGGTTCATTCCCTTCGAAGATGACTGGGACGCGTTCGAACGCATGCGCCCGGAAGATTTCATCCCCTATCGAGTCGGCTTGCTGCCTGAACCGGCGCTCGCGACTCCGCCCACGTGCGCCGTGGCGCTGTCGCAGGAGACCTGTCCGGCGCGGCCGCTGTTTTCGCGTGGCGCTGCGGGATCCTGATGCAGGCCAACCCTCTGCGCGATGGTGCGGCGAGGCCGTTCCACGGCCCTCGGCGCTCCATTGCCTGGAAGAAACTGCACGCAGACCCTTCCCACGAACGCCGCGGGGCGCTATCATGCTCGCCCCTTCGACGACAGGCCCTGTCGGCGAAGATTCCGCAACAAAACACCGTCGAAATTTTTCCATCGAGGGTGTTGACGGTCTC
>MKTU01000077.1:32903-92015 GCA_001898415.1 Rhodanobacter sp. 67-28 | reverse complement strand
GCGCAGGCACCACGTGCCGGCTCAGGTTCTCCATGAACCAGGCGGCGCGCACGTGGGCGCGGGGCAGGGGCAGCGCGTCCAGCGCCTGCTCCAGCAGGTGCAGCGGGGTGAGCTCGCCCAGCTCGCGCGTGTGCTGCGCGCCGATCGAGGACAGCGCCACCACCTTCGGCGGCGCTGCCTTGCGCAGGGCGATGGCCAGCGCGTCGATCAGCGCGCGCGATTCGGCGAAGTCGGAACCCGGCGCAAGGCTGGCCGGCAGTGCGGCGAACACGCCTTCGGCGCCGGCGAAGGATGCGGCCAGCCCGTCCGCTGTGTCGGCGACGACGAGGTCGACGCCGCGCACGGTCCGGGCCGCCGCCTTGTCCTTGCCGCGCACGACGCCGCGCACGCGCTGGCCGCGCTCCAGCAGGTATTTCGCGGCCGCGCTGCCGACCTGGCCGGTGATGTCCATGATGGCGTACATGTCGGTTCTCCTGTCGGGCGGGAAAGGATTTCAGCGTTCGCTGTCGAGCATCGCCATCTGCGCGGCGGCGTAGCGGTCGCCGGCGGCGGCATCGGGCGGCACGGCGCGCTCGATCGCGGCGAGGTCGCCGGCATCCAGCGTGACGGCGAGCGCGCCCAGCGCCTCGCCCAGCCGCTCGCGGGTGCGCGAGCCGACCAGTGGCACGATGTCGTCGCCGCGCGCCAGCACCCAGGCGATCGCCAGCTGCGCCACGCTGCAGCCGCGCGCCTCGGCCAGGCCGCGCAGCAGGTCGACCAGCTGCAGGTTGTGCTCGAGGTTGGCGCCCTGGAAGCGCGGGCTGTGCTGGCGGAAGTCGCGCGCGTCGGTGCTGCGCTCCTTCGCCCAGTGTCCGCTGATCAATCCGCGCGAGAGCACGCCGTAGGCGGTGACGGCAATGCCCAGCTCGCGGCAGGCCGGCAGGATCGCCTGCTCGATACCGCGCGAGATCAGCGAGTACTCGATCTGCAGGTCGGCGACGGGCAGCACGGCGTGGGCGCGGCGGATCGTCTGCACGCCCACTTCGGACAGGCCGAGCTGGCGCACGTAGCCCGCCTGCACCAGGTCTGCGATGGCGCCCGCGGTGTCCTCGATCGGCACGTTCGGATCCAGCCGGGCCGGGCGATAGACATCGATGTAGTCGGTGCGCAGGCGCTTGAGCGAGTACGCCAGCGCCGTCTTCACCGCCGCCGGGCGCGCGTCGTAGCCGAGCCACGCGCCGTCCGGCCCGCGCTGGGCGCCGAACTTCACGCTGAGCTGGTAGCTGTCGCGGGGGCGGCCGGCCAGCGCTTCGCCCAGCAGCAGTTCGTTGTCGCCCATGCCGTAGAAGTCGCCGGTGTCGAGCAGGGTGACGCCGGCGTCCAGCGCGGCGTGCACGGTGGCGATGCTTTCGCTGCGGTCGGCCTTGCCGTAGAGGTCGGACATGCCCATGCAGCCGAGGCCGAGGGCGGAAACCTGCGGGCCGCTGCGGCCCAGGGTGCGGTGTTTCATGGGGCGTGCCTGTTCGGGGGTTGAGTGGAGAATAAATATTTGAATGACAGATTTCAATATCTGTCATTCAAATATTCGTCCAATGCCGGGCCGACGGTGCGTCGGTGGCCGGAAATGGCGGCCGGGGCTACACTTTCCCGATTGCCAACCCGCCATTTCACGAGGCCAGAATGTTCCCCAAGGACTGCACGATTGCCGGTTACGACGACGAACTGGCCCAGGCCATCGCCCACGAGGGCCAGCGCCAGGAAGATCACGTCGAGCTGATCGCCTCGGAAAACTACGCCAGCCCGCGGGTGATGGAAGCGCAGGGCTCCAAGCTCACCAACAAGTATGCCGAGGGCTATCCCGGCAAGCGCTACTACGGCGGCTGCGAGTACGTGGACGTGGCCGAGAAGCTGGCGATCGAGCGGCTCAAGCAGCTCTTCGACTGCGACTACGCCAACGTGCAGCCGCACTCCGGTTCGCAGGCGAACCAGGCGGTGTACCTGGCGCTGCTGCAGCCGGGCGACACCATCCTGGGCATGTCGCTCGCGCATGGCGGCCATCTCACCCACGGCGCCAAGGTCAACATCTCCGGCAAGCTGTTCAACGCGGTGCAGTATGGCGTCGACGAGAACGGCCTGATCGACTACGACGAGTTGCAGCGCCTGGCCACCGAACACCGGCCGAAGATGCTGGTCGGCGGCTTCAGCGCCTACTCGCAGGTGGTCGACTGGGCGCGCATGCGCCGGATCGCCGATTCGGTCGGCGCGCTGTTCTTCGTCGACATGGCCCACGTCGCCGGCCTGGTCGCCGCCGGCGTCTATCCGAGCCCGCTGCCGCACGCGCACGTGGTCACCTCGACCACCCACAAGACCCTGCGCGGCCCGCGCGGCGGCATCATCGTGAGCAGGGGCGCGGGCGAGGAGATCGAGAAGAAGCTGCAGTCGATCGTGTTCCCCGGCATCCAGGGCGGCCCGCTGATGCACGTGATCGCGGCCAAGGCGGTGGCGTTCAAGGAAGCGCTGGAACCGGCGTTCAAGGAGTACCAGACGCAGGTGGTGAAGAACGCCAAGGCAATGGCGAAGACCTTCATCGAACGCGGCTACAAGATCGTCTCCGGCGGCACCGAGAACCACCTGATGCTGGTCGACATGATCGGCAAGCCGATCACCGGCAAGGACGCCGAGGCCGCGCTGGGCAAGGCGCACATCACGGTCAACAAGAACGCCGTGCCGAACGACCCGCAAAAGCCCTTCGTCACCTCCGGCCTGCGCGTAGGCACCCCCGCCGCCACCACCCGCGGTTACAAGGAAGCCGACTGCGTGGCCCTGGCCGGCTGGATCTGCGACGTGCTCGACGCCCCGAACGACGCCGCCGTGATCGCCCGCGTACGCGACGCGGTGACGGCGCAGTGCCGCAAATTCCCGGTCTACGGCTGAGCGAGAAGTGGGTGAAGAGGAGTGAGAGGTGAGAGATAGTCGGCGTTGATGCTGTTCTCTCGTTACTCACTTCTCTACCCTCATTCCTGACCCATGCATTGCCCCTTCTGCCAGCACGAAGACACGCGCGTGATCGACTCGCGCCTGACCGAGGACGGTTCGACCGTGCGGCGGCGGCGCGAGTGTCCGCAGTGCGGCGAGCGCTTCAACACGTTCGAGACGGCCGAGCTGAAGTTGCCGGCGATCGTGAAGAGCGGCGAGCGGCGCGAGACCTTCGACGAGCGCAAGTTGCGGGTGAGTTTCGAGCGGGCGTTGCAGAAGCGGCCGGTGGCCAGTGATGCGGTGGACGCGGCGGTGCGGGCGATCGTCAACGACCTGCGTCGCAGCGGCGAACGCGAGGTGCCTTCGCGCCAGGTCGGCGAGCTGGTGATGCGCGAGCTGAAGAACCTCGACCAGGTCGCCTACGTGCGTTTCGCCTCGGTCTACCGCAAGTTCGAGGACGTGCACGCGTTCCGCGAGGAGATCGAGAAGCTGGAACGCGACCTGCCGGGCCTGTCCGATCTGCAGCTTCCCCTGCTCGGTGGCGGTACGCGCAAACCGTAGGAGCCCGCTGGCGGGCAATGTTCCCGTTTCTGCGATTCCCCAATTCATCGTCCCGAGCTTGTCGAAAGGCCGATTCCCGGCCAAGAGCATCGCCCGTCAGCGGGCCCGTACAATCGACGCATGGCATTTTCAGGCACTGACCACCTCCACATGGCGCACGCGCTGCGCCTGGCCGAGCGCGGCCTGTACACCACCCAGCCGAATCCGCGCGTGGGCTGCGTGATCGCGCATGGCGACGAGGTGATCGGTACCGGCTTTCATCAGCGCGCCGGCGAGCCGCACGCGGAGGTACATGCGTTGCGCGAGGCGGGCGCGCGGGCGCGGGGCGCCACCGCCTACGTGACCCTGGAGCCGTGCGCACACCATGGACGTACGCCGCCATGCGCCGATGCGCTGGTGGCCGCCGGTGTGGCGCGGGTGGTGATTGCCGCGGAAGATCCGTTTCCGCAGGTGGCCGGTCGCGGCATCGACAAGTTGCGCGCCGCCGGCGTTGCGGTCGAAACCGGCCTGCTGCGCGGGCCGGCGCGCGAGTTGAACTGCGGCTTCCTCGGCCGTCTCGAACGCGGCCGCCCGTTCGTGCGGGTGAAGCTGGCGATGAGCCTGGACGGGCGCACCGCACTGGCCAGTGGCGAGTCGAAGTGGATCACCGGCGATGCGGCGCGCCTGGACGTGCAGCGCTGGCGCGCGCGCAGCTCGGCAATCCTCACCGGCAGCGGCACGGTGCTGGCGGACGATCCGTGGCTCACCGTCCGGTTGCCGCAGGACGAGGAGTTCATGCCGCCGCTGCGCGTGCTGCTGGATCGGCAACTGCGCACACCCGCCGGCAGCCATGTGCTGGACGGCGCGGCGCCGACGCTGGTCCTGCATGGCGCTGCGGCAACGTGCGCAGACGATCGCTTTGCCCGGGCGGAACGCCTTGCGGTGGCGACACGAGACCACGGACTCGACCTGCCTGCGGTGCGCTGTTCGCGGCCGGCCTGGTCGACGAACTGCTGCTCTATGTCGCGCCCTTGCTGCTGGGCGACAGCGCGCGGTCGCTGCTGCAGTTGCCGCCGCTGGCCGACATGGCCTCGCGCTGGCAGTTGCAGGTGGTCGACCAGCGCATGCTCGGCGCGGATATCCGCTTGCGCCTGCGCCCGCGCTGATCTCGCCGTGCCCGGCCCGGCGTCGTTTCAGGCGCTGAAGTCGATCGCGAGCTTGCCGAAATGCCGGCCGGCGACGAGTTGCTCGAACGCCTCGCGCAGCTGGCCGAAGCCGTAGACGTGGTCGATCACCGGTTCCAGGCCGGTGGCCTCGATGGCGGCGACCATCTGCTCGTGCGCTTCCAGTGACGCCACCGAGATGCCCTGCACGCGCACGCGCTTGAGCACCACCGGGGTCAGCGGCAAGGTGGCCTCGCTGCCGCCGATCCAGCCCAGCACGGCGATCATGCCGTGCATGCGCACCGCTTCCAGCGATTGCGCGAACGTGGCCGCGCCGATTGTCTCCACCACCAGCTCAACGCCGGCGCCGCCGCTGGCCTCGCGTACCAGCGCCCCCCACTGCGGGTGCTTCGCGTAGTTGATGCCGACGTCCGCGCCCAGCGCCTTGGCGCGTTCGAGCTTGGCGTCGCTGGAGGACAGCATGATCGCCCTGGCGCCGCGCAACTTGGCGAACTGCAGCGCGAACAGCGACACGCCGCCGGTCCCCAGCAGCAGCACGGTCTGCCCGGTGGTGATGTGAGCCAGCTCAAGCGCCTGCCAGGCAGTGAGTGCGGCGATCGGCAGCGCGACTTGTAGAACGTGGTGACGCGGTCGCCGGGCTTGAAGCGGGTCACCGCCCCGCCCACTTCCTGCACCGTGCCGGCCCCGTCGGACACCGGCACGATCGGCAGCGGCACGCCGCGGTAGAGGTCGCCATTGACCAGCATGTGGTCGCGGAAATTGAGCGAGGCCGCTTCCATCCGCACCAGCACGTCGCGCGGGCCGGGGCGCGGTGTGGGCAAGTCAACCGGGTCGAGATGGTCCAGGCCGAAGGCGGAAAGCTGGATGGCACGCATGGGATGGCTCCGTGGTGGAAATGAGGCCATGGTCCCGCCACCGTCGTTTGGTGATAATCCACACGAATGGTCAATCTTCTGTTCGTCACATGAATCAATCTTTCGACCTCACGCCCGCCCGCCTGCGCGAACTGCGCGCGTTCGCGGCAGCCGCGCGGCGGCTCAATTTCTCGCGCGCGGCACTGGAGGTGGGCTGCACGCCGTCGGTGCTGAGCCGGCGCATCGCGGCGCTGGAGGAGGCGGTCGGCGCGCGGCTGTTCCTGCGCACCACCCGGCGCATGGCGCTGACCGCGCGCGGCGAGCTGTTGCTGGCGCAATGGCAACGCATGGAAGCGGTGATGGCCCAGCTGGCCGCCGACCTGCACCCGCCCGGCGGCGAACTGGCCGGCCACCTGTGCGTGCACCTGGCAGCCAGCTTCGGTCGTTACCGCATGGCCCCGCTGCTGGCCGGTTTCATGCGCAAGCATCCCGGCGTGCGCATCGACGCGATCTACGACGACGCCTACGTCGACATGGTCACCGCCAAGGTGGACCTGGCCGTGCGGCTGGGGCGCCTGGCCGACGTGCAACTGGTGGCGCGGCGGGCCGGCACCATGCGCATATTTCCCTGCGCCTCGCCCGACTACCTGGCTTCGGCGCCGCCGTTGCGCGACCCGGCCGATCTCAAGGCGCATCGTTGCATCAGCTTCACCGGCTACCGCCGCGGCACACTGTGGACGTTCGCCCGTCAGCGCCAGCGGCGCGCGGTACGCATCGAGCCGGTGCTGAGCTGCAACGATTCGCAGGCCATTCGTGACGCGGTGCTGGCCGGCGTGGGCGTCGGCCTGCAGGGGGATTACATGGCCGACGCGCTGGTCGCCGAAGGCCGCATGGTCGAACTGCTGCCCGACTGGCGACTGCCCTCGTTCCCTATCCACCTGCTGTGGCTGCCCGGCGCGGATCGCACGCCGGCACTGCGGGCATTGATCGATCACCTGGTCGCGGCGCTGGCGCCGCCCGGGGTCAGGGCAGGGTGAGCCGGAGCCGCCCCGGATGCCGGCGCACCGTCTCCCACGGCAGCACCGACCAGTCGTCGTTGGCTTCGCACACGCGCGCGGCGCGAGCGTAGGAGGGGCCGATGAACAAGCCCTTCGGTGTCATGTGCCAGCTCACGAACTGCCACACGCCGGGGTCGTCGTAGCCGCAATCGTCTTCGCCGCCAGTGGCCGTCGTCTCCTGCGGATAGAGTTGCCGCCATTGCCGCGCCAGCCAGGGCGCCAGGTGCTGCTCGCGGTAATCCGACCACGCCTCGAAGCTGGCCGAGCCGGGTGCGGGGTTGCCGTCGGCGTCTGTGGCGTAGTGCAGCGGCTTGCCCTTGCCCAGCCACAGGATGTCTTCCAGCTCCAGCGTCCGGGCGGTGTGCGCGTCGAGGTTGATCGCCGCATCGCCGAAGTCCGGATGGGCGCCGCCGCAGTAGTAATTGGTGAACACGCTGACGCTGACGAGGTTCGCCGTGAGCAGGCGCGGCGTCACCGTCTGCTCGTAATCGCCTTCGTTGAAGTGGTTGAACATGCAGTCGTAGTAGCTGCCGGTTTCCCGCCACATCCGGTCCATCAGCACCTGGTTGATGCGCGCAAGCTCGGTGGGCGGGTACCCGTCCAGGATCTCGAAGAACGCGATGCCGGCGTCGGGCACGCGCCACCACTGCAGGGCATGGCCCATGAAGGTTTCGCGCTGGCCGGCCTGTGGCTTGAGGCCGGCCAGGCGCAGGTAGTCGTAGCGGTCGCTCGCATGGAGCTGCTTCAGCCAGGGCGGCGTATCGGCGGGGGGCGGCGCCACCGTGGCCGGGTGCAGGGCGACCGGCAGGGTCGTTCCCTTGTCGTCCTGCCATCGGCCGCGCCAGCCACCGTCGGCTTGCCGGTCCAGCGCGATGCGCGGGCCGTTGGCGTCGGCGTCCCAGCCTTCGCGCAGTTGCAGGTGACCGTTGCTGGCCGGCGCGCCCGACAAGGCGATGTCGCGGTGGTGGCGCACGTAGAAGTAGCGGCCGGCCGTGGCGGCGTCGTCGCCGGGGGTGAGTTGCAGCACGATGGCCTGCCGGCCCAGCGTGCCGGTGTAGACGTCGGCCGGCGCCTCGCCGGCGCGCGCGTGGGCCAGCCAGAACATGGCCGGCAGGATGGCGAGCCACGTCGACCAGTCGCGTCGATGCTTGCGCATGGAAACCTCCTTGGCAGGGACGGACATGATGCCGCAGCGGGCGGGCAAACGGCTGGCGCGCGAGTGGCGCATGGCGGGCGTGTTAGAATCCGGCGGCCGGTTCATCGGCAAACGTCTTCAGGGCGGGGCGAAATTCCCCACCGGCGGTAGGTTCCTCGGAACGAGCCCGCGAGCGCTCCCGGCAGCATCGGGAGGTCAGCAGATCCGGTCCGATGCCGGAGCCGACGGTCCAGGTTGTTCCGGTTCGCCGGTGCGGCCCACAGTCCGGATGAAAGAAGACGGCCAGGCGGATGGCAGCGATGCCATGCGTCTGCCTCATGCCTTGGGGCGTTCTCGCTTTCCGACGCGGAGAACGTTTCATGCCTGTCATCGTTTCAGTCTCGCTTGCCATCTCCCCCCGGGAGGTGTGCTGATGTTCACCGGCATCATCCAGACCG
This sequence comes from Rhodanobacter sp. 67-28, assembly GCA_001898415.1. Lineage (GTDB taxonomy): Bacteria > Pseudomonadota > Gammaproteobacteria > Xanthomonadales > Rhodanobacteraceae > Rhodanobacter. Next base: position 83,831 of record MKTU01000077.1, on the reverse strand, counting down.
TGGGACGCGTTGCGCGACTCGAACCGCGCGGCGGTGACGTGCGCCTGCACGTCGATACCGCCGACCTCGACCTCACCGACGTGCAGCTCGGCGACTCGATCGCCGTCTCCGGCGTGTGTCTCACTGCGATCACGCTGGATGCGCGCGGCTTCAGCGCCGATGTTTCCAACGAGACGCTGTCGCTGACGTCGCTGGGCCAGTTGAAGCCCGGCGATCCGGTGAATCTCGAAAAGGCGCTGCGCCTGGCCGACCGGCTCGGTGGGCATCTGGTCTCCGGCCATGTCGACGGGCTGGGCAGGGTGGTCTCGATCACGCCCGATGGCCGCTCGCAGCGCTGGACGTTCGAAGTGCCCGCCGCCCTGTCGCGCTACATCGCCGCGAAAGGCTCGGTCTGCATCGACGGTACCAGCCTCACCGTCAACGAAGTCGCCGGCCATCGCTTCGGCGTCAACCTGATCCCGCACACGGTCGAGCACACGGCGTTCCACGCGCGCCGCGCGGGTGATGCGGTGAACATCGAGGTGGACGTGATTGCACGCTATGTCGAGCGCCTGCTGGCCAGCGGCGAGGCGCCGAAGCTGGACGAGGCGTTCTTGAAACAGCACGGCTTTGCCTGAAGGCGAGAAGTGAGTGGGGAGGAGTGAGAAGTGAGAGAGAGCCGCAGCATCGAGATGCCTTCTCTCACTTCTCACTCCTCTCCACTCACTCCCTGTCACTGCGATCAAATCAAAATTCCCCAGGACGTCCTCATGCCCTTCAACACCATCCCCGAAATCCTCGAAGACATCCGCGCCGGCCGCATGGTCGTGATCCTCGACGACGAGGACCGCGAGAACGAGGGTGACCTGATCATGGCCGCGCAGATGGTGCGGCCGGAAGACGTGAACTTCATGGTGCGCGAGGCGCGCGGCCTGCTGTGCCTCACGCTCACCGAGCAGCGCACGCGCCAGCTCGGGCTGCGGCCGATGGTGAGCGACAACACCTCGGTCTACCACACCAATTTCACCGTCTCGATCGAGGCGGCCGAGGGCGTCACCACCGGCATTTCGGCGCACGACCGCGCGCGCACCATCCAGGTGGCGGTGAAGTCCGATGCGAAGCCACAGGACCTGGCCCAGCCCGGCCACGTCTTTCCGCTCACCGCGCAACCGGGCGGCGTGCTGACCCGCGCCGGCCACACGGAGGCCGGCTGCGACCTGGCCGCGCTGGCCGGGTTGGAGCCGTCGGCGGTGCTGATCGAAGTGCTGCATGAAGACGGCTCGATGGCGCGTCGTCCCGAATTGGAAGTCTTTGCGGCCAGGCACGGCTTGAAGATCGGCTCGATCGCCGACCTGATCCGTTACCGGCTGGAAACCGAAAAGACCGTGCAGCGCGTACACGAGGAATCGGTGGAGACCGAGTTCGGCCCGTTCCGGCTGGTGGCGTACCGCGACGTGATCCGTCGCGGCCTGCACTACGCGCTGGTGCGCGGCACCGTGGACGACGGCGCGCCGGTGCTCTCGCGCGTGCACGTGCGCAATACCTTGTCCGACGTGCTGCATCTCAAGCGCGACGACCTCGGCCTCACCGTCACTTCGGCCTTGCGCCGCATCGCCGACGAGGGTCGCGGCGTGCTGCTGGTGCTCTCCGGCGAGGACACGCCGGAGGCCCTGCTGGCGCGGTTGCAGGGCAAGCCGGCGGCGCAGGCGCCGGAGGATGCGCAGCAGCAGGAGTGGCGCCAGCTTGGCCTCGGCGCGCAGATGCTGGCCGACCTCGGCGTGCACCGCCTGCGCGTGCTGGGTACGCCGCGCAAACTGGTGGGACTGGGCGGCTTCGGGCTTGAGGTGGTCGAGTACGTCTGACCCTTCCGACTCTCCGTGCAGGAGCCCGCTCGCGGGCGATAGCTCTTGCTCTTGCATATCCCGACTTCGAGAGCATCGCCCGCGAGCGGGCTCCTACGGGGCGGGCGAAGGCTTTCCGTCATCGATGGCGGGCTCGCGCACGCGCAGGGTGAACAGGCCGGCCACGAACAGGCTGGCACCGCCCAGCGCCAGCGCGTAGATCGGCTCGTCGTGGAAGCACAACCGCAGCAGCAGGCCGAGCACGCTGGCCGCCATCAGCTGCGGGATCACGATGAAGAAATTGAAGATGCCCATGTACACGCCCATCTTCTGCGCGGGCAGGTTGTCCGACAGCATCGCGTAGGGCAGCGACAGGACCGACGCCCACGCCACGCCCACCCCGACCATCGACAGCAGCAGCCAGTCGGGATCGCGAATGAACAGGAACGAGAGCAGCCCCGCGCCGCCCAGCCACAGGTTGACCAGGTGGCTCCAGCGCAGGCCGATGCGGCGCACCAGCAGCGGGATCGCGATCGCCGCCAGCGCGGCGAAGCCGTTGTACGCACCCATCAGCACGCCGACCCAGTTGGCGCCGGTGTTGTAGGCCACCGAATGCGGGTCGCTGCTGCCGAACTGCACGGCGGTTACCGCCGGGGTGGTGAAGATCCACATCGCGAACAGCGCGAACCACGAGAAGAACTGCACGATGGCGAGCCGCCGCATCGCATCCGGCATGCTGTAGAGATCGCCCATCACCTCGCGCAGCATGCCCTGGCTGCGGCTGAAGGCAAGCCAGGCGAACAGCGCGCCGAACACCAGCAGGCCGCCGGCCAGCACGTAGAGTTCCTTTTCGAGCGAGAAGTGCCGGATGGCCAGCCATACCAGCAGGCCGCCGACGATCAGCAGCAGGCCGGGCCGCCACGCGCGCGAGGCGTCCACGGGCATGGGCCTGGCGTCGTCGTCGAATTCGCGCAACTGCTCGGGCGGGTACTCCCGCGTGGAGAGCACGGTCCACAGCACCGTACCCATCAGCAGGGCGCCGCCGGCGTAGAAGGCGTATTTGACCGTGTCCGGAATCGCGCCATCCGGGGCGACGTTGCTGACGCCGACCTTGGTCAGCAGCCACGGCATCAGCGACGCCACCACCGCACCCACGCCGATGAACACGCTTTGCATGGAGAAGCCGCGCGGGCGCTGGTGCTCCGGCAACTGGTCGCCGACGAAGGCGCGGAACGGCTCCATCGACACGTTGAACGAGGCGTCCATGATCCACAGCAGCCCTGCAGCCACCCACAGCGTGGGTGAGTTCGGCATCGCCAGCAGGGCCAGCGTGGCGAGGATCGCGCCGGCCAGGAAATACGGCCGGCGACGGCCGAGCCGGTTCCAGGTGCGGTCGGAGTAGTGGCCGATGATCGGCTGCACGATCAGCCCGGTGAGCGGTGCGGCCACCCACAGGATCGGGATGTCGTTCACCTCGGCGCCGAGCGTCTGGAAGATCCGGCTGACGTTGGCGTTCTGCAATGCGAAGCCGAACTGGATGCCCAGGAAGCCGAAACACATGTTCCAGATCTGCCAGAACGACAGTTCGGGTTTCCTGCTCATGGGGTACGGGTTCCGTCCGCCAGCGGCGCAATGTGCAGGTCGTCGACCTCGGCCTGGTTCAACGGCCCGTCGATGCCGCCGGTACCGCCCGTGTAGTGCGCGAAGTGCTGCAGGTAGCTCATGTTGAAACCGTCCTCCAGCGCGAACGTGCAGCGCGCCTTGCCGGTGGCGCTGAAGCGGCCATGGGTGGATGGCTGGGTGGCCACGCTGTGCGGCATCACCAGCGGCACGCGCTGCGTGTCGCTGCCATCGCAGTTGATGAGCAGCCATTTCACCGCGGCGGTGACGCCGGTGTTGATCGGGCCGTTGGCGTTGCGGTAATCCGCCCACACGCGATAGCTGCCGGTGGCGGGCGCGGTCCAGTGGCGCGGCCAGTCGCCGCCGGCCTGATCGACCGGGCCGACGCAGGTCGCCGGGCTGGGCAGGGATTCCAGGCCATGCGCATCGACGCGGGTGGCGCGCACGCAGGCGAGATCCTCGGTGCGGGCGAGCGTGCCGTGGCCGTCGATGGCACCGGCGCGCCGCCCGTTGACGTAGAGCTGCAGCTTCCCGTCGCCGTTGACGATCCAGCGATCGCCGTCGGCGGCCAGCGTCGGCGCGGCCGGGGCGATCGGCGCGTACAGCGGGGCGTCCATGCGCAGCGGCGGTGCGTCGGCCCGGATCGCCTTCAACGTCACGGTGGCATGCGTGCCTTGCGTGCGGATGCGATCGGCGACCAGCAGGTTGCCGTCACGCTTGGCCGGCAATTGCAGCGTGATCCGGCGACCGGGCAGGTCCAGGCTGATGGCGTTGCGCGCGCCGAACAGCATCGGCACCAGCGAGACAGGCAGCTTCGGTTGCACGCGGCCGTCTTCCTCCACGCCGAAAACGCCCTCGGTCACCACGTCCAGGTACGCCGCCACCGACCACAGCTGGCGCGGCGAATTGACCACCGGGCCGCTGAGCTTGCCCTCGTCCACGTGCTGGCCCTGGGTCAGCAGCTCGTAGTTTTCCATGTTGGAGCCGACCAGCGCCGCGCCGCGCATCACCGAGGTGATCTCGTGGGCGATGCGCGCCGGGTCGTTGACCGTGCGTGCGGCGCGCAGCGCGTAGGCGCTGACGAACGGCCAGATCGCGCGGTTGTGATAGATCGGCTGGTCGCTGCGTTCGGGCCAGATCACCGGGCTGCCGGCCGGCCAGCTCGGATAGTTCTCCAGGGTCTGGCGCGCGCGCTCGCCGTCGGCCACTCCGCTGGCGATCGCCAGCGAGATGCCAAGCAGGTCGTAGCTGTCCACCGGCGTGCCGTCGCCACCGATGTAGCTCATGTACATGCCGCGGTCGGCGCGCCAGAAGTGCAGGTTGATCGCCTGCTTCAGCGCCGCGGCCTGGGTGCGGTAGGTGTTCCTGGCGGTAGCCTGGTGATCGGCGCCGGCCTGCGCGGCGGCCAGTTGCAACGCCTCGTAGTGCAGCACGTTGGTCGACAGCGCGAACGATTGCCCGATGAAGGTCACCTCGTTGGCGGTCCACGCCGGGTAGGTCTGTTCGCGCCAGTCCAGGAACGAGGTCTCGCCGCGGTACAAGCCGAAATTGGCGTCGAACGCGTATTGCCGGTCCTGCGCCAGGGTGTCGCGCAGGGCCGTGCGCATCTTGTCGGCGAACGCGGCATCGTCCTGCAGGTGCCGCGCGGCGAGGAACCACACCACGCGATCCGTGCTGATCGGCCAGCTGCCGCCCGAGCCGGTGTCCTGCATCACGTACAGGCCCTGCGGCGCGGATGGTTCGCGCACGCCGGACAGCTTGAACTCCAGCCCGTTGCGCGCGCGGGCGCGGTCGAACCGCCACAGGCCGAGGTCGATCGCGTACGACAGGTCGCGCGTCCACACGTATGGCCACTTCAACCCGGTCTCGAAACAGTGGCAGGGAATCGGCGCGCCGTGGTCGAACGCGCCGTCGCGGATCGCGCTCACCGAGTCCTGGCGCAGATCGTCCTGCGCCATCGCGTACAAGCCGTCGAACAGCGCACTGGCGGTATCGGCCTTGAACGGTTGCGGCGCAATCACCCGCTGCCCGAACGGCCAGTCCAGGGTGTAGGCGTCCTGCGCGTCACGCCGGATGCCCACGTGCACGCCGTGCCAGTCCAGCCCGTCATGCCATGCGGGCGCTTCCAGCGGCGCGCTGGCCATGGCGGCAGCCAGCATCAGGCCCAGCATGGCGAGAGCCTGGAAGTGTGGCGAGGGGTCATGCGGCTCATGTGCTGGATTCTCCGACAGCTGTTATGTCACGGCCGCGCCCGGCCTGCACGTTGCGAGTGCAGCATCCACGGCACCCAACCGGCCCGGCCATCCGGCATGGTAGGCAGCCGCGCGCGCCGACGACTACCCGATGCATACGTATTCATGCCCTGGCCGCGCCGGGTCCGGGCGGCTGCCGACCGCCGGTCGCGGCGGTTCTTGTAAACGGGCCGGCGCTGACCGCATAGTTGAGCGCAGGCGCGGCAACACTTGGATCAAGGCATGCGGGTAAGGCTGGAAGACGTTGCACGCCGCGCGGGCGTTTCGCCCAAGACGGTGTCGCGCGTGCTCAACGACGAGGCCAACGTCAGCGACGCCACGCGCAAGCGCGTGACCGAGGCGATGGAGGCGATGGATTACCGGCCGCTGTCGTCGGCACGCAGCCTGGCCGGCAATCGTTCGTTCCTGGTGGCGATGCTGTACGACAACAACGACAATCCCGCCTCGACCTACCTGGCCGAGATCCAGGATGGCGTGCTCGAGGCCTGCGACGCGCACCGCTACAACATGATGGTGCGGCCGCTGCGCATGCGCGGCGAGGATTTCGTGCGCCGGCTCGATGCGGTGATCTCCGACCATCATCCCGACGGCATCGTGCTGACCCCGCCGATCACCGACTACGCACCGCTGCTCAAGCGCCTGCGCGAACGCCAGGTGCCGTTCGCCAGCGTGTCGCCGGTGTCGCGTGAGAACAACATCGGCGTGGCGATGGACGAGCAACTCGCCGCGCGCACGATGGTCGAGCACCTGCTGTCGCTTGGGCACCGGCGGATCGCGCACGTCTCGGGTATTGCCGACCACGGCGCCAGCAGGTGGCGGCTGGCCGGCTACCGCGAGGCCATGGCCGCCGCCGGCCTGGTCGAGGACCCGGCACTGGTGGTGCAGGGTGCCTTCACCTTCGCCTCGGGGGTGGCCGCGGCGCGGCAGTTGTTCGCGCTGAAGAAACGTCCGACCGCGGTGTTCGCGGCCAATGACGACATGGCCAGCGGCGTGATGTGGGTGGCCAACGAGCGGGGCATGAAGGTGCCGCAGGACATTTCCGTGTGCGGCTTCGACGACATCCCGCTGGCCCGCCAGCTGTGGCCGGCACTGACCACGATTCGCCAGCCCAGCCGCGAGATGGGCAAGGTCGCCGCCCTGCAATTGCTGGAAGTATTGCGCGGTCGCGGACCAGGGCGGCTGGTGGAGATGCCGTTCTCGCTGGAAGTCCGCGACTCGACCGCCAGCCCCGCCTGAATTGGCCGCCGCGAGCCCGCTCCGCGGCGATGTTGCCCTGCAAATTGACAGCGCTGTCAATTGTGTCACGCTGCGGCTTCCGCGCCTTGCGCGCGAGCCAGCCTGGAGCCTCACGTGCCACAGTCCTTTCGCCCGATCCGGGGCCTGCCCTGCCGTCTTGTGGTCGTTTCGATCGCTGGCACCTTGCTCCTTGCCGTGCCGGCCCATGCCGTCAGCCCCTCGACCACCGTGCATCCGCAGCTGTGGCCCAGGGTGAGCTCGCCGTTGCCGGCCGACCCCGCGCTGGACGCACGGGTGAAGGCGTTGCTGGATCGCATGTCGGTGGAGGACAAGGTCGGCCAGATGATCCAGGCCGACATCAAGTACGTGACGCCGGAGGACGTGCGCCAGTACCGCCTCGGCTCGATCCTGGCCGGCGGCAATTCCGGCCCCGACGGTGGCGAGTACGGCACCGCGGCGCAGTGGAAGAAGCTGGCCGACGCGTTCCATCGCGCCTCGCTGGAGCGCTCCGACGGGCGCCCCGCGATCCCGGTGCTGTTCGGCATCGACGCCGTGCACGGTCACAACAACCTGGTCGGCAGCACGTTGTTTCCGCAGAACGTGGGCCTGGGCGCCACGCGCGATCCCGAACTGCTGCGCGACATCGGCAAGGTCACCGCGCGGGAGCTGCGCGCCAGCGGCATCAACTGGACCTTCGCCCCCACCCTGACCGTGCCGCGCGACAGTCGCTGGGGCCGCGCCTACGAGGGCTATTCGGAAAACCCGACACTGGTGGCGGCATACGCCTCGCAGATCGTGACCGGGCTGGAGGGCGCGGTCGGCACGCCGCAGTTCCTCGATGCGAATCACGTGATCGCCACCGCCAAGCATTTCATTGGCGACGGCGGCACCAGGGACGGCAAGGACCAGGGCGACGCGGAAGTCAGCGAGGCGGTGCTGCGCGACGTGCATGGCGCGGGCTATCCGCCGGCCATCCGCGCCGGCGTGCAGGTGGTGATGGTGTCCTTCTCCAGCTGGAACGGGGTGAAGATGGCCGGCAACAAGGCGCTGATCACCGACGTGCTGAAAAAGCGCATGGGTTTCGACGGCATCGTGCTGGGCGACTGGAACGCGCATGGCCAGGTGCCCGGCTGCACCAACGAGGATTGCGCCGCCGCCTACAACGCCGGCCTGGACATGCTGGAGGCGCCCGATTCCTGGAAGGGGCTGTACCGCAACACGCTGGCCGAGGTGAAGTCCGGCGCGATCCCGATGAGCCGCGTGGACGACGCGGTCAGCCGCATCCTGCGGGTGAAGATGCGCCTGGGCATGTTCAAGCAAGGCTTGCCCAGCCAAAATCCGCTGGCCCGCTCATCGGCGCAGGTGATCGGCAGCGCCGCGCATCGGGCCGTGGCGCGGCGCGCCGTGCGCGAGTCGCTGGTGCTGCTGAAGAACAACCACGCCCTGCTGCCGCTGGACCCGCGCAAGCGCATCCTGGTCGCCGGCGATGGCGCGGACAACATCTCCAAGCAGAACGGTGGCTGGACCCTGACCTGGCAAGGCACCGGCCTCACCAACGCGAACTTCCCTGGCGCGACCTCGATCTGGGCCGGCATCGATGCGCAGGTGCGTGCCGCGGGCGGCACGGCGGTGCTGTCGGTCGACGGCAGTTACAGGCAGAAGCCCGACGCCGCCATCGTGGTGTTCGGCGAGGATCCCTATGCCGAGTTCCAGGGCGACCTGCCCAACCTTGCCTACAAGCCCGGAAACGATCACGACCTCGACCTGCTGCGCCGCCTGCATGATCGGGGCGTTCCGGTGGTGGCCCTGTTCATCACCGGCCGGCCGTTGTGGATGAATCGCGAGATCAACGCCTCCGATGCTTTCGTGGTGGCATGGCTGCCCGGCAGCGAGGGCGAGGGCATCGCCGACGTGCTGCTGCGCAAGCGCGACGGCTCGATCGACTACGACTTCCACGGCAAGCTGCCCTATTCGTGGCCGCGCACGGCGATCCAGACACCGCTCAACGTGGGGCAGCCGGATTACCACCCGCAATTCCCCTATGGCTATGGCCTGAGCTATGCCGATCACCGCGAGCTGGGCACCTTGCCGGAGCAGGCCGGCGTGGCGCTGGATGACGAGCGCGCCGGGGTGTACTTCGTGCGCGGCCAGGCGGCGCACGGTTTCGCCTTGCAACTGACGGCGGCCAACGGCGAAAGCGACACCGTATCGTCGGCGCCTGCCGCCACCGGCGACGGCAGCCTGCAAGTGGCCGCCCTCGACTACAAGGCGCAGGAAGACGCGCGACGCTTGAGCTGGTCCGCTGCCGGCACGGCGACCGCCGCGCTGGCGAGCAGCTCGCCGCTGGACCTGGATCGCCAGACCAATGGCGACGTGATGCTGGTGGCCACCCTGCGCATCGATGCGCTGTCGCCCCGCGGCACGACCCTCGGCGTCGCCTGCGGCAAGGGCTGCGGCGCCGGGGTTTCGATCGGCTCCCAACTCGCGGCGCTGCCGCGCGGGCAGTGGCTGCGTGTGGGCATTCCGCTGAAGTGCTTCCGCGATGCGGGCGCCGACATGAGCAAGTTGGATCGGCCATTCGAGTGGACCAGCAGCCGTGGCGAAAGCATTGTCCTCACCGAGGTCGCGCTGGGCACCGTGGCGGACAGGACGCTGGCCTGCAAGGCGCATTGACGCCATTTGGTTCCGCTCCGCGTAGGGCGGGCACCGCCCCCCCCCCGGCTCTTGCCTTCGTGACGGCATGGCAGAAAGCGGCGGGCATTGCCCGCCCTACGTGCCGTTCGCAACCGAACCCGGGCGAAGTTGCCGACGCTCCGCGTAGGGCGGGCACCGCCCGCCGGCTCTTGCCTTTGTGACGGCATGGCAGAAAGCGGCGGGCATTGCCCGCCCTACGTGCTGTTCGCAACCGAATCCAGGCGAAGTTGCCGACGCTCGGCGCAGGGCGGGCACCGCCCGCCGGCTCTTGCCTTCGTGAAGGCATCGCCCGCCCCGGCGCAATCGTCGACGGGCCAAAAAAAGGATGCCCCGTTGCCGGGGCATCCAGTGGCGACCGCAGGGGAGGGGCCTGTCGCCGGTGAAACGAATGGCTCCTTAGAACCAGAACCCGAACTGCACGCCGTAGGTGCGTGGCGGCAGGTACTGGGAGGTGAACGCCACGCTGCCGTCGGCGAGCAGGGTGCTGCCTGCCGCGTTGCTCTTCACCTTGCCGTCGGTGACATTCTGCACGTAGGCGTTGATGTACCACTTGTCGCCGGGCTCGGTGTAACGCAGCGAGAGATCGCCGCGCGCGTAGGCCTTCTGCTTGTCGCCTGCGCCGAAGTTGAACCAGCTGAGCCACTGGGCGCTCTGGTACTGCGCGCTGATCCGCGGCGTCAGGCGGCCGCCGCTGCCCAGCACGAAGTCGTGCTCGTAGATGGCGGTGAGCGACACGTTGGGGGCGTGCGGCAGGTCGTTGCCGGAAATGTCCATGCAGTTGTTGCTGATGGTCGACTCCGGCGGGCAGATCGTCGGCACGTAGTAGTCGTTGCTGGCGGCGTACTTCTCCGTGCCCAGCTTCTTCTCGGGGATCAAGGACAACACGAGGTTGGCGCGGTCGTTGGTCGACTGCCAGGCCAGCTCCGATTCGAAGCCGGCCACCTTGGTCTTGCCGCCGACGTTGGAGAAGCCGAGCCCGTGCGAACCATCGGGATAGGTGACCGGTGCCGACAACTGGTAGTTCTTGAACACTTCGTAATACGCGGCGCTGTTCCAGGTCAGGTGGCCGTCGAGGAACGCGAGCTTGGCGCCGATCTCGTAGTTGGTCAGCGTCTCGGGCTGGTACAGGGCACCGCCGTCCTGGGTGCCGCCGGATTTGTAGCCGGTCGATACGCTCGCGTAGATCATGCTGTTGGCGCCGACGTCATGGTTGATGCGCAGCAGCCAGGTGGGCTTGCTCTTGCTGTAGGTGGCGTCGTTGTGCTGGCTGATGGCGAAGCCGACATCGCCGGGCTGCTGGCCGGGCGAGATGGGCTGCTGCGGGTAGGCCGGGTCGTAGGCCCAGCCCCAGTTGACGCCGCCGCGGTTCTCGCGCTTGTCGTGCGACCAGCGCGCGCCGCCGGTGAGGTGCCAGCTGTCGCTCATGTTCCAGGTGGCCTGGGCGAAGGCGGCGGTGGCGGTGACCCGTTCCTCCGGCTGGATGAAGGAACCCTGCCAGCTGACGGTGCCCTGCTGGGTGCCGTTCATGATCGGGATGTCGAAGCGGATGTTGTTGTTCTCGTGCTCGTAGTACGCGCCGAGAATCCAGTCCAGCGTGTTGTCGCCGCGGGACTTGAGGTTGAACTCGTGGCTGGAGCTGAGATAGTTGGAATGGTTGGTGCGGTCTTCCTGGTACACGCCGTTGGTGGTGAAACTGGTCGGCACGTTGACGCCGCCGTCCTGGTCGAAGTCGCTCTTGCCCGAGTAGCGGTTGAAGCCCGCCACGTAGGTCAGTTCGAGGTTGTCGTTGATGACCCAGTCCATCCGGCTGCGTACCGAGTGCGAGCTGCGGTCCAGGTACGGCGCCACGTCGATCAGCGCGGACCAGAAATCCTGCCCCGCACGCGGATGCTGCATCAGGTTCATGCCCGGCGTGCCGCGATCCTTGAAGTACTCGTACGACAGATCCCACAGGAAGCTGTCGCTGGGCCGCCAGCGGGCGCTCACGCGCGCGGCGGACTGGTCCTGGGAGTTGTACTTCGGGCCCTTCTGCACGAACAGGTTGGTGTCGATCGGCCGGAAATTGGCCGGATCGCCGCCGGAGGCGAGATAGTTGGCCTGCTGCTGCGCCAGCGTCGGGATCTGCCCCACCGGGTTCTGGTAGTCGACGTAGCCATCGTGCTGTTCGTGCACGGCGGCCACGCGCATCGCGAAGGTGTTGCTGATCGGCAGGTTCATCGCCGCGCGCACGCCGCTCTGGTTGTAGTTGCCCAGCCCGATGCTGCCGTTGCCGTAGAAACCGCCATCGATGTCGGGCTTGACGGTATTGAAGCTGATCGCGCCGGCGGTGGAGTTGCGGCCCCACAACGTGCCCTGCGGGCCGCGCAGCACTTCCACGCTGTCCATGTCCAGCAGCAGGCTCGCGGCGGCCTCGGCACGCGGGGTGTACACGCCGTCGACGAAGGTGGCGACCTCCGGATCGGCATACTCGGTCTTGGCGCTGTCGTTGCCGATGCCGCGCAAGGTCAGCGTGACCACGCCGTGGTCGCCCTGCGCAGTGCCTTGCAGGCCGGGCACCAGTTTGGTCAGGTCCTGCACCGTCATGACGCGCTCCTTGTCGAGCGTGTCGCCGCCGATCGCGGTGATGGCGATCGGGGTTTTCTGCAGCGGCGTCTCGCGCTTGGTCGCGGTGACCTGGACGGCATCCAGGTTCTTGACCTTGCTGGCGGAGGGAGCTTTCTCCGTCGGCTGGCTTGCCTGCTGGCCTGCCGCGTGGACCGCGGCCGATGCAAATACAGCGGTCACGGCGATGTACAGCGCGGAATAGCGAAGTTTCATGGTCTCCCTCTCCCCAATATCGTGAGCTTGCGGTAGGCTGATTGATAGCGCTGTCAACTTCAATATGACAGCGCTGTCAATCGGATGCTACTGCGAATATCGCGAATTTGCTTGCTGCATGGCAGCAGGGGAGAAAATCCATGCCACGTCTCAAGAAGGTGCTGGTCGTCGGGGGTGGCACGGCCGGCTGGCTGGCCGCCTGCTACCTGGCCAAGGCGATGAACAGCACGGCGCCGGAGAGCGTCCAGGTGGAGCTGGTCGAGTCGCCGAACATCCGCCTGCTCGGCGTGGGCGAGGCGACCTTTCCCTCGATCCGGGGCACGCTGGCGGCGATCGGCCTGGACGAACGCCGGTTCCTGGTCGGCGCCACGGCGACGTTCAAGCAGGGCATCCAGTACGTCAACTGGGTGCGGCCGCCGGGCATGCCGGGAGCGGATCGTTTCTTCCATCCGTTCAACACGCCCAGCCGTCGGCCGGGCAGTCCCGAGCTGTTGCCTTACTGGTTGCTGGGCGCCGCCCCCGAAGGCACGCCGTTCGCCGAAGCGGTGACCATGCAGAGCCGGCTGGTCGATCACGGGCGCGCACCAAAGCACGCCTCCGATGCCGATTACCAGGCACCGATGAACCATGCCTACCATTTCGACGCGGCCGCCTTCGCCGCCACCCTGGCCGAGCACGGCCAGGGCCTGGGCGTGAAGCGCCATCTGGCGACGGTCGAACGCACGGAGCTGGACGAGCGGGGCAATATCGCGCGGGTGGTCACCACCGAGCTCGGTGCGCTCTCGGCCGACCTCTACGTGGATTGCACCGGCCTGCGCGGCAGCCTGATCGGCGGCGCCATGCGATCGGCGTTCCGCAGTCGCCGCGACGTGCTGTTCGTCGATCGCGCGGTGGCCTTGCAGGTGCCGTATCCGGCACCGGACACGCCGATCCTGCCGTATACCCGGGCCACGGCGCAGCCGGCGGGATGGGTCTGGGACATCGGCCTGCAGAAGCGCCGCGGCATCGGCCACGTCTATTCGTCCCGGCACATGGATGCCACGCAGGCCGAGGAGATCGCGCGCCGTTACGTCGGTGCGGCGGCCGATGCGCTCGAAGCCCAGCACCTGCAGTTCGAGACCGGCTATCGCCCGGAACACTGGCGCGGGAACTGCGTGGCGGTCGGTCTGGCCGGCGGGTTCGTGGAACCGCTGGAATCCACCGGCATCGCGCTGGTCGAGCTGGCGGTGTGCATGCTGACCCACCTGTTCCCGGCCGATCACGACGACATGGAGCGCACGGCACGGCGCTTCAACGAAATGATGGTGGCGCGCTACGAGCGCATCATCGACTTCATCAAGATGCATTACTGCCTGTCGCAGCGGCGCGACTCGGCGTTCTGGATCGACAACGCCAACCCGGCCAGCATTCCGCAGACGCTGCGCGATCGCCTGCAATTGTGGCGGTGTCGCCCGCCGCACCGGCTGGACTTCGTCACCGACCTGGAAATGTTCATGCCGGCGAGCTGGCAGTACGTGCTCTATGGCATGGAGTTCAGGACCGACCTGGAGCACGCCCGCAGCGCCTACCCGCAGATGGACGAGGCGCGGCGCGAGTTCGCGATGATCCAGCAGGTGGCGGGGCGCGCGCTGCAGGATCTGCCGGATCACCGGGCGCTGGTGGAGCAGTTGTGCCGGCAACATGCGCAGCGAAATCCGGTTCGCACAGGCGAACCGGTGGCAGTCGGCGGTTGACGCCTCCGGCGCGCGCGATGCGCGCCGGGCTCCGACCTCAGCGCAACTCGACCACCACCAGCCCCTGCGGCGGAATGTCGAGCTGCAGCTTGCCATCATGCAGTTCGACGCGCTGCGGCGGCGCCATCTCGCCGGCCTTGCGCAAGGCGGCGATCTGCGCGCGGCTGGGGAAGTCCGGGCGACCCATCTGGTCGAACGCGGCTACCGCGTTGCCGTGGTTTTCGTCCAGCCGCCACACGGTGGCATGGGCGCTGGCGGCGAGGTTGCGCACGTCGACGCTGAAATGCCTGTTCGTGCCCCGGGGCTTGCCGGGCGTGTAGCTGGCGGTGTCGCCCACCGGCGGGGCGTAGTTCCACAGTGCCAGTACCACGGTGCCGTCGTCGCGCCTGGTCACCAGGGCCGAGTCGGAGTCCGATTTCAGCTGGCGATCGCCCAGCTTGTGCAGCATCGCGAAGGCGTTGAATGCGGGCTTGGGGATGCGTCGCGCGGCGATCAGGCCGAAGCCGCCGTAGAATGGATTGCGCACGATGCCCTGTTCCTCGAACACGTCGGAGAACGACCAGTAGCTCATGATCTGGATCTTGCCGGCGCACTCGCGGATCGTGTTGGCCATCCACGGCCCCATGAACACGGTGTCGGTGACGTTGGGCAGGTTGGCGTAGCTGGCGTTGTACTCGCTGAACACCAGCGGCATCTGCGGGTAGGGCGAGGCGAGGATCTCCTTGTGCACCTTGTCCACCGTGCGGCAGACCATGTCGCGGCGCGGGATGTGCTCGTCGCTGTGGAACACGTTCTGCGCGGTGTCGTCGCCGTAGACGTGGGTGCTGAGGAAATCGACCGGCACGTTGTTCTTTTTCGTGTGCGCCAGGAAATCCGTGGCCCACGCGCCCTGTGCGGTGGCCGGCCCGCCGACGCGCAGGCGTGGGCTCACCGCCTTCAGCGCGCGGGCGGTTTGGTCGTACAGCGTGTAGTAGGTGGACTGCTTCGGCTCGCCGGCCCAGAAGCCGATGTTCGGCTCGTTCCACACCTCGAAGTACCAACTGGCTACCTCGTCGATGCCGTAACGCGCGACCAGGTGGCGGGCGAAGGCGGTGATCATCGCGTCCCACTCGGCGTAGTTCTTCGGCGGCGCGCGGTTGGGGTGATACCAGAACTCCTGCAGCTCGTTCGGGTCGGAGGTCAGTGCCGGCGGCATGAAGCCCAGCTCGATGAAGGGCTTCACGCCGTGCTCGAGCAGGCCGTCGTAGATCTGGTCGATGTAGGAGAAGTTGTAGCGGATCGAGCCGTCCGGGTCGCGGTTCACCATGCCCACGTCGTGGTCGAAGATGCCGTGGAAGCGGATGTAGCTGAGGCCGGTAGCCTCGCGCACGGCGTCCAGGTCCTTGCGGTAATCGTCGCGCAGCGACAGCGAGGCGCGGCCGGAGCCGAACATGGTTTCCCAGAAGTGCGGGAACGGCGTGCCGGCGGCCTGCGCGTCGACGCGGATCTGCACGGTGGCCGGCGTGGCCGCGAGGGCGGAGCCAACCAGCAAGGCGCTGGCGCACAGGCCGAGCAGGAAATGGCGGAAGGCGGCCGGGAGGCGCATCGGGGGATTCCTCGTCGTCAGCGGAGCTTGGATCGGTGGGGTCGGGCGCGCGGGATGTAAACGTTTACGTGCCGACTGCCGCAGTATCTTGCAGTCGGCGTGCGACGTCCAGTGAGCCCCGTCCGCCCGGCAGGCGCGAGTCAATCGGACCGGGCGTCGCCCAGCGGGTTGTCGGCAAACCAGGCCACCAGTTCGGGCATCTTCCGTTCGAAGCCGGCGGGCGTGTTGATGCACAGGAAACCGCATTCGGCCGCGTCGCGATTCTCGAAATCGTGCGGCGTGCCACCGGGGATCAGCACCCAGCTGCCGCGCGGCGCCGGCGCCCACTCGCCGTCGATGCAGACGCTGAGCGTGCCGGCGAGGACGTAATAGATGTGGTCGTCGTCATGGGCATGGCTGCCCGGCCCGCCGGTGCGCGGCTGCAGCCACCACTCCGACAGCGAGTAGCGCTCGGCAGTCTGCGCGCCATCGGCATGGAATACCGCGCGCATGCGGCCCATGTCGTAGCGGCGGCCCTGCGCCGGTCGCGTGATCAGCGGCTTGCGGGTGGCGTCTGGCGCGTTCATGCGAACCTCCTCATCCGGTCGAAAAATCACGATTCTCCGCGCTTGCCGCCCGCTGCCGACGGAGCGATGGTGAGCCCGATCAGCCGCGAGACCACCAGCGCGAGATACATCACGCCGACGAACATCTCCAGGCTTGCCACCGCCCGCGCGTGGACGGTGATCGGGATGACGTCGCCGATGCCGGTGCTCGACATCAGCGCGAAACTCAGAAACAGCAGTTCGGTCCACGTGCGCGGTGCCTGCGGGTCGACCGCCGCGGAAAAACAGCCCGGCTGCAGGGTCTGGCACAACACGAACAGATAGGTGAACGCCCACACCAGCAGGGTGAAGGTGGCCCCGGCGGCGAACAGCTCGTCGGTGGTGGCGCGCCGGTCGGCCAGCATGTACGCGATCAGGCAGCCGGCCGCGTAGAAGTAGAACAGCGCCTCCAGCGCCGCCCACCAGGGCCGCAGCGCCGGCAGCTCCAGCGTCAGGCCCATCACGTTCAATACCACCGCCGGCACCGCGATCGCCAGGCTCACCCAGCCGCGTCCGCGCGTGCGCTGCACCATCGCGATCGTCAGCAGCAACACCACCACACCGAACGCACCGAACAACGCGCGCGCCGAATGCGTCTGCTCGATGAACGGATACAGCAGCAAGCCGGCCAGCTGCACCAGCAGGAGGATCGCCGAGGGATGGCGGATCACCGTGGCCACCCAGCGTGGCCGGGCGATGCGCGAAGTGTGGTGGTCGGAGGCGTTCGCGGTCTGGTTCATGCGTGCTCCTGCGTTTCAACGAAAGGAAGTTCGAACGCGGGAATTCGTCTTGATCTTGCGGGGCGCACCAGGGATTCCCGCGTTCGCTGGGATGACGTTACTGGGCCTTCCGGGCTCTCCGCGCGGCTCGGCACAAGACATCTTCTCGCCCGCTCTCACTCCTCCCGCCTGACGCGATGGCTCGCGCACAGCTTGTTGCCGTCGGGGTCGCGCACGTAGGCCAGGTACAGCGCGCCAAAGCCGCTTTCGCGCAGCCCGGGCGGCTGTTCGATCGAGGTGCCGCCGTGGGCCACGGCGGTGTCGTGGAACGCGCGCACCTGTTCGGGCGAGTTGCACTTGAAGCCGATCGTGCCGCCGTTGGCGAACGTTGCCGCGCCGCCGTCGATCGGCTCGCTCACGCAGAAGGTGTTGCCGTCGTGCCGATAGAACAGGCGGTCGTGGCCGGTGGCGGTCCGGTCGCGGTGCGGTTGGCCCGCTCCCAGCGTACCCAGCACGGCGTCATAGAAGCGCTTTGCCCGTTCGATGTCGTTCGAGCCGACCATCACGTGACTGAACATGGCGTATGTCTCCGCATTGGAAGGTGGCGGCCGGCCGACGGTCGGGCGCTGCCTAGCCTGCACGGCAGCGGACCGGCGATGCAAGACCGTCGACGGCCGCAGTCGCGCAGTCCGCGTGATGGGCTGCACGGTTACTGCCAGCCGGCGTCGCGCGCTGCGCGCTCCTGTTTCGCATCGAAGACTTCGCCGCGCAAGCGGGCGTCGATCGCGGCGCGGACCGCGCTCGGCAAGTCGCTGGCCGCCTGGCGCAGTTCGCCGTCGTACCCGGGCGAGGGCGCCGCGGTGAGCACGGGCACGCTCCAGCCGTCGTCGCCATGGCAGGCGAGCCCGGCGCGCGCCGGTGCACGATGCAGCACGAAGCTGCGGCAGATGTGCCCGTCGTTGCTGCGGAAACTCAGGCCGATCGCCACCTGCGCATCTGCTTCCGGTTCGCTTGCCAGCGCATGATTCAGCGCTTGCTCCAGCGGACCGGCGGCAAACGACTGGCCGCCGTGCATGCGCAGCATGTCGCCGCCGGCACGCGGCCACCACAGGGCCACGGCCAGCAGTGCCACCGACGCGGCCAGCGCGGCGCCCACATACCAGCGCCGTGGTGCGCGGCGATGCATGGCGTGCGCATGACGTCCACCGGCGAGCGCCGGCGCGGCGGGCGGCTGCAGCAAGGCGGACAGCCGCGCCGGCACCGGCTCGTCGAGCACCGGGTCGAACGCGGCATGCAGTTGCGCGCGCACGGCACGCGCCTGCTGCACGCGGTGCGCGAGCACGGCGTCGTGCGCCAGCGCGGCGTCGACGCGCGCGGCCGCGTCGGCGTCGAGTTCGCCATCCACGTAAGCCTGCAAGGTGTCGTCGTCGATCGCGTTCATGCTTCTTTCCCAAGGTGGGCCTGCAAGGTGGCGCGGGCGCGAGCCAGGCGACTGGTGACGGTGCCCACCGGCACCTCCAGCAGCTCGGCGGCCTCGCCGTAGGACATGCCCTCGACCAGCACCAGGGCCACCACTTCGCGATGGTCCGGCGGCAGCGCCGCCAGCGCCATCGCCAGTTCCAGTTGCTGCGCCGGCTGCGCACTGGCGCGGTCGGCCGCCATCTCGCCGGCTTCCTCCGGCGCGAACAGATGCTGCGAACGGCCGCGCGCGCGCAGTTCGTCGCGCCAGGCATTGCGTGCGATCGCGAACACCCACCGATCCAGCGCGGCATCCGGCCGCCACTGCGCGGCACGAGCGAGCGCGCGCTCCAGCACGATCTGCACCAGGTCGTCGGCGTCGGCGGCCTGGCCGGCCAGCGCCCGCGCCAGCCGGCGCAGGCGCGGCAACAGCGGGATCAGTCCTTCGCGCACGGCGTCGCTCGAATTCACGCATCACCTTCCATTACGTCTGGAGGGGTGGATTCCATCCCTCGTGCGCGTCGGCGCGGTTCGAGGGCGTAAAGCGGACCCATGCTAGCATCCGGCCCCGTTGCTCCCGAGGCCGTTGGCCATGCCCATGCGCCGTCCGTCCGCCGTGTTCGTTTTGCTGCTGGCCATCGCCTCGATCGGCGTGGCGCCTGCGCAGGCGCAGGTACTCGGCCCGGTGCAAGGATTGCCGAACGTGCAACTGTCCGGCGCGCGTCTGCCCGGCTTGGATCCCGTTGCGCCCTTGCACAGCGTCGACGACCTGCTGCGCGGCCCGCTCGCCCTCACGCGAAAAGTGCAGATCGACACGCTGCGGCGCAGGGAGCCTCGGCGCGTCGACATCGACCCGCACGGCGCGCCGGTCCTGCGCGGCGAATTCCTCGCCACCGGCCTGTCGACGGCGCAACGCGATGCCGTGCAGGCAGCCGGTTTCGTGGTGGATCGCGAAACGTCGGCGGATGCCACGCTGGGGCTGGACTTCGTGGTGCTGCACGACACCCGCAACCGCCGCACGTCCCGCGCCCTGCGCGCCCTGCAGCGAGCCGCGCCGGGCGCAGCGTTCACCTATCAGCACCTGTACCTGCCCGCCGGCGAGGGCGACCTGGCCCGCGTCGCGACGGCAGCGGCGCCGTCGTCCGTTGCGCCATCGCAACGCGTGGGGCTGATCGACGGCGGCGTCGATCCCGGCGATCCCGCGCTGGCGCACGCGCGCATCGAGCGGCACGGCTGCACCACGGCGAATCCGTCGCGGCACGGCACGGCGGTCGCCGCGCGCCTCGTCGCCGGCGACGCGGACACGCTGTATGCCGCCGACCTGTGGTGCGGCGATGCGGTCGGCGGCGCCACCTCGAAACTGGTGGACGCGCTGGCGTGGATGGCGCGCGAGCACGTGGCGGTGATCAACATCAGCCTGGTCGGTCCGGACAACCCGGTGCTCGCGCGTGCAGTGCAGGCGATGATCGCCCGCGGCCACGTGCTGGTCAGCGCCGTGGGCAACGACGGCCCCGCGGCGCCACCGCTGTATCCGGCGGCGTACCCGGACGTGATCGGCGTCAGCGGCGTCGACGCGCACGACCGTGTGCTGCCCGAAGCCGGCAGCGGCGAGCAGGTGGATTTCTGTGCGTCCGGCGTGGTCGGCAGCGGCCGCAACGCACTGCGCGGCACCTCGTTCGCGGCGCCGATCGTGGCGCGAAAAGCGGCGCGACTGCTGGAAGCCCCGCGCACCGGCGCCGCGGCCCAGGTGCAGCAGCAGCTGATCGGCGAAGCGCGCCCGCTCGGCGCCCGTGGTCGCGACCCGCGTTACGGTTACGGCCTGCTGTCGCCCTGAAACTGAACGCCGCCCAAGCGTCACTGGCCGGTACGGAAGGATTCCCCCGGCAGCGACGTACAGGACCTTGGAAGCCGCGGATCGTCCGCTGGCAGGAGGTCCTACCATGCGCAACACGACTCTCATCAACAAGACTGTCACCATCGGCCTGCTCGCCGGCACGCTTGCGCTCGCCACGGCGATACCGGTGCATGCCCAGGTGCTGGGCGGCGCGCTCGGTGGTGGCATCGGCGGTGGCTTGCGCGGTTCCATGCCGACCACCATGGACCAGATCGGTGGTCGCATCGACGGCGCCGCCCGCGGCATGGGCAATCTCCATGCTCCCGACGTGAACCCCCGTGCCGCCGAACGTCGCGCGCCGCACCAGCGTGCCGCGGCAGCCGCCGATGCGGCTACCGGCGCCGCCGCGCAAGCCACTCGCCAGGTGAACGGCCAGGCGGGCGCGGGTGCGGCCGGCAGCCTCGCCGGCTCGGTCGCCGCCAACCCCGCCGGCAACGGCAACGCGGTATTGAATGGTGCAGGCGAACTGGGTTCTTCCGTGAATGGCGCCATCGACGCCAGCGGTCCGCGCCGGGCCGCCACCGATGCCGCCGGTCAGGCCGCCGGCTCGACGCGTTCAGCCGTCTCGACGGCCAAACGCGGAACCCGCAACGCGCTGGATCGCGTGCAGAGCGCCCCGGCGAACGCCGAAGCCGCGGCCAGCGCGGGCCTGGACAGCGCCGGGCAGGCGATCGCCAACGGCGCCCAGTCGGTCAGTGCGGACGGCTCGCTCGGCGCAGCTGCCGCAGGCAACGCGGCGCGGACCAGCCCGGTAACCACGGACGCCGCGCAACAGCCGTCGAATGACTCGGCGTCCCCGTCGTCGGGCCTGCTGCCCCAAGCAGCGGATGCCGCACGCCGCGCCGGCAATGCATCGCTTGACGTCTCCGGCTCCGGCGCCGCCCACGGCACCACCGACGCCAACGCCGGCCCGGCCGCCCAAAGCAACGGCTCGGCCAACGCCGGCGGCCACGCCAACGCCCACGGCTCGGCCCGCGGCGGCCTCTCCGCCTCGGCACAAGCCAACGGCGACGCCGGTGCCAGCGCGGATGCGCAGCACTGAGTCCGTAGTGCAACTTCCGCGGCCTGCCGCGAACCCTGTCCCGGGGTCGCCGCAGGCCGCGGCTTGCTCCCCGCCTTCATCGCGGCCCGCGCCGGGATGGCGAGAAGGCAGGCGGGCAGGAGGCAGCGGACGAGGATCGTCGCAGGGGTGAGAAAGAGTGCGCGATGCATCCAGTTGACACGCGAAAGGCGGCACCGGAGCCGCGCTTCGCGAACGTGCCGCGCAAACTGCAGCAAGAATCAGGCCCGCAGGAATCCCGCTGGCGTGCAGGCCGTCCATGGCTGCCGCGTCATTTCAGATGCCCTCGCGATGCAGTGCATCGAGGTAGTCGGCCCTTGTGTCGAGCGTGATCTCCGGAAGGCTCTCCGCGATGGCGGCCTTCATCCGGCGGCTGGCTTCCTCGTCGAGAGGACCGAGCGCAAAGATGTCGCGGCGCACCTGCGCGCTGGGCCACTGCGCATAGCTGTACCACAGGCCGTCGGAACCGCGATGCAGGCGAGAACCGAGCGAACCGCGCAACCGAAGCAACTCGGTGATGCGGGACCAGCCTTGCACGAAGTCGTCCTCGGCGCCGGCATGCAGACGCCAGCGATACAGGACGATGAAGCAGTCGGTGGCAGCGGACGGTCTCGACGTCATTGCAGTCTCGGGCTGATGACTTGCGCGTGAGTTGAACCCGGCGCGAAGCTGGGCGAAGCACGCGATACGGCAAACCGGCACGAGCTGCCGGCCAACGCCTGAATTGAGCCGAGCCGCGAAGCGGCTTCGGCTTGAATGAATTTTTAGCCCGACATTCTTCAGGGTCGATCTTGGCCAATGCCGCCTCGCGCGAGCGAACCATCGAACGGTTCATTTGGTGATCACGCAAGGTCCCGCAACCGACGAGTCCGGTTAGAAGAACTGCGGCTGCGAGAATCTTCCACATGACCCCTAACGCTTGGGTTGAGCGGCGGCGTAGCCGTCCGCCCCGAATGGGTGGTTAGAACCCAACGCGCGACGCCAAACGAAGAAGAACGCCAGCGCACCCGCGAAGCCATGCAACCCGAAGAACACAACGCTTTGTGCGTAGCTGAGCCAGCCATACAAAGTCTTTTGACCGTTTACAACGAAGTCTACTGGTGTGCCGTACCAGTTACCTCCCGACGAAAATCCAGCGTACTCGGACCAACCATAGACGGCTACCGGGAGCGCAGCGACAACCAAACCAATTGTGCCGAGAGACCACCACGACAGGTACTTGAAGTGCCGAAGAAGCAGGAGCGAAGGAACGCCAACAACGACGACGAATGGCACGGCGAGAACCGCAGCAAACATAGGGATACCGAACAACTCGTTTGGAGAGACATGGCCGCCAGCTATTAGTACTGGCAAAAGGAACCACGCAAACAGAACGAAAGGCTGGATCGCAATTGCTGCAATGGTGGCGAGCAAGATGGCTTTCATTGGCTCTAACGCTGGAATTGAGCGGCGGCGAAGCCGTCCGCCGCGAATGAAATGTTAGATAGCTGGCGCACTGCGCTGCGCGCGCTTGGCAAGAGCCTGACCAACGAATACACCAATTACTACTGCCAGTGCGGACAACACAATGCCGAGCAGGTTGATTTGAGCAATAGCCAAGAAAGACGCCTGACCAGCCGGTGCGGCGATGAAGTAGAGGAGACAGACGACGAGAAGCCAGCCCACGAACCACAAGCCGAGCGCGGGAAAGACAAAACCCCGACGCGCTATGAAGGAACCGATTGTGGTTGCGAGGAAGCCCAGAACAATCGATTGCAGAAGGGGATTAAAGGTGAAGTTGGCCAAGGATATCAGCTCACCAGCTACGAGACCGAATACAGCCGCCACGGCGAGGCCAGAAAGGATTCTCTTCGTGTCCATTGCGAACTCTCCTGTGCGATGACGCTGGAGTTAAGCGGCGGCGAAGCCGTCCGTCTTGAACGAGCTGTCAGACATAGGCCCAGACAGCCCACGTGCCTATTGGAACTAGCGCAAACAGCACCACGATGCCCAGACATCCAGAGCCCCGCCCTGACGAACCACGTACACCATAAGACTCGTGCTCTTGCGGCGAATGCGACTGGAGCCACTTGTGGTGGCAAGACTGACAGAAGAATTTTGTCTTGCCATTGCGCCATGCCTCTGCAGTGCGGTTGGTGTGAAGTGCCTGTACACCGCAGCGACCACACTTGAAGGACTTGGAGGGCGGCATGCGCTTTGGAATGAGCTTGCCGATGAAGCCGACCACGATCACCAAGGCGACGCCAATGCCCAATATGGCCTCAGTACTCATCAGACAGCATCCCTATGCCTAACGCTGAGTTGAGAGGCGGCGAATCCGTCCGCCTTGAACGAACGGTCAGGCATCGCTGCCGCGATCACCCTGCTGCATTTCTGGTGTGTCCTTGCAGATTGCGCAGTGCTGACCTCTACGAGATTGATAAAGTCTGCCCACCGTGAACACGATTGCCGTGATGGCGCCCCATATTGCAGCTTGAGTCACGGAGTAAGACAAATCATGGCCTTTGAGCATTTGCGCTGCGCCGATGATGACGAACGCGCCAACGAGAACGGTAAAAAAGCGCTTGATCCAGAATGCGGTACCCACCGAGATGCTCCCCATGAGGCCTAACCGCCAAGTAGACCCAACAAAGTGGGTGTTGCTCAGAGTATGCGGCGGTGCCCCTGCTCGCACAAGCAGACGATTCTCGCGTTGGAACAGGGGTTTGCGTGCATGGCAGGCGGGGCAGGGTGTGGGCATCTCCCGTTGTTGTCAGCGACTTTCGGGCCGGCATGAATTGCCGGAGCACGCATGACGGTGTAACGGCGGCGCAGAGTCTGCGCTTGGTCTGGCGGAAACTGTATGCCTTTCGTTCCGGCGCGTCGGTTCGCGGCTGCGACGGGGGTCGGGATGTTCCGAGGCGGTCCGAAGATGCCGCCGTCCCCGCGGAAGCAAAGCTCGATGGGTCGTGTTCCGGGGTGCCCGCCTGGCTGGTCCTTCGGCCGTTCGGGGGCGTGCTTCGTGGGCGTGGCCGGAGAAGTTGTGCGCTTATCGCCGGTCGTGCAGCGTGACCGTCGTTGTCTTGCCGGCGGGCAGGCGCACCCACGTCACCGGGCCGTAGCGATCCTTTCCGGTGGCCCAGCCTGCGGTGTCGGTGCGTTGCAGGGTTGCGGCGTCGGCTTGTGCGACCAGCGGCTTGCCGTCGACTTGCACGGCTTGTGCGGCGTGGCCGTGGATCTTCAGCAGCCAGGTGCGCAGGGCGGGGTGGAAGCTGCCTTCGGGGTTGCCGGTCCGGAAGATCACGGTGTCGCCGTGTTGCTGCAGGGACAGCGACTGGCGGAAGTACGCGCCGTGTTCGTAGGCGTAGGTGCTGCCGTCGTCGTCGTAGTAGTCGAAGCTGGTGCGCTGGTCGGTGGGGAAGGCGTCGAGCGAGATTTCGGTGACGGGTTTCTGGCCGACGTAGTCCTGCACCGCCTGGGTCGGGACGATGGCGCCTTCACGCACGAACAGCGGGATGTCGCTCCAGCGGGTGGCGTCCACTGCCAGGGTAATGGTCTGGCCGCCGGCGTAGGACTTGCCGGTGAACCAGTCGAGCCAGGTGCCGGCGGGCAGGTAGATGTGTTTTTCGGTCTGGCCTTGCTGCACTACCGGCGAGACCAGCAGGTAATCGCCGAACAGCCAGCTGTCGACGTCGTTGGCGACCTTCGGATCGTGCGGCCAGTCGAACAGCAGCGGACGCACCAGGCCGACGCCGTCGACGTGGCGGGCGTACTCGTAGCTGTAGATGTAGGGGATCAGCGCGTAGCGCAGGCGGATCGCCGCGGTGGCGGCTTTCTCGGCGACGGGGCCGTAGACCCAGGGCTGGCGTTTTTCGTCGAACGCGCCGTGCACGCGGAAGATCGGGGTGAACGCGCCGAACTGGATCCAGCGCGCGTAGTTCTCGTTCGACGGGTGGCCCTTGAAGCCGCCGCCGTCCATGCCCCATTGCATGGCGCCGACGTTGATAGCACTGAGCATGCGCGCGCGCTGGCCGGCCATGCTGGCGAAGCCGGTGTCGATGTCGCCCGACCAGAGGCCGTAGGCGTAGCGCTGCGAGCCAAGCCAGAAGTTGCGGTTGACCGACCACACGCGCAGCTTGCTCTGCGCGCGCTGTGCCTCATACAAGGCACGCTGCATGTTCATGAACTCGGTGTCGCTGCCGGTGGTGTCGGCCTCGTCGTTCCACCAGCCGACGATGCCTTGGTCGAAGCCGTACTTCATCGCCAGCTCGGCGAACCAGGTGCGCGCGGCGGGGACGTCGAAGTCGATGTTCTTCACCGGTTTGTGCGAGAAGTAGTCGTCGCTGACTTTCTCGCCCGGCACCCAGAAATCGTGCTCCGTCGCGTAACGTCCCTCCACCGTGTCGACATGGAGGCGCGGCTTCATGATGCCGGTGAGCTGGATGCCGCGCGCGTGCAGCTGTTTCGCCAGCGCGCCGCCGGGGCCGTCGGGGAACTTGGCGGGGTTCCAGCGGAACTCGCCGTAGTTGTCCTCGCCCCAGGCCTTCCAGTCGAAATCGAGGGTGAAGTTGTCGATCGGGATGTGCCTGGCGCGGTAGGTGTCGACGATCTGCAGGAGTTCCTTCTGGTCGATGCCCCACTGGCTGTTGGTGAAGCCCATCGCCCATTTCGGGAACAGCGGCGTGTGGCCGCTCAAGTCGGCGACCGCGGCGAAGATCGCCTTGGGCGCGCCGACGATCACGTAGACACCCAGCGGCGTCGCCTCGGGTGCGGCGATGTCGATGCTGGCGGGCGCCAGCATGAAGTGGCCGCCGTCGATGTCGGCCAGCACGGCGTAGCCGGCGGTGCTCCATGCCAGCGGCGCGCCGGCCCAGCCCTGCTCGCCGGCCTTGGCCTCCAGCTTGCCCTGGCGCAGCATGCCGGTGCCGACATCGCTGGTGAAGGCGTCGTAGCCGCTGACGCCATACATCGGATCGCCGGCCGCGTGGCCGAGGCTGAGCTTGCCGTGCGCCAGCGCGCTGACGTTGGCGATGTGCAGCAGCACGTGGCCCTGCGCGTCGGCGATGGACAGGCTGTGCGCGGCGCGGTCGTAGCGCACGCGCACCTGCGGCGAGTCGAGCGTGAGCGCCGTGGTCGCTTCGCCGGCGCCGGTCGGCGCGGATGCGAGCGCGGGGTCGATCACCATCGAACGTGCCGGCGACTTGCCGTCGACGAGCGCGCTCAGGTGCACGACGTTGGCGGCGGGCAGGGTGATGCGCACACTGCCGGTGTCGGTGGGGATGTCGATGCGCTCACTCGTTGTCGAGGAGGTGGTGGGTGCCTTGGCCATGGCCGGGACGGCTGGGGCGAGCGCGAGCATCGTGGCGAAGATGCCGGCGAGCAGGGCGGACGATCGGATCATGAGTGGGCTCCGCAGTGGGGTCGGTGCAGGCTTGCGTTCGAGTGGGAGCCATGTCCCTTCCGCAGGAGCCCGCTCGCGCGCGATGCTCTTGGGTCGGAATTCGGGATTCGGTCCTTCGACAAGCTCAGGATGGCGGGTTCGGGATCCGGCAAAGCCAGAGCATCGCCCGCGAGCGGGCTCCTGCCGTGGTGGCGGTTCTCGCGATTCACTTGGTGCTGGCCGATGCCGTTTGCAGCACCGCCGAGCCGTACGCCGGCAGGTGCAGCACACCTTGCGCCAGCGTAGTCGCGTCCTCGGTACGGGCGCGCACGCCGGCATAGCGTTGCAGGTCGTGCGCAGCGAGCCGGATGGTTTGCGCGCTGCCGGACAGGTTGTGCACCACCAGCACCGCACCGTGCGCATCACGCAGCTCCCACGCGATTAATTGCGGGTTGCCCAAGTCGCGCGTGGTCAGCGCGCCATCACGCAAGGCGCCGATGTGACGGCGCCAGCCGATCAGTTCGCGATAGCGCGTCAGCAGGGAGTGCGGATCATCCTGCTGCGCTTGCACGGTGATGTCCGGGCCGTCGCCGGCACTGAAAGCCTTCCAGTGCGTCTGGTCGGTGCCTTGCGGGTCGCGATACCAGCGCATCGGCTCGCGCAGGTCGGGGTCGGGCTTCTTGCCGCGCATGCCGAGTTCTTCGCCGTAGTAGATGAACGGCTCGCCGGGCAGGGTCAGCAGCATCGCTGCGGCGATGCGCATCTGCTGCGGGTTGTCGTGCAGCTGGCTCATCACGCGTTCCTGGTCGTGGTTGGACAGGAACGGCACGTCCATGCCGTATTTGCCGGTGACCGCGTGATAGGCCTGCGTGGTGCCGTCGAGCAGGGCGGGCAGCTTGCCGGCGTGGCCGCTGCGGGCGCTTTCGATCAGCTGCACGGCCAGCGGGAAGTTGAACACGCCGCTGAGCGGCTTGAACCACGGCGCCAGCTCGGCCTCGGTGTCGCGGGTGACTTCGCCCACGACATAAGCCTGCGGATCGACGCTGTCGATGCCGTGGCGGAACTCGCTCCACCAGGCGAGGTTCTTCGCCAGGATCTTCGGGTCGTGGCGCTGGTTCTCGAAGTCGTAATAGACGTGCTGGGCCGCGTCGAGGCGGAAGCCGTCGACGCCGCGCTTCAACCAGAACCGGCCGATGTCGATCATCTCCTTGCGCACGGCCGGGTTGTCGAAGTTCAGGTCCGGCATCTGGTCGACGAAGATGCCGAGGTAGTGCTGCTTGCCCAGCGCGTGCCACGCAGGCGAGCCGGTGGCGCTCACCGCATCGAGATCGGTGTGCCTGTTCGACCACTGGTACCAGTCGTGGTACGGGCTGGCCGGATCGCGCGCGGCCTTGAACCACGGGTGCTCGCTGCTGCTGTGGTTGATGACCAGGTCCATGATGATCCTGATGCCGCGCTTGTGCGCCTCGGCCAGCAGGCGGTCGAAGTCGGCCAGGGTGCCGTACTCGGGGTTGATGCCGCGGTAGTCGGTGACGTCGTAGCCGTGGTAGCTGGGCGAGGGATTGATCGGCATCAGCCAGATGCCGCTGACGCCCAGCGATTGCAGGTAATCGAGTTTCGCGGTGACGCCGTTCAAGTCGCCGATGCCGTCGCCATTGGTGTCGACCCAGCTGCGCACGAAGATTTCGTACCACACGCCGGAGGCGGCCGGCTTCGACTCGGCGGCCTCCGGTTTCGTGGTCGCGGCCACCGGGCCGGCGAGAAGCAGGGCGAGCAGGGCAGACAGGGCAAGGCGCGTATGTCGAAACATTACGGGATCCCCTTCAGGTGCCGGCGCGGAAGTAGTCGACGAAGAAGCGAGCGTGGTCGGGCATGCTGGCATTGCGAACGGGCAAGGTTTGCACCGGGAATGATGCTGCCGATGGGCGCGGGTGCCGCGAGTACGAGGTTCGAACACCGGAGTGTCAAATGCGACCCTCCTCCCCTCGCGGAATTCGAACGGACATTGTTGCCACAGCTTCCCGGAACATATCGTGGCTTCTCAAGCTGAAGGGCCGGGCACCGCGATGGACACGATACCCGGCCACGGTCTTACAGCGTGTAGGTGAAGCCCATGTAGTACTGGCGGCCGAACCACTGCAGCGTACCGGTCTGCAGAGGGTTGCCGAAGTAGGTGCGAGTTGGCTGGTCGGTGAGGTTGTTTACCTGAAACAGCACGCTCAGACCGTTGTCGAACGCATACGAAGCCTGGAAGTCGGCCACGGTCTCCGGTGCGTAATACACCAGCTGCGAATCGATCGCCATCTGGCTGGAAACGAAGCGGCTGCGATGACGCACCGAGATGCGGGTGTCGAAGCCGTCAAGACCGTAGAACAGCGTCCCGTTGATCACCTTCGGCGACAGGCCAGGCAGGCCGATCTTCTGCGAGGCGCCACCGAGGTTCGAGGTGGAGGTCACCGCACTTTGTGAATACGAGTAGCTGCCGGCGAAGCCCAGGCCCGACCAAGCACCTGGCAGGAACTTGAACACTTGCGAGTAGCTCAGCTCGACGCCACGCACGTAGCCGCCCTTGGTGTTGTTCACCGCGGTCTGGTATTGGCCATTCTCGTAGGGCTGGTTGGTGGCCGGGTTGATCGGGACCTGGATACCGGCAGCGGCGAAGTCGAACGGGTCGATCGTATAGTTCTCGATGAAAGAATCGATGTGCTTGTAGAACAGCGCCGCGGCGAACGCGCCCGAAGAGTCGGGCATGTAGTGCTCGAACGAGAGGTCATACTGCTTGGCGTAGAACGGGTCGAGGAAGGGGCTGGTGTTGCCCCACATGTTGTACTTGTTGCCGTCGATCCACGAGCCGGAGCCGGTGAGCATCTTGTTCAACGGCGGGCGTGACATCACTTTGGCCGCGGCGAAGCGCAGCTGGTTGTTGTCGTCGAAGTGGTAGTTGAGGTTCAACGAGGGCAGATAGTCGGTATACGATTTGCCGCGGCGTACGTGGATGTAATCCGTACTGACCACGCCAAGCTGGTCGGTGATCGCTTCGCCCTGTCCGTTGCCGATTTGTTGCAGCCCGTTGCTGTATTGCGAGGTGTGCACCATGCGCACGCCGACGTTGCCGGTCAGACTGTGGTCGCCGACATGGGTGTCAATGTCGGCCATGACGTAACCCGACGAAATGTGCTCATCCACCTCGGCGCTCTGGATCATTGTCCAGTTGTTCTGCCAGCTCTTCACCGGCGTGGGTGTGACGCCGTTGCTACCCAGCACGGCAAGCGTGTTGATCGACAAGAAGCACGGAAAGCCGGACAGGTTGCCCTTGAAGCAGACCTTCTGCGCGTTGCTCGGGCTCAACACCAGCGGCTCCTGGCCTGCTGCGTACTGACCGAAGTCGTTGCCGTACTCGAACGCGCTGCGGTCGGTGTGATAGGTGCGTCGTGCGTAGCGCACGCCGCCTTCGATCGCTGACAAGAGGGTATTGTCGACAAAGTCGTAGCGCACATCGGTCTTGAACGACTTGCTCTCGTCCTTGTAGATGTATGGGTACACGCCGGCCTTGCCGAGACCCATACGGCCGAGGTCGGTGTAATCCTGGTTGAAGTTCACTATGGCCGGATTGAGGCCGCTCAGTTGGTAGTTGACCACTTGGTTGATGGCAGGGTTCGGGTGCGCCGAACTCATCTCGTCGTAGAGCAGGCCCCAGGTGACGCCGTTGTTGAAGTCGCTCTTGGCGCGTGAATACCCGACATCCGAGGCAATCGTCCATCCGCCAAACGTCCACTTCGCATTGAGGCCGCCGGACAACACACTGGTCTTCAGTGTGTTGTCGTCACTGGTGGTCTGCACGGTGAAGTATGGATCGCTGGGATTGCTGCTGACGGTGCCGCCGACCATGGCGCCGTTGGCGAGCACGGTCGGATTGGTGATGATGCCGTCGGACAATGTCTTGACACGGAAGCCGCGGCCTGAGGAATTGTTGGTGAACTGTGAGTAGAAACCATCGGCCTTCAATTCGAAGCCATCGCTGGGTTTCCATTGCATCACGCCCATGTAGCCGTTGCGGCGAAGCATGCCGCCGTTCTGCTGCAGTTCGAATCCTTCGCTGGTGTATTCGTTCTGGCCATCGCCGTTCAGATCCTTCTGGCCGTTGTAGGCCAGGCCGTTGAACTGGTCCGCCACGTGTGGCTGGTACAGCGAGGCGAAGCCAGCGGCGACGCCCAGGGTGTCGTTGAGGAACTTGCCTTGGAAGGAGACGCTGACGCGGTAGCCGTTGGAGTTGGCTCCGACTGTTTCGTTGGCACGGTCGTTGTAGCTTCCGCGCATGTTGAGCACGCCGGAATACTGCTTTGCGTTCTGCAGTGGGTTGGCGGTATCCATCGCCACCGTGCCGGCCACGCCGCCTTCGATCAGCGAAGCCTTCGGCGATTTGTACACCGCTGCCTGGCTGATCAGTTCTGCCGGATACTGGTCGAACTCGGTGACGCGGCTGCCACTGGTGGCGGCCTGTTCGCGGCCATCCAGCGTGGTTTCGATGAAATCGCCGGAGAGGCCGCGGATGTCAATCGCGCTGGACTCGCCGTTGATGCGTTCGGCGGAGACGCCGGGAAGCCGGGTCAGCGCATCCGAGATGGAGACGTCCGGCAAGCCACCGATATCTGCGGCTGTGATCACGTCCTGGATCGTGTCGGCGTCACGCTTGATGTCGATCGACGATTCAACGCTGCGGCTGAAGCCGGTCACGGTGATCGCCTGCAGGTTCTTGACGCGAGCGTCCTCTTTCGCCTTTGCCTTGGCCTTGGCAGTGGAGGTGGCGGCGCCTTGGGTCGTTGTATCTTCGCTGCTCGCTTGGTCGGTGCTGCCGATCTGCGGCGTCGCCGCGTGTGTTGCCGAGATGGCGCAGAAACCGACCGATGCCAGCGCCAAGGCAAGCACGTTGTGTTTGAGTATCACCGTTGTCCCCTCCCAGGGTAAGTACTGCAGGTCTTGTGACGATCGTGATGGTCTGTTCGGAACTCGCGGGCCGCTGCCGTCGAACATGCGGCGGTCGACTCCGTGAGGCCGATGTTAGGACGGCTGCGTCGGAGCGAGCCGTTCATGCATACGTATTCATTCTGCTGCGCCGCGTCGCAAGGCCTCGCCCGGGGCGTCGCGGCCTGTCGAAGCGGCATGTCTGCGCCGGCCGCTGCGCGTCGATGCCGGAGCGGCGCGAATGCAGGCGCGGCGCGGCGTGCGCCGGTTCCGGCCGCTGTTCGTTTGGACGTCCAAACGCCGTGGTAGCCACTGATGCTGCGTAGCGGCAGCGGCGATCCATGAATACGTATGCACGATCGCGGCAGGCCTGTCTGCAGCCGCTAAGCTGCTCGCCAACCCCGACAGGTTCGCCACGCGGCGTGTCCTGCAGCCCCGGGTGGCAACGGCATGGACAGGCGAATGAGCAATGCCCCGTGGTGGCGTGGCGCCATCATCTACCAGATCTACCCGCGCAGCTTTCTCGACACCGACGGGGACGGGGTGGGAGATCTGCCCGGCATCGTCGAGCGGCTCGACTACGTGGCCGAGCTTGGCGTGGACGCGATCTGGGTGGCGCCGTTCTTCAAGTCGCCGATGGCGGATTTCGGCTACGACATCGCCGATTACCGCGAGGTCGATCCGCTGTTCGGCACGCTGGAGGATTTCGACCGCCTGCTGCACAAGGCGCACGGGCTGGGGTTGAAGGTGATGATCGACCAGGTGCTCAGCCATACCTCGGCCGAGCACGCATGGTTCCGCGAAAGCCGGCAGAGCCGCGACAACCCGAAGGCCGACTGGTACGTGTGGGCCGACGCCCGGCCCGACGGCACGCCGCCGAACAACTGGCTGTCGCTGTTCGGCGGCAGTGCATGGCAGTGGGAGCCGCGCCGCGGCCAGTACTACCTGCACAACTTCCTCGCCTCGCAGCCGGACCTGAACTTCCACCACCCCGATGTGCGCGCGGCCACGCTGGACAATGTGCGTTTCTGGCTGGACAAGGGCGTGGACGGCATCCGCCTGGACGCGATCAACTTCTGCTTCCACGACCGCCAGCTGCGCGACAACCCGCCCAAGCCAAGCGAGCAGCGCGTGGGCCGCGGCTTCAGCCCGGCCAATCCGTACGCGTTCCAGTACCACTACTACAACAACACGCAGCCGGAGAACCTGGGCTTCCTCGCCGAGCTGCGTGCGCTGATGGACGGCTATGCCGACGTGGCGGCGCTGGGCGAGATCTCCTCGGAGGATTCGCTGGCGACGATGGCCGAGTACACCATGCACGGCCGGCTGCACATGGGCTACAGCTTCGAGTTGCTCACCGAGGATTTCAGCGCGGCGCACATCCGCGGCACGGTGCGCCAGCTGGAGGCGCAGATGACCGAGGGCTGGCCGTGCTGGGCGATCTCCAACCACGACGTGGAACGCGTGCTCAGCCGCTGGGGCAACGGCGATGCCTCGGCGCAGCTGGCCAACCTGTTCACCGCAATGGTCTGCTCGCTGCGCGGCTCGGTGTGCATCTACCAGGGCGAGGAACTGGGCCTTACCGAGGCGGACGTGCCCTACGAATCGTTGCGCGATCCGTACGGCATCGCGTTCTGGCCGCAGTTCAAGGGCCGCGACGGCTGCCGCACGCCGATGCCGTGGAGCGACGAGGACGCGCAAGCCGGTTTCAGCCATGGCATGCCGTGGCTGCCCGTGCCCGAGGAACATCGCGCCCGCGCCGTGGCGCAACAGCAGGGCAACCCGCAGTCCGTGCTCAACGGCTTCCGCACCTTCATGCGCTGGCGCCAGGCACACCCGGCGCTGCGCTGGGGCGACATCGAATTCCTCGATGCGCCCGAACCGGTGCTGGCCTTCCTGCGCCGGCTGCAGGGCGACACGGTGCTGGTGGTGTTCAACCTTGGCGCGTCGGCGTGCGAGGTGACATTGCCGCCGCTGCCCGGCAAGCCGTCAGCGATCGACGGCCATGGCCTGCAAGCCGGCACGATGCACGGTGGCGCCCTGCACCTGCCCGGCCATGGGGCGTGGTTCGCGCGGCTTTCCTGACCGGCCGCACGCCCCGCGCAGGAGCCCGCTCGCGGGCAATGCCTTTCACATGCCGAATCTCGCCGCAAGAGCATGGCGCGCGAGCGGGCTCCTGCGGTGGCGGACACGACAACGCCGCGCCGGCGACCGGCGCGGCGTTGGGTAAAGGCGCTTACTTGCGCTGATCCGCCGTGGCCTCGCGTGCGGCGCGGAACTCCGAGTCCTTGCTCCAGCCCGGCCACTGGTCCGAGTTCGCCAGTTGGCTGCCGACGGTGTAGAGCAGTTGCAGGTCGCGCGCCATGCCGGTGAACGGCCAGCTCGCCTGCCATTCGTCGGACGGCTGGTGGTAATGCTTCGCGGTGTACTCCCTGCCCGCGGCCTCGCCGGCTTTCACGCCGCCGTCGATGCGGTCATTGCCCGAGCCGAACGACACCGCCGGCACGCCGCGCTTGGCGAAGGAGAAGTGATCGGAACGGAAGAAGTAGCCCGCTTCCGGATGCGAGTCCGGGGTGTAGACCATGTGGAACTGTTTCGCGTCGGCGATCAGGTCGTCCAGCAGGCCGAGCTTGGCATTGCCGGAGATGGTGAAGTTGCGGGTGGGGCCGTGCGGGTCGAGCGCGTCCATGTTGATCACGCCGGCGGTGGTGGCCAGCGGGTACAGCGGGTGGCTGGCGTAGTACTCCGAGCCGAGCAGGCCCTTTTCCTCGGCGGTGACGTTGAGGAACACCACGCTGCGCTCCGGTTGCGGCGCGTGCGCGAAGGCGCGGCCCATCTCGATCAGCGCCGCGGTGCCGGTGGCGTTGTCCACCGCGCCGTTGTAGATGCGGTCGCCGGTGGCATCGGGCTGGCCGATGCCCAGGTGATCCCAGTGCGCGCTGTAGATCACGGTCTGGTCGGGGTGCCTGGAGCCGATCACGCGGCCGACGATGTTGTGCGAGGTGATCACGCTCTTGTCGACCTTGAAGCTGGCCGACAGGCTTTCGCCCTTCAGCGCGATCGGCTTGAACGCGCGCGTCTGCGCGAGCTTCTTGGCGCTGTCGAAATCCAGCCCCGCGTGCTTGAACAGCTGCATTGCCAGGTCGCGCTGAATCCAGCCTTCCAGCGGCACGTGCGAGTCGCCCGGCTTGTCGCGCACGATGTCGAACATGGTGTTGGTGTTGGAGTTCTTCACCGTGGCCCAGCCGTAGGAGGCCGGTGCGGTCTCGTGGATCACCAGCAGGCCCAGCGCGCCTTGCCGCGCGGCTTCCTCG
This sequence comes from Rhodanobacter sp. 67-28, assembly GCA_001898415.1. Lineage (GTDB taxonomy): Bacteria > Pseudomonadota > Gammaproteobacteria > Xanthomonadales > Rhodanobacteraceae > Rhodanobacter. Next base: position 48,724 of record MKTU01000077.1, on the reverse strand, counting down.
TACTTGTAGGTCCAGCGGCCGTAGTAGGTCATGGCTTTACCGCCGAAGTCACCCTTGCCGGTTTCGAAATCCGGATCGTTGACCAGCACCACGGCGATCTTGCCGTGCAGGTCGACGCCCTTGAAGTCGTCCCAGTTGCGCTCCGGCGCCTTGACGCCGTAGCCGACGAAGACCAGCGGCGCATGACTGATGTCGACCGCGCTGGCGCCGTTCATCGGGGCGCGGATGGCGATCTGCTCGCCCTGGGTGAGCGGCTCGCTCTTGTCGCCCAGGGTCAGGCTGAGCGAAGGCTTGCCGATGATCTCGCTGCGCAGCAGCGGCACGGCCTGCGTCCACAGCCGCTTGCCGTCCTTGAGGTCGCCGCCCGGCTGCAGGCCGGCGGCCTTCATCTGCTCGACCACGTAGTCGATCGTGCGCGTCTCCGCCGGCGTGGCCGGACCGCGGCCCTCGAAGGCATCAGAGCTCAGCGTCTTGACCTCGTCGGAAAGTCGCTGCGTGCTGAAGGTGGGGACATCGGCAGCCTGTGCGCCGGCACAGGCGCCGATGATGAGCGCAGAGAGAATCAATCGCTTCACGGGCAATCCATCACGTGGGGGAGGGAAGCCCGATACTAGGGCAACGCTGATCAAGTATCACCACCGTCACCCACCCTCTTAAGTTCGCAGACCACAGGGCCGTCGGCGAAGGCAGACTGGCCGTCTGTCGAGGCGGCGGACCGAAGGCATGCGGACAGAGAGGGTGGGCCTCAACGTGTTGAATCTGAAATGATGAGGTGATGACTGGAAGGCCCGCAGGCGATGCCGCGCGGCTTGGCAAGACGGCCAGTCTTGCCGGCGCCGCGCGGCATCGCCTGCGGGCCTTCCAGTCATCATGACGGCGGCGATACTTGATCAGCGTTGCCCTGGTCAACAAGCCGGTACCGGTCCATGTCCCGGCGGATGCCCGCGGCGCCGGCTGTGCTCAGTCGATGCCGATCACCTTGCCGCTGTGCGCGTCGATGCGCAGCTTGACCTTCTTGCCGGCGGGGTTGTCGGCTTTGGCCTTCCAGATGCCGTCGTCGTAATCCACGTCGTGCACGTCGGTGTAGCCTTGGGTCGACAGCGCCGCTTCCACGTCGTGCTTGCTCAGCGTGGAGACTTGCGCATCGGGGTAGATCTGGCCGGTGCTCGCGTCGACGCGCACGTCCAGGTCGTTGCCGTCGGCGCTGTCCGCCTCGGCCTTCCACATGCCGTCCTTGAACTTGAGGTCGTGCACGTCGGTGTAGCCCTGGGCGGTGAGTCGGGCGCGCACCTGCGCTTCGGTCAGCGCCTGCTGCGCGAGCGCGCTCTGGAAAACGCCGAGCGACAGCGCGCCGATGCTCAGGGCCAGGGCCAGGGCCAGGGCCAGGGCCAGGGAGGGGATCGTCGGTTTCATGGCGCACCTCGTTGCTTGCGGAAAGCTCCGAGTCTTGGGTGCCCGACGAAAACATGCGGTGAATGCGGGCGTGAATCCCCGCCAACGGTTCAGCAACGTGAGGCGCCGCACCGCAAACGCGACGCCGCCGCCCGGTGGAGTGCCGGACGGCGGCGCGCGGGTGGATCAGACGGTATTGATCAACGCAGGGTTGATCAACGTGCGCACATCAGAGCGCGGCGTCCTTCAGCTTCTTCAGCGGGCGCACCTTCACCTTCACCGTGGCGGGCTTGGCGGCAAACACCTGCTCTTCGCCGGTGAACGGGTTCTTGCCCTTGCGCTTCGGCTTGGCGGCAACCTTCACGGCGTTGATCTTGAACAGGCCGGGCAGGGTGAACTGGCCCACGCCCTTCTTGTGCACCGAGGCGAGCACGGCCGACTCCAGGCCGGCGAACACGGCCTTGACCGCCTTCGCCTCGACGTTGGCCTGCGCGGCGATGTGGGCAATCAGCCCGGACTTCGACAGGCTCTCGCCCAGCGGCTTGACCGGCGCGGCGGACTTGGCGGCGGCAGGCTTGGCAGCCTTGGCGGGAGCTTTCTTGGCAGTGGTTTTGGTAGCCATTAGTTGATCTCGATAGTAGGAAACCCCGGCTTTCTGGGCTCGGAGGCCTTGCGGCCCGCACAATGTAGCGAAATTTTAGGGGTTTGACGCAACTGTCGCGCCTCGCGCGCGATATTTTTTTTCGCGGCGCTGCGGATGCGGCAGCGCACGATGCATATCGGCGGGCTTGCGCGCTGCGTCATTCACGCCCACGGCACGCCGCATCGGTATGCTCCCCGCACGCTTCCCACCGGTGCTTGGTCATGACGAAACGCTCCGCGACGCGCTGGCTGGCTGGACGCCTCACGCGTCGTCGCGCACATGGCCTGCGCAGGTCACGATGGGCGATGCTGCTTGTGCTTGTACTTGTGCCCGTCGCGTGGGCGGCGACGCCGGTCACGCTGCGCTTCTCCGGCGCCGTGCCGGGCAACGCGCTGCCCGGCGGCTGGAAGGCGTACGCCATGTCGCGGCACCGTCCGATGGCGCCGATGGCGATCGTGCGCGACGGCACCGACAGCGTGTTTCGCATCGACGCCGATCACGCCGCCGGCGCCATCGCGCATGCGCTGGATCTGCCGGCCGCCACCACGCTCAACTGGCGCTGGAAGGTCGACCACAGCGTGGCGGCGGCGGACATGTCGAAGAAGAAGGGTGACGATTTTGCCGCGCGCGTCTACGTGTTCTTCGACGTGCCGCTGTCCAGCCTGTCCTGGCTGCAGCGCATGAAATTGAAACTGGCCCGCCGCACCCTGGGCCACGCGATGCCCACCGCGGCGCTTTGCTACGTGTGGGACAACCGCCACCCGATCGGCACCATCGCCCCCAGCCCGTACTCGCCGCAGATACGCACCATCGTCCTGCAAAGCGGCAACACGCGCGCCGGCCAGTGGCAAGTGCAGGATCGCAATCTCGCCGCCGATTACCTCGCCGCATTCGGCCGCCCCGCGCCGCGCATCACCGGCATCGCACTCTCCGCCGACACCGACAACACCGGCGGTCACGTGCAGGCGTGGTTCGGCGACGTGACGCTCACGCCTGCTGCACCACCGCCCGCGGCCAGGTAGTTTTTGCAGTGTCGACTCGATCGTGCAAGGCGGGCAGTGCGCGCCGTGCGGTTTGAAGCACTACCGCACCTGCACCGTTCAGGCTGGGCGTAGCGCCGCAGGCGCGAAGTCGAAGCCGCGCACCAGCCCCACCCTTCGACTCCGCCGCTGCGCGGCTACGCTCAGGGTGAACGGTGTCGGCAGAGCCGACGGCGCAGGGCGGGCATCGCCCGCCGGCTGTCCTGCCGCCGAACCCTGATCCAGGTTGCTTGCCTTACGGCTTCGGCTTGCTCCGGCGGCGCGGCTTGGCTTGCGCGGCGACGATCAGTTCCTGCAGGTAGGCGATGCCTTCTTCCTCGGGGAAAAAGGCCACCACGTCGGCCACGCTGAGCCCGTGGCGTTTGCGCAGGGCCAGGAACTCCTCGCGCGCCACCGACAGGCGCTGCGCGGCGGCGGCTTTCTTGCCCAGCGGTTTGGCCGGTGTGGGGGCGGGGGCGGGGGTCTTGCGTTCGAGTTGGGCGAGTTCTTCCTGGAACTGGCGGAAGTCGTATTTCGAGGAGGTCATCGGGACACTTGTCGGGGCGTGGTTCGCGTATTTTCGCATGGCCACCGCGCCGACGGCTCGCGCCTTCAGGCGGCGCTGCGCGTGCCCCGGCTCGTGCCGGCGGACAGGCTGCGGTGACGTGCCGCGGCATATGCCCGGGAAAAACGGGCGGCGCAGCTGTCGTCCTTCGTCACCTCGGCCGCGGCTGCGACGACGCCAGGCACGGGTTCGCCAACGGGCGTCGGCTGCGGCTGGCCGGGGCGGGCATCCTGCAAAGCCTGCAGCAGCGCTTCCTCGCCGGCCTGCTCGGTCAATGCCATGCGGCACGCAGCGTGGCGCAGCAAGAAATGGATCGCCAGCTCTTCCGGCGAGTTCGGCGCGGTGCGATCGATGACTTCGTCCATGGCTGCTTCTCGATGACGGAACCGGGGTGGTTCACTGAAGCCAGCAGCAGAAACCGTGCCAAATGAGAACTGCGTCACAAGTCGAGCGTCGCCGGATGAAGTCCTCCCGCCACCCGGCAGAGGCCACGACGGGTCGCACTCGCGGGCAACGGCGGCGCGTCGATGACACGAGGCGGATCGACCGGATATCTGCCGGACATGGGCAGGCATTGCCCGATTGCCCAGGTGCCGGAGAGAGGGGACGCGGGACGGTGTGGCCGGGCGCGGTTCACCGCCGTGCGGCGTGCTGCGCACCCGCGGGCGAACAACAACCGGCGTGCCGACAAAAACGAAAAGGGCCTGCATTGCTGCAAGCCCTTGGATCATGGTGGCCGGGGACGGAATCGAACCGCCGACACGGGGATTTTCAATCCCCTGCTCTACCAACTGAGCTACCCGGCCGGGAACCTGGCGATCAAGCACAACCGGGTGGGTTGCCGTTGATGCGTGGAGCCGTGCATTAGACCGAAAGTGTGCGGAATCGTCAAGATGCGGAGGGCGGCGGGGTGAAGCCGGCGGCATGGTCGACGTCGCCGCCGAACAGGAATTTCTCCATCTGCTCGCCCAGGTACTGGCGCGATTTCGCGTCGAGCGGGTTGAGCCGGTATTCGTTGATCAGGGTGGTCTGGTGGGCCAGCCATTGCTGCCACGCGGGCTTGGAGATCTCGGCATAGATGCGCTGGCCGAGGGGGCCGGGCCAGGGTGCGAAGTCGAGCCCTTCGGCGTCGACGTGGAGCTTGCTGCAGTGGATGGTGCGGCTCATCGGTTCATTCCTGTGCGCCCGCGCGAAAAGCGCGCGGGTACGGCGGGGGAGTGTGCGATGCGCGCGGGGTCGGGTCGCTGATCTGCGGCAAGCGGAGTGGCCGACGCGGCGCATTCGCGACGAGTGCGCATTATCGGCGATGGGCGCGGGCTTGTCGCGCGGGGGTGTGTGACAAGCCCCCGGCGGTGGCCCGGTGTGCGGTCAGGCGGCCTGCTTGCCGTTGGCGGAGGCGAACACCTGGTCGGCCCACTGCGTGGCGCCCAGGTAGATCGAGGCCATGCTCATGATGCGCTGGGGCGTGGCCATGCCGCTGGTCATTTCGCCGGCTTCCCAGGCGATGATCTGCTTGAGCAGGGTGCCGTACGGACCGCTGCGGTCGGTCAGCGCGTCGCTGACTTCCGGCACCAGCCGCAAATGGCTGAGCAGGAAATCCATCGGTGCGCACATCAGCGTGTCCAGCAGCGAGAACAGGCCCACGGTGAAGGCGGTTTCGGGCGAGATGGCCGAGTTGCCGGCGGCGAATTTCTCGCACATGTGCGCACGGATCAGCGCCGCGCGCAGCAGCTCGGGCGGGTGGTCGTCCATGCCGCACAGGGACATCGTCTCGATCCAGTTGCGCATGCGCGTGACGCCGAAGAAGATCGCCGCCTGCTGCACCGACTTCAACTGGCGCGGCAGGGCGAAATAGGCGGAGTTCACGCAGCTGAGCAGCTTGTAGCTCAGCACGGCGTCGTCGCGGATGATGTTGCCCAGTTCCACCGGCCCGGGGTTCTTTTCCTGCAGCGCGCCCATCAGCCGCAGGATGCTCATGCGGTTGGCGGTAAGCACCGGCACGGCGACGGGCTGCGGGATCAGCAGGAACCGTCCCTGGATCGCCTGCACCTGCAGCTCCAGGCAGCGCTCGTAGGTGGGGTGGTCGTTGACCTGGCCGATGACCACGCGGATGCCGCGGGCGAACAGGTAGTCGGTGCGCTCCTTCAGCGTCTCCGGCGTCAGCCGGCTGGCGTCCAGCCGCACCAGTTGCACGATCTGCAGCAGCGCCTGCAGCTGGCGGCTGCTTTCCGGGTCGATGTCGCCGGCTTCCAGCAGCAGCTGGCAGCCGCGTTCGGCCATCTGCTGCAGGCGCTTCATCAGCGCCGCGTCGTCGGCCACCGAAGGTTGCAGCACCACGCCAAGGCGCGGTTGGTGCAGCAGCACGTCGGAGTCTTCGGGCAGCAGTTCGGCTGGCAGGTTGAGGAAGGCGCGGTTGCCGCGCACCAGCCGGGTCAGCGCGCCGTCGGTGATGGTGGAGAGCACGCTGCGCAGCAGGTTCTGCTCGTCACCCGGCTCGCAGTGGAAGACGATTTCATAGGCGAACAGGTTGCGCTCGCGGTCGAGCATCGGCGTGCGCAGCACCGGCAGCGGCGTGGCCAGCGGAACGAGTGCCGAGGCGGGGGGCTGTTCGGTGGCGCTGGCGTGTTTCGGGGAGGCGACGGGGGAGGCGTGGAGATTGCTCATGGTCGGTCATCGCATCGGTGCGGGGCCAGCCGGCGCCGGCCGTGTGGTCAGTGGGGGTGTCGCCTGCGGGGACAGGTGGCAGCGAAGGGGTGGGATGTCGCGTTCATGCGGCGGCCAGCGATTTGGAGCGCAGGCTGCCGTGCAGTTCGCCGCCGCTGCCATAGAGTTCGCCTTCGCCGGCGTGGCCGGTGAGGATGGCCAGCGCCTGGCGCAACTGGGCCAGCCGCTGGTTGACCAGGCTGCCGTTGCGCAGGTTCAGCGCGTGGCAGTGGCGCAGCACCTGCAGGATCTGCGCCCAGCGCGATTCGCGCGATGCGTCGCTGACCGGCTGCTGGCGCTGCAGCAGCCGACGGTCGGCGTCGAGTTGCTCCAGTTGCTGCATCAGCGCCTGCTTGCGGTTGCCCGCCGCGTCCAGCGCTGCCGCGTCGGCGATGTCCAGCGCGGCACGCTCGGCTTCCAGCGTGGTCTGCAACTGCTCGGCACGCTGCTGCATCTCGTCCAGAACGGACGCGAGCGCATCGTTCAGTTCGTGCTGCAGCGGCTGCCTCATGCCTTGTCCGTGCCGCCGAGTTGCTGATCCATCGCCAGCAGGCGTTCGGCGATCTTGCCGGCGTCGATCTTGTAGCTGCCGTCGGCGATGGCCTGGCGCACCTGTTCGACGCGTTTGGCGTCGATCGGCGAGGCGTCGCCCAGCCGGGCGACCTCCTGCAGTGCCCGCGCCGAATCGGTCAGCTTGAGCTGATCGGCGTTGCGTGGCGCCGCGACCGAAGCCTCCGGCGCGGCGGCTGCATTGGCCGAGGTGCCGCTGCCCGTGCCGCTGCCGGCCTGCGGCAGCTTCGGCAAACCGTTGTTGGTAATCGTCGTGTTCATTGAACCCGTCCCGCTGGAGTGTGCCCTGTGACTGGATAATCGGCCGCTGTCCGGAAAACTTTAGCAGCCCGTCGAAAAATCGACCGGGCCGCGACCGTCGCTCGCGCCGTGGCGCAAGTGACTGATTTTCATGGTTCGAATGAGGGGTGTCGGTTTCATGGCAGGGCCACCACCACGCCCGGCGCGCTGACCATGGCGTCGATCACCCGCCCCGATGCCGCGTTGCGCACGCGCAGGCGGGCGCCGTTGTCGCCGCTGCCCAGCGCCACGCCTTCGGCGCGCACCGAGATGCCTTCGAGCTGCGCCAGCACCTGCACGTGGTCGCCCGCTCGCACCATGCGTCGCCCGCCCAGGCTGCCGGGACTGAGCACGCTGCCGCGCGCCAGTGCGCGCGAAAGCGTGCGGCCGGCGATCTGCTCGAGGTTGTCCAGGTAGCCGTAGCCGAGGCGGGTCACGTCGCGTTCCTCGACGTGCACGTCGGCGGCGCCGATGCCGTCGCCGCGCAGCAGCGCGCGGCTGCTTACCAGCACCTGGCGAAACACCCGCAACTGGATCGGCACGCGCACGATCCAGCCGCCGGGCTGCGGGCACTGCACCGGCACGGTCATGCGCGAGCGCGGCTGTGCCTGTTCGGAAACGAGCGCGCGCAGCGGCTCGCTGCATGCGTCCAGTTGCAGGCGCGTGTCCAGCGGCTCGGTGCTGACCACGACGCGGCTGCCGGGTCGGCTGTAACGATCTTGCATCGCCTGTTCGGCTGCCGCGCGCACGCTGTCGAGCGACTGCGTGGCAGCGGCATGCGCGGTGGCGCTGCCCAGCAACGCGACCAACCCGACGGCGGCGAGGGCGGCGCGCAGGGTCATGCGTCGGCCAGCAGGGCGTCGAGCTGGGCCAGCAGGGCGTCCTGGCCCGCTTCGAGTTCGCGTGCCACGGCGCCGGCCTGGTCGAGTTGCCCGGCGCCGAGCAAGGTGATGAAGCGCTGGCCCTGTTCGCCCAGTTGGGTGCCGGCATCGCCGAGCGCGGCGCCGTTGTCGCTGCCGCGACGCAGCCGGGCGAGCCGCTGCACGCCGCTGACCAGGGCGTGGGTGTCGAACCAGCGCCGGTCCAGCGCGGCCGGTTCGAGCAGGGCCAGGCTCATCGCCTGGCGCAGGTTCATGGCCGCTTCGCGCACGGTCAGGCTGAGGCTGGCCGGGTCGTTGCCGCTTTCGCCTTCCAGCCAGTCCAGGCCCAGGCGATGCGCCAGCAGGGCAGCGCGATGGAGCGATTCGGATTGGCGCCGCGCCTCGCTGCTGCGTCGCTGCGAAGCGCCCAGTGCCGCCTGCGCGGTGGTGGCGCGCGCGTGTTGCGCGTCGTGACCCTGTTGCAGCTTGCGGACGCGTTCGCTGGCGGTACGCAGGGTGGCGCTGCCTTCGCCCAGCTGGTTGCTGCACTGGCTCACGCCGACCTGGGCGCGCTTGAGCTGCTGCAGGCCGTGGTTGACGTCGCCATCGAGCTGCAGCGAGAAATCGCCGATGGAGACGGTGACGGTCTCGATTTCAGTGGTGGTCAGCGCGGTTTTCTCGGCCAGCTGCTTGACCTCGTCGGCCACCACCGCGAAGCCGCGCCCGGCCTCGCCGGCGCGGGCCGCCTCGATGGCGGCGTTCAGCGCCACCAGGTTGGTCTGATGGGCGATCTCCTGCACGGCGCCGGTCAGCTTGCGTATCTGCGCGACCTGTTCGGCCAGCTTGCTCTGGTTGCGGTTCATTGCGCTGAGCGCGCTGCGCAGCAGGCGCAGCTGGCCGTCCAGCTCGCTGACGCCGTCGGCGCCGACGCTGCCGGCGTGGCTGGCCTGCTCCAGGTCGGCGCCCAACTGCTGCAGGGCCGTCGAGATCCCGGCGCTGCCATCCGTCAAGCGATCGACGCTGGCGCGGCTTTCGGCGGCGGCCTGGTCCAGTGCGGTCTGCTCGCGCGCCAGTTGTTGTGCGGCGCCGAGCACGAGGCCTTGCTGTTCCATGGTCTGCAGCGCCACTGCCGACGGCGGCCGGCTGGCGGCGCGCGCCAGCAGCGGCGCCAGTACCGCGGCGGTGCGCGGGTGGCGGTGTCGCAGCACGGCGACCTCGGCGTCGTCCCCCTGGGCGGCGGCTTTCACCAGGGCGGCAATGTGCTGTTTGAGAAGAAAGCTCATGGTGCTGGCGTCGACTCGCAAAGGAATGGAATGGCTGCTGCATCGGCCACAGGTGTCGAAGCTTGAGCAAGCAATCCGCATGCCAGTGGGTGCGGCGATGTGATCACCCCACCACTGGCGGCGGGCTTTGCCGGCTAAAGGCGGAGCATGCCCGGCCGATAGCGCAGCAGACGGTCGCGTGGCGGCCGCGCTTGCCGATGGAGGCCGCATGGCCGGCACATTGCTGGAGAAAGTGGAGCAGCACACGCGGCTGGCCGGGCACAACCGGGTGGCGATGCTGTTGTTCCGGCTGGGCGACCAGCAGTTGTTCGGCATCAACGTGTTCAAGGTGCGCGAGGTGCTGCGCCGACCGCCGATGGAGCGCCTGCACGGCGTGCACGAGTTGATCGCGGGCAGCTGCGATTACCGCGGGCAGACCATTCCGGTGATCGATCTGGCTGCCGCGCTGGGTTACGCGCCGCTGCGCGAGGTGGAATCGGCGCACCTGATGGTGACCGAGTTCAACCGCTCGGTGCAGGGTTTCCTGGTGGCCGACCTGCAGCGCATGGTGCATTGCGCGGGCGACGCGATGGCAGCGCCGGCCAGTGCGCTGGGGTTCGGTTCGCGGGTGAACGCGGTGACCCGGGTCGATGGCGCGCTGCTGGCGGTGGTCGACGTGGAGCACGTGCTGGCCAGCATCGACGCACCGCCGGCCGAGCTGTCGGCGGGGCTGCAGCGCGAGGCCAGCCATCGTTCGCTGGCGTCGCGGCGGGTGATGGTGGTGGACGATTCGGGCATCGCGCGGCGGCGGCTGGTCAACCTGTTCAAGCAACTGGGCACCGATTGCGTGGTGGCCAAGGACGGGCGCGAGGCGCTGGAGCGGCTGCTGGAGCTGGCCGCGGGCGACCCGGCGCAGGCGATCGAACTGGTGGTGTCGGACATCGAGATGCCGCGGCTGGACGGCTATGCGCTGACCCGCGCGATCCGCGAGGCGCCGACACTGCGCCGGATCAAGGTGCTGTTGCACAGCTCGCTCAGCGGCATGTTCAACGAGGGCATGGTGAAGGAGGTCAAGGCCGACCGCTTCGTGGCGAAGTTCCACCCCGACCAGCTGGCGCAGGCGGTGATGGAGTTGCTGCCCGAACCCGTCGCCGCGCCGCAGGCGGCAACCGGCTGACGCCGGGCGCGCGGCGCCGGGGCCGCGTCAACAAACCGTCTTTCGCCGCGGCATCTGCCTGACGGCGCCGCGCGACATGCGCGGAATTCGAGCTGCCGCAAGGCTTCCCGGCCCGTGGCATGCAATTTGCCTTTCGCTTCCGTGCAGCAGTGCATGCGGAGCGAAACAATGAACCCGTCCACCCCCAATCTGTTCGGCATCCATACCCAGGCGCTCGACCTGTGGCAGCGCCGTACCGAAGTGCTGGCCAACAACCTGGCCAACGCCGACACGCCCGGATACCTGGCGCGCGACGTGGATTTCCGCAAGGTGCTGGCCACGGCCAGCGACGCGGCGAACGGCGTGGCGCTGGAAACCGATGCGCCGGGCCAGATCGCCGGGGCCGGGCGCAGCGCCGAGGCGCTCGCCTACCGCGTGCCGACCCAGCCCAGCATGGACGGCAACACCGTCGATGCGCAGGTGGAGCAGGCCGCGTTCGCCGCCAACGGCGTGCATTACCAGGCCAGCCTGTCGTTCATCACCGCGCAGATCCGCATGTTGCGGATGGCGATCAACGGAGGCCAGGGCTGATGTCGATGTTCTCCATCTTCAGCGTGGCCGGCTCCGGCATGGCCGCGCAATCGACCCGCCTCAACACGGTGGCCAGCAACCTGGCCAATGCCGACAGCGTGGCCAGTTCGCCCGAAGCCGCCTACCGCTCGCGCGAGCCGCTGTTCGCGACTGTCCGCAACCAGCAGGGCGCCGGCGATCCGAACGCGCCCGGCGACGGCGTGCAGGTGCTCGGCGTCACCGAGAGCCAGGCGGCGATTCCCCGCCGCTACGAACCGGGCAACCCGCTGGCCGATGCCGACGGCTACGTCTATGCGAGCAACGTCAATCCGGTCGACGAGCTGGTCAACATGATTTCCGCTTCGCGCTCCTACCAGAACAACGTCGAGGTGATGAACTCGGCGCGCCAGCTGCTGCAGAAGACCCTGGACCTGGGCAAGTGAGGCGCCAGCACATGAATCACCTTCACTCCGCCACGAGGAACCACGCATGAGCGACATGGCGATCGGCAATGCCGCCAGCGCGGCGAAGGCAGCCAGCCTGGGCAAGGAGAAAACCCTGGGCCAGGCCGACTTCCTGAGCCTGCTGGTGCAGCAGATGCGCAACCAGGACCCGACCAAGCCGATGGATTCATCGCAGATGGTCAGCCAGCTCGCGCAGATCAGCCAGGTCTCGGCGACGCAGGCGTTGCAGGCCTCGTTCGACGATCTCGGCAAGTCGCTGCAGGGCAACCAGATCCTGCAGGCGAGCGGGATGATCGGCCGCGATGTGGTGGTGCCCGCCGAGGCCGGCACGCTGGCCGCGGGCGGCATGGACGGCGCGGTCAACGTGCCCGACGGCGGCGGCCAGGTGTTCGTCAAGATCACCGACGCCAGCGGCACCGTGCTGCGCACGATCGACCTGGGCAAGCCCGCGGCCGGGTTGGTGCGCTTCCACTGGGACGGCATCGGCGACAACGGCGAGGCGCTGGCGCCGGGCACCTACGGGCTGGCCGCGCAGGCGGGCAACACCGCCGTGGCGACGTACGTCAGCGGCAAGGTCACCGGCGTGGGCATGACCGGCGCCGACGGCACCTATCTGGACGTGGATGGTTTTGGCGGGGTCCTGCTGAGTCAGGTCGCACAGATCAACTGACGACCTCAAGGGTCGCAACCGAACGAGGAAATGCTCCGATGGCATTCAACATTGCACTGAGCGGTCTGAACGCCGCCTCGAAAGATCTCGAGGTCACGGCCAACAACATCGCCAACACCGGCACCACCGGTTTCAAGGGCTCGCGCGCACAGTTCGCCGAGCTGTTCAGCGCGGCCGGCCCCAACTTGAGCTCCAGCCAGGTCGGCAGCGGCGTGCGGCTGACCAACGTGGCGCAGCAGTTCACCGCCGGCAGCGTGGAGACCACCAACAACAGCCTGGATTTCGCCCTGAGCGGCGAGGGCTTCTTCACCATCCGCGACGGCAAGGGCTACTCCTACACCCGCGCCGGCGCCTTCCAGAAAGACCAGAACGGCTACGTGATGAACGCCAACGGCCAGCGCCTGCAGGTGTTCCCGCCGGTGGCCGGCGGCGGCTTCGACACCAGCACCATGACCGACCTGCAGCTGTTCACCGCGCAGAACGCGGCCAAGGCCACCAGCTCGGTGCAGATGGCCTTGAACCTGCCTTCCGACGCCACGCCACCGGCCACCGCCTTCGACCCGCTGAACGATCCGTCCAGCTACAACCAGGCCACGCCGTTCACCGCCTACGACTCGCTCGGCGCCACCCACAACGGCGTGGTGTATTTCGTCAAGGACGCGGCGGCCAACGTGTGGAACGCCAACCTCTACATCGACGGCACCGCGGTCGGCACGCCGCAGACGCTGACCTTCGGCAGCAACGGCAGCCTGGTTGCCCCTGCCAACGGCCAGCTCGCGTTCCCCGCCGCGGCGGTGAGCCCGGGTGCCGACCCGATGCAGCTGACCCTGGACATGACCAAGGCCACCCAGTTCGGCAACGCCTACGCCGCCAGCGCGATCAACCAGGACGGCTATCCCACCGGCATCCTGTCCAGCATCGACGTGTCGCGCGAAGGCGTGGTGCAGGCGAAGTATTCCAACGGCCAGAGCACCGCGCTGGGCCAGCTGGCGATCGCCCAGTTCAGCAACGAACAAGGCCTGCGCCAGCTCGACAACACCAACTGGGCGGCCTCGTACGACTCCGGCACGCCGGTGATGGGCGCGGCCGGCAACGGCACCTTCGGCAGCGTGCAGGCCGGCGCGCTGGAGGCCTCCAACACCGCCGACCTCACCGCGCAGCTGGTCAACATGATCAAGGCGCAGCGCAACTACCAGGCGAATGCGCAGGTGATCTCCACCGACAACCAGCTGACCCAAACCATCATCAACATTCGCAATTGAGGGAATGGGGAATAGGGAATGGGGAATCGGAAGAGCGGATCACCGCACCTTGCCTGCTCCTCGTTCTCTGCTGACCACACCCGGGAATCCACATGGACAGATCGCTTTACGTCGCCATGACCGGCGCCACGCAGATGATGCGGGCGCAGTCCGAGGTGGCGCACAACCTGGCCAATGCCGACACGGTCGGCTTCAAGGCGCAGCTGTCGGCGTTCCAGCCGCTGGTGATCCAGGGGCCGGGGCTGTCCACGCGGGTCAACGGCGTGGCGCACGGGCTGGGCGTGGATCTGCGCGAGGGCGGCCAGATCGAGACCGGCCGCACGCTGGACGTCGCCGTGCAGGGCACCGGCTGGATCGCGGTGCAGGGCGCCGACGGCAGCGAGGGCTACACCCGCGCCGGCGAACTGCGGCTGACGCCGGACGGCCTGCTCACCGATACGCGCGGCAACCTGGTGCTGGGCGAGGGCGGTCCGATCAGCGTGCCGCAGAGCAGCCAGATGAACATCGGCGCCGACGGCACCGTGTCGGTGGTGCCGATGGGCCAGTCGCCGGAAACCATCGCCGCGGTGGGCCGGATCAAGCTGGTCAACCCGCCGGTCGACCAGCTCGCGCTGGGCAGCGACGGCCTGATGCACCTCGCCGACGGCACTACCGCGCAGGCGGACCCGGCGGTGGCGCTGAAATCCGGCGTGCTGGAGTCGAGCAACGTCGACCCTTCGCAGACGCTGGTGCAGATGATCCAGCTGTCGCGCCAGTACGAGCTGCAGATCCGCTCGATCAAGAGTGCCGACGAGAACGCGCAGGCTGCTTCGCGCCTGCTGCAGATGACCTGACCGGCCTCGCCAAAACAGACATCCAGACGTCCAGACGGAGTCCAACGACATGTTTTCATCCTTGTGGGTAGCCAAGACCGGCCTCGATGCGCAGCAGACGCGCATGGACGTCATCTCGAACAACCTCGCCAATGCCAACACCACCGGCTACAAGAGCGCGCGCGCCGCGTTCCAGGACCTGGTCTACCAGAACCTGCGCCAGCCCGGCGGGCAGACCACCGAGCAGACCCAGGCGCCGTCCGGCCTGATGCTGGGTACCGGCGTGCGCGTGGTCGGCAGCGAGAAGCTGTTCACCCAGGGCAACATCGAACAGACCGGCAACTCGCTGGATCTGGCGATCCAGGGCCGCGGTTTCCTGCAGGTGACGATGCCCGACGGCAGCATCGCCTACACCCGTGACGGTTCGCTGCACATGGACCAGAACGGACAGATCGTCACCGCCAACGGTTACGCACTGGACCCGGCGCTGAGCGTGCCGGCCAATGCGCAGAGCATCACCATCGGCAGCGACGGCACGGTCAGCGTGAGCCTGCCTGGCCAGGCCGCCACCCAGCAGATCGGTACCGTGCAACTGGCCGATTTCATCAACCCCGCCGGCCTGCAGCCGAACGGCGACAACCTCTATCTCGAGACCGCCTCCAGCGGTTCCCCGCAGATCGGCCAGCCCGGCCTGAACGGCCTGGGCACGGTGGCGCAGGGCGCACTGGAGTCCTCCAACGTCAACGTGGTGGAGCAGATGGTCAACATGATCGAGACCCAGCGCACCTACGAGATGAACTCCAAGGCGGTGTCGGCCGCCGACTCGATGCTGCAGTTCCTCACCAACAAGACCTGAGGCGCGACGTGATGCTTGCCTGCCGTTTCCCCCTTGCCCTGTGCGCGCTGGCCCTGCTGGCCGGCTGCGCCAGCGGCCCCGGCGCGCGCGACGACGCGCAGTGGGCGCCGACCTCGCCGCCCGCGCCGCAGATGGCTGCGACGCCCGCCGACGGCTCGATCTACCACGACCAGCAGAACATGGAGCTGTTCGCCGATCCGCGCGCGCATCGCGTGGGCGACATCCTCACCGTCGCGCTGGTGGAGAGCACCCAGGCCAGCAAGAAGGCCACCACCACCACCAGCAAGACCGACAAGGCCAAGCTCGCCTCGCCCACCGTGCTCGGGCATGCGCTGGCGATCGGCGGCAAGGTCGCCGACATCGGCCTGGACGGCGAGCGCAGCTTCGACGGCGCCGGTTCGAGCAGCCAGAGCAACCAGCTCACCGGGCAGATCACCGTCACCGTGGCGCAGCGCCTGTCCAACGGCAACCTGATCGTGCGCGGCGAGAAGTGGCTGACCATCAACCAGGGCCAGGAGCTGGTGCGCATCGCCGGCATCGTGCGTCCGCAGGACATCGGCCAGGACAACGTGGTGCCGTCCACCCGCGTCGCCGACGCACGGATCAGCTACACCGGCCGCGGCACCCTCGCCGACGCGAACACGCGCGGCTGGCTGTCGCGCTTCTTCAATTCCAAGTGGATGCCGTTCTGATGGCCGCGTTGAACATTGCGTCGTGCGCTTCCGCTCCTGGCGAGGC
>MKTU01000077.1:0-32896 GCA_001898415.1 Rhodanobacter sp. 67-28 | reverse complement strand
CCGGTGTCGCCACGCAAAAGGTGAAGAGCTCGTTGGTGATCGCTCTGGTGCTCTTGCTGGGACTGGTCGCCCCCGTCCACGCCGACAAGATCCGCGACCTGGTGCAGGTCGCCGGCGTGCGCAGCAACCAGCTGATCGGCTACGGCCTGGTCGTGGGCCTGGACGGCTCGGGCGACCAGACCACGCAGGCGCCGTTCACCACGCAGAGCCTGGAGAACATGCTGCAGCAGTTCGGCATCACCGTGCCGGCCAATGCGCGGCCGCAGCTGAAGAACGCCGCGGCGGTGATGGTGACGGCCGACCTGCCGCCGTTCGCCAAGCCGGGCCAGACCATCGACGTCACCGTCGCCTCGATCGGCAACGCCAAGAGCATCCGCGGCGGCCAGCTGCTGATGGCGCCGTTGCGCGGCGCCGACGGCAACGTCTACGCGGTGGCGCAGGGCAGCGTGGTGGTCGGCGGCATCAGCGCGCAGGGCAAGAGCGGCTCCAGCGTGCAGGTGAACATTTCCGCCAGCGGACGCATCCCCAACGGCGCCTCGGTGGAACGCGTGGTGGCCTCCTCGTTCGCCGGCGGCGGCGACCTGATGCTCAACCTCAACACGGCGGATTTCACCACCGCCACGCGCATCGCCACCGCGATCAACCACGCGTATGGCGCCGGCACCGCGCAGCCGGTGGACGGCGGCACCGTCTCGGTGCGCGGCCCGCAGGACCCGGCGCAGAAGGTGGCCTGGCTGGGCGCGATCCAGAATCTCGACGTGCAGCCGGGCGATGCGCCGGCGCGGATCATCGTCAACTCGCGCACCGGCACCGTGGTGATCGGTTCGGACGTGCGCGTCACCGCAGCCGCGGTGGCGCACGGCGCGATCCAGGTGACCATCGGCGAGCAGCCGCAGGTCAGCCAGCCGGCACCGTTCAGCCAGGGCCAGACGGCGATCGTGCCATCCAGCAGCGTACAGGTCAGCGAAGAAGGCGCGCACATGTTCAAGTTCGGCCCGGGCGTGAGCCTGGATGCGATCGTGCGCGCGGTGAACCAGGTGGGCGCCACCCCCAGCGACCTGATCTCGATCCTGCAGGCACTGAAGCAGGCCGGCGCGCTGCATGCCGACCTGGTCGTGATCTGAGCGAAGGTGACGACGCCATGACCCCGCTGAATCCCGCCTCGCCCGCACTGGATACCTGGACCGAACTGTCCGGGTTCCAGCAGCTGCGCGCGCAGGCGCGCAGCGATGGCGGCGAGAGCGCGTTGCCGGCGGTGGCGAAACAGTTCGAGGCGATCTTCACCCAGATGATGCTCAAGTCCATGCGCGAGGCGAACGCCGGCATGGGCAGCGATCTGGCCGGTAGCGAGCAGGTCGATTCCTACCGCCAGCTGTTCGACCAGCAGCTCTCGCTGAGCCTGGCCAACGGCAGGAACGGCTTGGGCATCGCGAAGATGCTGGTGCGCCAGCTCGGTGGCAAGGAAGCGCCGGCTGCTGTCCCTGATCAGGCTTTCGCGGTGCCGGTCGCCGACGTGCGCAATGCCCATGTGCGCGCACTCCTGCAACTGGGTGCCGACCCCGCCGCTGGCGACGATGCGACGAGCGCACTCGGCATGCCGTCGACTGCCGACGACAGCTCGCCGTGGCAACGCGTGCTCGACCGCATGGGCCGTGGCGCGATGGACGTGGCCGACACCGCGGCCAGGTTGCTGCCCGGCGGCGACCCGGTGAATTTCGTGCGCGCCCTGGCGCCGCATGCCGCGGAAGCGGCGAAGAAACTGGGCGTGTCGGTGCGCGCGCTGCTGGCGCAGGCCGCTCTTGAAACGGGCTGGGGCAAGCACCTGCCCAGGGGCGGCGATGGCAGCAGCAGTTTCAACCTGTTCGGCATCAAGGCCGGCAGCAGCTGGGATGGCGACAAGGTCAGCGTGCCCACGCTGGAATACGAGAACGGCGTGGCGGTGCGCAAGCGCGATGCATTCCGCGCCTACGATTCGCCGGCAGCTTCTTTCGACGACTACGCGCAGCTGATCGCCAACAGCCCGCGCTACGAACAGGCGCTGGGCCAGGGCGAGAACATCGCCGCGTTCGCCCGCGGGCTGGTGCACGGCGGCTATGCCACCGACCCGGCCTACGTGGCCAAGATCACCGCGATCGCCAACAGCGCGCAGATGCGCGAGGCGTTGGCGAGCCTGCGTGCAGATGGCGGCGCCGAATGAACGCGCACCCCTCGCCGCGGCTGGTTCCCGCGTTGATTCAAGAGATTGAGCCGGCCGCCGTTACCGTCACTACGTACCGCGCGATTCCGGCGGTGCCCCCGTTGTCGAGGATTTCCCACCATGGCTGACATGCTTTCGACCGGCGTGTCCGGGCTGCTTGCTTCGCAGATCGGGCTCAGCACGGTCAGCCACAACGTGGCGAACGTGAACACCGACGGCTACAGCCGCCAGGTGGTGTCGTTCGGTGCGCGGCTGCCCGAGGGGCAGGCGGGGTATTACATCGGCACCGGCGTCAACACGGTGGCGGTGCAGCGTGCGTACAGCGAGTTCCTCAACAGCTCGCTGTGGTCGGCCAGTTCGGGCCAGGGGCGGGCCAGCACCATGGCCAGCCTCACCAGCCAGCTCAACAACCAGCTGGCCGGCAGCAGCAACCTGCAGACCTCGCTGGACAGCTTCTACGGCGCGGTGCAGGACATGGCCAACGCGCCCTCCGACGCCGCCTCGCGCCAGGTGCTGCTGGCCCGCGCCGGTGGGCTGGCGACCACCTTCCGCGCGCTGTCCGGCCAGTTCAGCCAGCTCTCCGGGCAGATCCAGCAGCAGATCCGCGACACCGTGGACGCGATCAACGTCGACACGCAGTCGATCGCCAAGCTCAACGAGAAGATCCGCTCGTTCTCCTCCACCGAAGGCATGCCGCCGGCCGACCTGCTCGACCAGCGCGATGCGTTGGTCAAGAAGCTGGCCGGCGAGGTGGGCATCAGCGTGGTGCCGCAGAACGACAACACCATCAGCGTGTTCGCCGGCAACGGCCAGGCGCTGGTCACCGGCACCGAGGCGCATGCGCTGGGTACGGCCGCCAACGTCTACGACGCCACCCGCGTGGAAGTGGTGGGCGCCGGCAGCGGCAACGTGATCAGCGGGCGCATCGGCGGCGGTGCGCTGGGCGCGCTGCTGGATTTCCGCAGCAATGTGCTGGACCCGGCGCAGATCCAGCTCGGCCGCGCGGCGCAGGCGATGGCCAGCGCGTTCAACGCGCAGCATGCGCAGGGCGTGGATCTGCACGGCGACGTCGGCGGCCAGTTCTTCGCCGCCGCCGGGCCGACGGTGCAGGGCGCCTCGACCAACACCGGCAGCGGCACGGTCGCCGCCAGCATCACCGACATCGGGGCCCTGCCCGCCAAGGAATACGTGCTGAGTTTCGACGGCACCGCCTGGAGCATGCGCGATATCAGCGGCAATGCCGTGGCGCTCGGCGGCAGCGGCACCAGTGCGGACCCGTTCACCGCCGCGGGCCTCAGCCTGGTGGTCGGTGGCGGCGCCAGCGCGGGCGACAGCTTCCGCATGCAGCCCAGCCGCGATGCCGCGGCCAGCTTCGCCGTGACCGTCGATCAGCCCGACCGGATCGCCGCCGCCGCGCCGTTCGTGGTCGCCGCCGGCGCCGGCAACACCGGCTCCGCCACGGCACGCGCCAGCATCGCCGACGGCAGCGACCCGGCGCTGTTCAACGCCTCCTCGATCGTGTTCAGCTCGGCCACCAGCTACAGCATCGACGGCGGCCCGGCGCAGACCTTCACCGCCGGCCAGCCGATCGTGCACAACGGCTGGAGCATGCAGCTCGATGGCGCGCCGCAGGCCGGCGACAGCTTCAGCCTCAAGGCCAACAGCAACGCGCAGGGCGACAACGCCAACGCGCTGATGCTGGGCAAGGTCGCCAATCTCGGCGTGCTCGACGGCGGCGTCACCAGCACCGGTCGCGCCTACAGCCAGCTGGTCGGTCAGGTCGGCAGCGCCGGCGCGCTGGCCAAGGACGAGCTGACCACACAGACCGCGGTCTACAACCAGGCGATGGGCGCGCAGCAGAGCGTCTCCGGCGTGAACCTGGACGAAGAGGCCGCCAACCTGGTGCGTTACCAGCAGGCGTACCAGGCCTCGGCCCAGGTCATCAGCACGGCCAACAGCATTTTCAACGCGCTGCTCGGCGCGGTGCGGAGTTAACCATGCGCGTCTCCACCAGCTGGATCCAGCAGCAGTCCGTCGGCAGCATGATGAGCCGGCAGAGCGACCTGTCCGATCTCAACACGCAGCTCAGCACCGGCAAGCGGATCAACCAGCCGTCCGACGATCCGGTCGGCGCGGCGCGCGCGTTGGACATGTCGCACCTGATCGCCGACTCGGCGCAGTACCAGCGCAACATCACCTCGGCCAACGCGCGGCTGGGCCTGGAAGACCAGACCCTGTCCAACACCGGCAACGTGCTGCAGCGCGTGCGCACCTTGCTGCTGCAGGCGGCCAACGGCAGCCAGACCGACGGCAGCCGCGGCGACATCGCCGCCGAGCTGTCGCAGCTGCGCGCGCAGATGCTGGGCCAGGCCAACAGCACCGACGGCCAGGGCGAATACATCTTTGCCGGCAATCGGACCGGCACGCAGCCGTTCGTCTCCGGCGATTCGGTCAGCTACCTGGGCGACGCCGGCCAGCGCATGGTCGCCGCCGGTCCCGGCCTGCAGGTCGCCACCGGCGATGCGGGCAGTGCGGTGTTCATGGACATCCCCACCGGCAACGGCACCTTCGCGGTGAGCGCCGCGGCGACCAACACCGGCTCGATGGTGGCCGGCGCCAGCAGCGTCAGCGATCCGTCGGCCAGTCCGTCGGCATGGGACGGTGGCGCGTACAGCATCGTGTTCACCGCGGCCGACGCGTACGAAGTGCGCGATGCCGGCGGCGCCGTGCTCGACAGCGGCAGCTACGATCCGGCCAAGGGCGGCAGCGTCACCTTCCGCGGCGCGCAGGTCGCGTTCAGCGGTGCGCCCGCGGTCGGCGACAGCTTCGCCATCGGTGCCTCCGGCAAGCAGGACGTATTCACCACGCTGGACAACATCATCAAGACGCTGCGCACGCCCAACGGCGGCGACGCGCACATGCAGAACGCGCTCAATACCGAGTTCGCCAATCTCGACCAGGCGCTGGACTCCATCACGCGCACGCGCGGCCTGGTCGGCGCGCGCATGAACGCGCTGGATCAGCAGGGCGCGCTCAACGACGACCTCACCCTGCAGTACAAGACGTCGCTGTCGGACGTGCAGGATCTGAACTACTACGACGCGATCAGCCAGCTCGGTGCGCAGACCACGGCGCTGCAGGCCGCGCAGCAGACGTTCACCAAGATCCAGGGTTCAAAACTTTTCGATTATTTGCGTTGACAAGGCTCAAGTTTTGGTATGGCGAGTCGAAACAGTACACAAGGCGGATGCATTCAATGGTGAATCCCCGCCGGATTGTCTGAGCCGGCCACTGTCGGCATACCAACTCGATTCGGAGAATTCCCATGGTCATGAGCGTCAACACCAACATCAGCTCGCTGAATGCCCAGAAAAATCTGGCTGCCTCGCAGAGCAAACTCGCCACCGCGATCGAGCGCCTGTCCTCGGGCATGCGCATCAACAGCGCGAAGGACGATGCCGCCGGCCTCGCCATCTCGACCCGCTTCACCACCCAGATCAACGGCCTGAACCAGGCCGTCAGCAATGCCAACGACGGCATCTCGCTGGCGCAGACCACCGAGTCGGCGCTGAACGAGGTGACCAACAACATGCAGCGCATCCGCACGCTGGCCGTGCAGTCCGCCAACGCCACCAACTCCGACTCCGACCGCGCCGCGCTCGACGCCGAAGTGCAGCAGCGCCTGGCCGAGATCACCCGTATCTCGCAGCAGACCACCTTCAACGGCCGCCACGTGCTGGACGGCAGCTTCGGTTCGGCCGCGTTCCAGATCGGTGCCAACGTCGGCGAGACCATTTCGGTCAACCTGAGCCAGGGCGCGGGTGCGTCGCAGGTGGGCAAGATCGCCTCGGCCGCGAGCGCCACGGGCGTGTTCGTCGCGACGGCGGCTGCCGCTGCCACTGCCGGATCGGTCAGTGCCTCGGGTGTTGCCGACTGGACCACGGGCACGATCGCCTTCACGATCGGTTCCGATTCGGTCAGTGTCACCGCAAGCACCGACCAGACCACCACGCTGAGCGCGATCCAGGCCGCTCTGGACGGTGGCAGCAACAAGTACACGGTCGCCGCCGACGGCGCGAACGGGTTCAAGTTGACGGCCAAGACCGCCGGCGCCGATCCGATGACCGTCACTGGCGCCAGCGGTGCCACCTTTGCGGCTCCCACCGCAGGTACCGACGCCGTGGCCGTCGGCGACGCGACCCCGCTGACCCTGGCTGCCAACGAATTCACGCTGCAGGCCGGTTCGGGTTCGGCGGTGAGCATCGAAGGTACGTTCAACGACGCCGCTTCGCTGGCCGCCGCGATCAACGCCAAGGGCATCGCCGGTGTTTCGGCCTATGCCGACGCGACGACGGGTGTGCTGCACCTGGCCTCGCAGGAAGCGCTCACGGTCGGCGGCGCCAAGGGTACCGGCGTCCTCGGGTTCAGCGCCACGAACGCCGTTGGCGGCGACCTGGCCAGTGCCAACGTGAAGTCGGTGGCCGGTGCCAACGACACCATCAGCCGCATCGACTCGGCGCTGGGCACCATCAGCTCCATGCGCAGCGACCTGGGCGCGGTGCAGAACCGCTTCACCTCCACCATCGCCAACCTGCAGACCATTTCGCAGAACCTGAGCGCGTCGCGCAGCCAGATCCAGGATGCCGACTTCGCCGCGGAGACCGCGAACATGTCCAGCGCCAACATCCTGCAGCAGGCCGGCGTCTCGGTGCTGGCGCAGGCCAACGCCACCACGCAGAGCGTGTTGAAGCTCCTGCAGTAACTGCTTGACCCGGAACGGCCGCGGACAGCCCGCGGCCGTTTCCCTCATTACAGGAATCGACGTCCATGGCTATCACGGTAGGTTCAACCACACCCACCACGGGTTTGCTTACCTCCATGGGCGTGGGTTCCGGCCTGGATGTCGCCACGTTGGTGGACAAGCTGGTGGCCGCCAAGAAGGCGCCGCAGCAGAACCAGATCACCAACCAGGCCGCCCTGGCCAACACCCAATTGTCCAGCCTGGGCCAGATCGGCGCCGCGCTCTCCGCGCTGCAATCGGCCATGGCCTCGATCACCGACGGCAGCGCCTTCAACGCGCGCACGGTGACCTCCGCCGACACCGACGTCCTCGGTGCCACGGCCTCCGGCTCCCCGGTCAGCGGCAGCTACAAGATCGACGTCACCCAGCTGGCCACCGCACTCAAGGCCTCCTCCGGCGCGTTCGCCGACAGCAGCGCCAAGGTGGGCACCGGCACGCTCACCCTCGCGGTGGATGGCCAGTCGATGAGCCTGGATCTCACCGACAGCAACAACTCGCTGGCCCAGGTTCGCGACGCCATCAACAAGGCCAGCGACAACCCCGGCATCAGCGCCACCATCGTCACCGGCACCGACGGCGCGCACCTGGTGCTCAGCGGAACCCGCACCGGCGCGGCCAACGGTTTCGTGGTGAGCAGCAGCGGCGGCGACGGCGGCCTGGCCGCACTCGACTACGACGCGGCCGCCGGCAGCGGCAACGCGCTGACCGTCATCACCGCCGCACAGGATGCCCAGTACAGCATCGACGGCGTAGCCGGCCACGGCGCCGGCAACAGCGTCAGCGGCGCCATCGACGGCCTGACCCTCAACCTGGTCGCTTCGGGCCAGACCACGCTGACCGTGGCCAACGACCCCAGCAAGGGCAGCAGCGCGCTGAGCAACCTGGTCAATACCTACAACAGTTTCGTGGGGATCTACCAGAACCTCACCAAGTACGACGCCACCAGTGGCACGGCCGGCGCCATGATCGGCGACGCCACCATCAACGGCATCAACAGCACGCTCTCGCGGCTGGTGGGCGGCGTGGCCAACGGCACCTCGCTGGCCGCGCTGGGCATCTCGCTGCAGGTGGACGGCACGCTGAAGCTGGACAACGGCAAGCTGACCCAGGCGATGAGCGACGGCGGCAAGCTCGCCAGCCAGCTGTTCGGCGGCGATACCGGCCTGGCCGCACAGTTGAACGGCCAGCTCGACCAGTGGGTCGGACCGAACGGCACGCTGGCCGGCCGCACCAGCAGCATCAGCCAGCAGCTGAGCGCGTTGAAGGACCAGCAAGCCACGCTGGACAGCCGCATGGCCGACCTCACCGCGCGCTACCAGGCGCAGTTCACCGCGCTGGACACGCTGATGAGCAAGCTCAACAGCACCAGCAGCTACCTGCAGCAGCAGTTCGACGCGTTGAACAACATCAACAAGAAGTAAGGGCAGGAGACGATCATGGGATTCGGTTACGGCGCAGGCGCCTACCAGCAGGTTCGTTCGCACGGCGGCGTGGAGTCGGCCGACAAGCACGGCCTGATCACGTTGTTGATGGATGGCGCACTGGAGCGCCTGGTCAAGGCCCGCGCGCACATGATGCGCGGCGAGACGGGCCCCAAGGGCGAAACCATCAGCCGCTGCATCGAGATCCTCGGCGGCTTGCGCGATGCGCTCGACCGCAAGGCCGATCCGACCTTGGTCGACCGCCTCGATTCGCTCTACGAATACATGAGCCGGCGCCTGCTGCAGGCCAACCTGCGCGACGACGCCGGCATCATCGACGAGGTCAGCCGGCTGTTGCAGCAGGTGCGCGACAGCTGGGTGCAGATCGGCCCGTCGCCGGCAACCGCCCCCGTCGGTCGCGTGGCAGGCGCCTGAACCATGTCGCCGTCAACTTTCGAGGACAACTCGGCGTTGACCAGCGCGTTGGTGATTACCCGCGCGATGCTCGCCGCCGCGCGCGCGGAAGATTGGCAGCAACTGCTGCAGCTGGAAGAAGCGCGCGCCCCGCTGGTGCATCGCCAGCACCACCCCGACGCGGCCACCCAGGCCCAGCTCGGCCAGATCCTCGCCTGCGATCGCCAACTGCAGGCCCTGCTGGTGACGGCACGCGATGCGCTTGCCCACCAGTGGCAGCGCGAGCGTGACCGGGCCCAGGCCATCGCGGCCTACGCGCAGGCCTGAATCGCCCGGCGATGTCATCATGCACGGCAGATGGCCCGCGCCATGCAGGCCTTGCCGCCAAGGCCGACAGCCGATATCCGGGAGCCGCACGATGAACAACGCCAGCTGGAACGAGTTCGAGCAGCGGGTCAGCGTCGAGGAACTGCTGCACGTGGCGATCGAGCCGCTGGCCTGGCCGATGCCGCAGGCGCTGGCGCTGGCGCTGGCCGAGCGCAACGGCAATGCGCTGGCGGCGATCGCGGCGCTGGAAGAACGCCGTGTCGAGACGCCCGACGACGACAATCCGCTGGTGCAGGAAATGCGCCGCATGGATGCCAAGCTCACCGCGCTGGTGGACATCGTCAACCGCCTGCTGGTGCCGCCCGGCACGCTGCCGGTACAGCGCCTGGTGCGCTTCAACGCACGTGGCGCGGTGCTCGCTGCGGACGTCGCGTTGCCGGGCGACGCAGTGCTGCTGGGCCTGCGTTTCGAGCATTGCCGCAGCCTTCCGCTGGAGTTGCCGGCGCTGCGCGAAAAGCAATTCGACGATGGTCGAACCTTTGTCGCTTTCACCTCGCTGAGCGACGCGCAAAGTGACGCAATTGAGCGCCTCGTTTTTCGTCATCACCGACGCAAAGTGGCAGAAGCGCGCCAGCTTCCCGGTTGAGTTCGCCGACCCCCGCCGCCGCGGGCGCGGATGCGCCGTCGGCGTCGCGAGACCCAGTTCACACTATTGAGAACTCGCGTGCAGGAAAACCCTCACGCGCCGCCAGCGTTTTCGCGCCCCGCCGAGCTCCGCCGACCCCGCACGATCGCAGACGAATGCCGGCGCAAACGTTCGGCATCAAACGTTTACATGCGACATCTCGAACCGGGTCTGGAAATTTTCACGGAGCGGGTGGCCGATCTGCGTCATTTTGTCGGCGCCCCGTGCGCCAGAAACTGGCCTCCTTGTTGCAACCGGTCCATCAGCCCGGCGACGACTTGCCGACGGTGACAAAAAATGGCCATGCCGGAAGTTGGGTACGCCAACGATGCAAGACGGAGAGTAGAGATGCAGCAATTCGATTTCCTGGTGATTGAATCCGATGCGGCGCGAGTCAATGCCGTGATGTCGGCGCTCCACTTCCTGGGCTACCACCCCCAGCACGGCGCGCAGTGCACCGACACCAGCGAGTCCACCCCTGACTGGCGCGCGGTCTACGTCGGCGGCATCGACGACGCGGCCGAAGCCGAGCGGCAGTTCGCGCTGCTCGGCGCCAGCGCCGCGCACATTCCGGTGTTGCTGGCCGAAGATTCGCCCTGGGCGCAGCGGCTGGGCGCGGCGAAATCCCCGTTCGCCGGCCGCACCGCCACGCTGGCTTTCCCGCTCAGCTACGAGAAGCTCACCGAGGCGCTGCGCAATGTCTATGCGCGTCTGCTCGGCGGGCGTTCCGGCGGGCTGCGCTTCGTCGGCGACTCCGCGCCGATGGTGCGGGTCAACGGGCTGATCCGCCAGGTGGCGCCGTTCGACTCCAACGTGCTGGTGCTGGGCGAATCGGGCACCGGCAAGGAGATGGTCGCCCGCGCGATCCATGAACATTCCCCGCGCCGCGGCAAGCCGTTCGTGGCGATCAACTGCGGCGCGATCCCGCCCGAGCTGCTGGAAAGCGAGCTGTTCGGCCACGAGAAGGGCGCCTTCACCGGCGCGATCAGTGCGCGCAAGGGCCGCTTCGAGATGGCCGAGGGCGGCACCCTGTTCCTCGACGAGATCGGCGACATGAGCCTGCCGATGCAGGTGAAGCTGCTGCGCGTGCTGCAGGAGCGCGCCTACGAGCGCGTCGGCGGCAACAAGACGCTGCACTGCGACGTGCGGATCATCGCCGCCACCCATCGCAACCTGGAGCAGGCGATCGCCGAGGATCGTTTCCGCGAGGATCTCTATTACCGCCTCAGCGTGTTCCCGCTGGAGCTGCCGTCCCTGCGCGAGCGGCTGGACGACCTGACCACCCTGATCGCCGAGTTCAACCTGCGCGGCGCGCGCCGGGGCCTGGGCGTGGTGCGCTTCAGCACCGGCGCGATGCAGTCGCTGCGTGCCTACGCCTGGCCGGGCAACGTGCGCGAGCTGTCCAACCTGGTCGAGCGCATGGCGATCCTGTTCCCGCACGGCGAAGTGCGCAGCAGCGACCTGCCGGCGAAATACCGCGGCGCCCCGCTGGTCGGCGACGAACACGGCGCCACGGCGCTGGCGATGATGAGCGAAGAGCACGCGATCGCCGGCATTGCGCTGCAACCGGCCAGCGAATCCGAACGCCTGCTGCCGGAAGAAGGCCTCGACCTGAAGGATCACCTGGCCGACATCGAAGTCGGCCTGATCCGCCAGGCACTGGACGCCACTGGCGGCGTCGTCGCCCACGCCGCCCGCCTGCTTCACATGCAACGCACCACCCTGGTCGAAAAACTGCGCAAGTACGGGCTGCAGAGCAGCCTGGCCGCCTGAGGGCAGGGAACAGGGAATAGGGAATAGGGAATAGGAAAACTCGAAGGCGGACGCAGCAGCTTTTGCACTTGCGATTCCCTATTCCCTATTCCCTATTCCCTATTCCCTATTCCCACCCCCACTGGCACGCCTCCTGCAACACCACCTCGAAACCCCGCCACGCGTCGGGAATACGTCATGAGGACGCACCGCGATGAGCACGATCGACGTCAACAACCTGCTTTCACAGATGCGCCAGATGACGGCGCAGGTGCGCGCGCCGGCGGCAGTGGCCAAGGCCGTGCCGGTGGCGGGACAGCCGGACTTTTCGTCGGTGTTGAAGGAGTCGGTGTCGGCGGTGGGGCGCAGCCAGATGGAGGCCGGTCGCATGGCTGCCAGTTTCGAGCGCGGCGATCCGGGCGCGGACCTGGGCCGCACCATGATCGCGGTGCAGAAGGCCGATCTCTCGCTGCGCACGATGGTCGAGGTGCGCAACAAGATGGTCGATGCGTACAAGGAAATCATGAACATGCCGGTCTGATCCCGGCGCTTCGCTGACCCCGCTTACCCCACACGAGCAACACCATGGCCGACAACGCCATCGCAGCCCGCGACAACGACGCGGCGCGACCGGACCCCTTCAAGCAGATCGCCCGCAGCCCGGCTGCGCGCCAGATGCTGCTGCTGGTGGCGATCGCTGCGGCGGTGGCGCTGGGCGTGGCGGTGGTGCTGTGGTCGCGCGGGCCGAACTACGGCCTGCTGTATGCCGGGCTCGACCAGAAGGACGCCGCCGCGGTGGCGCAGGAGCTGCAGGCGGGCAACACGCCGTTCCAGTTGAGTGCGGACGGCTCCTCGATCATGGCACCGGTCGCCGACCTGGCCGGCCTGCGCCTGAAGCTGGCCAGCAAGGGCCTGCCGCGCGGCAGCGCCACCAGCAGCGTGATGCCGGCGTCCGAGTCGCCGTTCGGCATGAGCGACCTGGCCGAACGCACCCGCTACCAGCAGATGCTGGAGAGCGATCTCAGCGCCACCATCGGCGGCCTGCAGTCGGTGCGCGCCGCGCGCGTGCACCTGGCGATGGCCAAGCCGTCGGCGTTCATCCGCGACAACCGCGAAGCCAGCGCCTCGGTGCTGGTCACGCTCTATCCCGGCCGCCAGCTCGATGCCGGCCAGGTCGCCGCGATCGTGCACCTGGTCGCCTCCAGCGTGCCCGGGCTCGACGCGCGGGAGGTGTCGGTGGTCGATCAGCAGGGCCAGTTGCTGACCACCGATCCGAGCAGCCCGGCCGCCGTCGGCGACGATCGCCTGCGCATGGCCACGCGCATCGAGAACACCTACGCGCAGCGCATCGAGGAGCTGCTCACCCCGCTGGTCGGCCCCGGCCGCGTGCGCGCGCAGGTGTATGCGGATCTCGATTTCAGCCAGTCGGAAAAGGCCACCGAAACCTACGGCCACGATCACCCGGCGCTGCGCAGCGAGCAGACCAGCAGCGAGCGGCGCGGCGGCGGTGCCGCGGGCGGCGGCATCCCCGGCGCACTGAGCAACCAGCCGCCCAGCCTGGTGGCGCAGCCCACCGCGGCCAACCCCGATGCCGGCAAGGCGAACCCGTCCGCCGCCGCATCCAGCGCCACGGTGGCCAGCGGCGACGTGTCCAGCAGCGCCACGCGCAACTTCGAACTCGATCGCACCATCAGCCACATCAGCGACCCGGCCGGACGACTGGCCCGGCTCACCGTGGCCGTGGTGCTGGACAACAAGCTCGCCGACAAGGGGCCGGCCACCGCCGGCAGCGCCGCCGGTGCGGCTTCCGCCGGCGTGCCGTTCACCGCGCAGGAGCTGGAGCGGCTGACCGAACTGACCAAGAACGCGGTGGGCTTCGACGCCGCGCGCGGCGACAGCGTGAGCGTGGTGAACCAGCCGTTCCAGCGTCCGGTGGCGCCCGAGGCGCTGCCCGAGCCGCCGCTGTGGGAGCGCCCCGGCGCGATGGATCTGATCAAGCAGGGCATCGGCGTGCTGATCGCCTTGCTGGTGGCGTTCGGCCTGCTGCGCCCGCTGCTGCGCGGCGTGACGCGCGGCACGTCCAATGCCAAGGCGCTGCCCGCGCCGAGGCCGCCCGCGCTCGAGTACGAACAACGCATCGGCCAGGCTCGCCGCCTGGTCGGCGAAAACTCCAGGCAAGTGGCGCAGGTCGTGAGGAACTGGGTAAGCGAAGATGGCAACTAACCAACATGACGCGCCGATCACCGGTGCCCAGCGTGCGGCGATCCTGCTGCTGACCCTGGGCGAGCAGGACGCCGCCGAGGTGCTCAAGCACCTCAGCGCCCGCGACGTGCAGACCATCGGCACCGCGATGGCCGCGCTGACCAGTGTCAGCCGCGAACACGTGACCAAGGCGCTGGACAAGCTAGACGAGGACATCGGGCGGCAGACCTCGCTCGGCGTGGGCACCGAGGAATACATCCGCAAGATCCTGGTGAACGCGCTGGGCGAGACCAAGGCCGGCGGCCTGATCGACCGCATCCTGCTCGGGCGTTCCAGCAAGGGCCTGGAATCGCTCAAGTGGATGGAAAGCCGCGCCATCGCCGAGATGATCAACCAGGAGCACCCGCAGATCATCGCGCTGGTGCTGGCGCACCTGGAACCGGACCAGGCCGCCGAGGTGATCGGCTACCTGCCGCCGCGCGTGCGTTCCGACGCGGTGATGCGCATCGCCACGCTCGACGGCGTGCAGCCGCATGCGCTGAACGAGCTGGACGAAATCATGGAGCGCCAGTTCTCCGGCGGCTCCAAGAAACTCAAGTCCGCCAGCGTCGGCGGGCTGAAGGCTGCCGCCGACATCCTCAACGCGATGGAAGGCAGCCGCGAGGCCGAGCTGATGTCGGCCATCCGCAGCCAGGACGAAACGCTGGGCGAGAAGATCGAAGACCTGATGTTCGTGTTCGAGGATCTGGTGGAGCTGGACGACCGCGGCATGCAGGTGCTGCTGCGCGAAGTGCCCTCGGCCACCCTGGTCACCGCGCTGAAGGGCGCCGAGCCGGAGATCCGCGAAAAGATCTTCGCCAACATGTCCAAGCGCGCCGCCGACATGATGCGCGACGACCTCGAAGTGAAGGGCCCGGTGCGCCTGAGCGAAGTCGACGCGGCGCAGAAGGAAGTGCTCGGCATCGCCCGCAAGCTGTCCGACGCCGGCCAGCTCAGCCTCGCCGGCGGCGGGGATGAGTTCGTCTGATGGTCGCCGTGTTCCACCACGCGGCACAGGACTTCCGGCGCTGGGAACTGCCCGAGGTCGGCAACGATCACCCGCATCGCCGTGCGACCGATCCACCGGCCCCGCAACCGACCGTGCGCGAGCTGGAGGCGCTGCACCAGCAGGCGCGGGCGGAGGGTTTCACCAGCGGCCACGCCGAAGGGCTGGCTGCCGGCCAGCAACAGGTGCGCGAGCAGTTGGCCCGGCTTGCCGCGCTGTGCGACGCCGTCGCCCGTCCGCTGCAGTCGCTCGACGAACAGGTCGAGAAGGAACTGGCGCGGCTGGCCACGGTGATCGCGCGCCGGGTCATCGTGCGCGAATTGAAACTCTCCCCCGAGCTGATCGTGCAAGCCGTGCGCCAGGCCGCGACCGCGCTGCCCGCCGCCGCGCGCGAGCTGCGCGTGCACGTGCACCCGGACGACCTGGCCCTGCTGCATGACCTCGGCGCGGTCGAAAGCCATTGGCAACTGCTCGCCGATCCCGCCCTGGCACGCGGCGACTGCCGCCTGGAAAGCGAGCGCTCGCGGCTGGATGCGCGGGTGGATGCCCGCCTGGCCGCGGTGGTCGATGCCGTGCTCGGCGACGACGCCGGTGACGAGGTTGTTGCAGCAGGGGAGGGCGATGCATGAGTCCTGTCTCCCGTCACCGCCCCCCGCACCCCGCCGGAAACTCCCTTTCGTCGTTCCAGCGAAAGCTGGAACCCAGCGTCTCCGAAGCACCGGAAAGGCGCTGGGTCCCGGCTTTCGCCGGGATGACGGCAGGATCACCGACGCCATCCGATGGCGACAACCCCCTCTCACTTCCCACCACTCACTCCTCACTCCTCGTTCCCGTCCATGACGCCTGAATCCGCCATCGCCGCACGCCGCCAGACGTGGCAGCAGAAGCTGGCACGGCGGCGCAGTCTCGCCGAGACCGCGCGCACGCTGGTGGTCGAGGGCAGCCTGCGCCGGGTGGTCGGCCTCACCCTGGAGGCCGAGGGTTGCGAGGCCGCGCTGGGCGCGCGTTGCCTGGTCGACACCGCCGACGGCGCCACGCTGGATACCGAAGTGGTCGGCTTCGCCGACGAGCGCCTGCTGCTGATGCCGGTGGGCGACATGCACGGCGTGTTGCCGAATGCGCGGGTACGCCCGTGCGCGCGCAGCGGCGGCCTGCCGGTGGGCGCGGGCCTGCTCGGCCGCGTGATCGGCGCCGATGGCGTGCCGCTGGACGGGCACGGTCCGCTGGAATCGGACGAGCAGGCTGCGCTCAAGGCCGAGCCGATCAACCCGATGGCGCGCAAGCCGATCGACACCCCGCTGGACACCGGCGTGCGCGCGATCAATGCGCTGCTTACCGTCGGCCGTGGCCAGCGCCTGGGCCTGTTCGCCGGCTCCGGCGTGGGCAAGTCCACCCTGCTGGGCATGATGACCAAATACACCAACGCCGACGTGGTGGTGGTGGGGCTGATCGGCGAACGCGGCCGCGAAGTGAAGGAGTTCGTCGAACACACGCTGGGCGAGGAAGGCCGCCGCCGCGCGGTGATCGTCGCCGCGCCGGCCGACGCGCCGCCGCTCAAGCGCCTGCGCGGCGCGCAGTACGCCACCGCGATCGCCGAGTGGTTCCGCGACCGCGGCCAGCGCGTGCTGCTGCTGATGGATTCGCTCACCCGCTACGCCCAGGCGCAGCGCGAGATCGCGCTGGCGATCGGCGAGCCACCGGCGACCAAGGGTTATCCGCCGTCGGTGTTCGCGATGATGCCGGCGCTGGTCGAGCGTGCCGGCAACGATGCCGACGGCAAGGGTTCGATCACCGCGTTCTACACCGTGCTCACCGAGGGCGACGACTATCGCCACGACCCGATCGCCGATGCGGCGCGCGCGATCCTGGACGGCCATATCGTGCTCTCGCGCGACCTCGCCGAAGCCGGCCATTACCCGGCCATCGACATCGAGGCCTCGATCAGTCGCGTGATGCCGGCGGTCGCCACGCGCGAGCACATGCGCAGCGCGCAGCGCTTCCGCCAGGTCTATTCCGCCTATCGCCAGCAACGCGACCTGATCGCGGTGGGTGCCTACCAGAAGGGCTCCGACCCGCAGGTGGACCAGGCCATCGAGATGTGGCCGCAACTGCGTGCGTTCCTGCAGCAGGAAGTGGACGAACCGATCACCCTCGACCAGGCCATCGAACGCCTGGCCGCGCTGGCCGAACAGGTGCATGAATGAGTTCCCGCGCCGAACGATTGCAGCCGGCCGTGGACCAGGCCCGCCAGCGCAGCGAGGATGCGCTGGCCCGTTTCGCCGCGCAGCAGCAGCAACTGGCGCGCGCCGAACACCAGCTGAGCGAACTGCATCGCTATCGCGACGAATACGCCAACGGCGGCGACGCCGCCTCCAGCGTCAGCGCCATGCTCAACCGGCAGGCCTTCGTGCAGCGCATCGACCAGGCGATCACCCAGCAGGTGGCCGAGGTCGCCCGCCAGCAGCGCCAGCTGGAGCTGGTGCGCGCGGACTGGACCCACAGCCACGCCCGCGAGAGCGCGCTGGACAGCGTGGTCGCCCATCACGTCGAGAACGAGCGCCGCGCCGAGGAACGCCGCGAGCAGGCCGAGCTCGACGAACGTTTCCAGCACCGGCGGCCGTGATGCGTCGCGCCCGCCGATCCCGCCTCGACCACGTGCCTGCGTCTCCGCGCGGCCGTGTTGTCCCGCCAGGAGCCTTCATGCCATGACTGCCACCCACGTCGGATCGTTGTCCGCTTCCACGGTCGCCGCGAAGACGGCTGCGAACACGGGTACGCCGGAGTCGCCGGGCACGGCACCGTTCCACCAGCGCCTGCAGGACGCGCGCGGGCAGGGCGGTTCCCCCGCCCGCGATGCGCACGATGCGCGCCCGCAGCGCGGCCCGGACCCGGGGCGCGACCGTCGCGACGATCCCTCGCCGAAGGGGCCGGACGCGCAGCTGTCGTCCGCCGCCGCTCGCCTGGATACATCGCGCGACGCTGTCACGCCGCCGCCGGCTGCCGACGCCACCGCTCCCACGCTGCCGGTCGCCGCGCCGCCGCCACCGCCACCGCCCAAGGCGATTGCCGACGTGGCCACCGTCGAACCCGCCGGTGGCAAGAACGACGACACCGATACGGGCGCCACTGCCCTGGTCGAAGCGATGCTTGCCTTGATCGCTCCCGCGCCAGTCCATCCCGCCGCACCTGCCGGCAGCGTCGCGACCGGCATCGTCGACGCCACGGCGGCACGGCTGGCCGCCGCACAGGCCGGGCTTGCCGCACTCGGCCAGGCCGGAGCAAGCGCCGCGCCCGCCGCGCCTGCCGTCGACCCCGCCGTCATGGCCGCGACCACCACCGTCCCTGCCGCCGAACTGCTGAAGCTCGACCCGGACGCCACCCGCGAAACGGTGCGACTCGACCCCGCCCCCGGCGCGGCGCCCGTCATCACCCACACCGCGGCGACAGTGGCGCCGACTGCCGCGCCGGTGCCGGTGGCCCCTGCACACGCCTTCGCGCAGGAGCTGGGCCAGCAACTGGCCTGGTTCGTCGGCCATGACGTCAAGCAGGCGCGCATCCGCCTGCATCCGGAAGAGCTGGGTTCGCTCGACCTGAAGATCAGCGTGCAGCACAACCGTGTCGACGTGGTGTTGCAGGCCCAGCATCCCGGCGCCGTCACCGCCGTGCAGCAGGCTCTGCCCCAGCTCGACCAGATGCTCGCCCGCCACGGCTTGTCGCTCGGCCACGCCGACGTGGGCCAGCACGATCGCGGCGGCCAGGCCGGCCATCGCGGACAGGGCGACGAGATCGCCGCCATCGACGAAGTCACCGGCCCCGGCCAGACCGTCCCGCTGACCCAGCTCGGGCTCGTCGACGCCTTCGCCTGAAGCGCTCCCGCGTAGGGCGGGCACCGCCCGCCGGCTTTGGCCATCCCGCATCGCCATGGCGGTGCGGGATGGCGCGACGAGAGCCGGCGGGCGGTGCCCGCCCTACGCCTGAATCCCGATCCGCGCGGTTTGCACTTCCGCGAACAAGCGTGGCGCGCCGCCCATTTTTCGCAGGAGCGCCGCAGACACCCCGTCGGGATGGCGCCGCGCCGCCGTCCCGGCGCGCGTCAAGAAAGCGCCGCCCAGCCCCGAAAATCATGCAAATGCATGAATAAAAACATGTATTTGTGATGGCACGCGGATTGCTTTCCATCTCGCAAGCCGGCGACGGCAGCCCCGATCCCCACACGAGATTCTCCATGAGCGACGACGAAGCACCCGAGGTAGTGGAAGACGAAGAGCTGGTACCGAGCCGGCGTTCGCCCTTGCTGATCGGAATCGTGGCGGTGCTGCTCGTCGCGCTGGCCGGCGGCGGCTACTACTGGCAATCGCATCGCGCCGGATCGGACAAGCAGGCGAAGGCGGAGGCGAACAAGCCGGAGATTTTCCTGGCGATGGACCCGGCGTTCGTGGTCACCCTGCGCGATGGCGATGCGCTGCGTTACCTGCAGGTGGGCGTGACCCTGATGGCGCACGACCAGCAGGCCATCACGGTGGCCAAGGACGTCGACCCGATCCTGCGTGACGGGCTGGTTTCGCTGTTCAGCAGCCAGAAGTTCGAGACGGTCAGCGAGACCGCCGGCCGCGAGAAGCTGCAGGCCGACGCGCTGGCCGAGGTGCGCAAGGTGGTCGGCAAGCGGCTCGGCCGGCCGGGCATCGACGCGCTGTATTTCACCAGCTTCGTGATCCAGTAGGCGGGAGCCACGGCCATGAGCGACCTGCTTTCCCAGGACGAAATCGATGCGCTGATGGATGGCGTCACCGGCGGCACGGTGGCCACCGGCAGCGACGAACCGCTGCCGCCGGATGCGGTGATCAGCTACGACTTTACCCAGCAGGACCGCATCGTGCGCGGCCGCCTGCCCACGCTGGAGATGGTCAACGACCGCTTCGCGCGGTTCTTCCGCACCGCGCTGTTCGGCGTGCTGCGCAAGACCTGCGAGGTCTCGGTGCTGGGCGTGAAGATGGTGAAGTTCGCCGAGTACGTGCACGGCCTGGCGCTGCCCAGCAACTTGAACATGGTGCGCATCAAGCCGCTGCGCGGCAACGCGCTGGTGGTGTTCGAGCCGCGCCTGGTGTTCACCGTGATCGACAATTTCTTCGGCGGCGACGGCCGCTTCCACGCGCGCATCGAGGGCCGCGACTTCACTGCGACCGAGAATCGCGTGATCCAGATCATGCTCGCCGAGCTGTTCGGTGCGATGGCCGAGGCGTGGGCGCCGGTGCTGGCGCTCAACTTCGAGTACCTCAACTCGGAGATCAACCCGCAGTTCGCCAACATCGTCAGTCCCACCGAGACGGTGGTGGTGTCGCGCTTCCACGTCGAACTGGACGGCGGCGGCGGCGAAGTCCACCTGACCATGCCCTACGCGATGGTCGAACCGATCCGCACCCTGCTCGACGCCGGCGTGCAGAGCGACCGCATGGATGGCGACGACCGCTTCGCCGAGATGCTGCGCGAGGAAGTGCTCGACGCCGAGGTCGACGTGAGCTCGCTGCTGCTGGAGGCGCAGCTGAGCCTGGGCCAGTTCCTGCACTTGCGCCCCGGCGACGTGATCCCCGTGCAGCTGCCCGAGCTGACCACCGTGTATGCCGAGGACGTGCCGGTTTTCCGCGGCCGCTACGGCCAGTCCAACGGCCGCAACGCCGTGCGTTTCCATGTCCCGGCCGGTCGTCGCGAGCGACAGGCAGCCACCGATCCCTCCACCCGGAAGAACCTCTCATGAACCAGTCTGCAGATGCCTTCGCCGATGCCGGCGAGCGCGTTCAATTCGATGCCCTGCACGGGGCCGCGGCCGATGGCGGCGACGTCAACCTCGACATGATCCTCGACGTGCCGGTGACCCTGGCGATGGAAGTCGGCCGCACCCGCATCAGCATCCGCAACCTGCTGCAGCTCAACCAGGGCTCGGTGGTGGAACTGGACCGCGCCGCCGGCGAGCCGCTGGACGTGTTCGTCAACGGCACCCTGGTGGCGCACGGCGAGGTGGTGGTGATCAACGAGAAGTTCGGCATCCGCCTGACCGACGTGATCAGCCCCGCCGAGCGCGTGCGCAAGTTGCGGTGACAGCGCCGTGAATTCGCCCTTCGACAGGCTCAGGACAGTGAAACCGGATCGCGCAGGCAGGATGCCGGAGCGAACATCGGCGCAGCCGATGGCCCGCAGGGCGAGCCGCCGATGCGGCGAGTCAATCGGGAATCGGATTGTCGCGGCCCTGGCGCCGGCAGCGTTGCCCGCCGCCGACATCAACGTGGGCGGCGAACTGCTGCGGGTGATCGTCAGCCTGGTGGCGATCATCGCGATGATTCTCGTCGCCGGTTGGGTCACGCGTCGGTTGCAGCGTCGGCCGGGCGGCGGCGGGCGGCGCATCCGCTGCGTGGAATCGTTCGCCGTGGGCGCGCGCGAGCGCCTGCTGCTGCTGGACGCGGACGGCAAGCGGCTGTTGATCGGCACCGGCCCCGGTGGCATGCGCACCCTGCATGTCTACGACGGCGAGGCGCCGCGCGACATCGTTCCGGCGGCATCGAACGAGCCGCTCAAACCCGTGTTCGGCGATTTGCTGGCGCGACTGAAGGTGCGCTCGTGAGCGCGCGGCACTGGATCATCGGTGGCGCGCTGCTGCTGTTGCCGCTGGCCACCCTGGCGGCCACGCCGGGCATTCCGCTGGTGAACGTGCAACCGGCCGCCGACGGCAGCCAGAGCTGGACGCTGTCGCTGCAGATGCTGGCGCTGATGACGGCGCTGACGCTGCTGCCGGCGATCGCGCTGATGATGACCTCGTTCACCCGCATCATCATCGTGCTCGGCTTCCTGCGCCAGGCGCTTGGCACGCAGTCCACGCCGCCCAACCAGGTGCTGCTGGGGCTGGCGCTGT
The DNA here is from genome assembly GCA_001898415.1 of Rhodanobacter sp. 67-28. GTDB lineage: Bacteria > Pseudomonadota > Gammaproteobacteria > Xanthomonadales > Rhodanobacteraceae > Rhodanobacter. The sequence continues at coordinate 11,151 of MKTU01000077.1, read as the reverse complement.
TCCTCACCCTGTTCGTGATGTCGCCCGTGCTCACCCGCGCCTACGACGACGGCATCAAGCCCTACATGGACGGCCAGATCACCGCCGAGCAGGCACTGCCGGCGGCCTCCGCACCGTTCAAGCATTTCATGCTCGAGCAGACCCGCGACGCCGACCTTCAGCTGTTCACCCGCCTGGCCAAGGAGAAGCCCTATGCCAGCAAGGCCGACGTGCCGTTCAAGGTGGCGATGCCGGCGTTCCTCACCAGCGAGCTGAAGACCGCGTTCCAGATGGGCTTCCTGCTGTTCATCCCGTTCCTCATCATCGACCTGGTGGTGGCCAGCGTGCTGATGTCGATGGGCATGATGATGGTCTCTCCGATGATCATCTCGCTGCCATTCAAGATCATGCTGTTCGTGCTGGTGGATGGCTGGACACTGCTGCTGGGCACGCTGGCGGGGAGCTTCTACACGTGAGCGCGTGTTCGCCGACCGCCGTGGGCTCTGGCTACTTTGTAGGAGCGCACCCTGTGCGCGATGCTCTTGCGCTTGTTGCATTCAAAGGCAAGAGCTTTCGTCTGCCTGCGGCAGCCGAGTCACTTTCTCTTTGCGTGGCCACGCGCACGCAGGAGCGTGCGCGAACAGCGAAGCTGGCCCGAAGGGCGGAGGGCATGGATGCCCGGAGTCAAGAGAAAGTAACCAAAGAGAAAGGCCACCCCGCTTTCGCGCCTGACGGACATCCTGTCCATCAGGTCCGCGTGCGGGCTACGGGGTTTGTCGACAGGGCATCCTGCCCTGACGCCAAACTGGTTCGCATCCATGCGAACCACCCTGCGGGCTTTCCTACGCCCGCCCGCCGCTGCAGAGGGGCCCCGGGTAGAGCAGCGGGCCATCCTGGCCCGCACTTTTCAGAACGGCCAGATCAAGAGCAGCGCTGCGGCGAACCTGGGATCTGCTCTGGCTCCGGCTCTGGTTTTTGCTTTTCCGCTTTATCACCGAGTGCGGGCCACGATGGCCCGCTGCTCTCCCGGGGCCCCTGTGCGGCGGTGAGTCGGGGACGACAGGCCGCGCAGCGGGAGTCGACAGGGATGTCGACTCCTTTTCGCCAGGGCAGGATGCAACAAGCGCCAAGCGGGGTGGCCTTCTCTTTTGGTTACTTTTCTCTTGGCCACGCAAGAGAAAAGTGACTCGGTCGCCGAAGGCGATCGACCGCTCTTGCTTTTGATTGCACCCCCACCAAGGGCAAAAACATCGCGCACAAGGTGCGCTCCTACAGGTGCAGGCGATCAGCCGCTCTTCGCCTTGGCTGGAACCAAGAGCATCGCGCGCGAGCACGCTCCTACAGGGGCGAAGCGAGTCGCGCCATCGGCGAACCACGCCGCAGGACCCCGTCCATGACCCCCGAATCCATCATGGAACTCGGCCAGCATGCGCTCTACGTGGCGATGCTGGTGGCCGCGCCGCTGCTGCTCACCGCGCTGGCGGTGGGCCTGCTCATCGGCGTGATCCAGGCGGCGACGCAGATCAACGAGATGACGCTCAGCTTCATCCCCAAGCTGATCGCGATGGCGCTGGTGGCGCTGGTGGCGGGGCCGTGGATGCTGCGCCTGCTGGTGCAGTTCACCACGCAGCTGATCGAGAGCCTGCCGGGCGCGATCAGATGACTGCGCTGGATCTGGCGCAGCTCCCGGCGTGGCTGGGCAGCCTGTTCTGGTCGCTGGGGCGGGTCAGCGGGCTGTGCCTGGTGGCGCCGGTGTTCAGCTCCACGGTGATCCCGGCGCGCATCCGCGTGGGCGTGGTAGTGGTGCTCTCGCTGGTGCTGGCACCGCTGGCGCCGACCACGATCGATCCATTGAGCGGCGCGGGCGTGGCCACGCTGGCGGGGCAGGTGGTGATCGGTGCGATGGTGGGTTTCGTGCTGAAGCTGGTGTTCGAGGCGGTGTCGTTCGGCGGCGAGCTGGTGGCACAGAGCATGAGCCTGGGCTTTGCCCAGGTGGTCAGTCCGGGTGCCGGGCAGTCCACCGTGCTGAGCCAGTTCTACCTGTTGCTGGTGACCTTGCTGTTCCTGGTGATGGACGGCCATTTGCAGTTGATCGCGCTGCTGGCCGACAGCTTCCATGCCTTGCCGCCGGGTACGCCGGCGGTCAGCGCCAATGCGTTGCATGCGGTGGTGGCGTTCGGCACGGAGCTGTTTGCCGGTGCGGTGCGGGTGGCCTTGCCGGCGATGACGTCGCTGCTGGTGGTGAACATCGGCTTTGCCGCGATCAGCCGCGCGGCGCCGTCGATGAACCTGTTTGCGGTGGGCTTTCCGATCACCGTGTCGCTGGGCTTCATCGCCTTGTGGTTGTCGCTGCGCAGCCTGCCCGGCGCGTTCCAGGCGTTGCAGGGTGATGCCTGGTCGCTGATGCGCGAATTGATGGGGAGCTGACGCCATGTCCGACGACAGCGACCAGGAAAAAACCGAACAACCGACAGAAAAGAAACTTCGCGAATCGCGCGAGAAGGGCGAGGTTCCGCGATCGCGCGACCTGTCCGGCGCGCTGGTGGTGCTGGCCGGCGTGGCGGCGCTGATGGGCAGCGGGCAGAGCGGCCTGGAGCATGCGCGGCGCATCTTTGCGTTGGGCCTGGGCTACTCGCGCGATGCGCTGTTCACCGACGCGCTGGCCGGCAGTGCGCTGCACGCGGCGATGCACGAGGCGCTGCTGCTGTTCGCGCCGGTGGCCATCGCCACCTTGCTGGCCGCGCTGGCCGGGCCGCTGCTGCTGGGTGGGTTGAACTTCAGCACCGAGGCGCTGCAACCGAAGTTCGAGCGGCTCGACCCGATCAAGGGGCTGGGCAACATCTTCGCGCTGCGCGGCCTGGTGGAGCTGGGCAAGGCACTGCTCAAGCTGCTGTTCATCGGTGGCGTGCTGGCGCTGGTGCTGCAGCACTGGCAGGGCGAACTGCAGGCCACCGGGCGCGGCTCGGTGGCGGCCGGCATCGCGCAGTCGATCGGGCTGCTCGGGCGTGCCGCGTTGTGGTTCGGCGTGATCCTGGCGCTGATCGGTGCGATCGATGCGCTGTACCAGAAGTTCGACCACGCCAAGAACCTGCGCATGACCAAGCAGGAGATCAAGGATGAGATGAAGGAGAGCGAGGGCAATCCCGAGATGAAGGGGCGTATCCGCCAGGTGCAGCAGGCGCAGGCGCGCCGCCGCATGATGGAGGACCTGCCCCGCGCCGACGTGCTGGTGGTCAACCCCACCCACTTCGCGGTGGCGCTGCGTTACGACGATGGCCGCATGGGCGCGCCGCGGGTGATCGCCAAGGGCGTCGACGTGCTGGCCGCGCAGATCCGCCTGGTGGCGGCCAGCCACCGCATCCCGGTGGTGGAAGCGCCGCCGTTGGCACGCGCCTTGTATGCAACGACTGAACTGGGCCGCGAAATCCCCGCTTCGCTGTTTGTCGCGGTGGCCCAGGTGCTCGCCTGGGTCTACCAGCTCAAGCAAGCCGCGGCGCAGGGCGAGAGCCCGCCGGCCGCACCCAACCCCGAGGTCGATCCTGACCTGATGGGCCCCTACCGCGATGCGTGACGAGTCAAAACGATGACGGGTGCAGACGTACTGGGCAATTTCAGACACCTCGCGCGACGGGGTGTTGGCGCGCCGGTGATCGTGCTGGCGATGCTGGGCATGCTGATGCTGCCGATGCCGCCGTTTTTGCTGGATATCCTGTTCAGCTTCAACATCGCCTTGTCGCTGGTGATTTTGCTGGCCGTGGTCTACGTGATGCGGCCGCTGGAGTTCGCCGCGTTCCCCACCGTGGTGCTGATGGCCACCTTGCTGCGGCTGGCGCTCAACATCGCCTCCACCCGCGTGGTGCTGCTGCACGGCCACGACGGCCCCGGCGCCGCCGGCAAGGTGATCGAGGCATTCGGCGAGTTCGTCATCGGCGGCAATTTCGCCGTGGGCCTGGTGGTGTTCGCCATCATCGTGGTGATCAACTTCGTGGTGATCACCAAGGGCGCCACCCGCGTATCGGAGGTGACCGCGCGGTTCACCCTGGACGCCATGCCCGGCAAGCAGATGGCGATCGACGCCGACCTCAACGCCGGCCTGCTGACCCAGGAGCAGGCGCGCGAGCGGCGCCAGGAAGTACGCGAGGAGGCGGACTTCTACGGCTCGATGGACGGCGCCTCGAAGTTCGTGCGCGGCGACGCCACCGCCGGCATCCTGATCCTGTTCATCAACATCGTCGGCGGGTTCTTCGTCGGCGTGATGCAGCACGGCCTGTCCGCCAGCGAGGCGGCGCGCACCTACACCTTGCTCACCATCGGCGATGGCCTGGTGGCGCAGGTGCCGGCGCTGCTGCTGTCGGTGGCCGCGGCGGTGATCGTCACGCGCGTGTCCAAATCGCAGGACATGGGCAAGCAGGTGATCGGCCAGGTGTTCGGCCAGCCGCGCGCGCTGGCGGTGGCCGCGGTGGTGCTGGGCGTGATGGGCGTGATCCCGGGCATGCCGAACGTGGCCTTCCTGCTGCTGGGCGGCATCTGCGGCGGCATCGCCTGGCTGCTGTTCAAGCGCGAGCGCGAGACGCGCGAGCGGCTGGCCGAGTCGGTAGCCGAGGCGCCGGTGGCGGCCGCACCGACCGAGCGGCTGGAGCTGGGCTGGGAGGACGTGGCCAGCGTCGATCCGCTGGGCCTGGAAGTGGGCTACCGGCTGATCCCGCTGGTCGACACCCACCAGGGCGGCGAGCTGATGGGGCGGATCAAGTCGGTGCGCCGCAAGCTGTCGCAGGAACTCGGTTTCCTGGTGCCGGCGGTGCATATCCGCGACAACCTGGACCTCGGCCCCAACACCTACCGCATCACCCTGATGGGCGTGCCGATGGGCGAGGCCGAGGTGCACAACGACCGCCTGATGGCGATCAATCCGGGCCAGGTGCACGGCACCTTGCAGGGCATCGCCACGCAGGACCCGGCATTCGGGCTGGAGGCGGTGTGGATCGAGAGCGGCCAGCGCGAGCTGGCGCAAAGCTACGGCTATACCGTGGTCGACCCGGCCACGGTGATCGCCACGCATCTGTCGCACATCCTGCAGGGCCACGCGCACGAACTGCTCAGCCACCAGGACGTGCAGCAACTGCTGGACCGGCTCGCCGCCAACGCGCCGAAGCTGGTCGAGGACCTGGTGCCCAAGCGGCTGTCGCTGGGCGTGGTGGTCAAGGTGCTGCAGAACCTGCTGGCCGAGCGGGTGCCGATCCGCAACATGCGCAGCATCGTCGAATCCTTGGCGGAGCACGCCGGGCAGAGTCAGGATCCCGGCGTTCTGACCGCCGCCGTGCGCGTCGCGCTGGGCCGGCAGATCGTGCAGGAGATCACCGGGCTGGGTACCGAGGTGCCGGTGATCACGCTGGCGCCGGAGCTCGAACAGATCCTGCTCGGCTCGCTTTCCGGCGGCGGCGGCGTGGCCGGAGCCGCGGTGGAACCGGGCCTGGCCGACCGCCTGCAGCAGAGCGTGGCCGATGCCGCGCGACGCCAGGAAATGAGCGGCGAACCCGCGGTATTGCTGGTTGCGCCACCGCTGCGGCCATGGCTCGCGCGCTTCACCCGCCATGTGGCACAGAACCTGCACGTACTGGCCTACAACGAGGTGCCCGACAACCGTCGGGTGCGATTGGTACAAGCGCTGGGGCGCTAGCGCCCCAACGCCGGGAATAGGGAATAGGAAATAGGGAATAGGAAATGCGCGCACACGAAACTGAAATCGGGAATGGGAAATCGCGAAGGCCGCGTGCTGTCGAGCGCGACGCGGCTGCTTCTGCCGATTCCCTATTCCCCATTCCCTATTCCCGCGAGCGAAGCGAGCACCCATGAAAATCAAACGTTACGTAGCCCCCGACATGCGCCAGGCGATGCGCGAGGTGCGCGAGGAGCAGGGCGACGAGGCGGTGATCCTGTCGACGCGGCGGATTGCCGAGGGCATCGAGATCATCGCGGCGCTGGATTACGACGAAGCGCTGATGCGCGAGGCTTCGCGCCAGGGTGCCGCGCGTGCGCCGGCCGAGCCGCCACCACCGTTGCCGGCGGCGAACAGCCAGCCGCCGGTCGCGGAGGCGCCCGCGCCTCGTGCCGCGGTGGCACCGCCGCCGCCGCGTCGTCCGCGCGTCGAGCCGACGCCTGCCGCGCCGGTCGCCGCGCGTGCCGCGGCCGCGCCGCTGATGGAACGTGCCGCGCAGGACACGGCGCGCCTGCGCAACGAGCTGGGCAGCATGCGCGAGATGCTGGAAGTGCAGTTGTCCAGCCTCGCCTGGAACGACCTGGAGCGGCGCCAGCCGCTGCGCGCGCGGGTGCTGCGCGAGATGACCCGCATCGGCATCGAGCCCGACGTGGCGCGTTTGCTGGTCGACGACCTGCCCGAGCAGATCAATGCCGAGCAGGCGCGCTACCTGCCGCTGGGCATGCTCAGCCGCCGCCTGGCGGTGAGCGGCCGCGCGCTGGCCGACGATGCGCCGATGGTCACCGCCCTGGTCGGTCCCACCGGCGTGGGCAAGACCACCACCATCGCCAAGCTCGCCGCCCGCGCGGTGATGCGCCACGGCGCCGACCAGGTCGCCCTGGTCAGCACCGACCACTACCGCATCGGCGCGGCCGCGCAACTGGAACACTACGGCCGCCTGCTCGGCGTGCGCGTCTACCCGGCCTACGACGGCGACAGCCTGCGCAAGGTGCTGGAGCTGCTGCGCGATCGCCACACCGTGCTGATCGACACCGCCGGCGTGGCCAGCCACGATCCCCGGCTCAACCAGCAGCTGGACACCCTGGCCCAGGCCAATGAACTGCGCGCCACCCTGGTGCTGGCGGCGAACACGCATGCACAGTCGCTGGACGACGCCGTGCGCGCCTACCTGCCGCTGCAGCCGCAGGCCTGCATCCTGACCAAGCTCGACGAAGCGCCCAACCTGGGCGGCGCGCTGTCGGTGCTGATCCGGCGCCGGCTGGCACTGGACTACACCACCGACGGCCAGCGCGTGCCGGAAGACATCAGCGTGGCCGACGCGCGCGTGCTGGTGTGCCGCGCGGCGCAATCGCTGAAGACCGGCATTCCCGACGATAGCCTGATGGCCGACCGGTTCGGACTGGCGGTAGCCAGCGCATGAGCGGAGTACCTGCAATGGACCAGGCCTTCGGGCTGCAACAGACACTGGGCATGGCCGCCGGCCCGGCGACCCCGCCGGCCGCGCTGCCGCCGGGTCACCAGGCCAGCACCCTGTTCGGCAACGGCGCGCCCGCACGCCCGCCGTGCCGCACCATCGCGGTGGCCGGCGGCAAGGGTGGCGTGGGCAAGAGCACGGTCGCGGTGAACCTGGCGATGGCACTGTCCATCGCCGGCCGCGAGGTGATGCTGCTGGACGCCGACATGGGCCTGGCCAACGTCGACGTGATGCTCGGGCTCACCCCCTCGCGCCACATCGGCCACCTGCTCGACGGCGAGTGCACGCTGGAGGAACTGCTGCTGCCCGCCGCGCGCGGCCTGCAGGTGGTGCCGGCCGGCTCCGGTGCGCGCCGGCTGGCGCAGCTCGACAACGGCGAGCACGCGGCGATCATCCGCGCGTTCGACGAACTGGCGCGCCCGCCCGAATTCCTGCTGGTGGACACCGCTGCCGGCCTGTCCGACAACGTGACCATGTTTGCCGCCGCCGCCTCGGACGTGATCCTGGTGGTGTGCGACGAGCCCGCCTCGCTGACCGACGCCTACGGCCTGACCAAGGTGCTCAGCCGCGATTTCGGCGTGCGGCGCATCCGCATGGTGGCCAACATGGTGCGCAACGAGGGCGATGCGCGCGCGCTGCACCAGAAGCTGGCGCGGGTCAGCGACCGCTTCCTGGACGTGGTGATCGATTTCAGTGGATGGGTGCCGCACGACGAGCGTCTGCGCCAGGCCATCCGCAGGCAATGTGCCGTCGTCGACGTGTGGCCGTCGAGCCATTCGGCGCTGGCATTCAAGAAATTGGCGGAACTGGTCGATAAGTGGGCGGAGACGGACCGCGCAGTGTTCGACCGGATTGCCTTCTTTGGCGGCCGGAACGCAACGGCTGATGGGGTGCCGAGATGAGTGTGGCTTCGGAGTATCTGCAGGTTTCCCGCGAAAGTGCCGACGAACTGGTACGCCGGCATGCACCGTTGGTGCGGCGGATCGCCTATCACCTGATGGGGCGGTTGCCGGCCAGCGTGGACGTGGGCGACCTGATCCAGTCGGGAATGATCGGTTTGCTGGAAGCGTCGCGCAATTTCGCCCAGAACCGCGGGGCGAGCTTCGAAACGTATGCGGGCATCCGCATCCGTGGCGCGATGCTGGACGAGCTGCGACGCACCGACTGGGCGCCGCGCTCGGTCCATCGCAAGACCCGCGAGGTGGCGGAGGTGATCCGCCAGATCGAGGTCGAGACGGGTGCGGAGGCGGACGAGAAGGAGGTGATGCGGCGGCTGGGCATCAGCGCCGAGGAATACCACCAGGTGCTGGCCGATGCCGCCTGCGTGCGGCTGCTCAGCCTCACCGGGTCGGACGACGGCGACGAGGGCGGCGTGATGGACGTGGCCGACGAGGGCAGCCTCGGGCCGTCGGAGAACATCGAGCGCGAGGGCATGCGCGAGGACCTGGCCGAGGCGATCAGCGGCCTGCCCGAACGCGAGCAGCTGGTGATGTCGCTGTACTACGAACAGGAGTTGAACCTGAAGGAGATCGGCGCGGTGCTCGGCGTGAGCGAGTCCCGCGTCTGCCAGATCCACGGGCAGGCGGTGCTCCGGTTGCGCGCACGACTTTCCGGCTGGCGCGGCTGACCGCGGCCGGACGGACCAAAACCAAGGGGCCGCCTGACGGCCCATGTGGAGAGAAGCGTTGGACAAGAACATGAAAATCCTGGTGGTGGACGACTTCTCCACCATGCGGCGCATCGTCAGGAACCTGCTGGTGGAGCTGGGTTTCAGCAACCCGCTGATCCAGGAGGCCGACGACGGCGAGAACGCAATCGCGATGCTGCGCAGCCAGCCGTTCGACCTGGTGGTCACCGACTGGAACATGCCCAACATGACCGGCATCGACCTGCTCAAGGCGATCCGCGCGGAAGCGTCGCTGAAGGGCCTGCCGGTGCTGATGGTCACCGCCGAGAACAACCGCGACCAGATCATCGCCGCCGCCCAGGCCGGCGTGAACGGCTACATCGTCAAGCCGTTCACCGCGGTCACGCTGAAGGAAAAACTCACCAAGATCTTCGAGCGCATCGCCGCCGGCGGGGTGGCCGCATGAACGCCGCCGCTCCCGCCCTGGCGATGGACAAGGACCTGCCGACCGAACTGCGCGAACTGCTGAACAGCCCGAACGGCGCCGAGTTCGAGCAGGCGCTGGACGCCATCGTGCGCCAGCGCGAGCAGCACATGTTCCGCGCGCTGGGCCAGCTCGCGCGCGACCTGCACGACGCCGTGCGCCGGCTGGGCACCGACCTGGCGCAGGACGGTTTCCCCGGCAACGTCGCCGACGCGCGCCAGTACCTGCAGGACGCGCTGGAGATGAGCGCCAACGCCGCGCACCGCACCATCGACTTCGCCGAGCGCATGCGCCCGCAGGCCGAGGCGCTGACCATCAACGCCGCCGAAATGCTCAAGTGGTCGCAGGACAACGAGCCCTCCGCGGTGCTCGCGCGCGAATCGGTGATGTTCGCCGAGGGCTGCCGCGAAGGGCTGGCCGAACTGGTGGTGGCGCAGTCGTGGCAGGACCTCACCGGGCAACGCATCAAGAAGGTCGACAACTTCATCGGCTCGGTCGAGTCGACCCTGCTGGAACTGGTGCGCCTGACCGGCGCGCTGGCAGGCAGCGACCTGCCGGCCAGCGCGGCCAAGGTCTCCAGCCAGGAGGAGGCCGACCGCCTGCTCAGCGAATTCGGATTCTGAGGACATGGCCTCGATGGACACGGCATTCGACCTCGAGCTGCGCCAGGATTTCCTGGTCGAGGCCGGGGAGTTGCTGCAGCGGCTCGGCGAGCAACTGGTGGCGCTGGAGACGTCGCCGCGCGACAGCGAGCTGCTCAACGCCGTGTTTCGCGCGTTCCACACCGTCAAGGGCGGCGCCGGTTTCCTCGCGCTGGAGCCGATGGTGGTGCTGTGCCACCACGCCGAGGATCTGCTCAACGAGGCGCGCAACGGCAAGGTCGCGCTGGACGCCGCCCACATGGACGGCCTGCTGCAGGCGCTGGACCTGCTCAACGACATGATGGCCGCGGTGAGCGACGGCGGCGCGATGGCGATGCCGCCGCCGACCCTGCTGCAGGCGCTCACGCCGCACGCCGCGGCGCCGGCACCGGTGGCCGCGCCGCCGCCGGCCGCGGCGCCTGCCGAAGCCGGCGCCATCGACGACAACGAATTCGAGGCGCTGCTGGACACCCTGTACGGCACCGCCGCCCCCGGCACCGTCGCGCCGGCCCCGCTTCCCGCCGCGCCGCCGACCGGCATCGACGACGACGAGTTCGAGGCCCTGCTCGACAGCCTGCACGGCAAGCCGGGCCAGCCTGCCGCACCTTCACCTTCACCTTCACCTTCACCTGCACCGTCGCCCGCAACGACCGCGCCGTCGGCGAACGCCGCCCCGGCGCGTCCGGCCGCGGCGGCGGATCATTCGGTGCGGGTGGACACCGCGCGACTCGACCTGCTGGTCAACCACGCCGGCGAACTGGTGCTGCTGCGCAACCGACTGCTCAGCCTGGCCGCGCGCCTCGGCGACGAATCGCTGGCCACCACCGCTGGCGAACTCGATCGCGTCACCGACGCGTTGCAGGGCGCGGCGATGGGCATGCGCATGCAGCCGGTCGGACGCCTGTTCCAGCGCTTCCCGCGAATCGTGCGCGACCTCGCGCGCCAGCTCGGCAAGGAGGTCGAACTGGTGCTGGAAGGCGAGGGCACCGACCTCGACCGCGGCCTGGTCGAAGCGCTGGCCGACCCGCTGATCCACCTGCTGCGCAACGCACTCGACCACGGCGTGGAAATGCCGGACGAACGCGAGCGCAACGGCAAGCCGCGCAAGGGCCGCATCGTGCTTTCCGCCAGTCAGCGCGGCGAGCGCATCGTGATCGCGGTCAGCGACGACGGCCACGGCATGGACCCGGACATCCTGCGCCGCAAGGCGGTCGAGAAGGGCCTGCTGGA
>MKTU01000076.1 GCA_001898415.1 Rhodanobacter sp. 67-28 | reverse complement strand
AGAATCAAGAGCGGTCGATCGCCTTCGGCGACCGAGTCACTTTCTCTTTGCGTGGCCAAAGAGAAAGTAACCAAAGAGAAAGGCCACCCCGCTTGGCGCTTGTTGGGCTTCCTGCCCAACAAGTCCGTGAGCCAGGGCCGGGCTTTTCGACAGCACATCCATGTGCTGGCGAAAAGGCATCGGCATCCATGCCGATGCCCGCTCCGCGGCCTGTCGTCCCCACTCACCGCCGCACAGGGGCCCCGGGTAGAGCAGCGGGCCATCCTGGCCCGCACTTTTCAGAAGAGCCAGAGCGAAACCAGAGCAACGCGCGCGGGCTGTTATGTCCCTCACCGGACCAAATGGCGCAGAACCAAAGGCTGATCGGCCGCTTGCGACCCATTGCTGCCGGTCACCGGACTGTCAGCCCGTGGCATCGCAACCCATTCATAAGCAGGAAAAGCTTACGATCTCGGGGCAGTCCAATTCGCTTAGGATGGCGTCTACGGGAGAGACAGCAGTCCACCGAAGCGGACCTGTCCAAATGTCATCAGGATAGAACCCAACCATTTGGAGCCCGAGCGCTTCTCATAAAGCTTGGAGCGACAAATGTCTGAGGACACACTGCCCCATCAAAACGCCCGCACGCTGGCTCGATGGATACACCTTCTGAAGGTGCCCAACACCGTCGAGTGCCCCTCAATGAAGATCCTCGGCCACGACTTTGAGGAGCCCCTGTTCACCGGCACCGGCCAGATCCATATCCGCTCGCGGACTCAGATGGAGTTCACCATGAACGCCACAGCACGAGATGGTGCCGAAGCGTTCAAAAGGCTCGTCCGCTCTCAGAAAAACCCTTACAACGTCCACGACCAATTCCGACTACTGGCCACCCAATACGATGGCACGGAATGGAATGCCGGATGGACAACCCTCCGCATGGGGGACACGCTCGGGGACACCTGGAGGCTTTCCGGCCCGGTCAACTCATTGATGACCGCTGTATCAGGTCCCTATGTTGCCCCCACAAGCAGCATTGAGGTTGTCTACGATTCAAAATTGAGGATGCCACTTCCCTTAAACATGTCGACCTCTATCCGACGAGGCGACAAAGAAGTCCTACGAAAATCCGAGCAAGGTGGAAAAACCATTGAAGTTGCTGGGACTCAAATAGATTTCTTCGTAGACCCAGAACTGGATGCCACCTGGGCGGTCGCGGAAACTTCGGCTGACTTTCCCCATCCTCATGCCGAGAACTGGGTGAGTGAACCCTTCTGCTTACTTCTGGGGCAACTGGTATTTCCCCGGCTGGTCGCGCGCAATTTTTGCGACAGGGCGGCCATCTGGCTACGTCCCTCCCCGGCCATCAAGATGGACACCATCGCCGCATCCATCCTTCAAGAGGATCCGCTCGGAGCACACAACCGCTTCTGGGAGGTCTATCACCAGATTCTCACCATGATTGCTCGTGCGCGAGATGAGGATGGAGGGCGCAACTTCGAAGCGCACCCGCTCACCCACTACTACCACGAGGCCATACAAGCCACCCGTGGCTCAAACTGGGTGTGGTGCCTCACTTTGGCAAGCATCGTGGAAGGGGTGGCGAAGCTATTAACACCGGAAGCTGAGCGCAAATCTGACTATGCACCGGAAGAGATTGAAGGTTTGAAGAACCACATCAAGGAATGGCAAGGAGACAAAGACCTACGCGGGAGAATCCTGAATTCGGTCAAGCTCGCCGAATCAAAGGGCATCGTCCAGATTTTGAAGAAGCTCAAGGATGACGGCACGATCGGCAGTGATCACATCGATGCTTGGCAGACTGTGCGCAACCAAGTTATGCACGGAGAACTCGTCTCACTGGGGTCCGAGCAAAAGCTCGAAGAACGGATGCGACTCCTCACTGAACTGATGCACCGCCTGAGTAAGAAGTACATTGTGCAACATTCGTCATAGATGGCCTCAACTGACGTTTGTATTAGAGACTGAGTTTTTGACTCAGATAGTGAAAGATGGTCCGGGTCGCATTGACCACCAAACTCCCTTCCGCCACCTCGATCAACTTATCATTGGGATGCGCAACACTTCCGTGGTTCCGAAGTGTGTTCAAAGCATCTAAAACTGCAGCGAAAGACGCGAGAATTCGGCCTATTTCACCGTCATGCTCACCAAGCAACTTCAAAGCAGGATGCTGGGTGCGCAGCGCCTTGTAAGTCTGGGTAAGCGTGGCGCCCTCAGGCAGGATTACCCCTGCTTCTTTGCACGCAGCCTTCAAAAATCCATGCATGGCCGTGTGAATTCGGTCAATGACGCTTGGCGCACCTGAACTCACCAACAGACTGTCCGCGTCAGCCAAGGCTCGTCTCACAACATCGCTGGCAGTTGCCGCAGGAAGAAAAGCCGGGACATGCCCTGACGTGTAGCCAAGCTCATCGAGCTTGGACGGCTGATCTCTCTCAAGATGAGGTCGAATTTTAGGGTGCTCGACGACAGCAACTAAGGCCCCGGTGTCCTGATCAGCAAAAAAAGAAAGTACCTAGAACACACATGCGCCGTAGTCTTCATCTCCAAAACTGAGGCTTCGAAGCAAGCGATCATGACCACGGATATATTCATGGAATCCGGTCAAATATCCCAATTCATGCCAATCCGTCGCGTTGAACTCGGCCACCAATGCGCGCTGCATCGCCAACATCAAGGGGCCCCGCCAGGTAGCCTGCTGCAAAAGATAGTGGTTCATCCTACCCCCCAAAGTGACGTCCCTCAGTTTAGCTCTAGCGCAGCAACATCCTGTTGCAAGTCCTCCATTGCTCCTTTCGTCTTGACCGGCTCTTGAGTCGTGAGCTCGTGCTTAACGCCTAATTTTTGCGCGAGTCCCTAATGGACTGCTGCCGGTCTCGTGGACACCAACCTCTGCTTGGCCGCTGAGTCGTCAGTCGAATCGACCTTGCCGCGAACGGCTGAAATTGGCCGATAGAAGGCGTTCCCTTTGCTCGCCGCGCCGGGCTCTCGCAACCGCGCAGCGGTTGCGCACCGAGTGCGGGCTAGCCTGACCCGCACTTTTCAGGAGGGTCGGAATGGGGCAAAAGCCTCAGTTGGGAACCGGGTAGCGTTGGGTCAGGGCGTAGCTGATGCGGGTGCGCAACGACTCACTCAGTTGCGTGCCGCCGCGCTTTTCCATGAACGCGCTATGCATCTTTGGGTTAAGCACAACGACCTCGGCGCGGTGTGCATCCCCGCTGTAATTGACGAACCAGCCGGGCAGGGCAACGACCGGCACTACCGGCACTGGCTCGCCCGCTGCCTGGCGCAGGAAGTCGGCAAGCCAGCGCGCTTCGTGGCGTGCCTGTTCGACGGCCTTAGTGTTGGCGTAGTCGGGGAAGTGCAGTGTCTTTCCGTCGTACCCCACCTGGGCGCTTTGTCTGCCCTTGCCGGATTTCTTGCGTGACTTGGTCTCGACCATGAACACGGCGTACGGCCCCATCACCACATGGTCGAGGTTGAAATTGTCGGCAGGGATGTCGTGGAAAACCTGGCAACCCTTACCCGCCAGCGGCATCAGCAACTGCGCTGTCATCAGTTCGCCCTTCAGGCCCTCGCGCAGCCGCAGGCGCCGGGCTCGCAGTCGAACACTCTTCCGCGCAGCCCACAGCATCACCCCCACGAACGCGCTGGCGTACACGCATTCGGCGATGCCAAAACGGAACGTGGACCAATCCATTCTGGACAGTGCCCATGTCGCAAGCAGCAGCGGTCCGCTGAACACCGAGATGAGCAGAACGGTATCCAGGCTTTCATCCGACTTGGCAAGCTCGCGCCGCAGCTGCTGCCCCGGCCCGTTCCACAATTTGTCCGATAGCGGGGAACGTCGTCCTTGGCGCCTATCGCGATGGCGAGCCAGAAGCAGGACTGCCAGAACAAGCGCCATCGGCAACAAGGACGCCAGCAGCGGTAACAGCGGCAGCATCAGTGCACTCATCATTGAGTTCCCTCTGTGTTGCGCAAAGCACGGTCTCTGATTTCGTTCCAGCTAAGCGGCATGGCGATTCCCCTCCATCCCGCGAGGATACGACACCCGCCCACAAGCGCGCCGCAAGGCGCGCTGCTTCCGCTCCTGCTCCTGCTCTTGCCGTGGTTTTTCTGAAAAGTGCGGGCCAGGATGGCGCGCTGCTGTACCGGGGCCCCTCTGCAGCGGCGAGTCGGGGTCGACAGGCCGCGCAGCGGGCATCGGCATGGATGCCGATGCCTTTTCGCCAGCACATGGATGTGCTGTCGAAAAGCCCGGCCCCGGCTCGCGGACTTTCCGGGCAGGAAGCCCGGAAAGCGCGGAAGCGGGGTGGCCTTTCTCTTTGGTTATCTTTCTCTTTGGCCACGCAAAGAGAAAGTAACTCGGCTGCCGAAGGCAGACGAAAGCTCTCGCCTGCTTTCGCAGGCATGACGGCTGTGCGAGGAGGAGTCGAAGTGCGACGCCTGCCTTCGCAGGCATGACGGAGGTAGGGGAGCGTGGTGTCGGCGTGGCGGGCAGGCGGAAGCCGTCGGATGGGGCTGGCGCGCGCTACAGCAATTGCCCCTGCGCCGCCGCATAACTCAATCGCCCATCCACCACGCGCGCCGCCGAGGTGTACGGGTGCACCGTCGTGTGGGTGGCGTCGAGGATGTGGATGACTTCGATGCCGCGCAGCTTGAGCACGTCGGAGACGATGGAGCGGTGGCAACGCCACCAGACCACTTCGGCGCACATCATGGCGGTGCGCTGGCGGGCGGCGAGTTGCAGCAGTTCGGCGAGGCCGTCGGCGAATTCCGCGGTGGCGGTGTAGTCGGCGTAGCCCTGGAAGGAGGCGTTGCGCCAGGCGGTGTTGGGCGAGTCCGGCTGCACCTTGCGGCGACCGCCGAGTCTGGGAATCCACTGATAGGCAATGCCGTGGGCGGGCAGCGACGCGGCGAGCGCCTCGCTGGCGAAGTGCGGGTGGCGGCGCGAGCCGGGGAAGCGGCGCACGTCGGCGATGGCCTGGATGCGGTATTCGTCGAGCAGGCCGAGGAACTCCTCCAGCGGACGGGTGGAGTGGCCGATGGTCCAGATCGTGGCGGGGGTGGCGGGCATCGCTCAGTCGATCTTGTGCAGCGCCGCGCCCTTGTGCATGGCGACGTGGTCGGTCTTGTCGCTCTTGATCTCGTACTGCGGATCGTCCTCGCTGCAGTGGCGGGTGTGGCCCTTGTAGTCGGTGTCGCGGGTGTGCACCTTGACGATCTTGCCGCTGACGTGGCCGGCCTCGGAGTTCCAGCGTACGTGGTCGCCGACCTTGAATGCATGGCTCATGGTTGCGTGTCTCCTGACGTGACTCGAACCCCATTGAACGACGCCGCACGTGCAGGCGAGGTCAGCGCGCTACAGGATGCCCTTGGCGCTGCTGCCGAAGGCGGTGATCAGGCGGGTGATGACCCACTTCGGCGACAGGTTGACGTCGGGGAAGTCGCCGACCGGTTGGTAGCATGCGTAGAAGCGCGGGTCGCTGGCGCGCAGCGGCGGGCAGCCGGGCTTGAGGTCGAAGCTGGTGGCGTAGCGGAACGGCCACAGGTCGAAGAACGGCAGGCTCTCGGAGACCGTGCCGATGGCCTGGTTGATGTCGGTGAGCACCGGCACCACCGGACGGCGCGGCGCGATCACCCAGGCGTTCTGCGGCTCGGTGTCGCGCAGGATGGCCTGGCGCAGTTCGTCGGCGAAGGCGTGGTCGTAGACGATCACGCCGGCCTCGGTGTTGTAGTGGTCCGAGCGCGGGTCGAAGTTGTGCGAGCCGACCATGCTGAAGTCGTCGTCGATCACGATCGACTTGGCGTGCAGGCCGGAGCGCCGGCCCTCGCTGCGCAGCGGCGCCGGGCGGTTGCCGCTGCCGCTGCCGAGCAGGTGGAAGCGCGTGCGCGAGGCCCTGGCGGGGGTGGCGGTGGCGGCCGGCACCTGCGCGGTGTCGGCGTCCAGGTTGGCCAGTTCGTAGTCCACCGCGGGGCCGGGCGCGTGCGGCTTCAGCTCGTGGATTTCGAAGCCGAACTTCTTCAGGTAGCGCTTGCGGTGCTTGTACGACATCGCGTAGACGGCGAACGCGTCGGTGGAGGCCAGCGAGTTGGTCGACACGATCACCCGCGGCGGGTCGGCGCGCCGGTGCAGGCGGCGGAAGATGCCCTGGGCGCGCCGGCTCATCACCAGGTACGGCGTCTGCAGCAGTACCTCGTGGCGGGCCTGGCCGATCATCTGCGTGATGTGGCGGGTGAACGCCGCGGTGCGCTTGCCGCCGGGGTCGTCGGTTTTTGCCGGCAGGTCGCTGAAGTACTCGACGTTGCCGACCCGCAGCGACGGTTCCACCAGCCACGCCCGCAGCCAGGCCGGGTCCTCGGCGGCCTGCAGCAGCTGGGCGACCCGCTGGGGTTTTCGATAATGCGGCTGGGGCCAGCTCGGCGCGGCGCGGTCGGCGACGATGCGCTGGTTGACGTCGCGCAGGTGGGTCAGCGGCACCGCGCGCTTGTGCCGCCAGAACAGCTCGAAGCTGCTGGCCATCGCGGTGGCGGCGGGACCGCCGACCATCACGTCGCGGTCGACGTAGTTGAAGGTATCGTCCCAGTTGAAGTAGCGGTCCTGGTAGTTGCGCCCGCCGGTGATGCCGATGGCGTCGTCCACCAGCAGCAGCTTGTTGTGCATGCGCTGGTTGAACTGCATGAAGCAGCACAGCACGCCGGCGGCGAAATCCAGCGGCGGCGTGCGCGCCTTGTGGAAGGTCGGGTTGTACAGCCGAACCTCGAGGTTGGCGCTGGCGCGAGCCAGCGCGTCGAGCAGGTCGGGGTCGTTGAAGGAGAACAGCTGGTCGGCCAGGATGCGCACCTGCACGCCGCGGCGCGCGGCGCGCACCAGTTCGTCCAGCACCAGCTGGCCGACGTCGTCCTGGCTCCAGATGTAGGTCTGCACGTCGATCGAGCGCCGTGCGGCGCGGATCAGGTTGATCCGCGCGGCCAGCGCCGGCTCGCTGTCGCCGAGCAGGGTGACCACGTGCACCGGGTGCCCGGCGGTGGATTCGGCCAGCGCCTGGTCGGCGGCCTGCAGCAGCGGCGATGGCTGCGCGCAGTGGTCGGCCTGGTGGCAGGTTTGCTGGCGGTCGACGGTGGCCGCCACCACCGCGTCGGCGCGGCGGATCTGCGCCTTGGACAGCGTGCAGCCCTGCAGCACGGTGGCCAGCAGGAGCAGCGGCAGGGCGAGGCGGCGAAGGTCGCGGAACATCGCCGCATGATAACGGTTGTGTGCCACCGTCCCGTGACGATGCGCGGCGCGTGGGGCGCCAGCGAAGGTGCGAGCAAGCCGTCATCCGTCATCCGGCATTCGCCGGGATGACGAGCAAAAAGGCTTGATCGAAGCAACCTAGGGCGACCAGAAGGCGTCCAGTCGCGCCTGGCCGGGCTCCAGCGGCCCATCGAGATGCAGTACCGCCAGCGCGCCGGGCGGCATGCCGCGGAATTCGTCGGAGCGGCCTTCCACCAGCAGGGCGACCAGCCGTTCGACGCCGGGGTTGTGGCCGACCAGCATCACGGTGTCGGCGTCGGTGTGCTGGTCGAGCAGCAGCAACAGCTCGCCCGGCGTGGCCTCGTGGATTTCCTCGGCGATCCGCGGCGCCGGCGCGGTGCCGAGCGCGGCCAGTGCCAGCCGGGTGGTCTCGCTGGTGCGTCGGGTCGGCGAACACAGCACCCGCTGCGGTTGCAGCCCGTGCGCGGCGAGCCACAGGCCGGCGGCCTGCGCCTCCTGTTCGCCGCGCGTGCTCAGTGCGCGTTCGCGGTCGTCGCCGCCGTCGGCTATGGGCACTGCTTCGGCATGGCGCAGCAGGATCAGTTCGTGCATGGGAGGCTCCGGCGAAAAGGGAAGAGGCGTGGGCCGCTGTCAGGACTGGCGCTTGATCCAGCGCAGCAGGGGTTTCCAGTCCTCCTGGTGGCTGCGCACCTGCTCGCTGTGGTAGTCGAAGATGCCCTTGCCCAGCGCGGCCAGCAGCACGTAGGCCTGGCTGTCGCGCAACTGCGCCACGATCGGGAACGGCGACTGCTCGGCGAGCTGGGTCAGCGCATCCTGGCTGGCGTGCGTCCACGGCTTGAGCCGGTTGGCCACCAGCCCCACCGGCAGCTTGCCGCGGTGGATGCGGTTGATCGCGCGCAGCTCCTCGGTGAAGGCCAGCGTGGCGTCGAGGTCGAACGAGGAGGGCAGCACCGGCACCAGCAGCACGTCGGCCTGGTCGAGATAGGGTTCCAGCTCGCGCTCGCGCGCGCCGGCGGGGGTATCGATGAGCAGTTGCGCGGTGTCCGACGGCAGTTTCGCCAGCGAGCGGCGGCCGCCTTCGAGCGCCAGCACGCCGGGGACGTTCTCCGGCCGGCGCGCGGCCCAGCGGAAGCTGGAACCTTGCCGGTCGGCGTCGACGATGGCGCTGTGCTGCCCTGCCTGGGCCCAGTGCGACGCCAGTTGCGTCACCAGCGTGCTCTTGCCGCACCCGCCCTTGCTGCTCGCCACCAGCGTCGTAAGCATCGGATCGCCCCTGCCACGGAAGGTGGGTCCAGCCTAACGGGCGGGGCGGCAAAGGGGAACAGGCGGGGAATAGGGAATGGGGAATAGGGAATCGGAAGAGCGGCTTGCGACCGGGCTGGTGCTTGTCGCTTCGGCTGTGGCTATTCCCTATTCCCTATTCCCGGTTCTCGATCCGCCGCAGGCGGATCGAGCGCAATGCCCGCATCGCGCAGGGCGGCCGCCTGCAGGCTCATCTCGGTGCCGCCGTTGCGGGCCAGCGACAGCAGGTGGCGGGCGAGGGGGGTGTCGTCCTGCACTTTGGCCAGCAGCTGGTTGAAGCTGCGCACCTGCCAGACCAGGCGGCGGCGGGCGTCTTTGGCGGCCTGGGCCGCGGCCGGGTCATCGGCCAGCACCTCGGCCAGGTGCAGGCCGAGTGAGCGGGCCAGGGGGCTGGAGCCCCACTGCAGCAGCTTGGCCAGGTTGAGGCAATCGGCCTTGATCGAGGCATCCTCGCCGGCGTTCTCGCACAACTTGGCCACCAGCTGCAGGCTCGGCTGCGGTTGGGCGCTGGCGAGGCCGAAGATCAGCACGGTCTGCATGCCGACCGCGCCGGCGGCGTGGTTCGGGTCCAGCGCGGCGGCCGGCGGCGGCAGCACGCCGACCGAATCGGCCAACGCCTGCAGACTGATCCCGGCGTAGTCGTCGTACAGCTTGGCGGCGGCGGCGCGACGCAGGTCTTCGCGGGCGTCGTCCTGTTTGTGGTCGCGCGCGTCGGCGCCCAGCTTGACCAGCCACACGGCGGCGTTGTCCGGCGCCTGCGTGAGCAAGGCATCCAGCGCGGCAGCGTTGGGGCAGTTGCCGGCCTTGGCCTCGCAATCGGCCAGCCGCGCCCAGTTCACCGCCGGGCCCGCGCCATCGGCGGCGGCCGCACGCTCGATCAGGGCGTGGAAGCTGTTGCCGGGCGGCTGGTTGAACAATGGCCGCGCCAGCAGCGCGGCACCGAGCAGCGGCATCGCATCGGCGCGCGGCGCCAGCACGCTGACCAGGTCGCGCTGGAAGGCCAGCTGCGCCTGGTCGCGCGCCTGCGCCGCCCTGGACGTCGTCGCCGCGGGTTTCGCGGCGGGCGGCGCCTTGGCCGCCAGCACCGGCGCGGCGAACAGCAGCCACACGCAACTCACGGCAACGCAGCGCATTCCAGGCATCGTGAACTTCCCTCGGCGGCAAAGGCGCCAGCATAGCGAGTGCAGATTAAGCTCGCCTGATCGACGCGCCGCCCGCCGGTCGGCGGGGCGGCCAGGCTTGTTAGGATGCCTGTTCGGGCGCAGGACGACGCCACCCATCGCTCGGGAGAGTGTCGTGAATCATTTTTCGTTGTGGACCGATGGCGCCCCATGGTTTGTCGGCTGGGGCACGCTGGCCTTGATCAACGCGGCGCTGGCGCAGGGCAAGAACCGCAGCGGGCTGCTGTGGTTCCTGCTCTCGCTGCTGCTCGGCCCGCTCGCCACCTTGCTGCTGGTGCTGCTGCCGAAGGTGCGGTCGAAGATGTTTTAGTTGCAGGGAATAGGGAATGGGGAATGGGGAATAGGGAATAGGGAATGGAAGAGCAACGACGGGCGGCTCTTTACTATTCCCCATTCCCTATTCCCCATTCCCGGCTTTCAGTCCCCCAGCGCCTCGCGCATGAATTCCGGCTGGGCCAGGGCGGCCTTGTGGATTTCGGCGTTGTAGTAGCGGGTGGGAAATTTCTTGGCTGAAGCGCCGCGTTCGCGGAAGCCGGAGAGGTCGCCGCCCTTGCGCGCCATGGTGCAGCTCCACCAGCCGGTGGGGTAGCACGGTTGCGGGAACGGCAGCGTCTTCACCGCGGCGAAGCCGGTGGTGCGCATCGCCGAACGCATCGAGCGGATCAGGTCCAGGTGGGCCAGCGGCGATTCGCTCTGCTGCACCAGCAGGCCGCCGTGGCGCAGCGCCTTGTAGCAGCTGGCGTAGAACGCGGCGTTGAACAGGCCTTCCGCCGGGCCCACCGGGTCGGTCGAGTCGACGATGACCAGATCCACCGACTCCGGCTCGCACTCGGCCATGTACTTGATGCCGTCGATGAACAGCAGCTCGGCGCGCGGATCGGCGTTGGCCTCGCACAGCTCGGGGAAATACTGTTCGGCCAGGCGCGTCACGCGCTCGTCGATCTCCACCTGCACGGCGTGCTCGACTTCCTCGTGGCGCAGCACTTCGCGCAGCGTGCCGCAATCGCCGCCGCCGATGATCACCACGCGCTTGGCGCGCGCGTGGGTGAACAGCGCCGGGTGGGTCATCATCTCGTGGTAGAAGAAGTTGTCGCGGCTGGTCAGCATCACGCAGCCATCGATCACCATCAGGTTGCCCCAGTCGGTGGTCTTGTGGATCTCGATGGACTGGAATGGGGTCTTCTCCGCGTGCAGCAGTTGCTCGGTGCGAAAGCCGATGGACGAACCGGACGCCTGGTGCGCCTCGGTGAACCAGTGGGCTTCGGTGAGGGGAGCGGGCTGCGACATGGGGATGTTTCCGCGAAGCGTGGGCAAAGAAGGCCAATTGTAGCGGCAACGGCGGCTGACGTCCCGGCCGCGGCCGCCGTGCAGGGCGGCGCGCGGCCATTACAATGGTGGCCCGGCCAGCCGTCGCGAGGGCGTGACGAAGGCCGGGCAAGCCCATCCGGCCCCGCGGCGTGCGAGGCTTCCGGCCGGCCGGCTTTCCGCTCCATCGAGCAACCTCGTCAAGGCTCGCCGCTGCGACATCCCCTGCTACGTTTCCCGAGGGAGGCCCCATGTCGAAGCCCTGGACCATTGCCACTGCCCGCCACACCTATGCCGTGCCCTACTGGAGCGACGGCTACGCCGACATCGATGCCGCCGGCAACCTGCTGATGCACCCGCGCGGCGCCGAGGGCCCGGCGCTGGCGCTGCCGGCGATCGTCGACCGCGCCTGCGCCGAGGGCCTGCGATTGCCGCTGCTGGTGCGTTTCCCGGACATCCTCGCCGACCGTCTCGCGCAGCTGCAGGGCGCCTTCGCCCGCGCCATCGCCGAGCACGACTACGCCGGAGGCTACACCGCGATCTATCCGATCAAGGTCAACCAGCAGCGCAGCGTGGCGGGCGAGCTGGTCGCCGCCGGCACCCAGGGCTTCGGCCTGGAAGCGGGCTCCAAGCCCGAGCTGATGGCGGTGCTGGCGATGGCGCGGCCCGGTTCCATCGTGATCTGCAACGGCTACAAGGACCGCGAGTACATCCGCCTGGCGCTGATCGGCAAGAAGCTCGGCCTGCGCGTGCACATCGTGATCGAGAAGCTGTCCGAACTCGACCACGTGTTCAGCGAGGCGAAGGCGCTGGGCGTGGAGCCGCTGCTCGGCGTGCGCGTGCGACTGGCCTCGATCGGCGCCGGCAAGTGGCAGAACACCGGCGGCGACAAGGGCAAGTTCGGACTGTCGCCGCAGCAGGTGCTGCGGCTGATCGAGCGGCTCGATGCGGCAGGCCTGAAGCACACGCTGAAGCTGCAGCACTTCCACATGGGCTCGCAGATCTCCAACGTGCGCGACATCGCCAACGGCATGCGCGAGGCCACCCGCTACTTCGTCGAACTCTCGCACATGGGCGTGCCGCTGGAGATCGTCGACGTCGGCGGCGGCCTGGGTGTGGATTACGAAGGCACCCGCTCGCGCAGCCACAACTCGATCAACTACTCGCTGGAACAGTACGCCGCCACCATCGTGCAGTCGCTGGCCGAGGCGGTGAGCGCCGAGGGCCTGGCCGCGCCGCACATCCTCACCGAGGCAGGCCGGGCGATGACCGCGCACCACGCGGTGATGGTGGTCAACGTGACCGAGGTCGAGCAGGTGCCGGCCGGCAGCATGCCGTCGCCGCGCGGGGACGAGCCGGTGGTGCTGCGCCACCTGCGCGAGGTCCACGCGGCGCTGGACGAGCGCCCGCCGCTGGAGCTGTTCCACGAGGCCCAGCATCACCTGGCCGAAGGGCAATCGCTGTACGCGCTGGGCCAGCTGTCGCTGGCCGACCGCGCGCGACTGGACGAGATGTTCTACGCCATCGCCAATGCCGTGCGCGGGCGCCTGCTGCCGGCCGAGCGCGCGCACCGACAGGTGCTGGACGAGCTGGACGAGAAGCTGGTGGACAAGTACTTCACCAACTTCTCGGTATTCGAATCGATCCCCGACGTGTGGGCGATCGACCAGGTGTTCCCGATCATGCCGATCGCGCGGCTCGACGAGGAGCCGACCCGGCGCGGCGTGATCGTCGACCTCACCTGCGATTCGGACGGCCGCATCGACCACTACGTGGAGGCCGACGGCGTCGACGTCAGCCTGCCGCTGCATGCGCTGAAGGACGGCGAGAGCTATCGGCTGGGCATCTTCATGGTCGGCGCCTACCAGGAGACCCTGGGCGACATCCACAACCTGTTCGGCGACACCGACGCGGTCAACGTGCGCGTCGAGGGCGACGGCTACGTGTTCGCCAACAAGCGTCGCGGCGACACCACCGACCTGATGCTCGACTACGTCGGCTACGACCTGGAGGCCTTGCGCGCCAGCTACCGCGCGCGCATTGCCGACGCGGGCGTCGCCGGCGACGAGGCGGCGCGCCTGTACGATGCGCTTGATGCCGGCCTCACCGCCTACACCTACCTCGCCGAAGACACCCACTGATCGCAGGAGCCCGCTCGCGGGCGATGCTCTCGCAAATTCCGAATACCGGCGCCGAGAGCACCGCCCGCAAGCGGGCTCCAGCATGACCCGTTCCATCCAGTTCCAGTCGCACAGGAGCAACGCATGAGCAGTCTCAACGGCAAGGTCGCCCTGATCACGGGCGCGGCCAGCGGCCTCGGCAAGGCGATCGCCGAGCTGTACGCGAAGAACGGCGCCAGCGTGGCGATCGCCGACATCAACCAGCAAGCTGCCGATGCGGTGGCGGCGGAGATCAACGCCGCCGGCGGCAAGGCGCTCGGCGTGGCGATGGACGTCACCAGCGAGGAGGCGGTCAACGCCGGCACCGACAAGGTGGTGGCGGCATTTGGCCATCTGGACATCCTGATCTCCAACGCCGGCGTGCAGATCATCAATCCGATCGACCAGTTCGCCTTCGCCGACTGGAAGAAGATGCTGGCGATCCATCTCGACGGCGGCTTCCTCACCACCAAGGCCGCGCTCAAGCACATGTACCAGGGCGACCGCGGCGGCATCGTGATCTACATGGGCTCGGTGCACTCGCACGAAGCCTCGAAGCTGAAGGCGCCCTACGTCACCGCCAAGCACGGCCTGCTCGGGCTGGCCCGCACGCTGGCGAAAGAGGGTGCGCCGCACAACGTGCGCTCGCACGTGATCTGCCCGGGCTTCGTGCGTACGCCGCTGGTCGAGAAGCAGATCCCCGAGCAGGCCAGGGAGCTCGGCATCACGGAAGACGAGGTGATCAGGAACGTGATGCTGAAGGACACCGTCGACGCGACCTTCACCACGGTGGAGGACATCGCGCAGACCGCGCTGTACCTGGCCACCTTCCCCTCCGCCGCGCTGACCGGCCAGTCGATCGTGGTCAGCCACGGCTGGTTCATGCAGTGACGAAACCCGCGCCACCGGAATCGCTGGCCGCGGCGGTCGCGCGTGACTACCGCACCGTCGCGCTGGTGCTGCAGGGCGGTGGCGCGCTCGGCGCCTACCAGGCCGGCGTGTTCGAGGCGCTGGACGAGGCCGGCCTGCAGCCGAACCGGCTGGCCGGCATCTCGATCGGCGCGTTGAACGCGGCGATCATCGCCGGCAACGCGCCCGAGCGGCGGGTGGAACGGCTGCGCGAATTCTGGGAGGCGATCTGCCGCTCGCCGCTGTGGCCGGACGTGCCGGCGCTGCCGTGGTTCGATGCGGTGGCGTGGCCGACGGCATGGCTCAACGGCATGAGCGGCCTGGCCGCCTGGCGCGCGATGACCGAGGGCCAGGCCGGCTTCTTCCACCCGCGCCAGCCGCCGCCGTTCCTGGGCGGGCACGCCACGCCGGGCAGCGTGAGCTGGTACGACACGAAGCCGCTGCGCGCCACGCTGGAGCGGTTGGTCGATTTCGACCGCCTCAACGATGCGCGCACGATGCGCGTGGCGGTCGGCGCGGTGAACGTGCGCAGCGGCAACTTCGCCTATTTCGACAATCGCCGCGAGCGCCTGCGGCCCGAGCACTTCATGGCCTCCGGCGCGTTGCCGCCGGGCTTTCCCGCGGTGGAGATCGACGGCGAGTTCTACTGGGACGGCGGCATGGTCTCCAACACGCCGCTGTACGAGGTGCTCAGCGAACGCCCCGGTTGCGACACGCTGGTGTTCCAGGTCGACCTGTGGAGCGCCCGCGGCACGCTGCCGCGCGATCTTGCCGACGTGGCCGAGCGCAGCAAGGAGATCCAGTACTCCAGCCGCACCCGGCTGGTCACCGAGTTCATGCGCCGCATGCAGGAGCAGCGCCGCCTGCTGCACGACGTGATGGCGCTGGTGCCGGCCGAGCGGCGCGGCGACCCGGCGTACCGCCATGCCGAGGCACGCGCGGCGGAGGCGTTGACCAACGTGATCCACCTGATCTACCAGGACCGGCCCCACGAAGGCCACTTCAAGGACTACGAATTCAGCGCCACCAGCATGCGCAGCCACTGGCAGGGCGGCCTGGACGACATGCGCCACACCCTGGCGCACCCGCAGTGGCTTGCCGCCCCCGACCCCGGACATCCGTTCGTGACGCACGACGTGCATCGCGGCGAGGCGGGCTGAGCGGGTTCAGCCTCAGCTGTCGCGCGCCACCTGCAGCCCGGCTGCCGACTGGCTGACCGGCATCAGCTCGATGCGGTTGATGTTGAGGTGCGGCGGCAGGTTGGCGATCCACCAGATGGTGTCGGCGATGTCGGTCGCGGTGATCGGGTGGGCGCCGGCGTAGAGCTGGTCGGAGGCGGCCTGGTCGCCGCCGGTGCGCACCAGGGTGAATTCGGTCTCGGCCATGCCCGGTTCGATCGAGGTCACGCGCACGCCGCTGCCGTGCAGGTCGGTGCGCAGGTTCTGCGAGAACTGGGTGACGAAGGCCTTGCTGGCGCCGTACACGTTGCCGCCGCGGTAGGCGTAGCTGCCGGAGATCGAGCTGATGTTGACGATGGCGCCGCGGCGTTCGATCAGCTGCGGCAGCAGCAGGTGCGTGATCGTGGCCAGCGCGGTGACGTTGGTGTCGATCATCTGCTTCCATTGCGCCAGGTCGGCTTGCTGCGCGGGTGCGGTGCCCAGCGCCAGGCCGGCGTTGTTGACCAGCAGGTCGATGCCGGCGAACGACGGCGGCAGGGCGGCGTGGGCGGCGCGCATGGCCGCTTCGTCACGCATGTCGAAGGCGGCCGCATGCACGCGCTCGGCGCCGTGGCGGTCCACCAGCTGCTGCAATCGTTCGGCCCGGCGGCCGCTGGCGATCACCCGCCAACCGCCGGCGACGAAGCGCTCGACGGTGGCGGCACCGAAACCGGCGGTGGCACCGGTGATCCAGGCGATCTTGCCGTTCATGCGATTACTTGCCTTCTTTCAGGGCGATCGCCGGGATGCCGGCGGCGGCGAGTTTCTGCTTGGTCGATTCCAGCTCGGTGGCCGAGCGGAACGGCCCCAGCCGTACGCGGTGGTAGGTCTGCCCGCCGACGTTCACCGTCTGCACGTTGGCGACGAAGCCCTGCAGGGCCAGCTTGGCCTTTTGTGCCTCGGCGGTGGCGGGGTCGGGGAACGCGCCCACCTGCAGCAGGTAGCCGTTGCCGCCGCTGGCCGGCTCCACCGCCTCGGCCGGCGCGGCGGTGACGTTCTGCACGGCCACGCCGGGTGTGCTGGCGGGCGTCGTCGCCGGTGCCGGCGTGGCGGCCTGCTGCTCGGCCTTGGCCTGCGCGCTGATCTCGGCGTCGGGGATGCGCACTTCCTTCTCCGACAGCACCGAGTAGAAGTCGTACTGCGGCTTCTTCGGCGTGCTTTCGCCGGGGGCCGGTTCCAGCACGCCCGGCTCGCTGCCGCGCTGGGCGGTGGCCTGCGGGTTGGCCTGCGGTCCGGTCGGCGTGCGCAGGTTGGTGAACAGGCTGCCGCGCATCACGATCGCCATCAGGATCGCGCCGGCGAGGACGCCGATCACCGCGTAACCCCAGCCCGGGAATCCGTTGCGGCCGTTGCGTACGGCCTGCCGGCCCCTGCCCTTGCGTGCTGCCATTACATCTTCTCCGGGGCGCTGAGGCCCAGCAAATCCAGTCCGTTCTTAAGTACCTGGCGCGTGGCGACCACCAGCGCCAGCCGCGCGTTGCGCAGGCTCGCATCCTCGACCAGGAACTGGTGCGAGTTGTAGTAGGTGTGGAACGCGTTGGCCAGTTCGCGCAGCCAGCCGGCGATCAGGTGCGGCTCCAGGTTGGCCGTCGCCGCTTCGACCTGTTCGGGGTATTTCGACAGCTCGGTGAGCAGGATCTGCTCGTGCTCGTTGTCCAGCCGGTCCAGGTGCGCAAGGCCGTCGGCGAGGTCGAAGGCAAAGCCTTTCTCCGGCGCCTGGCGCAGCACGCTGCAGACGCGGGCATGCGCGTACTGGATGTAGTAGACCGGGTTGTCGTTGGACTGCGAGCGGGCCAGGTCGACGTCGAACACCAGCTGCGAATCGCTCTTGCGCGCGATCAGGAAGTAGCGCGTGGCGTCCTTGCCGACTTCGTCGATCAGGTCGCGCAAGGTGACGTAGCTGCCGGCGCGCTTGGAGATCTTCACCTCCTCGCCGCCCTTCATCACGGTGACCATCTGGTGCAGCACGTATTCCGGCCAGCCCTTGGGGATGCCGCAATCGAGCGCCTGCAGGCCGGCCTTCACCCGCGCCAGCGAACCGTGGTGGTCCGAGCCCAGCTCGGTGATCGCGCGCTGGTAGCCGCGCTGCCACTTGCTCAGGTGGTAGGCCACGTCGGGCAGGAAGTAGGTGTAGGTGCCGTCGGACTTGCGCATCACGCGGTCCTTGTCGTCACCGAACGCGGTGGTGCGCAGCCACAGCGCGCCGCCTTCCTCGTAGGTGTGACCGTGGGCGATCAGCTCGCGCACGGTTTCCTCGACCTTGCCGTCGCTGTACAGCGAGGACTCCAGGAAATAGGTGTCGAAGCCGACGCCGAATGCCTGCAGGTCCAGGTCCTGCTCGCGGCGCAGGCTGGCTACGGCGAAGCGGCGGATCGCGTCGAGGTCGTCGACGTCGCCGGCCGCGACGACCGTCTCGCCGTCGGCCACCACCGATTCGCGATCGAGGTAGGCGCGCGCCACGTCGGCGATGTAGTCGCCGCGGTAGCCGTTGTCGGGCCAGCTGCTGTCTTCGGGCGTGATGCCGCGCGCGCGCGCCTGCACCGACACGGCCAGGTTGGCGATCTGCACGCCGGCATCGTTGTAGTAGTACTCGCGTTTGACGTTCCAGCCGCTGGCATCGAGCAGGCGGCTCAGGCAGTCGCCGATCGCCGCGGCGCGGCCGTGGCCCACGTGCAGCGGGCCGGTCGGGTTGGCCGAGACGAATTCCACGCCGACGGTCCTGCCGCCGCCGCTGGCATTGCGGCCGTAGGCGTTGCCCTCGGCCATGATCCGGCGCACTTCGGCGTGATAGGCGCCGGCGGCGAGGAAGAAGTTGATGAAGCCGGGGCCGGCGATCTCGACTTTTTCCACCAGCGGGTTGGCCGGCAGTGCGGCGACCAGTTTTTCGGCCAGCTCGCGTGGCTTGGCTCGCGCCGCCCCTTCGACAGGGCTCAGGACATGCTTGGCCAGCAGCATCGCCGCGTTGCAGGCGAAATCGCCATGCTCGCGGCTGCGCGCGCGCTCGATCACGAAGTCGGGGATGGCCAGCTCGGCCGGCAGGGTCGCGTCGTGCTGCAGGGCGTGGATGGCCTGCAACACCAGGTTGCGCAGCTGTGCTTTCACGGGTGGGATCGGTTTCGTGATGGAACCGGCAATTCTAACAGACCGGCGCGCGCGCGCCGGCGGCGAAGGCCGTGCCGGACGCGGGGTGGTCTCGTGTTGCACCGCGTCGAGGCGTCCTGTGGATAACTCTGTGGGGAAATTCGCCGGCGGGGAACGCGCCGAGGCAGCGGCTGGCTGGTCTTTGTCAAGTCGCAAGAAATTATCAAGCAAAATCATTATGTTGAAGCAGCAACTTTGCGCAAGACTGGCGATTGCGACGGCAACCGGTTGTCGTTGCATTTTGTGCATAAGTTTCGACCACTTGGCGGCCGCTTCTGTGCGCGCGAACAGGTTGGCGCACGGTGTGCCGCAGCGCGGCAGAGCCGGCTTGTCGGGCGAAGGTGGGGAGATGCGCGCCGCAGCGGCGGCCCGGTACGGCCGCGTTCAGAGCAGGCCGCGGGCGGCCATCGACACCGGCTCGCCGTGGCCGATCACCAGGTGGTCGAGCACGCGCACGCCGACCAGGTGCAGGGCATCACGCAGTTCGTGGGTGATCGCGCGGTCGGCGGCACTGGGTTCGGCCACGCCGGAGGGGTGGTTGTGGGCGAAGATCACCGCGCAGGCGTTGTGATGCAGACATGCGCGCACCACTTCACGCGGGTGCACGCTGGCGCCGTCGACGGTGCCGCGGAACAGCTCCTCGAAGGCCAGCACGCGATGGCGGTTGTCCAGGTACAGGCAGCCGAACACTTCGTAGGGCAGGTGGCGCAGGCGGGCCCGCAGGTAGTCGCCGCTGTCGCGCGGGTTGCCCAGGCTGGGCCGCTCCTGCAGCTGCTCGGCCAGGCTGCGCCGCGCCAGTTCCAGCGCTGCGGCGATCCGCGCGCGCTTGGCCGGACCCAGCCCGCCGGCGCGGATCTGCTGCTCCGGCCGGCCCAGCAAGGCAGCCACGCCGCCCGCGTTGGCGAGCAGTTCGCGGCCCAGCGCGATGGCGTCCTTGCCGCGGCTGCCGCTGCCCAGCAGCACGGCCAGCAGCTCCGCGTCGGACAGCGCGGCGCTCCCGCGGGCCAGCAGTTTTTCGCGGGGTCGTTCGCCTTCGGGCCAGTCGCGGATGCTCATGCGTGCCAGCTTGGCGAAGGGGGTCGCCGGCAGGCAGCAGTGGTGCGGATTGAATCCGGTAAGCTAAGCGTCTGCCCGACTGTCAGGCCCGCCTTACATGAGCCTCGCCCAACGCCGCATCCTGCTGGGAGTGACCGGCGGCATCGCCGCCTACAAGAGTTGCGAACTGGTCCGCCGCCTGCGCGAGCAGGGCGCCGAGGTGCGTGTGGTGATGACCGCAGGGGCCGAGCATTTCGTCGGCGCGGCCACGTTCCAGGCGCTCTCCGGCCAGCCGGTGCGCAGCAGCCTGTGGGATGCGCACGCCGAGGCGGCGATGGGTCACATCGAGCTGGCGCGCTGGGCCGAGCGCATTCTGGTGGCGCCGGCCAGCGCCGACACCATCGCCCGGCTCGCCCATGGCCATGCCGATGACCTGCTCAGCACGCTGTGCCTGGCCAGCGCCGCACCGCTGTACCTGGCGCCGGCGATGAACCAGCAGATGTGGGCGCACCCGGCGGTGCAGGCGAACCTGGTGCTGCTGCGCCAGTGTGGCGTGCAGGTGCTGGGGCCGGCGGCCGGCGAGCAGGCCTGCGGCGACATGGGCTCCGGCCGCATGCTGGAGCCGCACGAATTGCGCGACGCGCTGGCCGCCTCGTTCGGCAACGGCGCGCTGGCCGGGTTGCAGGTGGTGGTCAGCGCCGGTCCGACCTACGAGGACATCGACCCGGTGCGCTTCATCGGCAACCGCAGCTCCGGCCGGATGGGTTTCGCGGTGGCCGCGGCCGCGGCGGAGGCGGGCGCCACGGTGAGCCTGGTGGCCGGCCCGGTGAGCCTGGCCACGCCCGTCGGGGTGGCGCGGCGCATCGACGTGCGCAGCGCCGCGCAAATGCAGGCCGCCGTGCTCGAGGCCAGTCGCGCTGCGGACATCTACATCGGCGCGTCGGCGGTGGGCGATTATCGGCCGGCCAGCGTCTCGGCGCTGAAGCTGAAAAAGAGCGCGGGCGCGCCGCTCTCGCTGCAGCTGGAAGAGAACCCCGACATCCTGGCCAGCCTGGCCGCGCAGAGCGGGCACCCGTTCCTGGTCGGATTCGCCGCGGAGACGCATGATGTGGCCAGTTACGCGCGCGGCAAATTGCGCAGCAAGGGGCTGGACATGATCGCGGCGAACCAGGTGGGCGACGGACTCGGTTTCGAGGTCGCCGAGAACGCTTTGACGCTGTACTGGGCCGATGGCGAGCTGGCCTTGCCGCGCGCCGCCAAGAGCGAACTGGCGCGCCAGCTCATCGCGCAAGTGGCCGAACGCTACCGGGCGACGCGCGGATGACGCTCGACGTCGAATTGAAGATCCTCGACCCGCGCCTGGGCGACAGCATTCCGCTGCCGCATGCCGCCACCCCTGGCAGCGCCGGCATGGACCTGCGTGCGGCACTGGAGCAGCCGCTGACCCTGGCACCCGGCGCAGTTGCGCTGGTGCCCAGCGGCATCGCCATCCACATCGGCGATCCGCAATGGTGCGCCTTGATCGTTCCGCGCTCCGGGTTGGGCCACAAGCACGGCCTGGTGATGGGCAACCTGGTCGGCGTGATCGACGCCGACTACCAGGGCCCGCTGATGATTTCGTGCTGGAACCGCGGCGACGCTCCGTACACCATCGCGGTCGGCGACCGCATCGCGCAGTTGCTGCTGGTGCCGGTGGCGCAGGCGCGGCTGCAGATCGTCAATGAATTCACGCCCAGCGAACGCGGCGCCGGAGGCTTCGGCTCCACCGGTATCCGATAGCATGGGCACGGAAACTCGGCGCGACCCGGAGCGGTCGCGCCACCGCGCAGTTTCAGCCGTGGGGGCAGAGCATGGCACCAAAAATCGCGAAGCGGCGGCTGGCCCGGCCTGAGGTCGACTGGTCGGCCGTGCTGCCGCTGGCCGGCGGCACCTTGCTGCTGCTGCTGGGCCTGTTCTGTGCCTGGCAGACCTGGCTGATCGCCGACGAGCATCACGCCGACGAACGGGTCCATGCCGCTCAGGCGCAGGCGGTCAAGGCGGTTGCCGACGAGGTCGCACGCCAGCGCGGTGCGGTGGAGAAGGCGCTGGCGCTGGTCGACCCGGCGACGGTGCTGAACGACCCGGCGCAGTCGATCGCCACCTTGCGCCTGCGCCTGCCGCAGGCGCAGCAGCTGGACATCTACAGCGGCGACCTCAAGGAAGTGCTGCGCGCCAACTACCGCGAGTTCGGCTATGCCAAGGCGGCGCAGCTGATGGCCGCGCAGACGGCGGAGGGCGCGCCGCCGGTGCAGAGCGTCTACTACGGCAACGGCGACCGCCGGCTGAGCATGGTCGTGCCGCTGGGTGCGCCCGATCAGACCCAGGCGTGGGTGTGGGTGGAACTGCCGTTTGCCGGGGTCCAGCGGGCTTTCGACGCGATCCCGCCGGCTGGCGGCCGGCTCGATCTGCGCCAGGGAGACGAGCCGGGCAGCGTGCAGTTGTTCTCCAACGGCAGTGCCTCGGCGCAGACCGGCGACAACAGCGTGGCCGTGCCCGGCACCGCGTTCCGCGTGGGCGCCGGGCTGCCCGATGCGTTCATCGTGCTGCCGCATTCGTGGTGGTTGAGCGCGCTGCTGAGCCTGTTGGGGCTGGGCGGAGCCGGCTATCTGCTGTGGCTGCGCGGGCGTCGCCAGGCTTCGTCGGCGCCGCCGGCCGAAGAGGAGCCGCTGGTGGCCGAGGTCGCGCTGCCGCGCCCGCGCGCGCGCGCGCCGTCGACCCCTGCTCCGGCCACTGCGCGTCCCGCGGCCGCGCCGGCCGAACCCGCCACGGTGCCGGTGGACCCGAGCATCTTCCGCGCCTACGACGTGCGCGGCGTGGTCGGCAAGACACTGGACCGCAACGTGGCCAGGCTGCTGGGCCGGGCGATCGGCGCGGTGATGGTCGAGCGCGGCCTGCGCGAGATCGTGGTCGGCCGCGATGGCCGGGTTTCCGGTCCCGAACTGGCCGGCGCGCTGGCCGACGGCCTGCGCGAGGCCGACGTCGACGTGATCGACCTGGGCGCGGTGCCCACGCCGGTGGTGTATTTCGCCGCGTACCGGTTCAACACCGGCTGCGGCGTGGCGGTCACCGGCAGCCACAATCCGCCGGACTACAACGGCTTCAAGATCGTGATCGGCGGCGAGACGCTGGCCGAGGGCGCGATCCAGGACCTGTACCAGCGCATCGCCGGCGGCGCGTTGAGCCAGGATGGTCATGGCGGCCTGCGCCAGGTCGACGTGGCCCCGGACTACATCGAGAAAATCGTCTCCGACGTGCTCGCCGAGCGCCCGCTGAAGGTGGTGGTCGATTGCGGCAACGGCATTCCCGGCGCGATCGCGCCGCAGGTGCTCGAAGGCGTCGGCTGCGAGGTGGTCCCGCTGTACTGCGATGTCGACGGCAGCTTCCCGAACCACCATCCCGATCCGTCCGATCCGGCCAACCTGCAGGACCTGATCCACGCCGTGCGCCAGACCGGAGCGGACCTCGGCCTCGCCTTCGACGGCGACGGCGATCGCCTGGGCGTGGTCTCCCGCGCCGGCGAGATCATCTATCCGGATCGCCTGCTGATGCTGTTCGCGCGCGACGTGCTGTCGCGCCAGCCCGGCGGCACGGTGATCTACGACGTCAAGTGCACCAGCCAC
>MKTU01000075.1:2040-18070 GCA_001898415.1 Rhodanobacter sp. 67-28 | reverse complement strand
GGCTGATCCGCCGACGCAGCCTGCCGGTGCAGCAGCGTCCGCTGAATCGCCGCGAGTTCCACGAGCTGGTCGACGCGCTCGACGGTGCCTGGCAGGCCCCGGCCGGTGCGCCGGAGGTGACGCGCCACAACCGGCGGCTTGCGCTGCAGGTGGCAACGTCGCTGGCCGGCATGCTCGATGAACATGTCGCGCCGCCGTTCCGCGTCGAGGCATTGAACGAGGCGTTCAACGAACGTCTGCTGGTCCACCTGCGCCAGAGCATCGACGCATTTTGCCGGGCCAACGCAGTCTGCGCGGTGCTGCTGGCGGGGCCCAAGGCGTGGTTTGCCGCCAAGGCCGCCCGCATGCGTGCCGAACATCAGGTCGCGCTGGTGTTGTCGACGCGCGCGCACTCCAGCGGGGTCGGCCCGCGTGCCGGGAACGCGCAGCCCGCGGGCATGCCGCGGGCTGCAACCGGCTGAGCCTGCCCTTCGGGCTCAGGCCTCGGCTTCTTCCTTGTACGCATCCACCGGGATGCAGGCGCACATGATGTGCTTGTCGCCGTAGACGTTGTCGACGCGGGCGACCGGCGGCCAGTACTTCTGCAGCTTCAGGCTGGCCAGCGGGAAGGCGGCCAGTTCGCGCGGGTAGGCGTGGGTCCACTCGCTGGCGCTGACCATGGTGGCGGTGTGCGGGGCGTTCTTCAGCGGGTTGTCCTCGCGGTCGAGCTTGCCCTCCTCGATCGCGCGGATCTCGTCGCGGATCTGGATCATCGCGTCGATGAAGCGGTCCAGTTCGTAACGCGATTCGCTCTCGGTCGGTTCCACCATCAAGGTGCCGGACACCGGGAAGCTCAGCGTCGGCGCGTGGAAGCCGAAGTCGATCAGCCGCTTCGCCACGTCCTCGGCGCCGATGCCGGTGGCGTCCTTGAGCGGGCGCAGGTCGAGGATGCACTCGTGGGCCACCAGCCCGTTGCGGCCGGTGTACAGGGTGGGGTAGTGCGCTTCGAGCCGCTTGGCGATGTAGTTGGCGTTGAGCAGGGCTACTTGCGTTGCCTTGCGCAGGCCCTGCTGGCCCATCAGGGTGATGTACATCCAGCTGATCGGCAGGATCGAGGCGCTGCCGAAGCTTGCCGCAGAAACCATGCCGACCGGGCTTTCCTCGCCGAACTTCCTCGGCAGGAACGGGGCGAGGTGCGACTTCACCGCGCACGGGCCGACACCCGGGCCGCCACCGCCGTGCGGGATGCAGAAGGTCTTGTGCAGGTTCAGGTGCGACACGTCCGAGCCCCACTTGCCGGGCTTGGCCACGCCGACCAGCGCGTTCATGTTGGCACCGTCGGTGTACACCTGGCCGCCGTGCGCGTGCACGATCTCGCAGATCGCCACGATGTCTTCCTCGAACACGCCATGCGTGGACGGGTAGGTGATCATCAGCGCGGCGAGACGGTCCGAATACTTCTCGGCGGCGCGGCGGATGTCCTCGACGTCGACGTTGCCGTTGCTGTCGCACTTGGTCACCACCACGGTCATGCCGCACAGGTGCGCGGAGGCCGGGTTGGTGCCGTGGGCGGATTCGGGGATCAGGCAGATGTCGCGATGCGCGTCGCCGCGCGAGCGGTGGTAGGCGCGGATCGCCAGCAGGCCGGCGTACTCGCCCTGCGCGCCGGAGTTCGGCTGCAGGCTCACCGCGTCGTAGCCGGTGCATTCGACCAGCATCGCTTCCAAGCCGTCGATCAGTTCCTTGTAGCCCTGCGCCTGCGCGGCCGGCGCCAGCGGATGGATGTTGGCTAATTCCGGCCAAGTGACCGGGATCATCTCGGCGGTGGCGTTGAGCTTCATGGTGCACGAGCCCAGCGGGATCATCGTGCGATCCATCGCCAGGTCCTTGTCGGCCAGCGCGCGCATGTAGCGCAGCAACTCGTGCTCGCTGTGGTGCGTGTTGAACACCGGGTGGGTGAGGAAGTCGCTCTTGCGCAGCAGCGTGCGTGGCAGCGCGTCGTGGACTTCGGCATCGAGCGCGTCGATGTCGATCTCGGCACCGAACAGGCCCGCCAGTGCGACGACGTCGGCGCGGGTGGTGGTCTCGTCCAGGCTGATGCCGAGGCTGCTGGCGTCCAGCTCGCGCAGGTTGATGCCTGCAGCGCGGGCCTTGGCATGGACAGCGGCGGCGTCGATGCCGGTGATGTGCAGCGTATCGAAGAAATCGCCGCCCACCTTCACGCCGGCCCGACGCAGCGCGACGGTCAGGATCGCGGCCAGGCGATGCGTGCGGCGCGCGATGCGGGTGAGCCCGGCGGGGCCGTGGTAGACCGCGTACATGCTGGCCATCACCGCCAGCAGCACCTGCGCGGTGCAGATGTTGGAGGTGGCCTTCTCGCGGCGGATGTGCTGCTCGCGCGTCTGCAGGGTGAGGCGGTAGGCCGCCTTGCCCTCGGTGTCGATCGACACGCCGATCAGGCGGCCCGGCATCGAGCGCTTGTACGCGTCGCAGCAGGCCATGAACGCGGCGTGCGGGCCGCCGAAGCCGAACGGCACGCCGAAGCGCTGCGAGTTGCCCACCACGA
The DNA here is from genome assembly GCA_001898415.1 of Rhodanobacter sp. 67-28. Lineage (GTDB taxonomy): Bacteria > Pseudomonadota > Gammaproteobacteria > Xanthomonadales > Rhodanobacteraceae > Rhodanobacter. Next base: position 15,525 of record MKTU01000075.1, on the reverse strand, counting down.
TGTCGGCGCCCCATTCGCCGGGCGCGGCGATCAGGGTCAGCGCGAGCAGGTCGGTGGCGACCGCGACCACGCCGCCGCGCGCGTGCACGGCGTCGGCGATCGCCTGGTAATCGTTGATGCTGCCGAAGGTGTCCGGGTACTGCAGCAGCACGCCGAACGCATCGGTACCGGCCGCATCGCTGTCCGCGCCGACCACCAGTTCGATGCCCAGCGGTTCGGCGCGCGTGCGCACCACTTCCAGCGTCTGCGGGTGCACGCCGCTGGAGACGAAGAACACGTTCGACTTCGACTTGCACGAGCGCTTGGCCAGGGTCATCGCCTCGGCCGCGGCGGTGGCCTCGTCCAGCAGCGAGGCGTTGGCGATCTCCATCCCGGTGAGGTCGGCGCACATGGTCTGGAAGTTGATCAGCGCCTCCATGCGGCCCTGCGAGATCTCCGCCTGGTACGGCGTGTACGCGGTGTACCAGGCCGGATTCTCCAGGATGTTGCGCAGGATGACGTTCGGCGTCAGCGTGCCGTAATAGCCCTGGCCGATGAAGCTGCGGAACACCTGGTTCTTGCCGGCGATCGCGCGGATCTTGGCCAGCGCGGCCTCCTCGGTGATCGCTTCGGGCAAGGCCAGCGGGGCGGCGGACTTGATCGAGCCGGGAACGATGGCGTCGGTCATCGACTCCAGCGAATCGTGGCCGATCACGCGCAGCATCTGTGCGATCTCGGCGTCGTCCGGACCGATGTGGCGTTCGATGAACGCGCCGTGGTGTTCGAGGTCGCGCAGGGAGGTCGGGTTCTTCGAGGTCATGAAAGGGCATCCGCAGACAACGTGCCGTGCCGCACGTGGGGCGCCCCTCTGTCCTTTTGCCTGAGAGTTTGGAAACGCGGCGGCGTTTCGTGCCCCTTCGGCGGCGGATTCAACCGCTCTCTCCAGAGTGTTTGACGCGTGGTGGTGTGGGGCCTGAGCGATTACGGGCGTTGCGTCTTCGGCAGCCGGTGCTCCGGTCGGGAGCGCGCGGCTTCTCCCACCATGCGTTTTACCCCGGCGATTATACAGGTCGGGCACGTGTGCGGCGGGCGCGGTTCAGGTGGAACCGGCACTATGCTTGGCGCCCCGTCCAGTGGAGGAACCCGCATGCTCCGCATCGGCGAGATCGACCACGTGGTGCTGCGCGCCATCGACCCGGTGGCCATGCAGCGCTTCTATTGCGACGTACTGGGTTGCCGCGAGGAGCGGCGCCAGGACGAGATCGGCCTGGTGCAACTGCGTGCCGGCGCCTCGCTGATCGATCTGGTGGCGATCGACGGCAAGCTCGGCCGTCTCGGCGGCGCGGCACCGGCTGCACAGGGCCACAACATGGACCACCTGTGCCTGCGCGTGGAGGATTACGACGAGGCGGCGATCCTGGCCCATCTGCGGGCGCACGGCGTGCGCATCGGCGAGTCGGGTTCGCGCTATGGCGCACGCGGCGAGGGCCCGTCGATCTACCTTTACGACCCGCAGGGCAACATGATCGAGCTGAAGGGGCCGGCAGTCGCTTGAAGCGCGAAGAACTGCGCTCCCCGCACGCTCAGGGTGAGCGGTGTGGGCCGGAAGGCGGCCTTCCCGACTTCAATGCAAACCCTGAAAAGACGAAGGCCGCCTTGAAAGGCGGCCTTCGTTTACAATTGGTGCCCAGAAGAGGACTCGAACCTCCACGGAGTTGCCCCCGCTAGCACCTGAAGCTAGTGCGTCTACCAATTCCGCCACCTGGGCAAGGTGCCACACCGCTCAGCGAGCTGCGTGAGCCGCGTAATGTAGGCATCGACCGCTGGCTTGTCAACTCTTTTTCACCCTCATCGCACGCGCCGTGTCATTCTCTGCGCCGCGTGACACCACAAGGATACTTAGTGACCAGAAAAACTCCCCCCACGTCCGGCCGTTCCCCGGATGCGCGCCCCCCGAAGAAAACCGGCAGTCGCTCGTCGCGCGGGCCATCCGCGCCGGACAAGCGCGGCAAGGCTGCCACCGGCGCCGTGCGCGACCCGCATGCCAATCGCGAGGCACAGCGCTATGCGCGCCCCATCCCCAGCCGCGAGGCGATCCTCGCCCTGCTGGAAGAGCGCGGCGAACTGCTGACCGAAGCGCGCATCGCCGACGCGCTGCAGATTCACGATGAAGTCGACCTCGAGGCACTGCGCAAGCGGCTCGCGGCGATGGTGCGCGATGCCCAGTTGCTGCTGGGCCGGCGCGGCGGCTACGCGCCGACGCGCAAGCTCGACCTGATCGCCGGCCGCGTGCTGGCCAACGCCGAGGGCTACGGGTTCCTGCGCCCCGACGAGGGCGGCGAAGACCTGTACCTGTCGCCGCAGCAGATGCGTACGGTGCTGCATGGTGATCGCGTGCTGGCCAGCGTGGTCGGCATCGACCGTCGCGGCCGCAAGCAGGGTGCGATCGCCGAAGTGCTGGAACGTCGCTCGCCGCGCCTGGTCGGCCGCGTGTTGATCGAGGATGGCGTCACCCTGGTCACGCCCGACGATCGCCGCCTGAACCAGGACGTGATCATCAAGCCGGGCCAGGAGCAGAGCGCCGAGTCCGGCCAGATCGTGGTGGTGGAGATCACCGACCCGCCGACGCCTTACCGCGGTCCGCTGGGCGAGATCCGCGCGGTGCTGGGCAATCGCCTGCAGCCCTCGCTGGTGGTGGAGATGGCGATCGCCAGCCACGACCTGCCGCACGAATGGCCGGCCGAAGTGTTGCGTGATGCGGCGCAGGTGGAAGCGGAGGTGACCGCTGCCGAGCGGGAAGGCCGTACCGACATCCGCAAGCTGCCGCTGGTCACCATCGACGGCGCCGATGCCCGCGACTTCGACGATGCGGTGTATGCCGAGCCGAAGCGTGGTGGTGGCTGGCGGCTGATCGTGGCGATCGCCGACGTGTCGCACTACGTGCAGGCAGGCAACGCGCTGGACCGCGAGGCGTACGAGCGCAGCACCTCCACCTATTTCCCCGGCTTCGTGGTGCCGATGCTGCCGGAGACGCTGTCCAACGGCATCTGCTCGCTGAACCCGAAAGTGGATCGGCTGTGCATGGTCTGCGACATGGCGGTGAACGCCGATGGCGAGGTGACCCGGTCGAAGTTCTACGACGCGGTGATGCTGTCGCATGCACGGCTCACCTACGACAAGGTGTGGCAGGCGGTGGGCCTGCGCGACAAGGACGCGCGCCATGAAGTGGCCGACGTGCTGCCGCAGCTGGAGAACCTGCACGCGCTGTACAAGGCGATGGCCGCGCAGCGCAAGCGCCGCGGCGCGATCGACTTCGAGACGCCGGAAGTGAAGTTTCGCCTCGACCAGACCGGCAGCGTCGAGTCGATGGGCGCCACCGAACGCAACGACGCGCACAAGCTGATCGAGGAATGCATGATCGCCGCCAACGTGCAGGCGGCGCTGTTCCTGGAAAGGAAGAAGATCCCCGCGCTGTTCCGCGCGCACGAGCCGCCGCCGGCGGAAAAGTACGAGGACCTGCAGCAGTTCCTGCGCGAGTTCAAGCTGCGCATGCCATCGGTGGACGAGGTGACCCCGGCGGATTTCGCCGAGATCCTGACGCTGGTGCGCGACCGCCCCGAGCGCGAGCTGATCCAGAGCGTGCTGCTGCGCTCGCAGAGCATGGCTGCCTACCAGCCGGACAACCGCGGCCACTTCGGCCTGGCCCTTTCGGCTTACGCGCACTTCACCTCGCCGATCCGGCGTTACCCGGACCTGCTGGTGCACCGTGCGATCCGCTATGCGCTGACCGGCGGCAAGCCGGCGGACTACACCTATACCTCCGCCGAGATGGCGGCGATGGCCGTGCACTGCTCGCAGCGCGAGCGCCGTGCCGAGGAGGCCGAGCGCGACGTGGACGAGCGCTTCAAGTGCGCGTGGATGGCCAAGCACGTGGGCGAGGAGTTCGACGGCGTGGTCACCGGCGTCACCTCGTTCGGCCTGTTCGTGGAACTGGACGAATCGAAAGTCTCCGGCCTGGTACACATCAGCCAGCTGGTGAACGACTACTACCACTTCGACGCGGTGCGCAAGCTGCTCAAGGGTGAGCGCACCGGCGCGCAGTTCCGCCTCGGCGACCACGTGCGCATCCAGGTGCTGCGCGCGAGCCTGGAGGATCGCAAGATCGACTTCCGCCTGGTCTCGCCGCGCACGTCGGCCCCGGCTCCGGCCCCGACCGGCAGCGGCAAGGCGTATGACTATGCCGCCGCGGGCGAGCGCTATTCGCTGCCGAAGAAGGCGGCCGCCACGACCAAGGCACCGGGCATGTTCGGTCGCGCCGCCAAGGCGATCGGCCGCGCATTCGGCCGCAAGGAGGCCGAGGTTGCCACACCGGCGCCGGCCCCGCGCAAGGCGGCGGCGAGCGATAATCCGCCGCCGCGTGCACAGTCGCCGGCAGGGCGCCAGCATCAGGGCCGCAGGGTCGAACCGTCGTCCGATCGTCGCCCGCGCAAGGACGGTTCCGCCAGGCGCGCGCCGGCCCCGGCTGCCGTCCCGCCGGCGCCGAAGAAGCACGGCGGCCGCAAACCGAAACCGAAAGGCAAGCCATGAGTGAGAGCTGGATCGTCGGCATCAATCCCGTCGAGGGCGCATTGAGCAACGATGCCGAGCGCGTGCGTGAGCTGCTGGTGGAGAACGGCCAGCGCAACGCCCGCGTGCTGGAGCTGGCCGAGCGCGCAAAGAAGCTGGGCATCGCGGTACGCCACCGTCCGCGCGAGGAGCTGGACAAGCACGCGGGCGAAGCGCGCCACCAGGGCGTGGCGGCGCGTTACGAGGCGGTGCCGGCCGCGCACGAAGGCGACCTTGCCGGCCTGCTCGAACGCGACGGCAGCGATACCCTGGTGCTGGTGCTGGACGGTGTCACCGATCCGCACAACCTCGGCGCCTGCCTGCGCAGCGCCGCCGCGGCGAAAGTCACCGCGGTGATCGTGCCGAAGGATCGCGCGGTCGGCCTCACGCCGGTGGTGCGCCGCGCCTCGGCCGGCGGCGCCGACCGGGTACCGCTGATCGCGGTGACCAACCTGGCGCGTACACTGCGCGAGCTGAAGGATGCCGGCGTGTGGATCACCGGCCTGGCGGGCGACACCGAGACCACGATCTACGGTATCGACTTCAAGGGACCGGTGGCGCTGGTGCTGGGCAGCGAAGGCGAGGGCATCCGCCGGCTCACCCGCGAACTGTGCGATTTCGTGGCGAAGATCCCCATGCCCGGTTCGATGGAGAGCCTCAACGTCTCCGTCGCCACTGGCGTGGCCTTGTTCGAGGCGTTGCGCCAGCGCGGAGCGAAGCGATGACTTTCTTCTGGTACGACTGGGCCGGCTATCTCGGCGTGGCGCTGGTGTTGCTGGCCTTTCTGCTGCTGCAGGGGCATCGCCTGCATGGCAACGGGCTGATCTACCAGACGATGAACATTTTCGGCGCGCTCGGTGTGCTGTTGTCGCTGGTATTCGGCAGCTTCAACCTGTCCGCCTTCCTGCTGGAGGCCGCCTGGATCGCCATCGGCGTCTATGGCGTGGTGAACAACTGGCGTCGTCGTCGCGCGATGCCGCCGCCGGCTGGCCACGCGCCATAGGTTGGCTGCCTGAATCCGCGTGCCGCCGGTTCCGCGGGTGGCCCGTCAGGCGATCGGAACGTCGCCACCTCGCGCACCGGACGCGCCGAGGTCGAGGCTCGCCCGTTCCACCAGCTCCAGTTGCCGCCAGCGGTTGACGATGCCGCAGAACAGCTCGGCGGTGCGCTCGGCGTCGTAGACGGCCGAATGCGCCTCGCGGCTGTCGAAGGTCAAGCCCGCCGCCAGCACCGCCTTGCCCAGCACGGTCTGGCCATAGGCCAGGCCGGCCAGGCTGACCGTGTCGAAACAGCTGAACGGATGGAACGGATTGCGCTTGTACCCGCAGCGGCGCACCGCCTGGTTGAGAAAGCCCAGATCGAAGGCGGCGTTGTGGCCGACCAGGATCGCGCGCTGGCAACCCGCCTCGCGCACCGCCTCGCGCACCACCTGGAAAACGTGGTCCAGCGCCTGGCGTTCGGGCAGGGCGCCGCGCAAGGGATTGTCCGGATCGATCCCGGTGATCTCCAGCGAACGGGGATCGAGGTTGGCGCCGGGGAACGGCTCCACGTGGGTGGTGACCAGCTCCTTGGTGCTCAGGAAGCCGGCCTCGTCGATGCGCAGCGGTATCGCGGCGATTTCCAGCAGCGCATCGTGTTCGGCATCGAAGCCGCCCGTCTCCACGTCGACCACGACCGGCAGGAAACCACGGAAACGCTCGGCCATGCGGGCCACGGCAGGGTTGTTGACGATATCCATCGGCGCAGCATATCAGCCGCCGTGCGGTGCACCCGGCGCCTGGCCGATCGCCGCGAGCATCGCCTCGGCGGTGGACACGCGCAGTTCGCCCGGCGCTTCCAGCTGCAATTGCCGCACCACGCCATCCTCGGCATACAGCGCGAACCGGCGCGCGCGGATGCCCATGCCGAAGTCGCTGCCATCCAGTTCCAGGCCCAGCGCGCGGGTGAAGCTGGCGTTGCCGTCGGCCAGCATCAGCAACCCGCGCGGCACGTGCTGCGCAGCCGCCCACGCCTGCATCACGTAGGCGTCGTTGACCGCGAGGCACATCACCGCGATGCCGCGCGCCTGGAACTCGGCGAACGCCGCCACGTAGCCGGGCAGGTGATGGTTCGAGCAGGTCGGCGTGAACGCGCCAGGCACGCCGAACAGCACGGCCTTGCGTCCGCCGAACAGCGCGCCTGTGTGCACGGGCCGGATGTCGCCGTCGATCATCTTGATCGCGACGTCGGGCAGGGTGTCCCCGGGTTGGATGGTCATGGATCGCTCAATGGTGAACAGCGCTTGCATGCTAGTGGTTTTGGCGGTCGGGTGCCTTGAATCGCCGCGGCGAGCACCTATTTCCGGAGCAGGCGGCGATCACGCCGCAAACCCGTCAGAGGAGGCACTGAAATGAACGTGAGCCGTCAATCCGTGTGGAACCGCGAGTTCGGTACGCCAGACGATTTCCGCCAGGTCATGAGCCGCTTTTTCGGCGCCGGCGACAATGACCAGTCCACCGTGGAAACCAGCCAGTGGGCGCCGCGGGTGGACATCCGCGAGGAAGACAAGCGCTTCATGATCCTGGTCGACGTGCCCGGCGTGGACCCGTCCACGATCGAGGTGAGCATGGACAAGAGCATCCTCACCATCAAGGGCGAACGCACCGTCGACAACGAAAAGGACGGCGGCAGGCTGACCCGGCAGGAGCGCGTCTACGGCACCTTCCATCGCCGCTTCTCGCTGCCGGAAAGCGCCGACGCGGAGAACATCAGCGCGCATGGCCGTTTCGGCGTGCTGGAGATCGCGATTCCGAAGAAGCCCGAAACCACGCCGCGTCGCATCGCGATCGACACCGGCAACTGACCTGCGCTGCACACGCAACGCGGTATGAAGACCCGCCCCGTCGTGGATAATGCTCCACGGCGGGGCGCAGCCTTTCGGGCTGCGGTACCGACGAAAAGGAGCGGGTGTGGAATTCAAAGATTATTACGAGATCCTCGGCGTCAAGCCTGACGCCAGCGAGGCCGACATCAAGGCGGCGTATCGCAAGTTGGCGCGCAAGTACCACCCGGACAAGAACAAGGACGCGGGCGCCGAGGAGAAGTTCAAGGCGGTCAACGAAGCCAACGAGGTGTTGAAGGACGCCGAGAAGCGGCGCTCCTACGACCAGTTGCGCGCCGGCGGTTATCGCCAGGGCGAGCAGTTCCGCCCGCCGCCCGGCTGGCAGGAGCAACAGGGCTTCGGTGGCGACGCCGGTGATTTCAGCGATTTCTTCGAAAGCCTGTTCGGTCGCGGCGCTGCGCATGGCGGCCATCGCGGCCAGCCGCGGCCGCGGCGTGGGCAGGACGTGCAGGCCTCGGTGCAGATCGACCTGCAGACCGCCTTCGACGGCGGCCCCACGCGGTTGGCCATGCACGATTCGTCCGGCGGCGAGCGCGTGCTCGAGGTGAAGATCCCCGCCGGCATCCAGAGCGGCCAGGTGATCCGTCTCTCGGGCCAGGGTCAGTCGGGCATGGGCGGTGGACCCAAGGGCGACCTGCTGCTGGAAGTGATCATCCGTGACGACCCGCGCTTTCGCCTCGACGGTCGCAACGTCGTCCACGTGCTGCCGATCGCGCCGTGGGAAGCCGCGCTGGGCGCGACCGTACCGGTGCCGACGCTGGCGGGCACCGTGGACCTGCGCATCCCCGCCGGCTCGCAGTCCGGCCGCAAGCTGCGGCTGAAGGGCCGCGGCATGCCTGGCGGCAATCCGGGCGATCAGCTGGTGGAATTGTCCATTCGCACGCCGGCGGCCGACAGCGATGCGCAGCGCAAGGCCTATGAGGTCTTGCGGAAGAGTTTCGCGGACTACGATCCGCGAGGCTGAAGTTCCGCACGTCGTAGGGCGGGCACCGCCCGCCATCGGCGCGCCGGAAAGGGCGGTCGGCGGGCAGTGCCCGCCCTACCCAGTGCTTTCCCTCACATGACGAAGAGCATCGCGCACAGGGTGCGCTCCTGCAGATGACGCGGCCGCCGGCAAGCAAAAGGCCGCCTCGCGGCGGCCTTCCGTTCAATCACACGAGATGACCACTCAGCTGCGCGAGGCGCGCTTGCGGTCGATCTCGGTGAGGTGTTTCTTGCGCAGGCGGATTTCCTTCGGGGTGACCTCGACCAGCTCGTCGTCGTCGATGAAGTCCAGTGCCTGTTCCAGGGTGAACTTGATCGCGGGGGTGAGCTGGATCGCGTCGTCCTTGCCCGAGGCGCGCATGTTGGTCAGCGGCTTGGGCTTGATCACGTTGACGGTGAGGTCGTTGTCCTTGGCGTGGATGCCGACCAGCTGGCCTTCATACACGTTGTCGCCCTCGGCGGCGAACAGCTTGCCGCGATCCTGCAGCGGCCCGAGCGAATAGGCGGGGGTGGTGCCGCCGGCATTGGCGATCATCACGCCGTTCTGCCGCTTGGCGATCTGGCCTTCTTCCTTGGGGCCGTAGTGGTCGAACACGTGGAACAGCAGGCCCGAGCCCTGGGTCAGGGTCTTGAACTGGTTCTGGAAGCCGATCAGGCCGCGCGCCGGGATTTCGTAATCCAGCCGCACGCGGCCCTTGCCGTCGGATTCCATGTTCTTCAGCTGGCCCTTGCGCATGCCCAGCTTCTCCATCACGCCGCCCTGGTGGATTTCCTCCACGTCGACCACCAACTGCTCGATCGGCTCCATCTTCTGGCCGTCGATCTCCTTGATGATGACTTCCGGGCGTGACACGGCCAGTTCGTAGCCTTCGCGGCGCATGTTCTCGATCAGCACCGACAGGTGCAGCTCGCCGCGGCCGGAGACCAGGAACTTGTCGGCATCCGAACCCTGCTCCACCTTCAGCGCCACGTTGTGCACCTGCTCGCGCTCCAGCCGGTCCTTGAGCTGGCGGCTGGTGAGGAACTTGCCGCCGGAGAGATCCTTGTTGCCGGCGAACGGCGAATTGTTGACCTGGAAGGTCATCGAGATCGTCGGTTCGTCCACGGTCAGCGCAGGCAGCGCCTCGGGCGTGTCCAGCGCGCAGATGGTGTCGGAGATGGTCAGGTCGGCGATGCCCGAGATGGCCACGATGTCGCCGGCCTCGGCGGTTTCCTGCTCGATCCGCTCCAGGCCGAGGAAGCCGAGCACCTGCAGCACCTTGCCCTGGCGCTTCTTGCCGTGGCGATCGATCACCGCCACCGGCATGTTCTTCTTCAGGGTGCCGCGCTGGATGCGGCCGATGCCGATCACGCCGACGAAGTTGTTGTAGTCGAGCTGGCTGATGCGCATCTGGAACGCGCCGTCCGGATCCACGTCCGGCTTGCTGACGTGCTGCATGATCGCCTCGTACAGCGGGGTCATGTCGCCCTCGCGCACGTTCTCGTCCAGGCCGGCATAGCCGTTCAGCGCCGAGGCGTAGACGATCGGGAACTCCATCTGCTCGGGCGTGGCGCCGAGGCGGTCAAACAGATCCCATACCTGCTCGACGACCCACTCCGGGCGCGCACCGGGGCGGTCGACCTTGTTGATCACCACGATCGGCTTGAAGCCCATCGCGAACGCCTTCTGCGTCACGAAGCGGGTCTGCGGCATCGGGCCGTCCATCGCGTCGACCAGGATCAGCACCGAGTCGACCATCGACAGCACGCGCTCGACCTCGCCGCCGAAGTCGGCGTGTCCGGGCGTGTCGACAATATTGATGCGGTTGCCCCGCCACGTGATGGCGGTGTTCTTGGCCAGGATGGTGATGCCGCGTTCCTTTTCCTGGTCGTTCGAATCCATCACACGCTCGGCCAGCACGGTGCGCTCGTTCAGCGTGCCGGACTGCTTGAGCAGGCAGTCCACCAGCGTGGTCTTGCCGTGGTCGACGTGGGCGACGATGGCGATGTTGCGCAGATTTTCTATGGACATGGGATCGACTCGGGTGGCGCGTGCAGCCACCACGTGGGTAATTTGAGGGTTAACCGGTCGATTATACGGGTTTGTGCGCTCGCGTGTAGGCACCCGTGCGACAGCCGGTCAAGGCACGCGACACCACCCGCCTCGGCAAACGGCCGGTGGCACGGGTCGGTCATCGCCCGAGGCGGGCGCCGTCCCGGGGTTCAAGCGGCGGGCGGAGTGCGCTAGACCACGCCCAGCAGGTAGTACGCGGTGATGACCACGGCCACGGCCAGGGTCTTGATCACGGTGATCGCGAAGATGTCCTTGTAGGACTGGCGATGGGTCAGCCCGGTGACCGCCAGCAGGGTGATCACCGCGCCGTTGTGGGGCAGGGTGTCCATGCCGCCGGAGGCCATCGCGGCCACGCGGTGCAGCACCTCCATCGGGATGCCGGCGGCGTTCGCGTTGTGGATGAAGGTCTCCGCCATCGCGCCCAGCGCGATGCTCATGCCGCCAGAGGCCGAGCCGGTGATGCCGGCCAGCGCGGTGACGGTGACCGCCTCGTTGACCAGCGGGTTGGGAATGGTGTGCAGCGCGTCGGCCACCAGCTTGAAGCCGGGCAGGGCGGCGATCACCGCGCCGAAGCCGTACTCCGAAGCGGTGTTCATCGAGGCCAGCAAGGCGCCGCCGACCGCCGCCTGAGTGCCTGCGGCCAGCCGCCCCATCACTGCACGCCAGGCGAACACCAGCACGCAAAGAATGCCTGCCAGCAGGGCGCCCTCGACTGCCCAGATCGCGGCGACCTTGGACACCTCCTGCACCACCGGCCTGGCGCTGCCGACCACGCTGGGCAGGAACGATTGCGTCTCGCCGTAGAGGTGCGGAATCCAGTCGGTGAACAGCTTGTTGCATACGCCGACCAGCACCAGCGGCAGCAGGGCGATCAGCGGATGCGGCAGGCGGGTGGCGTCGAACGGCTCCGGTTCGTTGACCAGGTTGCTGCCGTAGCCCTCGCCGGCTGCCGCGGCCTTGCGCCGGCGCCAGTCGAGATAGCCCAGGCCCACGACCAGGATGAAGATGCCGCCGATCGTGCCCAGCCACGGCGCGGCCCAGGTATCGGTGCCGAAGAACGCGGTGGGGATGATGTTCTGGATCTGCGGCGTGCCGGGCAGCGAATCCATGGTGAAGGTGAACGCGCCCAGCGCGATGGTGCCGGGGATCAGCCGCTTGGGGATGTCGCTGGCGCGGAACAGTTCCGCCGCGAACGGGTAGACCGCGAACACCACCACGAACAGCGACACGCCGCCGTAGGTCAGCAGCGCGCACACGAGCACGATGGACAGGATCGCCCGGCTGCGCCCGACCAGGCCGATCGTCGCCGCCACGATCGACTTGGAGAACCCCGACAGCTCGATCAGTTTGCCGAACACCGCGCCCAGCATGAACACCGGGAAATACAGCTTGAGGAAGCCGACCATCCTGTCCATGAACAGGCCGGTGAACATCGGTGCCACCAGCGCCGGCTCGGTCAGCAGCACCGCGCCCAGCGCGGCGATCGGGGCGAACAGGATCACGCTGTAGCCGCGGTAGGCCGCGAACATCAGGAAGCACAGCGCAGCCAGCACGATCAGAAATGCCATCCGTAGTGGCTCCCCAGTTTGGCGGTGGTCGGGACTCGGTGAAGGCACGAGTATCCGCGGCTGCTCCGGCATCGGGCACTGTACGAAGGTACAAGTGCCGTTGCGCCGGCTGCTGCCTAATCTGCCCGCATCAGCCTTCATCGTCGATGTGGGCTTCACTGCGAGGGGAAATCATGAAGCTCACGTCTTTGAGTGTGGCGATCGGACTGGCCACCGGCCTGTTCCATGTCCTGCCGGTTCACGCGCAACAAGCCGACAACGCCCCGGTCGCCACGGATACCGCCAAGCCGAAGAACGCCAAGCAGCTCGACACCGTGGTGGTCACTGCACGCAAGCGCGAAGAAACCCTGCAGGACGTGCCGATCGCGGTCAGCGCCTTCACCGCGCAGTCGCTGGAACGGCAGAACGTGCAGAGCCTGTCCGACCTGCAGGGCAAGGTCCCTTCGCTGCAGATTTATGCCGCGCGCGGCTCCAACACCACGCTCACCGCCTATATCCGCGGCGTCGGCCAGGCAGACCCGACCTGGGGCTTCGACCCGGGCGTGGGCATCTATCTCGACGACGTGTACCTGGCCCGTCCGCAGGGTGCGGTGCTGGACGTGTTCGACGTCAGCCGCATCGAGGTGCTGCGCGGCCCGCAGGGCACGCTGTACGGCAAGAACACCATCGGCGGCGCGATCAAGTACGTCTCCAACCCGCTGCCGGTGAAAGCCGAGGGTTCGGTGGAAGTCACCGGCGGCACCCATGGCGAGAAGGACGTCAAGGCGAGCCTGGGCGGCGCCAGCGCCGACGAGATGTGGCGCGGCCGCATCGCCTACGCAAGCAGCCACAACGACGGCTTCGGCGAGAACATCCTCACCGGCAGCCGCAACGGCAACAAGAACACCAACGCCGCGCGCGCCACGCTCGGTTTCTTCCCGTCCAGCACGTTCAACGTGCAACTGTCGGTCGACGGCGTGCGCGACAACTCCAACCCGCGCGGCGCCAAGATGCTCGTGGCGAACAAGCTCGACCCGGCCTACCAGCCGCTGGACAGCGATTTCGACACCCGCAGCGGCTTCCCCCAGGTCAACCACACCAAGCTCTACGGCAGCGCGCTGACCATGAACTGGATCGCCAGCCAGGATTGGTCGCTGAAATCCGTCACCGCCGTGCGTGGTTCCCACACCGACACCAACATCGACTTCGACACGCTGCCGGAGAAGATCGCCGACGTGAACGCGGTCTACGCCGACCACCAGTTCACCCAGGAATTCCAGGCCAACTACGATGCCGGCGGCACCGTGCACGGCGTGTTCGGCCTGTACTACTTCGACGGTCATGCCGACGGCCAGATCAAGAACATCTTCCTCGGCTCGCCGCCGTATTCCACCCTGGGCCTGACCCAATTCGGCGGCACCGGCGGGCGCATGGGC
>MKTU01000075.1:0-2034 GCA_001898415.1 Rhodanobacter sp. 67-28 | reverse complement strand
AGCTGGGCCGGCTACGGCGACTTCACCTGGGACATCAGTCCGAGCTGGAGCCTGGACGTCGGTCTGCGCTACACCCACGAGACCAAGACCGCACTGATCCGGAACTACGGCTACGCGGACGACACCTTCACCACGCCGATCGCCACGCTGGCCGACTTCAGCGGTTCGCACGCCAGCAGCAACGTGTCGCCCAAGGTCTCGCTGGACTGGAGCGTCAGCGACCAGGTCAAGCTCTACGCCAGCTACTCGGAGGGCTTCCACTCCGGTGGCTACAACATCCGCGCCAACTGCGTGGCGGTGCCTGCTTCATGCCGCCCGATCGACGACGAGAAGGTGCAGTCGTTCGAGCTGGGCAGCAAGATGAGTTTCTTCGACGGCGCGCTGATGATGAACACGGCGATGTTCCGCAACGTCTACTCGGACATCCAGCTGTCGGTGTTCAGCTCCTACACGCAGGCCAACGGCAGCCAGGGTTTCTTCGGGGACTTCACCAACGCCGGCAAGGGCCACATCGATGGCCTGGAGGAGGAATTCGCCTGGAAGCCGTCGGAGAACTGGACCTTCAGCGGCAACTTCGCCTACCTGCATACCAGGTACACCAAGTACATGACTGGCGGCGTCAACGTCGCCGACCAGCAGAAGTTCACCAACGCGCCGAAGTGGTCCGGCGGCCTCTCGCTGGAAAACAGCACGCCGCTGGCCAACGGCGGCAACCTCTCGGCGCGGATCAACTACACCTACCAGACCATGGTGTATCCGGAGACCACGTTGTCGCCGCTGATCGCGCAGTCCGCCTACGGCCTGTGGAACGCCGGCGTCATCTGGCAGGTCAACCAGCCCTGGTCGCTCAGCCTGCAAGGCACCAACCTGGCCAACAAGTCCTACCGCACCACCGGCTACAACATCGGTGCGCTGGGCATCTACACGGGCTTTTACGGCGCCCCGCGGATGGTCACGCTGAGCGCGAAGTACAAGTTCTGACGACACGGTTCCTCCCCATCCCGCGGAAGTGCCGGCGTGCTTCCGCGGGGTTTTTTTCATGCGCCGGCGCATCCGGTCGGCGTCGGGACCACGCTCGCCGCCAGGCATCGGCTGGCCAAACGGAGAACACGCATGCGCAAGACCCTCGGCTTCGTGACCTTGCTGCTGCTCGCCACCATCGCGCGGGCGGGCGACACCCCGCCATTGCCCCGGTTGAAGATCGTTCCGGCGCGCACCGCCGTGGTCGGCCTTTCGTCCGGCGCGTACATGGCCAGCCAGGTGCAGCTGGCGTATCCGGAACTGTTCCCGAACGCGGCCCTGGTCGCCGGTGGTCCCTACGGCTGCGCCGGCGGCCAGCTCGGTGCGGCGCTCGGCAGTTGCATGAAGGGCGCGCCCGCACCGGATGTCGGTGCGCTGGTGGCCAAGGCTCGCCGGCGTTCGGCCGCCGGCGAGATCGGCTCCCTGAAGGATATCGCGCGTGCCCGCGTCTACCTGCTGCACGGCAGGGACGACGCACTGGTGGCTCCGGCCGTGGCCGAGGCCGGCGCCCGTTTCTACGAGCAGTTGCGCGACGGAACCCCCGCTCTCGCGGGCATGCGGGTGCGCGACGATGGTGATCGCGCGTTCGCACACAACCTGCCGGTGGCCGGCCGCGGCGACGACTGCGACAAGTCGGTGTCGCCCTACCTGGGCCACTGCGGTTTCGATGCCGCCGGCGAGATCTTTGCGCAGATGTTCGGCAAGCCGGCCCACGCGGCGGGCGAAGCACGCGGCGAACTGCGCAGCTTCGACCAGGACGCCCTGCGTCCCGGTGACGCCGACGCCTTCCTGGCCGACACCGGCTACGTCTACCTGCCCGCCGCCTGCCTCGCCGGCAAACCCTGCGGCCTGATGGTGGCCTTCCACGGCTGCAAGCAGAACGCTGCCGCCGTGGGCAAGGCCTTCGTCGAGGACGCCGGCTTCAATCGCTGGGCGGACGTCTACGACGTGGCCGTGCTATATCCTCAGACACGCGCAAGTTTCGCGCCCTTGAATCCGCAGGCATGCTGGGAC
>MKTU01000074.1:8133-93946 GCA_001898415.1 Rhodanobacter sp. 67-28 | reverse complement strand
GCCGGTCCACCGTCGTGAAAGCAGGAATGCCGAAGCTGTTGTTGGGCAGGCCGGGGAGTTCCACCGTCTGCGCCCAACCGGTGCGCGTGGCGTGCCAGCGGATGCCGTCCAGCTCGATCAGCCGCGTGTCCTGCGTGGCCGGATTGGCCAGCGCCAGCGAGGTGATCGCGGTCATGCGCTGGTAGTCCAGTTGTGCCACCTGCTCGGCCGGTGCCGTCGTCACCGCCGCCTGCATCGATGGGGCGCCGTAAGGGTTCGGCACCGCGGAGCCATCGGGATCGAGCTGATAGTGCGTGTGCTTCCAGACACCGCCTTCGTACATGTAGGTGACGCCGTCGGCGCCGGTCTGATGATTGACCTTGTGCTCGGTGATCGTCACGGCAAGCCGGTCGCCTTCAAATGCCCCCACCACGCTACCGACCGCGCCGGTGACGAGCGCGCCGGGGCCGGTTTCCGCACCCGCCACAAATCCATAGGCGGCACCCGCTCCGATGCCTCCGATCACGCCACCCGCCGTGCGGCCCTCGTAGCGGCGAAGCAACGCGTCGGCGCCGAACGGGTTGCCTTGCGCGCTGAGCGCCTGGTACTGCTCGGCGGTGGTGTAGGCGTCGAGGGCCATGAGGACCGTGGCAGCGCCTGTGCCTAGCCCTTTCACCGCCAGACCCACCCTGCGCTCGGCTCGGAGCGCGAGACTGTCGTCGATGCTCTTGAGATAGGTTGGTGGTTCGTACAGCTTGCGGTTGGGAACCAGCACCTGCTCGCCGCCACCGGCCTTGTTCACCAGACCACGCAGCTCGGAGGTTGGAGCCACCCGGTGAATGAATATTTCCGTGGGTGCCAGCGGTCGCATCACCATGATGTCGTACCGCGGAGCCTCGCTCTTGATCGGCAATCCGAAGTAGTTGGAAAGACTTTTGCCCGAGGCCAAGGCATCTTCGAACACCGACTGCCGGACAAAGAACGGCGAGAAGGATGGGACTTGCTGGCCGACGGGAACAATCTTGAGCAGCGGCTCTGCGCTGAGTTCCATGCGAGGGAGCTCGATGCCGGAGCCGATTTGTTGAATCGCGCGATCAACGATTGTGGACGCCGTGGCACCGGGGTCCGCTTCGATCAGCCTTTGCCTGAATATGGTGCCTTCCGGAGAGCAGAGAAACTCCATTGCCGCCTTTCTGGATACCCCGTGCGTCTCAAACGTCTTCGCTTCGGAGATGTCGGCGGCGTTGCGTGCCCTCAAGTCTGTCGATACCAAGCCATCACTCATGAGCGTTCCGCGCATCAATGATGGCTTGGGTGTCGGCAATCAGTTGTTCTTCCTCCGGGCTGCGCCCTCCCCGTAGTTCGGCTGCAAACGCGTAGTAGGCGTCGTCAACGCTGGGGCTTCCATACTGGGTGTACATGCCTTCGGCAAAACTTCGGCCGCAAGGGATGAGTGCTTCTTCGAAGGGCACCCTCACCATGCCTGCCTTGGCCTGCTCGATGAGTGGCGATAAGGCCCGCAAGAGGCCTCTCACCTCTGTGCTGTCCGGGTACCGTTCCAGCACCCGCTCCAAGTGCTCGGCTGCAGCCTTGAGCTTGGCGGGGTCGATGGTCTTTGTCATGAATGGGCTTCCTGTGCCATGAAAGCACGGCCAGACCGGCAACGGCTATTCCCGGGTTGCCATCGGTGTCGTGGTCGAGCGGTCCGCGAAGCACATCACACGCATTCGACCATCGTCAATCGGAACTCTTACCATCGCGACGCAGGCGTGCGCTGAGAGATTGATTGTCGGCAGCGATGAGCTCCAGTAAAGGGAGCATGGCTAATTGGAAAACGGGAAAGCAGAGGTCAGTGTGCACTTTCCGACGAGGGTGCGCGGCTTGGTCCGACAGACGCCAACCGGTACTGGCAGCAAGCTTGGTCGGACTTTCCGCCAAGGACGACAGATGCCACGTCTGACGAGACTCGATCTTGCCGGGGTACCCCAGCATATCGTGCAACGAGGCAATGACCGAAAGCCCTGCTTCTTCCACGATGTCTACCATCTTCGCCATTTGGCTGAGCTACGCGAGACTGCTTGCGCGAGGGCTGTGCGGTGCAAGCTTGCGTGCTGAAGACCGGCCACGTGCACCTGCTTGTGACACCCGCAGCCTGCGGGCAAGTGGCGCGGATGATGCAATCGATGGGGGCGGCGTTATGTGCGCTACATCAATGATCGCTATCGCCGTACTGGCACGCTGTGGGAAGGTACGTGAGCCCCGGCACCAACGTGGCCGAGCGCTGCTCGGCTTATCGAACGCACGTCGAACAGGCCATCACGCGGGACGAGTTGAACAGCATCCGGCTGCATATCCAGCGCATACCTACGGGACGGAGCGCTTCCGCGAGGCCGTCGAAGCGCAACTATCGCGTCGCGCCGGTCCCGCCAAGATCGGCAGGTCAAGGAAGTCTGCACCCGCTCCGGAAAGTGCGTACTGCCCCCTGTTTCGCTGACCCTTGTTTCGTTTGTTTCGACTTGATGACAACCGCGGTGGTATATCGAGGCATCCAACAGGCATCGCAAACTGTTACCTTTCCCGCAGAGTGCATTACGCGCTACCACACACGCTCGCTTTGCAGGCACTAGGTTGGAACGGCTGCCGGTTGGCACCGGCAGCCACCTTTCGTCCAGGAGTCAGCGTGGGAAGCTTGAATAGAACATTGGCCGCTCTCGGATTGCAAGCTCTACTCCTTTCTGGGTGCTCAATCCCCGTGCGCACTCCGACCTGGTCGTTCAGCATGGTGACCCAGGCTGCACGTAAAAACGTTGAAATTGATAGCGCATTCAACACCACGATCAAGCATGGCGTCGGGCTCACTCTCTCCGTTTCCGGAAGCTACCTGTCCGGTACTCGGAAGTTCAAGCGGTTCCCCGAGAGCTCTCCGATCTTTGAATACGAATCACAGGGTGGCTGGCAGCTAGTTATCCGCGCCCCCGAAACATGCACTGCGTCAAATGCGGCCATGCTATCGCTCCGCCACGCGCTGAACGGAGTGGTAAAGGGCATTGGAGGATGGCCAGCGCGCGGTTCTACCTTGATCACGCTCGTTCCCGGGGATGCAGTTGTCAAGCGCTATGTGGTTTCCTTTAGGCGTGGCAGCCGATTTGCCCTCAACTTCCTGAGTCGTTGTGAGCGCGGCCGTCCGGACGAAGCACTGTGGTTGGCTGCCATGGTGGGCGTTCACGAATCGACCCATGCCGCCCTGCAACTGACCGGGCGGCAACCGACCCAACGCGAAGAGCGCGAGCGCGTGGCACTTGGGTCGGAAGCTTGTCTCCTTTTGGCGTTGTCTGATGGGGACGACGGATTTATCCGGAAGCATTCGTCGCTTGGAGATAATATTTATTGGCGCTATCAACTGGCGGACGAGAAGCGGTCGCTGCATGAGTGGTGCAGCAAATGGCAAGAATTCATGAGAAATGATTACGTCCCTGTTGTTTCCGGGCGTTCTCACGTTACCCCGGGGGAATAAGGGGGACGTAGTTAATTTGATCGTGCGTCGCATAGCACGGCGAGCCACCTGCCGCGCTCAATCAGCCACGTCCCCTTCCATTAATGTCCCCTCTCCATTATTCGCCGACATCAGGGCGCGGCGTTCCCGAGGATCGTGTTCAACGTGGCCGCCACCTGCTCGTGGGTATGTGCGCGCAGCAGTGCCGCGGCGTGGCGGCGCAGGTGGGCGCGGTCGAGCGCGGCGAGGCGGTCGCGGACCTGCAGGATCTGGCTTGGGTGCATGCTGAACTCGTTGAGGCCGAGCATCAGCAGCAGTGCGGTGAAGCTGATGTCGCCGGCGATCTCGCCGCACAGGCTCACCGGCTTCTTCGCGCGGCGGCCGGCGCCGATCACGTGCGAGAGCAGGCGCAGCAGGGCCGGTTGCAGCGGGGTGTAGATGTTGTCCAGCGCATCGTTGCCGCGGTCGGCGGCGAGCACGTATTGGGCCAGGTCGTTGGTGCCGATGGCGAGGAAGTCGCTGTGTTCCAGCAGCGCGCGCACGTTGATCGCCGCGGCGGGCACTTCGATCATGGCGCCCAGCGGCAGTTTCTCCGGCAGGTCGATGTTCTCGCGCTTGAGCTCCTGCCGCGCCAGCTTGAACAGGGTGCGCACGGCGATCAGCTCGTCCGGCTGGGTCACCATCGGCACCAGCACGCGCACCGGGCCGTAGCACGCGGCGCGCAGGATCGCGCGGATCTGGGTGGTGAACACGGCCGGGTAGCGCAACGACAGGCGCACGCCGCGCACGCCGAGCGCGGGGTTGTCCTCGCCGCGCAGCGTCAGTCCGGCGGCGTCGGCCTTGTCGGCGCCGAGATCCAGCGTGCGGATCGTCACCGGCAGGCCGCCCATGCCCATCACCAGGTCGCGATAGGCGATGAACTGTTCGTCCTCGGAGGGCAGCGCGCGCTTGCGCAGGAACAGGAACTCGGTGCGATAGAGGCCCACGCCGTCCGCGCCGCGGGCGCGTGCCATCGCCACGTCGGCGGGGGTTTCGGCATTGGCCAGCAGGGCGATCTCGACGCCGTCGCGGGTGCGCGTGGGCGCGTTGGCCAGCTTGGCCAGGCGGCGCCCTTCGTCGGCGGCTTGGCGCTGCCAGGCGCGGTAGCGCGACAGGTCCTGCGCGGTGGGATGCACCACCGTTTCGCCGCGCTCGGCGTCGAGCAGGATCAGGTCGTCGTCGTGGATGTCGGCCAGCGCGTCGCGCGTACCCACCAGCATCGGCAGGCCGAGGCTGCGCGCCAGGATCGCGCTGTGCGAGTAGGCGCTGCCGGAGCTGGCGACGACGCCGAGCAGCCCGGCGCCGGCCAGTTGCGCCATGTCGGCCGGGGCGATCGAGTCGGCGATCAGGATCTCGCCGACGCGGGCGGCCAGCTTGCGTTCCTCCGGGCTGGTCTGGCGCTGCAGCGCGGAGATCACCCGGTTGATCACCTGCTCGACGTCCTCCTTGCGGCTGCGCAGGTAGGGGTCGTCCATCGCCTCGAACACGGCGGCGAGGCGGTCACGTTGTTTTTTCAGCGCCGCGCCGGGTCGGTAGCGGCCGACCCGCACCAGGTCGTCCAGCCCGCGCAGCAGTTCGGCATCGTCCAGCAGCAGGCTGTGCGCGTCGATGAACTCGTTGACCTCGCGTGCCAGCGCGCCGTGCAGCTTGCCGCGCAACTCGCGCAGTTCCTGCCGCGCGGTCTCCAGCGCCCGGTGCAGCAGCTGCAATTGCTCCTCGACCTCGCCCTCGTCCAGTGGCCGGGTGTCGACGGCGTAGCGGCTCGGCTGCACCAGCCGCGCCCGTCCGAGCGCCATGCCGCGCGCCGCCAGCGTGCCGGGGAGGACGTGTCTCACGATTGGCCCCCTTGGGGGCCAATCGCGGGAATAGGGAATAGGGAATAGGGAATAGGCAAAGCAGAAAGCAAGGTGCTTGCGGGAAGCGGGGCGCTCGCGGGCACTCCGCTTCTTACCATTTCCGATTCCCTATTCCCGATTCCCTGCATCTCAGGCTCCCTCGTCGAACTTGCGCTCGAACAGCGCGATCACCGCCGCCAGAGCGGCTTCTTCGTCGGGGCCGTCGGCACGCACGGACAGCGGCGTGCCGATGCCGGCGGCGAGCATCATTACGCCCATGATGCTTTGTGCGTTGACCTCGCGGCCCTTGCTGACCAGCCAGACGGTGGATTTGAAGCCCTGCACCAGTTGCACCAGCTTGGCCGAGGCGCGGGCGTGCAGGCCGAGCTTGTTGGAGACGACGATTTCTTGTTCGAGCATGGGCAGTGTCAGGCGTGGTCGATGAAGATGCCGCCGCGACCGCCGCTGGCGGCGATTTCGGCCAGTTCGTCGAGCGGCTTCTCCGCGTAGTTGAGGACGCGCAGCAGCATCGGCAGGTTGAGCCCCGACACGCAGCGCAGGTGCACGCCGAGCGCGCCCAGCGACAGGCCGATGTTGCACGGGGTGGCGCCGTACAGGTCGGCCAGGATCAGCACGCCGCCGCCCTGGTCCAGCTCGCGCGCGTGGTGGGCGGTGAGCGAGCGCATGACCTCCGGGTCGGCCTCCGGCGGCACTTCCACCGCGGCCACCCGCAGCGGCAGCTGCGGCATCACGTGGCGCGCGGCGGAGATCAGCGCGTGGCCGACCGCCTCGTGGGTCATCAGCAGCACGCCGACGCTCATGGGGTTGGCCTCGCCGGGTGGCTCGCGCGCATCATCATTCGAGCTCGCGGTGGAAGGTGAGCACGCCTTCGCGCTGGCTGCGGTAGTGCGCGGCGAGCTTCTCCACCAGGTAGACCGAGCGGTGGCGTCCGCCGGTGCAGCCGATGGAGACGGTCAGGTAGCTGCGGTCGTCCTGTTCGAAGCGCGGAATCCAGCGGTCGAGCCAGCTCGCGGTGTCGGCGAAGTACTCGCCCACCATGGGCTCGGCGTCGAGGTATTCGCGCACCGGCGCGTCCTTGCCCGACAACGGCCGCAGATGCGGTTGCCAGTGCGGGTTGGGCAGGCAGCGCGCATCGAACACGAAATCCGCATCCAGTGGCAGTCCGCGCTTGAACGCGAACGACTGGAACATCAGGGTCAGTCCCTCGGTGGCCTGCGCGTAGCCGGTGGCGACCAGCCGGCGCAGCTGGTGCACGTTGAGGTCGCTGGAATCGATCACCTTCTCGGCGATCGCCATCAGCGGGCGCAGCAGGCGGCGCTCCTCGACGATCGCATCGGCGAGCGACACGCCGCGCAAGGCCAGCGGGTGGCGCCGGCGGGTTTCCGAGTAGCGCTTGATCAGCACCTCGTCGCGGCAGTCGAGGAAGATCAGGTGCGGCTCCACCCCGGAGGCGGCCAGCTCGGACAACACATGGGGCAGGTGGGCGAAGTCCTCGCCGCGATTGCGCACGTCCATGCCCACCGCGATGCGCCGGCGCCGGCTGCTGCGATCCTGCAGCACGGCCTGCACCAGGTGCGGCAGCAGGCTGCCGGGCAGGTTGTCGACGCAGTAGAACTCCAGATCCTCCAGCGCGCGCAGCGCCACCGTCTTGCCGCCGCCGGACAGGCCGGTGAGCACGATCAGGTGGATTCCCTCGCGGGCGTTGAAGGGGGTCAGCGGCGGCTCGTTCTCGTTCATGCGTTCACCACGGGGGCAGTCGGCGCAGCTGGTGCGCCTGGCGGTCGATGAAGGTCTGCGCCGGATCGATGCCCTTGCTCTTCAGCGCGTGGCTGCGCACCGCGGCTTCGACCAGCACCGCGATGTTGCGGCCGGACGCCACCGGGATGGTGATCATCGGCACCTGCACGTCGAGGATCGGGCGATGGCCGATGTCGCCGGTGAGGCGGGTGAGCGCATCGGCCTCCTCGCCGTCGCGCAGCGGCTTCAGGTGCACCACCAGGCGCAGGTACTTGGAAGTCTTCACCGACATGTGACCGAACATCTCGCGCACGTTGAGGACGCCCAGGCCGCGCACTTCGAGCAGGTCCTGCAGCAGCTCGGGGCAGGTGCCGTCGATCACGTCCGGCGCGATCAGGGTGAACTCGGTGGCGTCGTCGGCCACCAGCCGATGGCCGCGGCTGATCAGTTCCAGCGCCAGCTCGCTCTTGCCCGAGCCGGCCTCGCCGGTGATCAGCACGCCGATCGAGAACACTTCCAGAAAGACGCCGTGCAGCGTGGTCTTGGCCGCCAGCATGCGCGCCAGGTGATATTGCAGGTAGGTCAGCAACTCGTGGCCGCGCTTGGGGCTGATCCACAGCGGCATGTCGGTTTCCTCGGCGACCTCGCGCAGGTCGGCGGGAACGGATTGATCCTTGGTCACGATCAGGGCCACCGGCTGGTAGGCGGCGATCTTGTGCATCACTTCCCAGCGCTGGCGCGAGTCGAGCCCGTCGAGGTAGTTGAGCTCCTCCGAGCCGATGATCTGGATCTTGTTCGGGTAGATGATGTTGAGGTAGCCGATCAGCGACGGCCGCCGCGCCTGCGCCACGCCCGGCTCCAGCAGCCGCGATTCGCCGCGCATGCCCGACACCCAGCGCAGCGCCATGCGCTCGTGCACGCCGTCGTAGAGTTGTCGCGCGCTGATCCGATCCAAGCCTGCGGCCCTTGTGTCGCGTGATGGGCGACGTGGGCCGCCCGAACCGCCACCATTGTGCCAGCTTGCGGCTTGCACGGCGTGCAGAGGCAAGAACGGCCCGCCGGAGAACCGGCGAGCCGTGCTGCATGCGAATGGTCGAACCGACGCGGAGGGATCAGCCGTACTGGCGTTCCTCGCGCGCCTCGCGCTGATGCTTGTCGGCGACTTTCTCGCGGTACTTGCGCAACTGCGCGACCAGCTTGTCGAACAGCACGTCGATGGAGGCGTACATGTCCGCCTCGGTGGCTTCGGCGTGCAGGGTGCCGCCGACCACGCTCAGGGTGCCGTCGGCGCGCTGCTGGAGCTTGTCCAGCGAGAGCACGATCACGAGGCTTTTCAGCTTGTCGTCGAGGCGGGTGAGGCGGTCGAGCTTGGCGGTGGCGTGGTCGCGCAGCGCCGGGGTGACTTCAATCTGCTGGCCGCTGAGTTGGAATTGCATGGAGGCGCCTCCTCTGGTGGTGCAGTGCCGCGTTTCGCGGCGGGTGGACGTGCCGCGGTCGGCTCGACCTGGCACGTCTTTCAGTCATCTCGTCTACAAGACATGGGAACACTTTGGCGACAAGCAAGTTCCCGCCCGCGCCATGCCGCGACCGATCAGCCGGCGCGCTGGCGTTCGCTGGATGTGGGTATGCGCAGCCCCTCCCGGTATTTGGCCACGGTGCGGCGGGCGACCTGGATGCCCTTGGATTGCAATTCTTCGGCGATGGCCTGGTCGGACAGCGGCTTGCGCGGATTCTCCGCGTCGATGAGCTTGCGCAGCATGGCCTGGATCGCGGTGGCCGAGGCGCTGCCGCCATCCTCCGTGGAGACGCCGCTGGAAAAAAAATACTTCAGCTCGAAGGTGCCGCGCGGCGTGTGCAGGTATTTGCGCGTGGTGACCCGCGAGATGGTGGATTCGTGCATGCCCACCTCCTCGGCCACCTCGCGCAGCACCAGCGGATGCATCGCCTCCGGGCCGTAGTCGAGGAAGGCGCTTTGCCGGCGCACGATCGCCTCGGCCACCTTGAGCAGGGTTTCGGCGCGCGATTCCAGGCTCTTGATCAGCCAGCGCGCCTCCTGCAGCTGGCCGCGCATCCAGCTGGCATCCTCGCCGCGGGCCTTGGCGATCAGGCCGCAGTAGTGCTGGTTCAGGCCCAGCCGGGGCTGCGAATCGGGGTTGAGGCTGACCCGCCAGCGCATGCCGTCGCGGATCGCATAGGCGTCCGGCGCCACGTACTCGACCGGGGTGGCGTCCAGCGCCGCGCCGGGGCGCGGGTCCAGGCTGCGGATCAATACGGCGGCCTCGGCCACGTCGTCGGGCGTGGCATGCAGGCGCCGCGCCAGTCGCACGATGTCATTGCGCGCCAGCAATTCCAGCTCGCTGTCGACGATGCGCAGCGCCAGGCTGCGATGCGGGGTGTCGGGGTCGAATTGCTCCAGTTGCACGCGCAGGCAGTCGCGCAGGTCCAGGCTGCCGACGCCGGCCGGGTCGAAGCCCTGCAGCCGGCGACGCACCGCCTCCACTTCCTCCACGCTGGCGTCGAAGCCGGCTGGCAGCGCGGCGAGCACCGCTTCCATCCCCTCGGCCAGGTAGCCGGCGGGATTGAGCGCGTCGATCAGCACGGTGGCGATCAGGTGTTCGCGCGGGTTGAACGAGGCCAGGTTGAGCTGCCAGGTCAGGTGTTGCTGCAGGGTTTCCGGGGCGGCGTTCTGCGGCTCGAAATCCTCGTCGCCGCGCGAACCGCTGCCGTTGCCGGGACTGTTGCTGGAGAAGTCGATCGGCGACTCCGCCACGCCGCCGCCGTCGGCCCAGTCGATGGCGCCTTCATCGTTCTCGCTGTGGCTCTCGGGCGCCTTGTCGGCGAGCTGGAAATTGCTCTCGGCGTCGTCGAGACCTTCGGTTTCCTCGTCCTCGGCCTCCTCGGCAAACTCCAGCAACGGGTTGCTCTCGGCGATCTGCCGCAGTTCGGCTTCCAGCTCCAGCTGCGACAGCTGCAACAGGCGGATCGCCTGCTGCAGCTGCGGCGTCAGGGTCAGTTGCTGGTGGAGGCGAAACTGTAATGCGGGTTTCATGCCAGCCAGGTCGAAGGAACGTGCGGCCATCCTAGCGCGTGGCCGGAGACGCGGCCAGCGCGGCCCGTTACGCCCTCGTTCAGAGCCGGAATTCGCGGCCCAGATAGACCTCGCGGACCTTTTCGTCGGCCAGGATGTGCGCCGGCGTGCCGCGCGAGAGCACCTCGCCCTCGTTCAGGATGTAGGCGCGGTCGCAGATGCCCAGGGTTTCGCGCACGTTGTGGTCGGTGATCAGCACGCCGATGCCGCGTTCCTTGAGGTGGCGCACGATGCGCTGGATTTCGCCCACGGAGATCGGGTCGACGCCGGCGAACGGTTCGTCCAGCAGCATGTAGCGCGGATTGGCCGCCAGCGCGCGGGCGATTTCCACGCGGCGCCGCTCGCCGCCGGACAGGCTGATGCCCTTCTGGCCGGCGATGTGGGCGATCTTCAGCTCGTCGAGCAGGCTTTCCAGCTCGCTGTCGCGCTGCTTCGAGGTCAACCCCTCGCGCAGTTCCAGCACCGCCATGATGTTGTCCGCCACGCTCAGCCGGCGGAACACCGACGCCTCCTGCGGCAGGTAGCCGATGCCAAGCTTGGCGCGTGCATGCATCGGCAGGCCGGTGATGTCGCGCTTGTCCAGGGTGATCGTGCCGGCATCGGCCTCGATCAGGCCGACCACCATGTAAAAGCAGGTGGTCTTGCCGGCGCCGTTGGGGCCGAGCAGGCCGACTACTTCGCCCTCGCGGATCGAGAACGCGAAATGGCGCACGACCTGGCGCGACTTGAAGCTTTTCTGCAGACCTTCGGCGGAGAGCATGGGGTCAGTGTTGCCCCTGCGGCGCCGGGCTGCTGGCCGCGGCGGCCGGCGCCGCGGCGGAAGACGCGGGGGCGGGAGGGATGGTGGCGGAGTGCGCGGTAGCAGGCTGCGGCTTGGGCAGGAAAATCATGTGCACCATGCCGTCGTTGCCGCTGCTGCCGGTCATCTCGCTGGTCTGCGTGTTGTAGGTGAGGGTGTCGCCATGGGCTTCGCCGCGACCTTGCTGGTGCACCGCGGCCTGGCCCTTGAGCGTGGCGATGCCCTTGATGTTGTCGTAGTCCAGCGTGCGCGCGTCGCCGGACATCAGGTTGCCGGCATCGTCCAGTTGCTGGATGTGGGCGTTGCCGGTGACCACGATGCGGCTCAGCTGCTGGTTGCCGTCGACGTAGATCTTGGCCAGGTCGCCGGTGATCCGCAGCGTGCCCTGGCTCAGCTCGACGTGGCCGTTGAGCGTGGTGACGCTGTTGGGTGCATTGAAGCCGCTGAACGAATCGGCATGCACCACCCGCATCGGCTGGCTGCGGTCATCCTTCCTGGCCAGGGCGGGCTGCAGCAGCAGCGCCCCCAGCACGAGCAGGGCGAGCCGGAGCATTCCGTGGGTGCGGAAAGAGGATGCCGTGGACGTCATGGAGAAGTTCCAGGTGGTTGTCAGAGAGGTTGGCGCGCATGCCGACCCCGTTCATTCTACTGTCGCCCTGCGTGAGCTGGGCGGGTTGGGCCGTTTCCAGGCGGTTTTCGCGCGGCCACGCGGTGACTTCCGAGGTCTTCACGCCGGCATCGGGGCGGGCCACGCCGTGCGCGTCGGTGAAGGCATCCCGGTGCAGCTCGACCGGCCCCTGCAGCTTGAGCACGGTGCCCGGCTTGTTGACCCAGCCGTAGCGCGACTTGCCGCGCCACGGCGGCACGCCGGCCTGTTCGGCAGGAATCTGGAACGTGGGCGAGTCGAGATACAGCGACTCGTCGCCTTCGCGCCGGTCCACCCGCGGCGCCTGCAGGTACACGCTGGGCTTGCCGTCGACGCCGAACTCGGTGACGCGGGCATCGCTCAAGGTGTAGCTCGAACGCGGCGGGCCGACGAAGTCGCGCGCGCGCGGCGCCGGGCCCAGCCACCACAGCAGCAACTGGCTGGTGCCCGCGGCGAGGCCGACCAGCACGATGGCGGCCGGCAGGCGCCGGTCGCGCAGCCACTGGCGCAAGCTCACTGCCAGTGCTCCCGCTCGGCGTCGCCGTGGCCTTGCGCGTGCAGGATCAGGTCGCACACCTCGCGCGCCGCGCCTTCGCCGCCGGGCGCACGCGTCTGCCAGTGCGCCGCCTCGGCGATCCACGGGTGTGCATTGGCCACCGCCACGGCCAGGCCCGCCACGCGCATCGGTGCGAGATCGGGCAGGTCGTCGCCGACGTAGGCCACCTGCGCGGGCTGCAATTGCAGCGCGTCGAGCAATTCGTTCAGGCAGGCACGCTTGTTGCCCTGGCCCTGGTAGACGTGGGCGATGTCCAGCTCCTCGGCGCGCAGCGCCACCGGATGACTGATCCGCGCGGTGATCAGTGCGACCTGCACGCCGTAGGCCTGCAGCCGTTTCAGGCCCAGCCCGTCGTGCACGTGGAACACCTTGGTCTCGCGGCCGTCCTCGCCGTACCACAGGCGGCCGTCGGTGAGCGTGCCGTCGACGTCGAACACGGCCAGGCGTACGCGGGCCGCGCGCTCAAGGATCGCTGCCGGAAGATTGGTGAGATAGACGGGATTGGGCACGATTGTGATTTCGGGTTTCAGAGCGAAAGCGCGAGCTTGCCTGATTTTCTGATTTGCCAAGGCAAATCAGACCACGCGCGCACGAAGCAGATCGTGAATGTTCAGCGCGCCGACGACGTGCTGTTCGTCGTCGACCACCAGCAGCGCGTGGATCTGGTGCTTCTCCATCAGCTGCGCGGCCTCGGCGGCCAGGCGCTCGGCGCCGATCGTCTTGGGGCCGCGGGTCATCAGGTCGGCGACGCGGGCGCCGCGCAGGTCGACCTCCTCGTCGTCCAGCGCGCGGCGCAGGTCACCGTCGGTGAACACCCCCAGCAGGCGCTGCTCGGCATCCACCACGGCGGTCATGCCCAGTTGCTTGCGGGTCATTTCCATCAGCGCGGTGGTGAGCGAGGCATCGGGCGACACCCGCGGCACGTCGTCGCCGCTGTGCATCACGTCGCTGATGTGCAGCAGCAGGCGCCGGCCCAGCGCGCCGGCCGGGTGCGAGCGGGCGAAATCGTCGGCGGTGAAGCCGCGCGCCTCCAGCAGCGCGATCGCCAGCGCGTCGCCCAGCACCAGCGCCACCGTGGTGCTGGTGGTCGGCGCCAGCCCGAGCGGGCAGGCTTCGCTGGAGATGCTGCCATCCAGGTGTACCTCGGCCTCGCGCGCCAGCGAGGAGGTGGCGCGCCCGGTGATCGCGATCAGCGGGATGCCCTGGCGTTTGATGACCGGCAGGATGAACAGCAGTTCGTCAGTCTCGCCCGAGTAGGAGATCGCCAACACCACGTCCTGCGGCAGGATCATGCCCAGGTCGCCGTGGCTGGCTTCGCCCGGGTGCACGAAGAACGCCGGGGTGCCGGTGGAAGCCAGGGTGGCGGCGATCTTGCGCGCCACGTGGCCGGATTTGCCCATGCCACTGACCACCACGCGGCCCTTGCAGGCCAGGATCAGGCTGCAGGCGGCGGCGAAGTCGTCGCCGATGCGCTGCTCCAGCGCGGCGATCGCGGTCGCCTCGGTGGCGATCACGGTACGGGCGCTGCGGATGATGGCGTCGGGGCTCGGCGCGTTCGACGCGGGTGGGGCGATGCGTGCGTTCATGTGAGCTCAAGTGGGGGAAGGGCGCCGACGTCGTTTCTGTGCCAGAAGAATTCCATTACCATGGCATATTCGCATTTTAACGTCTTTGCCTGCCCCATGGTGCCGCCACGCGCGCCACCCATGGCTTCGCCGGCACGACTCCGTATGGAACGCCCATGGACCCCAATCGCATACAGGCGATGATCGAAGCAGGCCTGCCCGGCGCCCGGGCCGAGGTCGACGGCGCCGACGGCGTGCATTTCGAAGCCACCGTCGTCGCCAGCCAGTTCGCCGGCAAGCTGCCGCTGGCGCGCCACCGACTGGTCTACGCCACCCTGGGCGAGCTGATGGGCGGCGCGATCCACGCGCTGGCACTGAAGACCTTGACGCCGGAAGAGGCCGGGAATAGGGAGTAGGGAATAGGGAATGGCAAGAGCCGCTCCCCATCCTGACTCGCGACAATCCCGGCTTTTCCATTCCCTATTCCCTATTCCCGATTCCCAGCTCAATGGCCAAAATCCTCATCAACGGCGGCGTGCCACTTCATGGCGAGGTCGGCATTTCCGGCGCCAAGAACGCCGTGCTGCCGATCCTCGCCGCCTGCCTGCTGGCCGACGAGCCGGTCAGCATCGGCAACGTGCCGCATCTGCACGACGTCACCACCTTCATCGAGCTGCTCGGCCAGATGGGCGTGCAACTGGTGCTGGATGACCGCATGAAGATGCACGTCGACCCGCGCACCACCAGCACCTGCGTGGCGCCGTACGACCTGGTGCGCACCATGCGCGCCTCGATCCTGGTGCTCGGCCCGCTGGTGGCGCGCTTCGGCCAGGCCGAGGTCTCGCTGCCCGGTGGCTGCGCGATCGGTTCGCGCCCGGTCGATCAGCACATCCGCGGGCTGCAGGCGCTGGGCGCCGACATCACGGTGGAGAACGGCTACATCAAGGCGAAGGCGTCGCGGCTGAAGGGCGCGCGCGTCACCATGGACATGGTCACCGTCACCGGCACCGAGAACATCATGATGGCCGCGACCCTGGCGCAGGGCACCACCATCATCGACAACGCCGCGCAGGAGCCCGAGGTGGTGGATCTGGCGCATTGCCTGATGGCGATGGGTGCGCAGATCGAGGGCGCCGGCAGTTCCACCATGGTGATCCACGGCGTCGAACGCCTGCACGGCGCCGAGTACAGCGTGCTGCCCGACCGCATCGAGACCGGTACCTTCCTGGTCGGCGCGGCGATGACCGGCGGCAAGGTGCGCGCGCGCCACGCCCGCGCCAACACGCTGGACGCGGTGCTGGCCAAGCTGGAGGAAGCCGGCGCGCAGATTTCCACCGGTGACGACTGGATCGAGCTGGACATGGGCGGGCGCCGGCCGAAGGCGGTCAACATCAGCACCGCGCCGTACCCGGCGTTCCCGACCGACATGCAGGCGCAGTTCACCGCGCTCAACTGCGTGGCCGAAGGCACCGGCGTGGTCACCGAGACGGTGTTCGAGAACCGCTTCATGCACGCGCACGAACTGCAGCGCCTGGGCGCCGACATCCGACTGGAAGGCAACACCGCGATCGTGAAGGGCGTGGAGCACATGAGCGGCGCGCCGATCATGGCCACCGACCTGCGTGCCTCGGCCTGCCTGGTGCTGGCCGGCCTGGTCGCCAGCGGCGAAACCGTGGTCGACCGCGTCTACCACATCGACCGCGGCTACGAGAACATCGAGGAGAAGCTCGGCGTGCTCGGCGCGCGTATCCGCCGCCTGCCGAGCTGATCCGGCGTCCTAGGACCGCGTCCCCACCCGTAGGAGCTCGCTCGCGGGCGATGCTTTTGTGCCGGGACTCGGCATTGGGGATTCGCCAAAAGCATCGCCCGCGAGCGGGCTCCTACGGATCAGTCGGCCTTGTAGCTCACCAGCTCCATCGTGAGGTCGCCGCCATCGTGCTGCGACAGCTTGACCGGCAGCGGGTAGCGCTCGGGCGCATACCAGGCACTGAAGCCGCGGTCGGCATCGGTGCGGTCGACCCGCTGGGCCTGGAAGCTGCCGGCGGGAACCTGGATGTTTTCCTTGCCGACGACCCTGAACTGCTGGGTTTCCACCCGCTGGCGCACGGCGACCGCCAGCGCCACCTGCTGCTGGCCGTCCTGCAGGGCCACGCCCAGCGCCAGCGGCAAGGTGTTGCGCTCGACGATGCCCGGCTGCGCCGGATAGCTCTCGCTGCCCTTGCCGCTCTCGACGTGCACCTGGCGGGCGTTCCAGTCCACGCGCAGGTGGCGCGTCTTGTCCTTGATCCCGGTCCGCAGCTGATAGTCGTAGCTGATCGCCTCGGGCAGTTGGCCCTTCCAGCGGAAGCGTGAGGTCTCGTCCGTGCTGGCGCCGAGCAGCGCGGCGAGGCCGCCGGTGCCCTTGACCGCCTTGCGGTAGGTCCACTGACCGTTGCCGTCGTTCTGCAGGCTCACCGTGGCGGTGCCCATCGGGCTGCCGTCGCGCGACACCTCGTAGGTGGCAGTGAAGGCGCCCGGCGTGGTGGCCGCGGTGGCGGTGCCAAGCCAGAAGGAAAGGGCCAGCAGGGTGGCGAGCAGGGGTCGCATGGTCATGCCCGGAGTCTGCCCGCGCCGGCCTGAATGGTGCATCACTCCAGGCCGTGGTCGCCCAGCAGCAGCGGGGCCGACAGCGGCTGCCCGGCATGGTGCGCCGTGCCGTCGCGCCATTGCAGGCGACCGCTGGCGAGCAGGCCGAGCACGGCCGGCAGCAGGCGGTGTTCCAGCGGCAGCAGGCGCTCGGCCAGGCGCTGTTCGTCGTCGCCGGCCTCGATCGCCAGCCGTGCCTGGGCGATCACCGGGCCGCCATCGAGCTCGGCGGTGACGAAATGCACGCTGGCGCCATGTTCGGCGTCGCCGGCTTCCAGCGCGCGCCGATGGGTGTGCAGGCCGCGGTACTTCGGCAGCAGCGAAGGATGGATGTTGATCACGCGGCCGACCCACGGACGCAATGCCTCGGCGTCGATCACGCGCATGAAACCGGCCAGCACCAGCAGCTCGGCACCGCTGGCGGCAACGCGGCCGAACAGGTCCAGGTCGTAGGCGCGGCGATCGGGATAGGCTTTCGGCGACAGCGCCAGGGTGGGGATGCCGGCCGCCTCGGCCAGGCGCAGCGCGCCGGCGTCGGCCTTGTCGCTGGCCACGAGGGCGAATTCCACCGGCAGGGTGCCGGCGTCGCGCGCGGCAATCAGCGCGGCGAGATTGCTGCCGCGGCCGGAGGCGAGGACGGCGATGCGTGTTGGTGAGGTCATGGTTTTCGCCGTTCGCCCTGAGCGTGGACCCGCAGGGTCGGAGTCGAAGGGTCCTTCGGCTTCCTCGCTTCCTGAAAAAGCAGCCATTTCCGGTTGCTTTCCGCGTGCGCTGCGCTCAGGGCGAACGGTATGTCGGCGCAGCGCGGGCGGGCACGATATGTCAGCCGATATGCACGCGCTCGTCGTCCTGTGCCTTCACCACCGCGCCGATCACCGAGCTGACCAGGCCGTGCTGCGCCAGCAGCGCGGACGCGTCGGCCACGGCGTCGGGCGGCAGGATCACGGTGAAGCCGATGCCGCAGTTGAACGTGCGCCACATTTCCTCGCGCGCGACCTTGCCTTCGCGCATCAGCCAGTCGAACACCGGCGGCAGCACGATGGCCGATGCGTCCAGCGCGAGGCCGAGGCCGTCGGGCACGACGCGGATGATGTTTTCCTTGAGGCCGCCGCCGGTGATGTGGGCGAGTCCGTGGACCACGCTTTCCTTCAACAACTCCAGCATCGGCTTCACGTAGATCGTGGTTGGCGCCATCAGCGCATCGGCCAGGGTCACGCCGCCGAGATCAAGCTCCCACGGGTTGCCGGCGCGCTCGAGAATCCTGCGCACCAGCGAATAGCCGTTCGAGTGCGGCCCGCTCGAGGCGACGCCCAGCACCACGTCGCCGGCCACGATCGACGCGCCGCTCAGCATGCGTGACTTTTCCACCGCGCCGACGGTGAAGCCGGCCAGGTCGTATTCGCCGGGCGGGTACATGTCGGGCATCTCGGCGGTTTCGCCGCCGATCAGCGCGCAACCGGCCAGCTCGCAACCCCTGGCGATGCCGCCGACCACGGCCACGGTGGTCTCCACGTCCAACTTGCCGGTGGCGAAGTAGTCGAGGAAGAACAGCGGCTCGGCGCCCTGCACCAGCACGTCGTTGACGCACATGCCGACCAGGTCGATGCCGATGGTGTCGTGCCGGCCCAGTTGCTGGGCGAGCTTGAGCTTGGTGCCGACACCGTCGGTGCCGGACACCAGCACCGGCTCCCGGTAGCGGCCGGAGAGATCGAACAGGCCGCCGAAGCCGCCCAGCCCGCCCATCACCTCGGGGCGGAAGGTGCGCTTGACCAGCGGCTTGATGCGTTCGACCACGGCATTGCCGGCGTCGATATCGACGCCGGCGGCGCGGTAGGTGAGGGCGTCGGACATGGCGGAAACCGGCGTGGCAGAAACACGCAAGTTTAGCAGCATGCGCCACCGAAACCCGCGGCATCCGGTCGCCGCCGCACCGCATGGATGGACGCTGCGGGCGGGATTGGGCAGACTTCACCCGTGTTTTCTTCAGGAAGATCGCCGTGCCCATGCGCCTGCACCGTCTGTGGATCGTGTTCCTGCTGCTCGGGCTGGCGGCGCTGCCGCGCCTGCATGCGCAGGCGGCCGGCTCGCCGTATTCGGTCACCGTGCCGGTGACCGACACCAGCGACGAGCAGCGCGACCAGGCGTTCTCCACCGCGCTGGCGCAGGTGATGGCGCGGGTGGCCGGCGGGCAGGACCTGCGCGCCAACCCGGGCTACGCCGAGGCGCTGGGCAGCGCCAGTTCGCTGGTGCAGAAGTTCCAGTACCAGCGCGCCGCCACCGGCCTGGTGCTGGACGTGGATTTCGCGCCGGCCTCGGTGCGTCGGCTGATCGGCAAGCTCGGCGTGGCCAGCGCGGGGATCAAGCCGCCGGTGCTGCTGCTGGTGCGGCAGGCCGACGGCAGCGCCGTCGATCCGGCGCAACTGGCCAGCCTGGCCACCACTGCCGCGGCGCGCGGCACCACGGTGGTCTTCCCCGAGCCCGGCAGCGAGCCCGATCCGGCGCTGGTCGCGGCGGCCGACCCGGCCACGCTGGCGCGCATCAACCGGCAGTACCACACCGGCCTGGTCCTGCTCGGCAGCCTGCACGCCGGCACCGCGGACTGGACGCTGATTGCCGGCGGCCAGGCGCAGCGCTGGAGCAACCAGGGTACGGACGAGGATGCCGTGCTGGCCGATGCCGGCAACGGCCTGGTCGACCGGCTGGGCAAGCAGCTCAACGTGATCGGCGCGGCGACCAGCGAAGGCAAGCTGTGGATCAGCGGCGTGGATTCGGCCGATGAGTACGCCAGCCTGCTCGCCACGCTCGACAGCGATCCCTCGGTGCACCAGGTGACCACGATCGGTGCGCTGAACGACGGCGTCCTGCTGGGTGTCACCGCGTCGATGCCGATCAAGGCGCTGGCCACCAGCCTCGCCGCGGGCGGGCGCTTGCTGCTGCAGGGCGAACCGCACGAGGGTGCGGACGCCAACTTGCGCTGGCTGCGGTGAAGGCGGTGGATCGGGTGACCCGGGACAAGGACATCTCGCGGCGCTGGCAGCTGTTCGCGCTCGCCGCCGTCATCGTCTATCTGCTGTGGCTGCTGGCGCCGGTGCTGATGCCGTTCGCGATCGCCGCGATGCTGGCCTACCTGGGCGATCCGCTGGCCGACCGGCTGGAGCGGCTGGGGCTGAAGCGGATGTGGGCGGCCACGATCGTCTTCGTGGTGCTCCTGGTGGTGGTCGTCGGCGTGCTGCTGCTGCTGATCCCGATGATCGTCCACCAGGTCGAGAACCTGGTCAGCAACTTGCCGCGCTACGGCGACTGGGCGCAGAACGTGGCCTGGCCATGGCTGCAGGCGCGACTGCACCTGGACCCGCACACCTTCGACAGCGAGCGCCTGCTCGGCACCCTCAAGGCGCACATCGGCTCGATCGGCGGCGTCGCCACCGCGGTGATCGGCAAGGTCTCGCGTTCGGGCGTCGGCATCGCCATGTGGCTGACCAACCTGGTGCTGATCCCGGTGGTGGCGTTCTACCTGCTGCGCGACTGGGATCGGCTGGTGGCCACCATCGACGGCATGCTGCCGCGCTCGGTGCAGCCGACCATCGCGCACCTGGCGCGTGAGTCCGATGCCATCCTCGGCGCCTTCGTGCGCGGCCAGCTGCTGGTGATGCTCGCGCTGGGCGTGTTCTACGGCACCGGGCTGGGCCTGGTGGGCCTGTCGGTCGGCCTGCTGATCGGCATGGTCGCCGGCCTGCTCAGTTTCGTGCCGTATCTCGGTTTCATCATCGGCTTCGTCGCCGCGATCATCGCTGCGCTGGTGCAGTTCGGCGACTGGGCCCACGTGCTGATGGTGTGCGGCGTGTTCATGCTGGGCCAGCTGCTGGAAGGCTACGTGCTGGTGCCCAAGCTGGTTGGCGACAAGATCGGCCTGCATCCGGTGGCGGTGATCTTCGCGGTGCTGGCCGGCGGTTACCTGTTCGGCTTCCTCGGCGTGCTGCTGGCCTTGCCGGCCGCGTCGGTGATCGTGGTGTTGCTGCGCTATCTGGTCGAGCGCTACCGGATGAGCGAGCTGTACAACGACGAGGGGCCCGCCGATCCGGTGATCGCCGAGGTCGAGGTGGCCGTGCGCGCCGATGGCGACGTCGCTGCCGGGGCGCAGGTGGCGCCCGCGCCGGGGGACCGGCCGGCCGAATGAACCGGCAACTGCCGCTCTCGCTGCGCTGGCCGCGACGCCAGCGCTTCGAGCATTTCCACGCCGGCGCCAACGCGGCCGCGCTGGCCGCGCTGCGCCGCTTCGCGGTGGAGCCCGGTGTGCCCTGGATCTACCTGCATGGCGTGGCCGGCAGCGGCCGCAGCCACCTCCTGCTGGCCACCTGCCAGGCCGCCACCGCGGCCGGCCGGCGCGCGCAATACCTGCCGCTGGCCACGATGGGTGATGCCGCGGCCGTCATGCGCGGCGTCGCCGGCAGCGAGCTGCTGGCGCTGGATGATCTCGGTTCCATCGCCGGCAAGCGCGATGCGGAACATGCGCTGTTCGACCTCTACAACCGCGCGAGAGCCGAAGGTCACGCGCTGCTGTTCGCCGCCGACGCCGCGCCCGCGCAGATGGGCATCGAGCTGCCCGACCTGCGCTCGCGCCTCGGCGCCTGCACCCAGTTCGCGTTGAAGCCGCTGGACGACGACGAACGGCGCGCGGTGTTGAAGGCGCAGGCGTCCTCGCGCGGCATCGAGCTGGACGACAGCGTGCTTGACTGGCTGTTCGCCCGCTATGCGCGCGACCTCGGCGCCTTGCTCGACCTGCTCGACAAGCTGGATGCCGCCTCGCTGGCCGCACAGCGGCGCGTCACCATCCCGTTCCTGCGCGATTTCCTGCGCGAGGGTGGGGCTGGCGCGTCCTGACCGGCGTCAGGCCTCGCCCGTCTCGGCGTCCAGCCGCGCCATCACCGCGTCGGTGACGCGGGCGCAGCGGCGGCCCATGAAGGCGAAAGCCTCGCCGACGGTGGTGGCGAGCTTGTCGTGCAACGCGGCGCGCAGCTGGCGGCGGGCGCGATGCAGGCGGGTTTTCACCGTCTCCGGCTTGATGCCGAGCTGGCTGGCGGTTTCCTCCACGCTGCATTCCTCGACCTCGCGCAGCATGTACACCACGCGGAAAGCCGGCGGCAGTTCGTCGATGGCGTGCTCGAGCAGGTGGCGGATCTGCGCGCGGGCGGCGGAGGCGGCGGGGTCCTCGCTGCCGAAGGCCGAGGGGAAGCGGATGATCTGGTGCGTGTCGTCGGGTGCGGCGTCCACCTGTTCCAGCCCGACCATGGTGTGGCGCTTGCGCAGGCGGCCACGGGCCTCGTTCAGCACGATCGTGGTCAGCCAGGTCGACAGGGTCGAATCGCCGCGGAATGAATCCAGCTTGTCATAGGCACGCATATACGACTCCTGCAACACGTCTTCCGCCTCGGAGTCCTCGCCGATCACGGCGCGCGCGACACGGAACAGGCGCTGGTTGCAGCGTTGCATGATGTGGCGGAACGCCTCGCGCTCGCCGCTGCGAACAAGCGCCACCAGCGCGTGGTCGTCCAGCGCGGTGTAGTCGACGGATGCAACATGGGCATGGCCTTGCATGATTTTCTCCTTTTACACCCGATACGATGCATCTGCATGCTTGGAGGTTCCCGGCTCAACCCGCGAGAGTGGCCAGGATTTCCGTCCGGCGCGGCTCCTGGGCAAATTCGCCGAGCAGGCGGCGGGTCTGCATGGACACGCCGTGCAGGCTCACCCCGCGTGACGACAGGCACTCGTGGCTGGCCTGCACGATCACCGCCACGCCGCGCGGCTGCAACACCTGGGCCAGGGTGTCGGCGATCTCCGTGGTCAGCCGCTCCTGGATCTGCAGGCGTCGACCGAAGGCCTCGACCAGCCGCGCCAGCTTGGAAATGCCGACCACGCGTCGGCGCGGCAGGTAGGCGATGTGCACCAGGCCGCGGATCGGCGCCATGTGGTGCTCGCACGTCGATTGCAGCGGGATGTCGCGCAGGATCACCGCATCGTCGTAGCCGCCGACTTCGCCGAACGTGCGCGTGAGCAGGCTGGCCGGATCCTGCCGGTACCCGCCAAACCACTCCTCGTACGCGCGCACCACGCGTGCCGGCGTGGCCAGCAGGCCTTCGCGCGCGGGATCATCGCCGGCCCAGCGGATCAGCGTGCGCACCGCCGCTTCCGCTTCGGCGCGGGATGGCTGTGAATTCTCGCGGGTGACCGCGGGCGCGGTCGGTGCGAGGTCGAGGGTCTGGTCGGATTCGAGCATGGGCGTGGCTTCGTGGGTGGTGACAGCCATGCGATGCAGACACCGTCGCCACGGTTCCCGTGACAGCGCGGGAACCTGCATGTTGCTACTGCATCAGATGGGCACCGGCGCCTGTCGTGCGCCCTCTTTCACGCAAGGAAACCTCCATCATGAACAAGCCGCTGTTTGCCCTCGCTCTCGGCCTTGCCTTCGTCGCGGCCTCCGTGACTGGCGTCAACGCCGCCACGCCGGCTCCCGCCATCAACGACGCGCAGATCGCGCACATTGCCTACACCGCCGGCGCCATCGACGTCACCGCCGCAAAGCAGGCGCTGCAGAAATCGCACAACCCGCAGGTGCGCGCGTTCGCCGAGGAGATGGCGCGCGACCACGCCGCGGTGAACGATCAGGCGCTGGCGCTGGTGAAGAAGCTGGGCGTGACGCCGCAGGACAACCCGACCAGCCAGTCGCTGGCGAGCGCCGCCGCCGCCGAGCAGACGAAACTCGCCGCGCTCAGTGGCGCGGCATACGACAAGGCCTATGCGGCGAACGAAGTCGCCTTTCACAAGACCGTCAATGGTGCGCTCAGCGGCACGCTGATCCCCTCGGCGCAGAACCCGGAGCTGAAATCGCTGCTGGAAACCGGCCTGAAGCTGTTCCAGTCGCACCAGATGCATGCCGAGCATCTCGTGCACGGCCTGAAGTAAGGGGCACGTCATGCCTCGTATCGTGATCATGCTCGCCGGCCTTCTGCTGCTGTTCGCCGGGGCGATACCCGCCACGGCGACCGGCACCGCGCAGGCGCCGCGCGTGCATGTGATCGTGGTCGACAAGATGGCATTCGGTCCGATGCCTGCCGGCGTTCGCGCCGGCGACATCATCGAATGGGTCAACCACGACATCTTCGAACACAGCGCCACCGCCCGCGACGGCAGCTTCGACGTCGACCTCAAGCCCGGCGCCAGCGTGCGCACCACAGCGAAGCCCGGCACCGTGGCGTTCTTCTGCAAGTTCCACCCCACGATGCAGGCGACCCTGGTGGTGAAGTAGCAGATTCGCCGTACGTTTGTTCCCTGCGGCTAATGCCCCTCACCCGAAACAGCTGGAAATTGGAGACTTGGCATCAGTTCTTCGGTCTCCTTGAACACACCTTTGAAATGACTACGAAGGAATAAATCGTGCTTCTTGTCTCTCGAGAAGCAGGGGGGAGGGTCATCTGGCGGGGGAACGCACACGCCTTCAAACACCCCTCCACTTTCATGAAGAGATCCTATGCTTCCGCCCGTCGCCGCAAGTAATGATTTGTCGTGATAAAACTTGATCCCATAGCCGCCACTAACCCAGTGACATTGGTCGGGCAAAAAACGATCCATGACAAGCGTGGCGATATAGTCGTCGCCCACCTTTTCCACTTTTTCCGGAACGTCAACCTGTTTGATCTTGGTACTGCCTGACGGCCAAACGACGGGAGCGCAACTCAGATCGCCGACAACCCAATTCGACTCAACCTCAACTCGATTGACCCCAGACTCCTTCTCCGCGCTTATCTTGAGCTTTTGGTAACGCGTAGGATGCGGATTCGGCGTGGGGCTCGGCGCCGGTGGGTTGGCGCAGCCCGACAGCACGGACATAGCGCAAACCAGCAGCAACATAGGCCATGGCGAAGCGGCCGCAGACGCGAACACCGCTTGGCTACCAGACGCATCCGCCTTGGAGTTCTGCATAAATCCCCTGCATTCGTTCGCCGAGCTTTCGCCCATGGTCGAAGCTCCAGCCCAATACGTGGAAGGCATCGTACTGCAGCCCATCCCCCATGCTGAGTAGCGCGAAGCTTCAAGAGGGCGAATTCGACCTTGACGCGGTCATTGCCATGAGGGCGCCCTGATCAGGTTCCGGCTGGCCGTCGGTTCAGGCCTTGAGCAATCCCGGCGTCGCCTGCTGCCCGATCGCATCGACCATCGCCTTCGCCACGTTGAGGTTGCCGGCGATGATGTTGCCGCTGGCGGGGATGCCGTCGCGGCCGGCGAAGTCGCAGTAGCGGCCACCGGCCTCATGCACCAGCAGCACGCCGGCGGCCATGTCCCACGGCTTCAGGCCGATCTCGAAATAGCCGTCGTAGCGGCCGGCGGCGACATAGGCCAGGTCCAGCGCGGCGGAGCCGGAGCGGCGGATGTCCTCGGCCTGGCCGAGGATGGCGCGGGTCATGTCCAGCTGCGGGCCGAGGTGCTCGCGCTGGCGGAACGGGAAGCCGGTGGCGATCATCGCGCCGCCCAGGTTCTCGCGTTTGCCCACGCGCATGCGGCGGTCGTTGAGGTAGGCGCCGTCGCCCTTGCTGGCGGTGTACAGCTCGTCGCGCAGCGGGTCGAATACCACCGCGTGGATCGGCACGCCCTTTTCCAGCAGCGCGATCGACACGCAGAAGTGGGGGATGCCACGCAGGTAGTTGTGGGTGCCGTCCAGCGGGTCGATCACCCAGGTCAGCGGACCCTTGCCGGTCGCGCCGCTTTCCTCGGCGAGGATGGCGTGGTCGGGGTAGGCGCGGCGCAGTTCCTTGACGATTTCCGCCTCGGCCAGCTTGTCGACCTCGGAGACGAAATCCATCTGCTGCTTCTCGACCACGTGCAGGCCGTCGATGCGGTTCATGTAGCGCAGGATCACATTGCCTGCAGAACGCGCGGCGCGCGCCGCGATCGTGACGTGTGGTCTGGCCATGGGTATCGACTTTGGAAGAGAGCGGGGTTTGCGGCCGCCGATTCTAGCAGGCCGCCCGCCGCTGCGGGCGGAAAGCGGCCGGCGCCGGCACTTGTCCGTTATCCTTGCGTGTTCCGCCCGCCACGCCGATCCGCGCATGCCCGACACCGCCGACCTCGCTTCCCGCCTCCGCTTCGTGCTGGTGCGTACCTCGCACCCGGGCAACATCGGCAGCGCGGCACGGGCGATCCGCACGATGGGTTTCGCGCGGATGGAGCTGGTCAGCCCGGCACATTTCCCCGACCGCGAGGCGAACGCGCTGGCGGCCGGTGCCGATGAAGTGCTCGAGCATGCCGGCGTGCACGGCGAGCTGGTCGACGCGCTGGCCGGCTGCAGTTTCGCGCTGGGCCTTTCCGCGCGTCGGCGCGGCATCACCCTGCCGGAAATCGGGCCGCGCGAAGCCGCGCGACAGGCGCTGGCTGCCGCGCGGCGCGGCGAACAGGTGGCGCTGCTGTTCGGCAACGAGCGCAGCGGGCTGGCGAACGAGGAGCTGGCGCACTGCCACGCGATGGTGCGGATTCCCAGCGTGGACGATTTCAGCTCGCTCAACCTGTCGCAGGCGGTGCAGGTGATGGCGTACGAATTGCGCATGGCGGCCCTGGGCGACGAAGTGCCCGCACCACCGCCGGAGCACGACGAGCCGCTCGCCGACGCCGCCCTGATGGAACAGTTCTACCGCCATCTGGCGCAGACACTGGACGACATCGAGTTCCACAAGGGCCGCGAGCCGACGACGATCATGCTGCGCCTGCGCAAGCTGTTCCAGCGCGCCCAGCCGGACCAGCGCGAGTTGCGTGTGCTGCACGGCATCCTGGCCGATGCACAGCGCATGGCCGGTCTGGCGAAACGGCACGATCCGTAGGGCGGGCAGTGCCCGCCATTTCTGGCGATGCCGTAGCGGTGCAAGGGCGGCGGGCAGTGCCCGCCCTACAGCTCGTCGGGCCGACGAACGGCGCTCCTACATCTCGTCGTCGGCCGGTTCCAGCGACGGCGCCGGGGTGACCAGCAGCTTGTCGATGCGGGCGCCGTCCAGGTCGACCACCTCGAAGCGGATGCCGCGCCAGGCGAATACCTCGCCGACCTGCGGCACGTGGCCCAACGCGGTCATCACCATGCCGGCCACGGTGCGGAAATCGTGGTCCGCCTCGCCCGGCAGTTCGCCGGTGCGCAGCAGTTCGCGCAGGTCGTCGGTGGACAGGCTGCCGTCGATCAGCCAGCTGCCGTCGGCGCGCTGCTTGATCGGGCTTTCGTCGCTGCCGCCGTGGCCGATCTGGCTGGCGCCGACCACCGCGGCCAGCAGGTCGTTGACGGTGACCACGCCCTCGATGTCGCCGTACTCGTCCACCACCAGGGCCAGCGGCGTCTCCGCGTCGCGGAACTCCTCCAGCAGGTCGAGGGCGCGCGCCGTGGCCGGCACGAACAGCGGCCGGGACAGATGGCCGAACAACTCCGGGCTGCCTTCGGCGAAGCTGTGCAGCATGCGCTTGACCTCGACCACGCCGACCACGTCGCTCTCGTCGCCGCGGTACACCGGGTAGCGCGAGTACGGCGTCTGCCGCATCACCTCGATGTTCTCCTCGCGCGATGCGGTGAGGTCCAGCCAGGCGATGCGCATGCGCGGCGTCATCACGCTGTCCACCGTGCGGTCGCCCAGGCGCAGCACGCGGTTGACCATGTTGTGTTCGTCCTCGTCGATCACGCCCGCCTCGACGCTCTCGGCAACCAGCAGGCGGATCTCCTCCTCGGTGACCACGCCGCGGCCGTGCGTATTGATGCGCAGCAGGCGCAGCAGCAGGCCGCTGGATGCGTTGAGCAGCCACACGAACGGTGAGGTGATCCGCGCCAGCACCAGCATCGGGATGGCGGCGTACGACGCCACCTTCTCCGGTGCGGCGAGCGCCAGCCGCTTGGGCACCAGTTCGCCGATCACGATCTGGATGTACGAGATCAGCGCGAAACCGAGCACGATGCCCGCGCCGCGCGCGTACGGCAGCAGCCAGGCCATGTGCTCGCCGGTCAGCACGGCGGCGATGTGGGCGCCCAGTGCATCGCCGGCAACCGCGCCGGTCACCAGCATCACCAGGGTGATGCCGACCTGCACGGTGGAGAGGAAGCGCTCCGGCGCCTCGGCGTGGCGCAGCGCGGCCGCGGCCTT
Source organism: Rhodanobacter sp. 67-28 (assembly GCA_001898415.1). Taxonomy (GTDB): domain Bacteria; phylum Pseudomonadota; class Gammaproteobacteria; order Xanthomonadales; family Rhodanobacteraceae; genus Rhodanobacter. The sequence goes on along the minus strand of MKTU01000074.1, from coordinate 66,401 downwards.
GCGGCTGGTGCGGGCCATCTGCTTGAGGCGGCTGGGCCGCGACGCGACCAGGGCCATCTCCGACAGCGCGAAGAAGCCGTTGCACAGCGCAAGCACGAAGACGAGCGCGATTTCGGTCAGCATCGCGGCGAAGGTGTCGGAGGGTGCATGGGCACAGTGTAAAGGCAGCGGGGCTCCGCTTCACGCGGATATTGATGCATGGCAGCACGGGCATCCTGTAACATTTCCGTCATCCCGCTCCTTCAGGCATGGCCAGCATGTTTTCATTGCAGACGATTTTCGGCAAAGGCGACAAGTTCTACGGCCTGCTTGAACAGAGCGCCAGCGCCGCCAGCGAAAGCGCCCAGGCCCTGCACGACCTGCTGACCAAGCCGGACCAGGGCTCGGTGATGGCGCGCTTCGCGGCGACCCGCGCGCGGGAGAAGGAGCTGGCCGCGCAGATCAGCGAGGGGCTGGTCAACACCTTCGTCACCGCGCTGGATCGCGAGGACATCGAGGCGCTGAACTCCTCGCTCTACAAGATCCCCAAGACCATCGAGAAATTCGCCGAGCGCTACGAGATCGTCTCCGCCCGCCTGGGCGGCGTGGATTTCGCGCAGCGCGCGCAGGTGCTGCTGCATTCCAGCGAGGTGGTGGCCGAGATGGTCGGCGAGCTGCGCAACGGCCTGCGCATCGATCGCGTGAAGAAGCTGCAGGATCGCCTGCAGGCGCTGGAGTCGGAGGGCGATCGCATGCTGCTGGCGCCGTACCGCACCCTGTATGTCGAAGGCAGCGACGCGATGCGCGCGATGCTGGCCAAGGATCTGTTCGAGCTGATCGAGAAGGCCATCGACAAGTGTCGCGACGTGGGCAATATCGTCTACTCGATCGTGCTGAAGAACTCCTGAGGGCCCGCTCGTGACCCTGCGCCTTTCGCCTCGTTCGGCCGCCGGCCGCCGCCTTGCCGCGGGAGTTCGCGCATGAGCGTCGTCATCGCGGTGGTGGTGATCGCGCTGGCGTTCACCTACATCAACGGCTTCCACGACACCGCCAATTCCATCGCCACGGTGGTGGCCACCAAGGTGCTCAGTCCGGGCCAGGCCGTGTTGATGGCCGCCGGCACCAACCTGGTCGGCGCCTTCCTCGGCACCGCCGTGGCCGCCACGATCGCCTCGGGCCTGATCAATGCCGGCGTGCTGGAGGTGAGCTCGCAGCTGCTGATCTGCGCGCTTCTGGCGGCGATCGTGTGGAACCTGATCACCTGGTGGCTGGGCCTGCCGTCGAGCTCCAGCCACGCGCTGATCGGCTCCCTGGTCGGCGCCGCGCTGGCCGCGTCGGGCAACAACTTCGACTCGGTGATCTGGATCCATGGCGGCTGGTTCGAAGGCAGCGGCGTCATTCCCAAGGTCATCATCCCGATGGTGGTGTCGCCGGTGGGCGGCTTCATCATCGGTTTCATCGTGATGGGTTTGCTGTACGCGCTGCTGTCGTGGTTCGCCAGCCGTCAGGGCTGGTCGCGTCGGTTCGGCCGCACGCCGTTCGTCAACGCGCTGTTCGGCAAGGCGCAGATCCTCTCGGCCGGCGCGATGGGCGTGGCGCACGGCATGAACGATGCGCAGAAGAGCATGGGCATCATCGCGCTGGCGCTGGCCGGCGCCACCGCGGCGCACGAGTTCGACCACCTGCCGTGGATACTCGGCTTCCTGCGCATCGAGGAGAACCCGGCCGGCGGCTTCGTGATCCCGGTGTGGGTGAAGGTGGTCTCGGCGCTGACCATGGCCGCGGGCACCGCCGGCGGCGGCTGGCGCATCATCAAGACGCTGGGCCACAAGATGGTCAAGCTGCATCCGATCAACGGTTTCGCCGCCGAAACCAGCGGTGCGCTGGTGATCCTCAGCGCCTCGGTGTTCGGCATCCCGGTGTCGACCACCCATATCGTGTCGTCCTCGATCATGGGCGTGGGCGCTGCCAAGCGTTTCAGCGCGATTCGCTGGTCGGTGGTAGAGCGGATGGTATGGGCGTGGATTCTGACCCTGCCGATCACCGCGCTGCTGGCCTACGGCTTCGTGCTGGCGTATCGCGCGGCGTTCTGAGGCACCGCTACAAGGCATCCTCGTCGCTGGCGATGACCTGCTCCAGGCGGTCGCCCAGCTTGCCCAGCACGCGGATCACCCGGTCCAGTTCCGCGGCGTCGAGGAATTCGTACAGGCGGTTCTCGCACAGGTGCAGGTAGGGCGAACCGTCCAGGTCGGCCACCGCCAGGAAACCGGTGCGCTGTTCCCAGTTGAAGCGCAGGCAGCGCTGCGGATCGGTGCCGGCAAGCGGACCGATCGGGGTGGACACGCGCAGGTAGCGACGGCCGGATTCGCCCTCCAGCTCGGCCAGGTAGATGCCCTGGTGGCGACCCTGGCCGAGCGCCAGGTCGAAGCTGATCAGGTAGGGATCGTTGTGGTGCAACTGGTGCGCGCCGGCCAGGTGGGAGCGCACGGCTTCGAAGTGGCGCATGGTGCCATTCCCGTGGGACAGAGCCCGAGGTTACTCTGTCGGGCCTCGCCTGCCGAGTCGGCGGGTTGTACCGGAGTGCCCATGCAAGACCGCAACGCCCGCATCTATGCCGCCATCGCCGCGATTCCGCCAGGCCGCGTGGCCAGTTATGGCGCGATCGCCGCGCGTGCGGGGCTGCCGGGGCGGGCACGGCTGGTCGGGCGGCTGCTGGGCGAGGTGCCCGAGGGCATGGAGTTGCCGTGGTTCCGCGTGCTGCGGGCCAGCGGCCACGTCGCGATGCCGCCGGGCAGCCGTGGCTTCCGCGAGCAGTGCCGCCGGCTGCGCGCCGAGGGCGTGGAGGTGGTCAATGGCCGCGTGCCGCTGTCGCGCTTCGGCCTGGATGGCGACCTCGACCACGCGCTGTGGGGCTGGCCCGGGGCCTGAGTGGCCCGATTATTTCGCGTCGCCGCGACGGCGCCCGGCCGGCCGGAACGGCTGGTCGAACTGGCGGATGAAGTCGCGTACCTGCGGGTACACGGTCTCGCGCCAGCGCCGTCCGCTGAAGATGCCGTAGTGGCCGGCGCCTTCGATCACCTTGTGTGCGCGGCGCTTCGCCGGGATGCTGCTGCACAGGTCGTGCGCGGCCTCGGTCTGGCCCAGGCCGGAGATGTCGTCCAGCTCGCCCTCGATGGTCAGCAGCGCGCTGTGCCGGATCGCGGCGGGCTCCACGCGCTCGCCGGCCACGTCCCACAGCCCGCGCGGCAGCAGCGCCTGCTGGAACACCTTCTCTATCGTGTCCAGGTAGAACCGCGCCGGCATGTCCAGCACCGCGTTGTACTCGTCGTAGAACTTGCGGTGCGCCTCGGCATCTTCCTGGTCGCCGCGCAGCAGGTCCTGGTAGAAGTCCCAGTGCGAACTCATGTGCCGGCCGGGATTCATCGCGATGAAGCCGGCGTGCTGCAGGAAGCCCGGGTAGACCTCCCGCCCGCGCCCCGGATAGTTCGGCGGTACGGTGTGGATCACGTTGCCCCTGAACCACGCCAGCGGCTGCCGGGTGGCCAGGTTGTCGACGCTGGTGGGGCTGCGCCGGGGGTCGATCGGACCGCCCATCATGGTCAGGCTGCGTGGGGTGGCCTCGCCGCGCGCGGCCATCAGCGATACCGCCGCCAGCACCGGCACGGTGGGCTGGCACACGGAAATGACATGCAGCGATTCGGCGCCGATGTGGCGGATGAAATCCTCCACGTAGGCGACGTAGTCGTCCAGGCTGAAGGTGCCCTCGGCGGCCGGCACCATGCGCGCGTCGACCCAGTCGGTGATGTACACCTTGTGGTCGCGCAGCAGGGTGCGCACGGTATCGCGCAGCAGGCTGGCGTGGTGGCCGGACAGCGGCGCCACCATCAGCACCACCGGATCCTTCTTCATCTTCTCGATGGTGGCCGGATCGTCGCTGAAGCGCTTGAAGCGCTTGAGCTGGCAGAAAGATTTGGCCAGCGCCACCCGTTCGATCACCGCGATTTCCTGCCCGTGCGCCTCGGCGGCATGGATGCCGAACGCGGGCTTCTCGTAATCCTTGCCCAGCCGGTAGACCAGCTCGTTGGCGGCGGACAGCCGCTGCACGCCGGGCCAGGCGGCGAACGGGTTGCCGCGGGCACTGAGCATGCGGGCGTTGGCCTCGGCGAAGTAGCTCAGCGGACCGAGCAGCGAGCGCTGCCATTCATGGATTTGATAGAGCATCGGATGGGGTGGCCGTTGGTCGTAAACCGTTGCATCTTAGCGGGAATGACCGGCTGGTGTTGCAATGCGGCAGAGAGCTGGGTCTCAACCTGCGCGGCGGCAGCGCAGCAGGATTTCGTCCACGCCGTCGGTATTGCCCAGTCCCTCGCGCCAGCGCAGCGGCTGCTGGAAATGCAGGCCCAGCGGCATGAACACGCGGTTGTACCACCACATCGCGCGTTCGCGCTGGTGGTCGAGGAACCACTCGGCCATGGCCAGCAACCGCGGCGAATTCGGCTGCATGCCGTAAACCGCGCTGTGTTCCAGCACGAAGCCGTGTTCGGCCAGCAGGGCGAGGATCTGCGCCGGCTCGTAGCGGCGACAGTGGCCCACGCAGTCGTCGAACGCGGTCCATGCCTGCGGGTGCAGCGGCACCGACATCAGCACGCGCGCGCCGGGAGCCGCCACGCGGGCCAGTTCCGCCAGCGCGCCGTGGTCGTCGGCGACGTGTTCGAGGATGTCCAGCGCGCAGACCAGGTCGAAACTGGCGTCGCGCCAGGGCAGCGCGCCGATCAGGCCATGCACCGCGGTGGCCCCGCTGGCCTGCAGCCGCCGTACTGCGGCATGGCTCAAGTCGACGAAGCAGGTGCCGCGCAGCGGCAGCCGCGGGCGCAGTCCGGGCGCCACTTCGAGCCGGCGCGGTGCTTCGTCCGCCAACGCCTGCAGCAAGGGCCAGGTATTGAAGCGCGAGGGTTCGACCAGGTTCGCCCGCGTCCACAACGGCTCGTAGAAGCCACGGTTGCGGCGGATCGACTCGTCGTTGCTGCGAAGCTCGGCGGCGGGCGGGGAGGGCATCGGCGGATTGAACCGCGTCGGCGCTGTGCAATACGTGAAGCTCAGCCCGTTTGCCGCAACTCGGTGCCCGCGACGATATCGTGCAGCGCGCGGCGGCGCGGGTCGAACAAGGCCACCGCAAACCACGCACCCCAGGCCGCCAGCAGCAGCCACAAGGTGGCGCGCAGGCCCAGCACGGGCGCCAGCATCAGCAGCAGCATCGGCGCGGCAGCGACCAGCAGACGCAGCACCGCCTGCTGCAAGGTCGGCGCGGCGCCGTCGCGAGCGGTCACGCGGATGTGCCACGGCCGCATGCCCACGGTCTGGCCGCCGCGCAGCCACGAGCCGATGAAGTACGCCGACACCACCAGCCCCTGCAGCGGCCGGTACCACGCCGGCACCTGCGCGTGATCGGCGCCCTGCACCAGTTGCCCGCCGGTGGCCAGCTGGCTGAGCAGGCCCACCACCATCACGATCGCCACCACGATCAGCAGGTCGTAGACCAGTGCGAGCAGGCGCCGCCACAGCGGACAGGGCATGGCGGAGGGCGTGTCGGAACGGGCGGGCATCGGCATCGGATCGCTTGCGTGGAGCGCGCGCGATGGTCAGCATCGTGCGCATGGACAAGGAAGAAAACCCCGCCAGTATCGCCGAAGCCGATCGCCGCGGCATCGCGCTGTTCATCGAGCGGGTGTGGTCGGAGGACGGCCTGGCCGAGCGCACGCTCGAAGCGTACCGGCGCGATCTGGAAGCGCTGGCGCGCTGGCTGGCGTCGCGCGGACGCAGCCTGCGCACGGCCACGCGCGAGGACATCTCCGCCTACCACGGCACCCAGGCGGTGGCCGTCCGCTCGATCGCGCGACGGCAGTCGGCGTTTCGCCGCTACTACGCCTGCGTGGCCCGTGACGAGCCGGATTTCGTCGATCCCACCTTGCTGATCGAGCGGCCGAAAATGCCGCGCAGCCTGCCCAAGGCGCTGGCCGAGCGCGAGATCGAGGGCCTGCTCGGCGCGCCCGACACCGGCACCATGCTGGGCCTGCGCGACCGCGCCATGCTGGAGCTGATGTACGCCTCCGGCCTGCGCGTGTCCGAGCTGGTGGAACTGCCGCTGGCGGCACTGAACACCCGCCAGGGCGTGCTGCGGATCACCGGCAAGGGCGGCAAGGACCGGCTGGTGCCGGTGGGCGAGGAAGCGCTGGCGCGGATCGGCGATTACCTCGCCGACGCCCGGCCGGCGCTGGCCCGCGGCCGGCAGCCCGCGGCGCTGTTCCTGAGCAACCGCGGCGAGGGCATGAGCCGGCAGATGTTCTGGACCCTGGTCAAGCGCTACGCGCAGCAGGTCGGCATCCACCCCAAACGCATTTCTCCGCACGTGCTGCGCCATTCCTTCGCCACCCACCTGCTCAACCACGGCGCCGACCTGCGCGCGCTGCAGATGCTGCTCGGCCACAGCTCGCTCAGCACCACCCAGATCTACACGCTGGTGGCGAAGGAGGGGCTGAAACGGCTGCACGCGCAGCATCATCCGCGCGGTTGATCCGCGCCTGTCGATTCACGGGAGCGTCGTTCGTCGTGGCAGGGAAGTCCCCACCTTCGCGAGGAAACTCCAATCATGAAGCTCTACTGGTCCGACGTGTTGAAACCGCGCTCCGCGTGCGCGGTCGCGAAATACCTGGAATCCCCGGTTGAATACGTCTATCTCGACCTCGGCCGCGGCGAGCAACGCCGCCCCGAGTACCTGGCGCTCAATCCCAACGGCAAGGTGCCCACCCTGGTCGACGGCGCGCTGGCGCTGTGGGAGTCGGACGCGATCATGTGCCACCTCGCCGCGCGCTGCGACTCGGAGTTGTGGCCGCAGGACGCACGCCAGATCGAGGTGGTCCGCTGGTTCAGCTGGAACCATCAGCACTTCACCCGGCCCGGCGGCGCGCTTTACTTCGAGCACATCATCAGGCCGCGTTTCAACCTGGGCGAGGCAGACGCCGCCGAAATGGAGCGGGCTTCTCACGAATGGCGCCGCGCTGCGGCGGTGCTGGACGGCCATCTGCAACATCGCAACTACGTCGTCGGCGACTCGCTCACGCTGGCCGACTTCGCGCTCGCCGTGGCGCTTCCGCACGCGACCCGCGCGCACATCCCGCTGGCCGAGTTCCCTGCCGTCCAGCGCTGGCACGAGCGCATGAACGAGCTCGAAGCCTGGCGCGAACCCTTCCCCGAAATCGCCGTGGCCGCCTGATTCGCGCTGACTGTCGATTTGCGCCCGCGCCGTTCGTCATCCCTGCAGAGCACCCCGCCGGAGACCACCGATGCAACTCGTGAGCTACCTGTTTTTCAAGGACAACGCCGCCGAAGCATTCGACTTCTACGCCCGCTGCCTGGGCGGCCAGATCGCGATGAAGGTGACCATGGGCGACATGTCCGGCGATGCGGCGCCGCCCGCCACCCGCCACCTCATTGCCCACGTGCGCCTGCAGGTGGGCGACGCCGTGCTGATGGGCTCGGACTGGTGCAATCCCGAGAGCGGCCCGTATCCGGGCATCCACGGCAACGCCGTGTCGCTCAGCGTCGACCAGCCGCAGGAAGCCGAGCGCCTGTTCGCCGCCCTGTCCGACGGTGCGCAGGTGACCATGCCGATGGCCGAGACCGACTGGGCGCTGCGCTTCGGCATGCTCACCGATCGTTACGGCGCGATGTGGATGGTCAACTGCAACCGGCCCGGGTAAGCGCGGGGCAGGGTCGGGCGCCCTTCAGGCTTCGCCGTAGCTCGAGACCTCGATGAGGTTGGCATCGGGGTCCCTGAAGTAGACAGAGGTGATGGGCCCGGTGGCCCCCGTGCGCTGCACCGGCCCCTCCAGTACGGCCACGCCGCACGCCTCCAGGTGGGCCAGCACGGCCTGCGGTCGGGCCAGGGTGACCAGGCAAAGATCCGCCGAGCCGGGCGTCGGCGCGGCGGCCTTGGGCTCGAACTCGCGGCCCTGCTGATGCAGGTTGATCTTGCTTTGCCCGAACGCCAGCGCCTTGCGGCCCGCGCCGAACGTCACGACCTCCATGCCGAGCACGCGCGAGTAGAAATCGCAGGTCGCGGGGATGTCCTTGACGGTGAGGACGAGATGGTCGAGGCGTTCGATGTGGATGGGGGTCATGGGAGAGGCTTCGCGCTCGGGCTGCAGGACCGTGGCAGTCGTGCGGCGAACCGTTCGCGCACTGCTTCGGACTTCACTCCAACCGGAAGGACTCTATCAGTTCGCCATCGGAGCACTACCGGTCAGCGTGCGCGCCGGTAGTGCACGGCGACTGCGCCGTTGCGCAGCGACGTGGCCGAGACCAGCTCCAGTCGGCGCGTGCCGGGCAGCCCGTCCTGGTACAAAGTCGGTCCATGACCGGCGATCCGGGGATGGATGAGGAACCTGTACTCGTCGATCAGCTCCAGCCGGTCCAGTTCCGCCGCAAGCTTGCCGCTGCCGAGCAGCACGCCGGCCGGTGTCGCGTCCTTTAGCTTCTGCACGCCTGTGCGCAGGTCGCCGGCGACATGGTGGCTGTGGGCCCAGGGGAAATCCTTCCGCGTCGAAGACACCACGTACTTCGGCTTGGCCTCCAGCTTGACCGCCCATTCGCGCATCGCCGGCAGCGCTTCCACCTCGCCGCGTGCGACCGCCGGCCAGTAACTCTCCATCATCTCGTAGGTGACGCGGCCCCACAGCATCGCCCCGCTCTCGTCCATGAGGCGAGTGAAGAACGCGTGCGTCTCGTCGTCGGCGATGCCTTCCTGATGGTCGACGCAGCCGTCCAGGGTGAGGTTGATGCTGAAGGTCAAGAGGCCCATGGGATGCTCCGTTTGGGAGGCCGGAACGGGTCAGGTTCTGAGGTTCGCCGGATTCAATTGGCCGCGTCCTCTTTATCCCACCACCGTATGCCGCTCGCGGGGCGGCCACTGCGAAGCAACCAAGAACTGATTTAATTGGCCACGTCCCCATTATTCCATTATTCAATTGGCCACGTCCCCATTATTCCGTCCCCATTATTCGACGTCCCCATTATTCGTTCCCTTTATTGACGTCCCCTTTATCCTGCCCCATTTAATTGGCCACGTCCCCTTTATCCTTTATCCGCATACGGTAGAACCTTAGCCGACTGGATGGTGAATTGCTCTACAACCTGCTCACTGCCAGTGCCTTTGGTGATCGACAAAATCCCTTGGCGCACCCAAATGTCAAGAAAGCCGCCGGGTCGAGTCTGGAATGGATTGGGCGCTATCTCTTCCCCTACCGAAAGATCGCAGGCTGTTGGGCCTTTAACGATCTCGCGGTTGCCCCAGTGGTAAAAATCGCAGACCAAGAAATACCGAACCCGTTTTTTTGCAACATGGTCGATAGCGTCCACAACCCATACGTTTGAGGATGCGTCGTTCGAATTTACGGAGTACACCACAGGCGGCGCGCTCGGCTGGTTAGACGCGCAGCCGACAAGACACAGCAACATGGAAATGATGACGACCCGCACGATGAAGCCCCCATGTGTACCTAACGCTTGAGTTGAGCGGCGGCGGAGCCGTCCGCCTCGAACGAGTGGTTAGGCTTGCGCCTGTGCCACACACCCCCAGCCATCGTACTCGACGCCGAATAGCTGCGCGAGACACGTGAAAAAGCCAGAGACGCATAGAGCTACGGGTTGCTCGACAGGCATGTTGATAGTGACAAGAATGGATGCAGTGTCTTGAAGGATAGCCTTGCCATAGCTGTGCTCATTAACAAAGGATGCAACGAGCGCCGCCTTTTCTGCGTCGGGTGCCACCAGAAGAAAATCAACATCGCGGAACACCGAAAAGTGGTCGCCATTGCGATCGAGTGACCGAAGTACATCCGTGTCGGCTGCGGCGGTTTCCATCAAAGTTGTGACAAATTCCATGGGCAAGCCTAACGAGGTTGTAGAAAAAGTCCTTGGTCAAGAAATTTGCCGATTTCCGGGGGTACTTCGACCCCTCCCAAGGTGCTGCGCGTCGATTCTAGCGCCTCCTGTGAGGGCGATTTTCGGCGCCGCCGCGATCAACTTGGCAAACCGACTTTTTCTACAACCTCAACGCTGGAGTTAAGCGGCGCGCGGCTTTTCGCGCGTCCGCTTGGACGAGTGGTTAGGAGTCAGCGCGACTGGAGCCAATTGATGACCTCAAGAATATCGCTCTGCTCCGTCTCCAACAGTAGCTGTGCAGTTTGATGGTTGCCGGTGGCAGCGGCGGTTGCTGCGAGAGCCGAAGTACACAGCGATTCGTCCCACTCGGGCCGCGCGGCCGCCCCTGCAAGCGCAGGGAGTTGAGCGAGCGCAGCAAAGTAGGCCACGGACAACGATGGGGGAACAACCGTATTTTCCGATGCACGAGCTACCTCGATGCTCGCTGGCAGTAGGAAGTAGCTGACAGAAGCCTGTGAAGTGTTAGCCGCTAGAGCGCGGACAATATGGGGAACCGCCGCGAAAGACGCAGAGTAGATATCGCCTTGATGGCAGAGCGAACTCCACAACGTGAACCATGGTTCGTCTTGGTAGGACGCCTCGCTTGGGTAGCTAGAGAGTTGACTCAACAACGCAGGGATATCTGTCGCGGCTCCGTAGGCGTGCCGGAGCTCGGACCAAAAAGGACTTTCGAGAGCCAACATCCTGTTTCTTACTCCTAACGAGGCTGTAGAAAAACCTCTGCCGATCTTGCTTCAATAGCCCCACGCGAACAAGTGGAACCGGCATGGCACGCTACCGACACATCGACATGAGTCCGCGGCTGTTGCCGGTGGACCTGCAAGCGCAGCTGGTGCCGGGATCGTTTGCCCATGCCGTGCACCATCTGGTCGATCAGCTGGATCTGACGGCATTCGATGCGCGCTACCGCAATGATGAGGCCGGCGCGCCGGCCCATGCACCGGCGATGCTGCTCAAGGCCGTGCTGCTGGCGTACTCGCAAGGCATGGTGAGTTCGCGTTCGATCGAGCGGGCGTGCCGCGACAACGTGTTGTTCATTGCCCTGACCGGCGATGCCAAGCCGCACTTCACCACCCTCGCGGACTTCGTCAGTCGTTCGCGCGAAGCCATAGCCACGATATTTGCCCAAGTGCTGACCCTGCTCGATGGCGAGGGCCTGATCGGTCGCGAGGGCCTGTTGGCGTTCCAGACGCCAACAACCACTTCCCACATCCCTGTGGGTCGTGTTCGCCATCGATGGCGTCAAGTTGCCCTCGAACGCCTCCAAACATCGCTCCGGCACCCGCGCCGAGTTCCTCGCGCAGGCGCAGAAGATGGAGCGTGCGGCGACCACCATGCTGGAACGCCACCAGGCCAACGACGCCGGCGCAGCCGAAGACGTACGAGATGCCAAGGCCGCTGCTCGCCTCGAGCGACTGACCCGCGAGGCAACCAAGATCCGCCAGTGGCTGGCCGATCATCCGGAAGACCGGCCCGGTTCGCGCGGCAAGGTTCGCAAGTCCAACCGCACCGACAACGAATCGGCCAAGCTGGCCACGGACAAGGGCGTGATCCAGGGCTACTGCGGCGTCGCCGTGGTCGATGACAAGCATCAGGTGATCGTCGAGGCATCCGCCCACGGCACCAGCGCGGAACAGGAGCTGTTGCTACCCGTCCTCGACGCCTGCGCCGGCCAGCGCACGACAGCCACGCTGATCACCGCCGATGCCGGCTATCACAGCGAAGCCAACCTGGAAGCGCTGGCCGAGAGGGGCATCGACGCCCTGATCGCCGACAACGCCATGCGCCGGCGCGACGAACGTTTCGCCGAGCAGGATAAGCACCTGGCCAAGCCCGATCCGCTGCACGACAAGACCCGCCAACCGACCAAGCCACGTCTCTTCGGCAGCGCGGATTTCATCATCGCGCCGGACCAGTCCCATGCGACCTGTCCGGCCGGAAAGCGCCTGCATCGCAACGGCAAGGACTGCACCATCGGCGGCTACGCCGCGATCAAGTTCCGCGCACCGGAGGCTGCCTGCCAAGGCTGCCCGCTGCGCACGAAGTGCTTGCGCAAACCCCAGACCACGCGCTCGCGGCAAGTTGCCGTGCTCACCCGCAAGGCCGAACCCACCCACAGCCAGCGCATGCGCGAGCGCATCGACAGCGCGTGGGGACGCGAACAGTACGGGCGACGCTTCGCCACCGTCGAACCCGTCTTCGGCAACGTGCGCGCCAACAAGCGGCTCAACCGCTTCACCCTGCGCGGCCAGGCGAAGGTGGACGGCCAATGGAAGTTGTTTGCGCTGGTCCACAACATCGAGAAGTGGGCGAACTACCGCAAGGCAGCCTGAGCGGTACAAGGCGTGCCCACGGCCGCCTGAAACGCGTGCCCATGGCGTCAAATCAAGCCGGGCAACCCGCAACGCGAGACCCCGGGAAACCACGCCGTTGAGTGACGAGATGCCACGGTCATCGTGTTGGCCGTCTATCCGTCCGTGGAAAGGGGTTTTTCTACAGCCTCAACGCTTGAGTTGAGCGGCGGCGGAGCCGTCCGCCTTGAACGAATTGTTAGGCCGCAGCGAGTTCCCGGCGCGCCCGAAAGAAACGGTAAAGCAGCACGCCACCGGCAGCGACCAGCCCGGTGCCGACATACCCACCCAGTGCACAGAGGCCGCCGGCTGACGCCGAGCAAAAGCCCCAAGCGCCGATGAGTGCAGCCGGAATGTAACCCCCGACCGCGAGTGCCAAAGACGCAGCCGCGAACCGGACTGCAGTCGCAGCTGAGAGCCGGGAAGCCATCTGCACGAAGCGCCAAAGTGTCACGATGACACCCGACCAGAATGCAATGAGGCCAGTGGTGTATGCGAGCGCGAATAGACTTTCCATGCGGCCTAACGCTGGAGTTAAGCGGCGCGCGGTACGCGCGTCCGCTTGGACGAAGAGTTAGACGCCTGCCCCGGAGCTGCACATGCGCCATACATTGGCTGTGAGGTGGCATGGTACTCAAAGGAACCGTATGGGCCTTTGAGTATCAATGCGCCCGCTTGAGGATTTGAAGCTTGATCCGTGCCCCAGATTTGCCGCCATCGGATGGAGCTAGGTGGGGCAAAGGTGCCTTCGGAAGTGTAAACAGTGCCGCCGGGAGCGATGCGACACTGGTAGGTAGTACCGTTCGGGTCGATACGGATCCAAACCGTGTGCTCACCAAATTGCCAGAGTCCAGCGATTGAAGCCGGAACCGAGGGCCCTTGGCCGTGGGCTACGCCCATGAAGACGAGCAGTGCGATGGTTAGTAGAAGGCGCATAGGTCTAACGCTGGAATTAAGCGGCGGCGGAGCCGTCCGCTTGGATGACTGGTTAGCACGCCGGCGCGCTACTTGCGATTGGATGCCTTTGCTCCGATAGCAGGCGCGACAACCAAGACGGCAACAACAAACAAAGCAAGTGCACCACAAATGATTGCTGGGAGCTCCCACGCCGGTGACCCTGCGAAGTAGCGTACAACTGCTTGGGCTACGAAACCGCCAACCACGAAACCAACCAGGCCACATGCAGCGCCTGTAGCAACTTTGCGAAAAGTGATGCGAGTGTTGGACATGTGCAGAGCTCCATGCTCTTGAGTGCTAACGCTGGAATTGAGCGGCGGCGTAGCCGTCCGCCTCGAATGAAATGTTAGGCCGCATCCGCAGCCCGTAGGTGAATGAACTCTCCTGCTACCTTGCCAGAGAGTGCATCTTCGACTGTATCCAATCCCGTGCCCTCTAGGCGTAGGCCCGCGCTCCAGCCCCTAGGTATTGCCGGAACGGACTTACGAAGAATGACAGCGCCAGTCAGGCGGAGGCGAACAGGGGTTGAGCACAACTCAGTAGCACTACCAGCGTCGGAGGCACCCCCAACGCGTACTTTTACGAGCTGTGTGAACACTGTGCCGACCGGCACCTCGTCAGCATTATTAGTTGCGACGAAAATGCCGTCTGATTCGACCCTGTCTAAGAATATGTCGAGATTCTTCATCTGCGGCCTAACGCTTGAGTTGAGCGGCGGCGGAGCCGTCCGCCTCGAACGAACTGTTAGACAGATACAATCGCTCAACTTTCCATCGATATTTCATCAATGTTGCCGCTCTCGTCAAAATGCACAGAAACCATGTAGTCCGTCACGTCACCGGGGAGTGTGAAATCGAAATTTTCAATCTCGCCATCCCCCCACGAAGAGTTGAGCTCCAGAAGATTAATGACGGCCGAAGCTTCAGGAGACTCTGAGCCGAGATATTGTACCCAGTAGCTCTGCGGCAGTTCTGCTAGGTGATGCTCAACAAACAGATTGACGCTGTCTTCGCCAGCCTCCGTGCCGAAAACCTTCCTGATTGCGTCTAGTGCTAGCTTTTCCCGCTCTTTGACGATCGACATGATTTTCCCTTTTTGTCTAACGCTGGAGTTAAGCGGCGCGCGGCTTTTTCGCGCGTCCGCTTGGACGACGGGTTAGGCCGCTGCGCTGCGGGACGGAGCGTACGAGCTGTTGCCGGAAATGATGCGATGAACGCGATAGAGACCGCGTACACCAAGACCGAAAAGAACCAAGCCGGCGATGGCGAGCGCCTCAACGAATAGCGTGGGATTGCTGAGCGTGAGTGGGCGCGGGAAAAGTCCAAGCGAGATGGCGCTGAACGTAAGCAACACCGTACCCACGACTAAAAGCAACGCAGATTCGAAGACCTTCATGAGCAACTCCCCTTTGCAATTGAAAGAAATGCAGCGATTACGACGATACCGTTTTGAGCGGCCTAACGCTGGAGTTAAGCGGCGGCGCAGCCGTCCGCCTTGAACGACTGGTTAGGCAGCCCGTAACTCACCTGAGGTGCCCTGTGATTGCTGCAAACAGCAAAGTACCACCGACGCATGCGACGAAGATTGCCAGTGACACAAGAGACTTGTGACGGTAGCGCAGGCCCTCGTCTGTGAGCATCTTCGAGCTAAGCAACACGTTGAGCGGGTTCCACAGGGTGTCGCGGCCCCAGAGATTGATGTCTGGGCGAGCCCGGCGAACAGCCTTGAAAGAATAGATGACACAAGCCAGCAAAGTGAGGACCGCCGTGAGCCAGATGGCCGCAAAAGCCACGAGTGCAACACCGGCAAAAAAGGACATGCGTGTCTCCGTGCCTAACGCCAAGTAGACCCCAGATCGGGGCATATGCACGCCATGCTCCGCGCTCGCTGCGGCACCGTCAAGTCGGAAGTTCTGCAGCCTATCAAGGAGTTGCCTCGCCATCTCGGTGCGCCATTCGGTGCACGCTGGCGTGCATATCTCGCGAAACGAGGCTTGTATGCGTTATCACCTCGAAAACGCCGATATGCATGCTACCGCGGCACGGTCGATTCTGCTTGCGGTCAACCGCATGCCGGGCCACGGTTTGATCAGGCTTAGCTGTCGAGGGCGGCTTGCGGGGATGACGGACGGGAATTCGACAGTTCGGGATATTTCTCGCGCCTTGCTGCCTCGGCGGTCCGTGGTGGCTCTCCCGTGCGCTTGCCATCGTAAGCGGGTACCGCGCCAACCGGATCAGGAGCGGAGCATCGCCGCCCGTCAGGTCACGCAAACCTGCCGCCGGCCTTGCAGTTCCCAGCGCGGCTTGCTTTACGCGCCGCTATGGCGCCGGCACCACGTCCACCCGCTCCACATAAATCAACTCGCACGCCCCCGCACCCGTGTCCTCGCGGGTCATGGACGTCTTCCAGTGCCAGCCCCCAGGCCGGCTGGCGTCGACCAGGAAGCCTTCGAGGTGGACGACCTCGCCAGCGCGCACCTGCTCTAGCTGGTTTTTCACGTCGGCGTCGGCGGGGATCATGTGCATGTTGGCGCTGGAGGTTTCGATCTCGCGCCGGGGGATCGGGAACTCCTGCACGTGCCAGTAGTAGAAGCGGCCGGACTGCTTGATGTCGATGTGCTGCAGCACGTCGCTGTCGGACATGCGGCCCCAGCCCATGGCGAGATCCAGCGGCACCAGCTCGCCGTCGGCGCCGCCGTAGTCCTTGCGCGAGAGCACGCGGGCGGTGATGTCGAAGTGCGCGCGGGTGGTCAGCGTGGTGTCGCCCTTCTGCAACTGCGCGCCGTGGTCCAGATCCACCTGCTCCGGCGCTGCCGCGGCCAGCACGCCGGGGTCGGGATGCACGGCGGCGTGCTCGCGATGCTTGAGCACGCCCAGCAGCAGCAACGCCGCGGCGGCGACGATCAGAAGTTTGCGCATGGGGCCCCGACCCTCGGTCTGCGCAGAGTGTACGCGATGCGCGCGCCGCGCTCAGCCGGCGTCGGCGGCGGATGCCTGGGGTCTTGTCGCCTTGCGGCCGCGACGGGTTGCCGGTGCCGATACTGTCGGCGAGGCGGCCGAATGTGCATCCAGCAGTTCGGCGGGCAGTTGCCGGAACACCTCGGCCAGGCGCTGCAGGAAGGCGTGCATCGCCGAGCTCTTGCGCCACACCATTGCGATGCGGCGACTTGGCGCGTGGCCCTTGAACTCGATCAGGTGCAGGCCGTCGACCGGCGCCACCGGCGGCTTTACCGCCGTCACCGGCAGCAGGGTGATGCCGACGTTGGCCGCCACCATCTGGCGCAGGGTCTCCAGGCTGGTGGCGCGAAAGCCCGAGTGCTCGCCGGCGCCGGCCATGTGGCAAACCTCCAGCGCCTGGTCACGCAGGCAGTGGCCGTCTTCCAGCAGCAGCAGGTTCTGGTGGGACAGGTCGCGCAGCTTGAGCAGCCCCGGCTGGTGCGCCAGCGGGTGTTCGTCGGATACGGCGAGCAGGAACGGCTCCTCGAACAGGAACTCGCTGTGCAGGCTGTCCTCGTGCAGCGGCAGGGCAAGGATGCCGGCGTCGAGCCGGCCCTCGCGCAGCAGGCGCAGGATCGCCTCGGTCTTTTCCTCGACCAGCAGCAGCTCCAGCTTGGGAAAGGCCGCGCGCACCAGCGGCAGCGCATGCGGCAGCAGGTACGGCCCCAGCGTGGGGAAGATGCCCAGCCGCACCGTGCCGGACTCCGGGTCCAGCGTGCGCCGCGCCACCGCGCGGATCTGTTCCACGCCGCCCAGCACGTCGCGCGCGCGGATCGCGATGTCGCGGCCGACCTCGGTCAGCAGCACCTTGCGCGGCGCGCGCTCGACCAGCGACACGCCCAGTTCTTCTTCCAGTTTCTTGATCTGGGTGGAGAGGGTGGGCTGGCTGACGAAACACGCGGCCGCCGCGCGACCGAAATGGCGGTGCTCCGCCAGGGCCACGAGGTATTGCAGGTCGCGCAGGTTCATCGCCGCTCCCGGTCCGTCGAAACATAGATCATACCTATGATGCGCCACGCAAATAATCAGCGTTGACGATGCCGCAGGCCGCCAGCCATGCCTTCTGGCACTGGGTCGAAAGTCATGCCGCCCCCTAGCGTGGGGCTTTGCCCGTCCCGGAGTGAAGCCATGCGCCGCCTTGTCCAGACCGCCTTGTTCACCGCGCTCGCTGCCTGTGGCGCCTCGACCCTGGCCGCTTCCGCCGAGCAGGCGCCCAGCGGCCGGTTGCCCGGCTGGGCCATGCCGCAGTCGTACCAGTTGGCGTTCAAGGTGGACCCCGCGCAGGCAGATTTCTCCGGCACCACGACGATCGAGGTGAAGCTCGAAAAGGCCTCCGACCACCTGTGGCTGGACGGCGCCGACCTGAAGGTGTCGAGGGTGGAGATCACCGATGCTGCCGGCGCGGTGCACGTGGGCAAGTACGTGGCGGCGGATGCGAAGGCCGGTGTGGCGCGGGTGGATTTCGGCAGCGTGTTGCAGCCGCAGCAGCTCAGCGTGAAGTTCGAGTACACCGCGCCGCTCAATGCGCAGCTGCAGGGGTTGTACAAGGTCAGCGCCAAGGGCAAGCCGTATGCGATGACCCAGATGGAACCGATCAGCGCGCGCTTCGCCTTTCCCGGCTTCGACGAGCCCGGCTTCAAGACTCCGTTCGACATCTCCATCACCGCGCCCGCCGACGAGACCGTGGTGGCCAACACCAAGCCGGTGAGCGAGCAGGGCGCCGGCAAGGGCTGGAAGACCGTCACCTTCGCCCGCACCGTGCCGCTGCCGACCTACCTGGTGGCCTTCGCGGTCGGCCCGTGGGATGTCGTTGCCGGCCCGGACATTTCGCCGACCGCTTACCGCGCCAAGCCGCTGCAGCTGCGTGGCGTCGCCGCCGAAGGCGAGGGCCATCGCATGCAGCATGTCCTCTCCGAAACGCCGAGCATCATCCACGCGCTGGAGAACTATTACGGCTTCGGCTATCCGTTCGACAAGCTCGACCTGCTGGCCGCGCCGGATTTCTCCGCCGGCGCGATGGAGAACCCCGGCCTGGTCACCTTCCGCGACTGGCTGCTGCTGCTCGACAACGATTCCCCCGCGCGCAACGTGCGCGGCTCGTTCAACGTCACCGCGCACGAGCTGGCGCACATGTGGACCGGCGACACGGTCACCACCGAGTGGTGGAACGACATCTGGCTCAACGAGGCGTTCGCCACCTGGATGCAGCAGAAGGTGACGATGCAGGTGCATCCGGAATACCGCGCCGATCTCGACCGCGTGCGCGGCGGCCAGCGCGCGATGGGCAGCGACAGCCTGGTCAGCGCGCGCAGCGTGCGCCAGCCGATCACCGGCAACGGCGACATCACTACCGCGTTCGACGGCATCACCTACCAGAAGGGTGCCAGCGTGCTCGGCATGTTCGAGAACTACGTGGGCGAGGAGATCTTTCGCAAGGGGATGCGCGCGTACATCCAGGATCACAAGTTCGGCAACGCCACCGCCGATGATCTGGTCGACGCCATCGCCGACGCGGCGGGCAAGGGCGCGCCGTTCAAGCACGCATTCGAGAGCTTCCTCAACCAGTCCGGCGTGCCCTACGTGCGCACCAAGCTGGAATACAAGGGCGGCCAGACCGTGCTGCGGCTGAGCCAGGATCGCTACCTGCCGCTGGGCAGCAAGGGCGACCCGCAGCGCCTGTGGGGCGTGCCGGTGTGCGTGCGTTACGGCACCCGCGCCAACGGCAAGGATGAAGCGCAGTCCAGCAAGGTGGAGTGCAAGATGCTCGACCAGGCCAGCGGCTCGATGGCGCTGCCCGGTGCCGGCAAGCCGACCTGGGTCATGCCTAACGCGAACGCCAACGGCTATTACCGTTTCAGCCTCGACAAGCCGCAACTGGCCCGGCTGACCGCCGTGGTCGGCCAGCTCGGCGACGCCGAGCAGCTCGCGTATGCCGATGCGGTCAGCGCCAGTTTCCGTCGCGGCGATCTCGATGCCGGCGACGTGCTGGCCGCGTTCAAGCCGCTGACCGCCTCGCCGATCTCCGACGTCGCCACCGCCCCGCTGGGCCAGCTGGCGTGGATCGCGCACCACGCGGCGCGCACCGACGCGCAGCGTGCACGCGTGGACGGCTGGGTTCGCGCGGCATACCTGCCGCGGCTGCAGAAGCTCGGCTACCAGCGCGTGGCCGGCGAGACGGATACAGCGGCCTTGCTGCGCAGCACGCTCGCCGACGCGCTGGCGTTCGACTTCCGCGTGCCGGAAGTGCGCGCGGCCTTGCTCAAGCAGGGCGAGGCGGCGCTCAAGCCCGGCGCCAACGGTCGCCTGGACCTGGCCGCCGCCAACCCCGACCTGCTCGGTGATGCGCTGGGCATGGCAGTGCAGACGCACGGAAAATCCGCGGTGGACGCGCTGATCGCCGAACTGCCCCGCACCAGCGATCCGGCGCTGCGCAACGGCATCCTCGACGGGCTGTCGCGCGCGGAAGATCCGGCACTCGCCGAACAGGTGCGCAACTTCGCCCTGACCGACGCGGTGAAGGTGGGCGAGATGGGCCGGCTGCTGATGGGCGAGCGCGATACCGTCGCGCAGCGCGATGCGATGTGGCAGTGGTTCACCGCGCACTACCCGCGGATCCTCGAGCGCACCGGCAGCTTCGCCGGCGGCCGCCTGCCGTCGCTGGCCGCAGCCGGCGGCTGCAGCACCGCCGAGTCCGCGCGCCTGCACGCCTTCTTCGATTCGCGCGTGGACGACGCGGCCGGCATCGCCCGCGGCCTGGCGCAAACCGGCGAATCGATCGAGCTGTGCGCGGCGCTGAAGCAGGCGCAGGACCCTGCAGCGATCCTGCAGTAACCGCGCTGACGCTCGCTCAGCATGTGTCATGTGGCGCGCCGGTTGTCTGGCCGGCGCGCCATTCTTTTGATTGAGAGATATGACGTGGCTGCCGGGCTTTCGACAGGCCTCTCACGTCGTCCCCACACTCCGTCATGCCTGCGAAGACAGGCATCGCCCCTCTCACAAGAACGGTCGATCCCTCGCACTTGCAGGAGCGCGCTTGCGCGCGATGCCTTTGGCCGAATTCAAAGCGAAGAGCGGTCGATCGCCTTGGGCGATCGACCGCTCTGCTCTGAAAGCAAGAGCATCGCGCACAAGTGCGCTCCTGCAGCTGCAAGCAATCGGCCGCTTCTGGCTTGCGTGCGGCCCGCTGCCCTCCAATGCCACCACTGCCCGCAATGACGAAGTGCGATGCGTGCCTGCGCAGGCACGACGAGGCGTGAGGGAGGGGCGGGCCTCGACCCCATTCCACCCCGTGCTGCGTTGAATCCGGAGTGCGCAATGTGCGAACGCGTATCGCGGCTGGCGCAGTTACGGGCCGCTTCGTCCGCTCGCCGCGTTCCACTTACACTGTGCCCGCCGACCGGCCTAAAGGGGTAAAGCAGCATGCTTCGTCGATTGTGCATTTTGCTGGGTCTGGGTCTGCTGCTGACCGCGCCGCTGGCGGCGCAGGACATTCCGCCGCCGTTGCGTGACTGGCAGGGTTGGGTGCTGCACGACGTGCCCGGGCACGCTTGCCCGTTCCTGGCCGACCAGGCACCGGGTGAGGACAGTTACCGCTGCGCCTGGCCGGGGCGGCTGGCGCTCGATGCCGGCGAGGATGGCGGGCACTTCAGCCTGGAGGTGCATGTGGATGCGCCGAGCTGGGTGGCCCTGCCGGGGGACAGTCGCCACTGGCCGCAGCAGGTGAACCTGGGCAACCGGCCGGCGACGGTGCTGGAGCATCAGGGCCAACCGATGTTGTGGCTGGAGTCGGGCGATTATCACATCCAGGGCGAGCTGCCATGGACGTCGCGACCCGCCAACCTGGGCGTGCCGGAGTCGATCGGGCTGGTGACGCTTCGCGTCGACGGCGCCACGGTGACGCGAATCGAACGCGATGGCCGGCAGCTC
Source organism: Rhodanobacter sp. 67-28 (assembly GCA_001898415.1). Taxonomy (GTDB): domain Bacteria; phylum Pseudomonadota; class Gammaproteobacteria; order Xanthomonadales; family Rhodanobacteraceae; genus Rhodanobacter. Next base: position 45,193 of record MKTU01000074.1, on the reverse strand, counting down.
ACGCTGGGCGAAGCGGCCAGCGCGCAACGCGCGGCCGATGCGCTTTCGCTGCGCGTGTATCGCCGCCTGGCCGATGGCCTCCCGGCCACGCTGGAAACGCGGCTGCAATTCAACGTCAGCGGCAGCGCGCGCGAGCAGGTGCTGGGGCCGGTGCTGCCCGCGGGTTTCGTCGCCACTGCGCTCAGCGGCGAGCTGCCCGCGCGACTGGAGAACGATGGCCATCTGCGCGTGCAATTGCGGCCGGGCCAGTGGACGCTGACCCTGCTGGCGCGCAGCGTCGCGCCACTGGCGAAGGTCGGCGTGACCCTGCCGCCCGCGCCGTGGCCGAAGCAGGAGGTCTGGAGTTACGCCGATGACAACGCGCTGCGCGGCACGCGCGTGGAAGGCAATGCGGTCGACGCGGCGCAGGCCGGGGTGCCGGGCGACTGGGCCAACCTGCCGGCCTACGCGCTGGATGACCGCAGCGGGCTGAGCGTGGAGCAGGGCAACCGCGGCAATGAAGGCAGCCGCAGCGACGCGCTGCACCTGCAACGCGAGATGTGGCTGGATTTCGACGGTGGGCATTTCAGCGTCGCCGATCGTCTCAGTGGCGAACTTCGCCATCACCAGCGGCTCGACGTCACCGCGCCGTGGCAGTTGCAGCGTGCCTCGGAAGACGGCGAACCGCTGCTGGTCACCAGGGATGCGAAAGGCCATGCGGGTGTCGAGCTGCGCGATCGCCGCATCGACGTGGCAGCCGGCCTGCGCGTGCCGGCCGGAGTCGGCGCGATGCCGGGTTCCGGTTGGCAGCTGCCGCTGGACGGCATCGAGGCTACCGTGCACCTGCCGCACGGCTATCGTCTGCTCGGTGTGATCGGTGCGGATCGCTCGAACGATTCCTGGGCCGCGCAATGGAGCCTGCTCGACCTGTTCGTGGTGGCATTGGTTGCGTTGCTGGCCGGGCGCTTGCTCGGTTGGCCGTGGGCCCTGCTGGCGGCGGGCTATCTGGCGCTGGCGCAGCACGAGGCGCTGGCACCGCTGTGGACGCTGGCGCTGGCATTGGCGCTCGCCTTGTTGCTGCGCGCGCTGCCGGAAGGTCGCTTGCGCGGGTTTGCGCGCGGCGGCGCGCTGGCCGTGTTTGCGCTGGCGGTGCTGTGGGCGCTGCCGTTCGCGGCCGCGCAATTGCAGTACGCGCTGCATCCGCAACTGGAGCACGGCAGCGCGCCGCGGATGGTGTCGGCGGCGTATGCACCGCAGGCCGTCGTCGCCGACAAGATGGCGGCCGGCGTGCCGGCACCGCCTCCGCCACCGCCACCGGGCGCGCGGGCCGTGAGCGAGATGAGCGCGAATGTCGTGCAGGCGGCCCCCGGCACCCTGGCCAGCGTGGTTGTCACCGGTTCGCGGATGACGGCCAGCCAACTGGTGGCCAGCGAGCAGGACAACCGCACCGTGATCCAGGCCGGCGTCGGCACGCCGCATTGGGACGAGGGCAACAACTACCGGCTCGGCTGGTCGGGGCCGGTGACGCCGCAGCAAACCACCCGGCTGGTGATCGCACCGGCATGGCTGGTGCGCCTGTTGCGCATAGTGATGGTCGGCTTGCTGGCGGTGGTGCTGGGTCGATTGGCCATGAAGCTGTGGCGACCGCTGCGTAACCACTGGCTGCCTTCGCGTGGTACAGGCATCGCCGGTGCCGCCTTGCTGGCGATCGCCTTCTTGCCCACCGGCGCACGCGCGCAGGCGCTGCCGGATGCGCAGTTGCTCAGCCAGTTGCGCGGCCGGCTCACCGAGGCGCCGAAGTGCGCGCCGCAGTGTGCCGAGGTGGCGCAGGCGCAACTTCAGGTCAACGGCGCGATGCTGGAGGTCGTGCTGGAAGCCCATGCCGGCGCCAGCGTGGCGCTGCCGTTGCCGACATCCGACCAGGCAATGCCGCTGGTCGATGTCCGCCTCGACGGCCAGGCCGATCCGGCGCTGTTGCGCGACGATGATCAGCTGCTGCTGCGGCTGGATCGCGGCGTGCACCGCGTCAGCCTGCGCTACCGGCTGGACGCGGTGGACAGCGCCGCGCTGCACTTCGCGCTGGCGCCGCAACGCATCGCCTTCAGCGACCCGGGCTGGTCGCTCGATGGCGTCGATGGCGGCCGGGTGCTGGGCGACAGCGTCACCCTGCGCCGCGTGCAGACGGCGGCCGACGGCAAGCAACTGCCGACCGCGCAGAGCTTTCCGCCGTATGTGCGGTTGACCCGCAGCATCGGCCTGGGGCTGGACTGGATCGTGCTGAACCGGGTCGAGCGCATCGCGCCGCAGGAGGGCGGCTTCAGCATCAGCCTGCCGCTGCTGCCGGGCGAGCATCCGCGCGGCGAGGGCGTGCTGGTCAAGGACGGCAGGATCAACGTCACCTTCAAGGCCGGCGAATCGATGGTGAGCTGGAGCAGCCAGCTCGATCGCTCCGCGAAGATCACCCTGGAAGCACCGCCGCTGGGCGAGCGCTCCGAGGTGTGGGAAGTGGGCGCGGCGCCGATGTGGCATGTGGATGCCGAAGGCGTGCCGACCAGCGCCAGCGACGATGGCCTGCGGTTCGATCCGCTGCCGGGCGAGAAGCTGCAACTGGCGATCACGCAGCCGGTGGCCATGGCCGGCGACAGCCTCGCCATCGACGGCGCGCAGCTGACCATCCGCACCGGCGAGCGCGCCAGCGAGTTGCAGCTGGACCTGCGCGTGCGCAGCACCCGTGGCGGCGAGCATGCCATCGACTTGCCGCCCGGCAGCGAGTTGATCGATGCCCGGCGCGACAACCAGCCGATCAACCTGGCGGTGCGTGACGGCAAGCTGAGCCTGCCGCTGCTGCCCGGCGCGCATGACTACGCCGTGCATCTGCGTGAGCCGCTGGGCGTGGCGACGCGCGTGCGCACGCCTGCGCTGGATCTGCATGCACCGGTGGCCAACATCGACCTGAACCTGCAACTGCCGCAGGATCGCTGGGTGTTGTGGACGTGGGGGCCCACCGACGGCCCGGCGGTGCTGTACTGGTCACAGGTGCTGGTGCTGTTGATCGCCGCCTGGCTGCTGGCGCGCTACGCCCCGACGCCGTTGCGCCTGCGCCACTGGGTGCTGCTGGGGCTGGGCTTCTCGGCCTTCGCCTGGAGTGCGTTCGCGCTGGTGGTGGTGTGGCTGATCGCCCTGGGTCTGCGTGCGCGGCTGCGGGCGCCGGAGCAGCTCGAACGCCTGCGTTTCAACCTGCTGCAGCTGGGCCTGGCGACCTTGACCGTGCTGGCACTGTGCGTGCTGGTCGGCGCCGTGCCGCAGGGTCTGCTGGGCTTGCCGGACATGCATGTGGCCGGCAACCACTCGTCGGGGTCGAACCTGCACTGGTTTGCCGATCGCAGCGACGGAGCGTTGCCGCTGGCCGGCGTGTTCAGCCTGCCGTTGTGGATCTACAAGCTCGCCATGCTGGTCTGGGCGCTGTGGCTCGCCAATGCGCTGATCGGCTGGCTGCGCTGGGCCTTCGACGCGTGGACGCATGGTGGCTACTGGCGCAAGCGCGAGCCGAAGCCTGGCGTGGTGCCGCCGCAACTGCCGCCTTCGGCGGCGGGGCCGGGGCGCGATGCCTGACGTGCGCGAGGCGCTGGCCGCGGCGACGCAACGGCTGGGCGACCGCACCGAGGCCGAACTCCTGCTGCTGCACGTCCTGCAGCGGCCGCGAAGCTGGCTGTTCGCGCATGCCGGCGATCCGCTTGAAATGGACGTCCAGACGTCTTACCAGAAGTTGCTTTCCCGTCGCGAGGCCGGCGAGCCGGTGGCCTACCTCGTCGGCCATCGCGGCTTCTGGACGCTGGATCTGGAAGTTACGTCGGCGACGCTGATCCCGCGCCCGGAAACCGAGCTGCTGGTGGAACTGGCGCTGCAGCGCCTGCCACCCGGTTTCAGCGGCCGCGTCGCCGACCTCGGCACCGGCAGCGGCGCGATTGCGCTGGCGATCGCGCGCGAGCATCCCCGCGCGCAGGTGATCGCCACCGATGCCAGCGCGACGGCGCTGGCCGTTGCCCGACGCAATGCGCAGCGCCACGGCATCGACAACGTCAGCTTTGTGCAAGGCGACTGGCTGGCGCCGCTGGCGGGCCAGCGCTTCGAGCTGATCGTCTCGAACCCGCCCTACATCGAGGCCGGCGATCCACACCTGGCCCGCGGCGACCTGCGCTTCGAGCCGGCCAGCGCGCTGGCCTCGGGCCGCGACGGCCTGGACGACATCCGCCGCATCGTCGATGGCGCCCTCGGCCATCTCGCCCCGGGCGGCTGGCTGCTGTTCGAGCACGGCTGGAACCAGGGCGAGGCCGCGCGCGTATTGCTGCGCGATGCCGGCTATGCCGAAGTATTCACGGCGCAGGATCTGGAGCAGCGCGATCGCGTGAGCGGCGGGCGTTGTGTTCGGCGATGACGGCCGGCGTGCACCCCCCGTCCACGATGCTCCGGTTCAACGCACAACCTGCTGCTGGCGGTGGCGATTGTTGCTGCGCCCCGCGAAGGAGAGATTTTACGTCGCAGGCTTCCATTCGATCTTTTTCAAGTCCCATGTCATGGGGTCGTAACTTGCCTCGTAGATCGGCACGGCATCGTGTGACCTCCCTGCAAGTTTGCGTTGCACCTGAATGTTCAAGATGACGTCGTCACCGCGCACGGTGATGCCATAGAACCAGAATTCGTCGCCATTCATGAAGAACTTTGAGGTCCGGTAAGGATTGACGATGCGTCGGAGCAGTTCGTTCGCAGCATCCAGAACGATGACGTTGTCGGCACCGCAATGAGCTTGTGCCTGAAGGACGATGATGCCGTCTCCGTCGGGCAGGAGGTGCGCAGTCCGCGTGTCATGACCATCAATCTGCCGTGTAAACGTTCGACCATCGTTCTCCCATTGGTACGCCTTTGGTCGGTACTCCGGGTCATTGATTTGCTGAAGCAGCGGCACTGAAGGCAGGTACTCACCAACTTTGGTCCTGAGGCCGTTGTTCAGAACGTAAACAAAATTGGGTATCCGGAATCTGGTGTGGGTTCTGGCTCCTTGGGTCTTTGTAGCTATCACTTTCAAAGAATGGATTTTGGTGTTGGACGGCTGAGCGGATGTGCTAGAGTAAAAGTCGGATTTCAGTGTGGGTTCGCCCAAGGTGCTGAGTGACGGACTTTCTCCAGCTGCGAAGCCTGAAGACGCTTGAAATCCTGACCAGCGAGGACAGTTACGTCGTCAAGGCCGAAGGCGTCAATCAGTGGGTGACCTGCCCGCTGTGCAAGACCGGACGCCTGCATGGTCACGGCTCACAGGAACAGTCGTTTCAGGACACACCGACGCACGGCAAACCCGTCGTGATCTTCATCCAGCGCCGTCGCTATCGCTGTACAAGCTGCACCAAGACCTTGTTTGAGCCTGTGGCGGACCTTGATGGAAAACGCCAAGCCACGGCGCGTCTGGTGCGTTATATCCGCGACCAGTCCTTCTCCAAGACCTTTGCGGCCCTTGCCCGGGAAGTAGCCGTGGACGAAAAGACGGTCCGCCACGTCTTCGACGATTTCATCGAGGAGGTCGAGGCCAAGACCCAGTTCCGGACGCCGCGGGTGCTGGGTATCGACGAGCTCAAGATCATCGGCCAGTACCGGGCCATGATCACCAACGTCGAGCGCAAGACCGTGTTCGATATCCGCCCCAGCCGGGCCAAAGCCGAGTTGATGCCCTATTTCCGCGACCTGCGGGACAAGGACTCGGTCGAGTGGGTGGCGATGGACATGTACCACGTTTATCGGCAGGTGGTGCGCGCCACGCTGCCACAGGCCCGGATCGTGGTCGATCGATTCCATATCCAGCGCATGGCGAACGACGCGCTGGAGAAGCTGCGCAAGCGCATTCGCAAGGATTTGTCCACCCGGCAGCGCCTCAAACTCAAGGACGAGCGGTTCCTGCTGCTCAAGCGGCAGCACGACCTGACAGGGAGAGATATGGACCGGATGCGGGAATGGTTCCAACAGTTCCCGCTCCTAAGCGAAGCCCACGCGCTCAAGGAAGGATTTCTGTCGATCTGGGATCAGAAGACCCGCCCAGCAGCAGAAGCCGCCTGCGCGAAGTGGCAGGCCAATATTCCGACCGAATTGGCGGCCACGTTCAAGGACCTGACCACCGCCGTGCACAACTGGCACGACGAAATCTTCGCCTACTTCGAGCAGCCGATTACCAATGCCTATACTGAGTCAGTCAACCGAGTGGCCAAAGACATGAACCGCATGGGCAGGGGTTACAGCTTCGAGGTGCTTCGGGCGCGCATGCTCTACGACAAGAAGGCGCGCAAGGATGGCTCGGTTATCGAAACCGTGTTGGTCGATGACGACGACCCAATGACCACGGACTTCGTGTTCCAGCGGATGACCACGGCGGCAACGCGCAAGAAGAAGATCACGCGCGTGGTCGAGTACGGCCCCTATCTCCCGACGCTGGCGCGGCTACTCGAAGAGGGGTATTTCGAATAGTCCTCAGCCCATTGTGCAAGAGGCGGCGCTTCAGCCTGAATTTGTGATTCAGCCGATGAAGCATAGGTAAGAGGCCCAGCCACTACCCCGCGCAACAGGACAGTTGCTTTACGTCCTTGGTGAAGGTTTGTGCCGCGAGTTTCAGCCCCTCGACCATCGTCAGGTAGGGGAATAACTGGTCGGCCAACTCTCGCACCGTCATGCGGTTGCGAATCGCCAGTACTGCGGTTTGGATCAGCTCGCCTGCTTCCGGGGCTACCGCTTGCACGCCGATCAGTCGTCCCGAACCGGCCTCCGAAACCAGCTTGATGAAACCGCGCGTGTCGAAGTTGACCAGCGCCCGGGGCACGTTGTCGAGCGTCAGCGTGCGGCTGTCGGTCTCGATACCGTCGTGGTGCGCTTCGGCTTCGCTGTAGCCCACGGTGGCGACCTGCGGGTCGGTGAACACCACCGCCGGCATCGCCGTCAGATCCAGCGTCGCGTTGCCACCCGTCATGTTGATTGCAGCGCGGGTGCCGGCCGCCGCCGCGACGTAGACGAACTGCGGCTGGTCAGTGCAGTCGCCGGCGGCATAGATGTGCGGCACGGTAGTGCGCATCGCGTGGTCGATGGTGATGGCGCCTTGCGCATTGACCACCACACCGGCCGCGTCGAGGTTGAGCGTGCGGGTGTTTGGGGTGCGGCCGGTGGCGAACAACAGCCGGTCGGCATGCAGTTCGCCGCGTTCGGTGGTGAGCACGAATTCCCCATCCTCATAGGCGACCTGGCTGGCCTGGGTGTGGTCCAGCACTTCGATGCCTTCGGCGCGGAACACGGCCGTGATGGCCTCGCCAATGGCGGGGTCTTCGCGAAAGAACAGTGTGCTGCGCGCCAGCATGGTCACCTTGCTGCCCAGCCGGGCAAAGGCCTGCGCGAGTTCGACGGCCACCACCGACGAGCCGATCACGGCCAGCCGATCGGGGATCGTGTCGCTGGCCAGCGCTTCGGTCGACGTCCAGAAGGGCGTGTCTTTCAAGCCCGGGATCGGTGGAATCGCCGGACTGGCCCCGGTGGCGATGAGGCAGCGGTCGAAACTCACCTCGCGCATCCCGTCGTCAGCGGTTGCCACGGTCAGCGTGTGCGCATCCTTGAATCGGGCATCGCCGCGCAGCACGGTGATGGTCGGGGTGCTCGTCAGGATGCCTTCGTACTTGGCGTGGCGCAGTTCATCGACGCGCCCCTGCTGCTGAGCCAGCAAGCGCTTACGCAGAATCTTCGGCGAGGCGGCGGCAATGCCGTCATCGAACGGACTCTCGCGACGCAGATGCGCAATGTGGGCAGCGCGGATCATGATCTTGGACGGCACACATCCGACGTTGACGCAGGTGCCGCCGAGAGTGCTGCGCTCGATCAGCGTCACACGCGCCCCTTGCTCGACGGCCTTCAACGCCGCCGCCATCGCCGCGCCGCCGCTGCCGATCACGGCCACGTGCAGTGCAGCCTCATCGTCCTCGCGCTTTGGTTCGCCGCCCAGCCGCTCTTGTGCATTGTTCAGCAGGTCGCTGGGTTGCCCCGGCGCATCGGCAAGCTGCGCTCGGTAACCGAGTGCGGATACCGCCGCGACCAGCGAGGTCACGTCCGCGGCGGTACCTGCGCTGGCCTCAATCTCGGCCCGGCGCTGTGGGTAGGACACTGAGGCCGAACGCACGCCGGGCACCTTTTCCAAGGTCTGCTTGACGTGCTCGGCGCACGACCCGCAGGTCATGCCATCGATGTGCAGCGTGATCGCCTCGGTCATGAGCGTGTGCTCACTTCTTGACGGTAGACGGGTAGCCGGCGTTCTCGGTGGCTTTGGTCAACGCGGCCGGAGTGGTCTTGGCATCGTCGTAGGTTACCACCGCCTCCTTGGGCTCCCAGGTCACCTTGGCCTCGATGACGCCTTCGACCTTGGTCAGCGCCTTCTTGACCGTGATCGGACAGGTGGCGCAGGTCATGCTCGGCACCGACAGCGTGACGGTTTTGGTGGCGGCCCAGGCGGGAGCGCTGAGGGCAACGGTCAGAGCGAGCAATGCGACGAGTTTCTTCATGGCAATCTCCTTTCAGTAGAACAGGGGCATGAGGTAGGGGAACACGAGCGCGATCAGCACCAGGGCGGTGACGATCCAGAAGATCACCTTGTAGGCCGTCCGCACCTGGGGCACGGCGCATGCGTCGTCCGGCGCGCAGGCGCGAGCCGGCCGGAAGATGCGACGCCACGCGAAGAACAGCGCCACGAGCGCCACGCCAATGAAGATCGGCCGGTACGGTTCCAGCGCGGTCAAGTTGCCGATCCAGGCGCCGGAGACACCCAGCGTGATCAGCACCAGCGGACCGAGGCAGCAGGTCGAGGCGAGGATGGCGGCGAGGCCACCGGCGGCCAGTGCACCGCGGCCGTTGCTGGGGTCTGCCATGTGAGGGATCTCCTTCCGAGACGTTGCGTGATGCGCTAAGGTTACTTCCGTAGTCAAGTACGGAGTCAAGCGCGATGGTGAACGATCCGCAAACACTGACCATCGGGGCTTTCGCCAAGGCCGCTGGGGTCAACGTGGAGACCATCCGGTTCTATCAGCGCAAGGGGTTATTGCCAGAACCAGGTCGGCCCGTCGGCAGTATTCGCCGCTACGGATCGGCGGACGTGGCGCGGGTGCGTTTCGTGAAATCCGCCCAGCGGCTGGGGTTCAACCTGGACGAAGTCGGCCAACTCCTACAGCTTGAGGACGGCACTCACTGCAGCGAAGCCGCCGAGCTGGCTGCGCTCCAGCTCACCGACGTGCGCACCAAGATGGCGGACCTGACGCGAATCGAAGCGGTGCTGTCACGGTTGGTCAACGAGTGCCATGCGCAGCGAGGCACTGTGTCGTGCCCGCTGATCGATTCTCTGCACGGGAGCTAGGCGCGTGGCTTAACCCGGTTTTCCGTTCCACTGCGCCTCAAACCCCAGTTCGAGCCGGGGGCAAGGTGACCTGCCACTGATTGTTTCCTTGCACCGACATGCGCCAGACAAAGCCCACACTGAAGGCTAAAAGCGCGTAAGCCTTGCGATACCAGAAACCTACCGAACGAGAGCTGTCAGACAAGAAGGGCTAGTGCGGTCTTCCCACACTAAAATCCGGATACCCACAAAATTCTGGATCATGAGCCTGGGTCCTCAGTTCGCGGAGGTCATGCAGAACCTGCCCGGCGGCGATGCCCTCGGAACGTTCGATGGCGATGCGCAGGCAGTCGGCACGGGTTGCGATCAGGCGCGCTTCATCGCGGCGTGGCCGCTTGCCGGCTGGCCCAGTCTTTCAGCTGGCGCCATGATCCGTCGATCCATCCCGTCAAGATGTTCCCTTCCGTGGTGTCGCTGCGCTGCTCCGAGCGTAACTGAAGCACGAAGCGGCCGAGCGTGATCCGGGTCCTGGAGCGCTGGCGAACCCGGATGGATGGCCGGAATCAGGCGCTGTTCTGGCTGAGCCGCTCGATCAACGGAAATCGTGCGTGGATGGCATGGCGGATGCCCGGCAGGTCGAGGCCGGCCATGCTCAGCACCTCCTCGCGGCTGCCGTGTTCCAGATAGACGTCTGGAAGGCCGAGATGAAGGATCGGCAGGGTGATGCCGTGCGCGGCCAGGCACTCGGCCACGGCGGAGCCGGCGCCGCCGGCGACGGCGTTGTCCTCGAGGGTGACGAAGCCGTCGTGGGTCTTGGCCAGTTCCAGGATCAGGGTGTCGTCAAGGGGCTTGATGAAGCGCATGTTGACCAGGGTGGCGTCGAGTTCGGCGGCGATGGTGGCGGCCGGTGCCAGCATCGCGCCGAAGCTGAGCAGGGCGAGGCCGTGGCCGCGCCGGCGCAGCTCGGCCTTGCCGATCGGCAGCGTTTCCAGCTCGTGGTGGGTCGCCACGCCGGGGCCGGTGCCGCGCGGGTAGCGGATGGCCGCCGGGCCGGGGTGGCTGAAGCCGGTGCTGAGCATCATGCGGCACTCGTTCTCGTCGGCCGGCGCCATGATCACGAAATTCGGCAGGCAGCGCAGGTAGGTGAGGTCGAAGCTGCCCGAGTGGGTGGCGCCGTCCGGGCCGACCACGCCGGCGCGGTCGATGGCGAAGGTGACGTCGAGGTTCTGCAGCGCCACGTCGTGGATCGCCTGGTCGTAGGCACGCTGCAGGAAGGTGGAGTAGATCGCCACCACGGGTTTGGCGCCCTCGCACGCCATGCCCGCGGCCAGTGTCACCGCGTGCTGCTCGGCGATCGCCACGTCGAAATAGCGCGCGGGGTATTCCCTGGAGAAACGCACCAGGCCCGAACCCTCGCGCATCGCCGGGGTGATGCCGAGCAGGCGCGGGTCGGCGGCGGCCTGGTCGCACAACCAGTCGCCGAACACGTCGGTGTAGGTCGGCTTGGCCTTGCCGGTTTTCTTCTTGACGCCGGCCAGCGGGTCGAACGGGCCGACCGCGTGGTATTCGATCTGCGCCTGTTCGGCCGGGGCGTAGCCCTTGCCCTTGGTGGTGATCACGTGCAGCAGCTGCGGGCCGGGCAGGTTCTTCACCGTGCGCAGCGCCTGCAGCAGTTGCGGGATGTTGTGGCCGTCGATCGGGCCGGTGTAGTGGAAGCCGAGTTCCTCGAACAGCGTCGAGGGCACGAACATGCCCTTGGCGTGCTCCTCCCAGCGCTTGAACCAGCGGCCCATGAACGACTGCTTGGGAATGGCCCGCTTGGCCCGCTCGCGCAAGTCGTTGAGGCGGCGGCTGGCCATCGCGCGCGCCATCATCTTGGTCAGCGCGCCCACGTTCTCGCTGATCGACATGCCGTTGTCGTTGAACACCACCAGCAGGTCGGGCTCGACGTCGCCGGCGTGGTTGAGCGCCTCGAACGCCAGCCCGGCGGTCATCGCGCCGTCGCCGATCACGGCCACCACCTTGCGCTGCTCGCCGCTGGCCTGCGCGGCGATCGCCATGCCCAGCGCGGCCGAGATCGAGGTGGACGAGTGGCCGACGCCGAAGGTGTCGTACTCGCTTTCCTCACGGCGCGGAAACGGCGCCAGGCCATCCTTCTTCTTGATCGTGGTGATGCGGTCACGGCGGCCGGTGAGAATCTTGTGCGGATAGCACTGGTGGCCGACGTCCCAGACCAGGCGGTCGTGCGGCGTGTCGAACTCGTGGTGCAGGGCCACGGTCAGCTCGACCACGCCCAGGCCCGCGCCGAAGTGACCGCCGGAGCTGGCGACGGCCTCGATCAGATACTGGCGCAGTTCGTCGGCGACTTGCGGCAGTTCGTTGTCGGGCAGCCGGCGCAGGTCGGCGGGCGCGTCGATCGAAGCCAGGCGGGGATAATGGCTGAGGTCATTCATCCTCGTATTGTTGGCCCAGCGGCGGGGCGGAGCAAGGGCGAAACAGTGAACAAGGCCTGATTGCGACCGGTGCAGCCTGCACGTGCGGCACACAATCGGCATCGCATGCTGCGCGCAGATTCCCTTGCGGAGATCCGTCCATGGCCAGTGTCTCGCAGGCTTTTCGCCGCTTTGCGGAAGCCACCGCGCGCCAGTCCGGTCGACCGGCGACCTTCCTGGCGGCCGTATTGATCGTGGCGGTTTGGGCAGCCAGCGGGCCGTTCTTTCACTTCGGCGACACCTGGCAGTTGGTGATCAATACCGGCACCACGATCATCACCTTCCTGATGGTGTTCCTGATCCAGAACAGCCAGAACCGCGACAGCGCGGCGCTGCAGATCAAGCTGGACGAGCTGATCCGCACTACCGCGGCCCACAACGGCCTGCTCGACCTGGAAGACCTCGACGAGGAGACCCTGGAGCGTATCCGCGAGAACTACCGCAAGCTGGCGGCACGGCGCGAGCGTGCCAGCGGCGGCCGCAAGCGCAGGCACGGCGGCCCGGCCCGGGGCGAAGCCGAGGAAGCGGGCGAGGCGGACGAAGCCTGCGAGGAGGTCGACGAGATCGACCGCGAACTGGAGAAGAACCGCGAGACGCGCGCGGAAGAGGGCCATGCCGACACCGCGGCGGAGCGGCGGAAGTGAGGCTTGGCGTCTCCTAGAGCGTGGGCGGTAGAAATCTTCCGGGCTGCAAAGGCGTCTGCGCGGTTTATGTTTCCGCCGCTTTCCGGCCTACAGAACCATCATGGGCCGGCGAAGCGTGGAAAATCTGCACTCACGCAGCCACTTTTGCCTCGAAAGTTTCTACCGCCCACGCTCCTAGGCGTATTCCGTCATCGGGCGCCGGTCGCGCGGCAGCCGGCTGACCAGGAACTCCATCTGGTCGGCGAGGATGTTGCGGTTGGACAGGATCAGGTGCTCCACCCAGCTTGGCCGGTACGGTACCGCCAGCAGCGGCATGTTGGCCTGCTGCGGCGTGCGGTTGCTCTTTTTCAGGTTGCACGACAGGCAGGCGCTGACCACGTTCTCCCACTCGTCCTTGCCTTGCCGGGAAATCGGCAGCACGTGGTCGCGGGTCAGTTCCATGCGCGTGAAGTGCTCGCCGCAGTACATGCAGATGTGCCGGTCGCGCGCGAACAGCGCGGTGTTGGTCAGCGCCGGCGACGGGTCGACCGCATGCTCGCGGCAGTGGCCGGTGCTGGCGATGATCGGGTGCAACTGCAGCAGGCTCTGCGTGCCCAGCGCACGGTTGTGGCCGCCGTGCACGGTGAGGCAGGGATCGCCCAGGGTCCAGGCGACGACGTCGCGCACGTACAGGCACACCGCGTCCTGCCAGCTGATCCAGTCCAGGATGCGGCCAGCGGCGTCCAGCGACAACACGCGCGTCGCCTGCAGGTCAGCCGGTTTGACAGCGTCCATCAGCATGCAGTTCGTCCTTCCGCCGGGGCATCGAGGGAACCAGCGGGCATGGCGCAAGGCCAGCCCGATCGCAGCATAGAACACTTTTCCGCCGTTCCGAAGGCGCCGGCGCGGCGGGATTCGCAGGCACCGGTGCCCGCTGATATGATCCCTGGCTCGACATGAAACCCACGCCGGGTTCGACAGGGCCGCCGCCGTGGCGGCCCGGCGCGACGGGGGACCAAAGGTGGATCAACGTGGCTGAAGTCATTTTCTACGAGCACCCGGTGGCGCTGAACCGGGCCGAACACAAGAATCTTCGGCTCAAGGGCGTGCCCAACATGAAGTTCGCCATGAACACGCACTCGGTGCCGTTGACCGCGGCGGAGTTCGGCCTGGCCGCGCGTGACCTGCTGATCGTGTTCGCCGGTCCCGACGCCGCCAATGCCGGCCCGATCGCGTTGCTCGGCCTGCGTCAGAACGAGAACCTCTACGTCGACGCCGCCGGCCAGTGGGCGCCCAACACCTACGTGCCGGCCTTCGTGCGCCGCTACCCGTTCGTGCTGGCCGAGAAACCGGCCGGGCAGGAGGGCGGCGATTTCGCGGTGTTCCTCGATCAGGGCTTCGAGGGTTTCAACGCGGCGGACGGCGAGCGCCTGTTCAACGAGGACGGCAGCGACACCGAGCTGCTGAAGAACGCCGTGGGTTTCCTCGGCGAGTTCCAGCAGAACATCGACCGCACCCGCACCTTCATGCAGTACCTGGTCAAGCATGACCTGCTGGAAGCGCGCAACGTGCAACTGCACAAGGGCGAGCCGGATTCCGGCCATGGCATCACGCTCAACGGCCTGTTCATGGTCAACGAGGAGAAGCTGCGCGCGCTGGACGAGAAGGTCGCCCACGAGATGCTGCGCGAAGGCGTGATGGCGTGGATCTACGCCCACCTGCTGTCGCTCAGCAACATCGACCGCCTGGCCCGTCGCCTGGACGAGCGCGAGCAGGCCGAGTCGGCGGCCAAGACCACCAACTGAGCAGGACTTCGCTTCGCCTGCTGCACGCAACAAGCCGCCTGCGGGCGGCTTGTTCGTTTGCGCGCCTTCAACGCACCGGCTTGGCCAGCTTGATCAGGTCGGTCGCGTAGCCGCTGGCCTCGTACAGCGCGCGGGCGCGCTCATTGCCGGGGAACACCGCCAGCGTCACCAGCTGGCACTGGTGCTCGCGCGCCCACTGCTCGGCGTGCGCCAGCAAGGCCTTGCCGACGCCGTTGCCTTCGTGCTGCGGCGCCACCGCGAGATCGGAGATGTGGCAGTTGCTGCGGCCGCTGAAAAAATCGGCGGTGCGCTGCAGGTGGATGAAACCCACCCGCTCGCCGTCGCCATTCTCGGCCACGAACAGGAAGCTGTTCGCCGGCTGGTCCTCCAGATGGTGCAGCAGGTCCCGGCGGATGCCTTCGACGCATTCGTGGCGGCGACGCCACGCCGGCAGCGCGAAGTCGGCGAAGCGTGGCACCAGCGCAAGGATGAAATCGTCGTCGTCGGCAGCCAGGCGGATCAGCAGGGGCGAGTCGTTCATGGGCGATCGGGTCGGTGGGCCTGACGGCTTTCTACACCGCCCCCGGCGTGGACGAAAGCCCACCGGAGGCGGCATGTATATTCGCGTACGGCCGGCAGCCATCAACGGAGGAACCATGACCACGACGCGACGCATCCGCCTGCAGCCCGCGGGCAGTGCCGTGCTTGCGCAGGGCATGGACGAGATCCGGCAACAGTTGGACCTGCCCGCCGCGTTTCCGGCCGAAGTCGAAGCCGCCGCCGCGGCCGCCGCGGCGAACCCGCGCCTGCCGGCGCTGGACCGCACCGAGCTGCCGCTGGTCACCATCGACCCGCCGGGTGCGCGCGACCTCGACCAGGCCATGCACGTGCAGGCGCAGGGCGACGGCTGGCGCGTGCATTACGCCATCGCCGACGTCGCCGCCTTCGTGCAGGCCGGCGACCCGGTGGACCTGGAGGCGCATCGGCGCGGCGAGACGCTGTACGGCGCGGATTCGAAGATCCCGCTGCACCCGAAAGTGTTGTCCGAGGATGCCGCCTCGCTGTTGCCGGATCAGGTGCGCCCGGCGCTGTTGTGGACGGTGGACCTGGACCCTGCCGGCCGCATCGCCGCCATCGACGTGCGCCGGGCGCGCGTGCGCAGCCGCGCCCAGCTCGACTATGCCGGCGTGCAGCAGGCCATCGACGCCGGCAGCGACGATCCGATGTGGACGGTGCTGCGCCGGATCGGCGAGTTGCGCGAGCAGTGCGAGCGCGCGCGCGGCGGCGTGAGCCTGCCCCTGCCGGAACAGGAGATCGACGTGGTCGACGGCCGCTGGACGCTGGCGTTCCGCGCGCGCTTGCCGATCGAGAACTGGAACGAGCAGATCTCGCTGCTGGTCGGCATGGCCGCGGCGCAATTGATGGTGCAGGCGAAAGTGGGGCTGTTGCGCACGCTGCCGCCGCCCGACCCGCACGCCATCGCGCGGCTGCGCGTCACCGCGCGGGTGCTCGGCATCGCCTGGCCGTCCGGGCTGGACTATCCCGGCTTCATCCGTTCGCTGGACCCGTCCAACGACGTGCACGTGGCCATGCTGACCGCCTGCACCACGGTGCTGCGCGGGGCCGGCTACGCGGCGTTCGACGGCGCGCTGCCCGCGCAGCCGATGCATTCGGCGCTGGCCGCGCAGTACACCCATGCCACTGCGCCGCTGCGCCGGCTGGTCGATCGCTATACCGGCGAGGTCTGCCTGGCGCTGTGCGCGAAGCAGCCGGTGCCGGCGTGGGCACTGGCCGCCTTGCCCGGCCTGCCGGACACCATGCAGGCTTCCGGCCATCGCGCGGGCCAGTACGAAAGCGCCGTGTTGAACCTGGCCGAAGCCGCCGCGCTGGCGCCGCGGGTGGGCGAGGTTTTCGACGGTGCGATCGTCGAGGTCGCCCGCGGCGATCCGGCCAAGGGCACGGTGATCGTGCGCAACCCGGCGGTGGAGGCCGGCGTTTCCGGCAGCGGCAACCTCACGCTCGGCGCCGACGTCCGGGTGAGCCTGGTCGAGGCCGACCCGGGGCGGCGCGTGACGCGTTTCGAGCTGGCAGGCTGACACGCCGCTGAGGGACGGCGCCGAGGCATGCCGGGGGGTGACACGACGCCAGCAGCGCGGCCGTGCCGGCCACCCGCGCTGCTGGCCATCGACGGGCGCCGCTTACGGGGCCGTCGTGGCGACCGCACCGGCGCCGGTGGCATCGACGGTGAGCGAGACGCGGCGGTTGTCGCGGCCCTGGTCGTGCGTGGCGCCCTTGGCGACCTGGCGGTTGCTGTCTTCACCGTAGCTGACCGCACGTACCTGATCGGCGGACAGGCCGCTGCTGATCAGGAAATCGCGCACCGCATCGGCGCGCTGCATGCCGAGCTTCTTGTTGTAGGCACGCGAACCGGCCGGGTCGGCAAAGCCTTCCACCGTGATCAGCACGCCGGGGTGGTACTTGCCGATGGTCGCGGCAAAGTCCTGCAGCGCAGGCTTGTCCTGCTCGCTCAGGGTGGCGCTGTTGAACGCGAAGTGCGCCACCGTGTCGATGCTGACGCGGCCCTGCATCGCGGTGATCTGGCTGTCGTACTTGGCAAACTGCGATTGCATCTGCTGCTTGATGGCATCGATCTGCTGCTGCTGGTCGGTCTGCTTCTGCTGCAGCTGCTGGATGGCCGTGTTGAAATCGGATTGCTTGACGTACTGCGAGCAGCCGGCCAGGCCGATGGTGAGCAATCCCGCCGTCAATGCGGCCACGCGAGTGATCCTCGTGTTCATCCGGGTCTCCTGGTTTGTACGGGGTGGGGGGGCACGCAGGCGCTGATGACAGCGGCGCGCCTGCAGGACGAACGAAACGGTGCCGCCATCGCTGTCCTCCCGGAACCTAACCCATCGAGGCGGCAAGGACGCGTAAAAGCGGCACATTCCGCGTCGCGCCGTTCAGGTCGGGTTGCGTTGCGCGGCTCGCGTCGACGTCGTGACGCGAACGGCTCGCGCGCATCAGTCGCGTGCGGTGACGGTGCGCACCGCGCGCGAGAAATCGGCGCCGGCCGGTGCCGCACGGGCGCGTTCGCTGATGCGTGCGCGCTCGCGCAGTGTTCCGATCGGCACGCGACGATCGAGGGCGCCGATGCCTTGCAGATACTCCGGCAGATAGCCGGTCAGCAGCAGGCGCATGTCCCATGGCAGGCCCGGATCGATCTGCCGCGCCATGCGATGGACGAGGGTGGTGCAGTTGGAGGTGAAGGTGTTGTAGAACGCCGGCCGCGCGGCCAGCCGGTTGGCCGCATGCACGTAGGAGAGCAGCAGCGCGCGCAGCGTGGCCGGTTCGATCTGCAGCGGATACAGATAGACGTCCTCGTTGCGCACGTTGGTGCGCACGCGGATGATGTCGTCTTCCTCGGCGCCGACCAGGATCGTCTCGAACTGCTTGAAGAAGCCGCCCACCGAGGAATACTCCTGGTCGCGGCTCTTGCGCACCTCCACCGAGAACACCAGGTGGCGGCCGTCGTCGAAACCGAACGAGATCATGGCGTGGGCGATCGCCCGGCTGCCCCAGTGCGACAGCACCGCATCGGCGCTGGCCAGTTGCGCCAGGTCGTACTCGTGGCGCTCCCAGCGGATGTCGTAATCGTTGTCGCTGCGCCAGGCGAAGTGGCGCACGTTGTCGAGCACCACGCGATCGCCGTGCACGCTGCCGGTCAGCGTGCGGGCAACGTCGTCGCGCCAGTCGCGCGCGCCGGAGGGCCTGATCGCGACCCACCACAGCAGGACCATCGCGTACAGCGCGGCATGGACGACCAGCGGCAGCCAGCTGCGCCCGCCGATCGCGCAGGCGTACAGCACTCCGGTCGCGATCACCCAGAGCGCACTGCCCAGCGCGCGCCCGGCGCGGCCGCTGGGCAGCCGATACCACAGCGCCAGCGCGGCCCACGCGCCGGAACAGAACACGATCGGCGTCATCACCATCACGATGGCCACGCGACCGATCATGCCGAGCTTGTCCATCATCCCGCCGATGCTGCCGCGATCCATTCCTCCAGCGTGCCGATTCCCCGGCCGGAAAACAACGCGCGGCCCGAAACCGATGCCGGGCGGGCGGTGAGTTGGCAAGCCTGTTGCATTACCTCGGGCATGAACGACATCGCCTATGACATCTCCCATCTGCTCGACGTCGAACGCCAACAGGCCGATGTGCCGGCGCCGCGGATCGTTCGGGCCGTTCCCACCGTTCCCGCACGGGCCGCCCGCTCCGGCGTGGCCGAGGCGCAGGAGGCGCTGGCCCGCGAGCTGATCCAGTGCGCGCCGATCCACGACGCCATGGTCCAGCAGTACCTGCGCCTGAGCGGCGAGACCTTCCGCGAAAGCTGCGCCAGTTGAACACCTGCCCGGCCGCCATTGCCACTTTTGAGCAAAAGTTGACCCGCCGGGACATGTGACGTGCCGCACATGGCCGAACTTCGGTCCATGACTGCCCCGAATACGAAAGAGCCCGGCATCGCCGGGCTCTTTCGTGCGGGGGTGCCTGCGGCTCAGTCGATCGCCGGCACGCTGGCCACGCCGGCCTCGATTGCCGCCTGGTGGGCGAGCGTGCGGGGCAGCAGACGGCTGAAGTAGAACGCCGCGGTGTCGCGCTTGGCCTGCTTGAACGCGGCCGACTGCGTACCATTCTCGGCCGCCAGCACGCTGCGCGCCCACAGGTAGGCCAGGGTCACGTAGCCGGAGTAGTACAGGTAATCGGTGGCCGCCGCGCCCAGTTCCTCGGGGTTACCCTGGATGCGCTGGGCTAGTGCCACGGTGAGCTCGCTCCAGTTTCGCGTGGCCACGGCGAGCGGGCCGATGAACGCCTTCAGCGATTCGGTGTCGGCATGCTGCTGGCAGAACGCGCTGATCTCCTCCAGGAAATGCTTGAAGCCCACGCCCTGCAGCTGGAGGATCTTGCGGCCGAGCAGGTCGGCGGCCTGGATGCCGGTGGTGCCCTCGTACAGGGTGATGATGCGCGCGTCGCGCACGAACTGTTCCATCCCGTTCTCGGCGATGTAGCCGTGGCCGCCGTAGATCTGCAGCGCTTCCTTGGTGCACTCCTGCGCCAGCTCGGTGACCATGCCCTTGGCGATCGGGATCAGGAAGGCGACCAGTTCGCCGGCCTTCTGGCGCGCCGCCTCGTCCGTGGCGCGATGCTCGATGTCGGTCTGCAGCGCGGTGTACAGCACCAGCGCACGCGAGCCTTCGACAAAGGCGCGCTGGGTCAGCAGCATGCGCCGCACGTCCGGTTGCACCAGCAGGTTGTCGGCCGGCTTGTCGGGGAATTTCGGCCCGGACAGCGAGCGCGACTGCAGCCGTTCGCGCGCGTAGTTGAGGCTGTTCTGCAACGCGCGCTCGGCCAGGGCCAGTCCCTGCACGCCGACCGACAGCCGCGCCGCATTCATCATGGTGAACATCGCCATCAGGCCCTTGTGCGGCTTGCCGATCAGGTAGCCCTCGGCGCCGTCGAAGTTCATCACGCAGGTGGAGCAGGCGTGGATGCCCATCTTGTGCTCGATCGCTCCGGCCGCGACGCTGTTGCGTTCGCCCGGCTTGCCGTCCGCGTCGAGCTTGAACTTGGGCACGATGAACATCGAGATGCCGCGGCTGCCTTCCGGTGCATCAGGCAGGCGCGCCAGAACGAGGTGCACGATGTTCTCGGTGAGGTCGTGCTCGCCGGCGCTGATGAAGATCTTGGTGCCGCTGAGCTTCCAGGTCGGCCGGCCGTTGGCGTCGGCCTCGCCCGGTACCGCGCGCGTCTTCAGCAGGCCCAGGTCGGAGCCCGCCTGCGGTTCGGTCAGGCACATCGTGCCGGTCCAGCGGCCGGCCACGATCGGCTTCATGTACAGCTCGCGCTGCCATTCCTCGCCGTGCTGTTGCAGCGCATGCGTGGCGCCTTCGGACAACAGCGGGTACAGGCTCCAGGCGAGGTTGCCGGACTGGAAAATCTCCGTGGTGGCGGTGCCGAGCACGCCGGGCAGGGCCTGTCCGCCGTACTGCTCGGGGTTGGTCAAGCCGGTCCAGCCACCTTCGGCGAACTGCCGGAACGCCTCCTTGAACGAGGCCGGCGTGGTGACCTTGCCGGTGGCCTTGTCGAACTGGCAGCCCTCGGCGTCCGCCGGTGCATTGGTCGGCGCGAGCAACTGCTCGCTCAGGCGACCGGCTTCTTCCAGCACGGCGTCGAGCAGGTCGCGGCCATGCGCCTCGCCGCCCTGCAGCGAGGTGAGAACCGGCTCGGCGTCCAGCACATCGAACAGGGCGAAGCGCAGGTCGTCGAGGGGGGCCTTGTAAGCGGTCATGGGAACTCCTGATGCAGGCGGTTTAACGGAAGGTGTGTGCGATGCCCGGCACGGCCGAAATCCAGTCCTTGCCGCTGAAGTCGAAGGCGCGCGCCTTGCTCTCCTGCTCGGGCTTGGCGGTCGCGGTGCCGCTGATCGAATAGGCCAGCGACGCGGCGCTGCCCTTGTCGGCGATGGCCTCCAGTGCGCGGCTCATCGCGGCGGTGGGCCATACCTTGAGCTGCACCACGTCGCCGGCAAGTTGCGGGATGGCCAGCTCGAACGTGTCGTGCAGGCGCACCGGCGCCAGCGCGGCGACCTGCAACTGGCCGTCCAGCGACTGGAAGTCCATCCCGGCGTAGCTGTTGTTCTGGATGCGCACGCTCAGCTGCCACTGCCCGTTGGACAGCACCTGCAACTGCTGGATGCTCACCGTGGGCGGGAACACGCTTTTCTTCGCCGGGCCGCAGGCGGCCAGGCCAAACGCCAGCACGGCGAGCAGGAACGGGGCAACGACCCAGCGCAACGGACGCATCGCAGTTCTCCAAACGATCGTTTGAATCCTGACTCTAACCGCGATCGGGGTGTCCGCGCCAGTCGACCGGGCAGGCCGTCGTCGCGGCTCGCGCCGGGGATCGCGGTGGTGCCGAGGTTTCGCGATGGCGCGCGAACAGGCATCATCGTCGGCTTGCCTTCCAGCCCGGATACTGCAGCATGTCACGACGTTTCGTTGCCCGCCGCTCGCCGATCCACGGCAACGGCGTATTCGCCACCGCGCCGATCGCCCGCGGCGAGGAGATCATCGAATACAAGGGCAAGCTGCTCACGCCGGACGAAGCCGATGCGCTGTACGGGGACGGTGGTGAAACCGGGCATACCTTCTTGTTCACGCTCAACGAGAAGTACGTGATCGACGCCAACCAGCGCGGCAACACCGCGCGCTGGATCAACCACAGCTGCGCGCCGAACTGCCGCGCCGTGGTCGAGGAAAGCGCCAGCGGCGACCCGCGCCGGGACAAGGTGAAGATCGAGGCGATCCGCCACATCAAGCCCGGCGATGAGCTCACCTACGACTACGGCATCGTGCTTGACGTGCCGCACACCGCGCGGCTGAAGAAGCTGTGGCAGTGCCTGTGCGGCGCGCCGAAATGCACCGGCACGTTGCTCAAGCCCAAGCGGTAGCCGCGTTCCGGACAACGCTTTTATACTCGCCGCAGTTGCCGGCCGGGGGGAGCGGCAACATGGACAGTGACGGGGGAATGCGATGGAAGCCAATCCTTATGCCGCGCCCGAGGCAACGGTCGACGATGTGCGCGCGTGGGATGCGCAGGGCCTGGAGGAACGCAAGGCCAGCCGCGGCAAGCGCCTGGCGGCGGCGCTGCTCGACGGGGTGATCAACCTGGTCTGGGCCCTCCCGGTGTTGTGGGGCGCCATGATGGCAGTCGGCGTCGGCAAGGGGATCAAGCCGGCCGCGCCGATGATCGGCGTGCTGCTGCTGGGTTTCGCCCTGCTGGTGGCGATCTTCGTGGTCAACTGCGTCATGCTGCATCGGAGTGGCCAGACCATCGGCAAGCGCATGCTGGACATCGCCATCGTGCGTACCGATGGCAGCCGCATGGGTCTGTTGCGTTATCTCTTCATCCGCGTGCTGCCGGTGGCGCTGCTCGGCGTGATTCCCTACATCGGCCGGCTGGCGACGCTGATCGATCCGCTGCTGATCTTCGGCAACGAGCGCCGCTGCCTGCACGACCTGATCGCCGATACCATCGTCGTCGACGCCTGATGATCGGCACTCGATGATTGATACCGTCCGCGAGATCGAGACCGCCGAAGGCATCTCGCTGCGCCTGCGCGCCGCCGGAGCGTTGCCGCGGGCGCAGGCGTGGGTGCTCGACCTGCTGTTGCGCGGTGTCTTCTTCTTGGTGGCGATGATCCCGCTGTCGATCTTCGGCGTGGCCGGCAACGGCCTGGCGATGCTGCTGCTGTTCGCGCTGATGTGGGCGTATGGGGTGGTCTGCGAGGTCTGGATGGACGGCCAGACGCCGGGCAAGCGCGCGCTCGGCCTGCGCGTGGTGCATGCCGACGGCACGCCGGTGACCTGGCTGCCGTCGGTGGTGCGCAACCTGCTGCGCGTGGTGGACATCCTGCCCGGCGTCTATGGCGTGGGCCTGGTCAGCACCCTGGTCGATCCGCACGCGCGCCGGCTCGGCGACATCGTGGCCGGCACCATGGTGGTGCATGCGCGCGAACTGCCGCCTGGCCAGCAGGTACCGGCGGTGTCCGCGCTGCCGCTGCCGCTGGCCTTGTCCGCCGACGAACAGGCCGCGCTGGTCGACTATGCCGAGCGCGCCGGCCAGCTCACCGTGCAGCGCCAGGAGGAACTGGCCAACCTGCTGACCCCGCTGACCGGCCTGCGCGACACCGCGGCAATCCGGCAACTGGTGGCGCACGTGAACTGGCTGCTGGGGCGCGCATGAAACAGGAACGCTTCGTGGCCTTGCACGGCAAGACCTGGGATCGCCTGCAATCCTGGCTGCATGCGCTGGACCGCCAGCCGCGACGCACGCTGCGGCAGGAGCAGGCGCTGGATTTCCCCGCCGAATACCGGCGCATCTGCCACCACCTGGCGCTGGCCCGCGGCCGCGGCTACAGCCACGAGGTGACCGACCGGCTGCAGCAACTCGTGCAGCATGGCCACCGCGTGCTGTACCGGCCGCCGCCGCCGCGCTGGCATCGGGTGGCGATGTTTCTGCTGGCCGGTTTCCCGCGGCTGGTGCGCGCGCAGTGGCGCTGCATGGCGCTGGCGGCGGTGCTGTTCTACGTGCCGGCGCTGTGCCTGCTGGTGCTGCTGCAACTGCGCCCGGAGCTGGCGCATACGCTGTTCAGCAGCGCCCAGCTGGCGCAGTTCGAGAAGATGTACGACCCGGCCAATCCGCACATCGGCCGCAGCAGCGGCACCGATCTGCAGATGTTCGGCTTCTACGTGATGAACAACGTCGGCATCGCGTTTCGCACGTTCGCCTCGGGGCTGGTGTTCGGCGTCGGTGCGGTCTACGTGCTGGGCGCCAACGGCGTGCTGATCGGCGGCATCGCCGGCCATCTCACCGCGATCGGCTACGGCGGCCCGTTCTGGCGCTTCGTGGCGGGGCATTCGCCGTTCGAGCTCACCGCGCTGGTGATCGCCGGTGGCGCCGGCCTGCATCTGGGCCTGACCTTGCTGGCGCCGGGCCGGCAGCGCCGCGGACCGGCGCTGGTCGCGGCCGGCTGGGTCGGCGCGCAACTGGCGCTGGGCGCATTCGCGATGCTGCTGGTGGCGGCGTTCATCGAGGCGTACTGGTCCTCCATCGCCAGCCTGCCCGATCCGCTGCGCTTCGGCGTGGCCGGCGTGCTGTGGGTGCTGGTGCTGGCTTGGCTGTGGCGCGGCGGCAGGGCGGTGCGGCATGGAGCTTGAACGCATCGGCGTGGTGTTGCGGCCCAGGGTGACGCGCGAGGCGCTGGATCTCGGCGCGGCGATGTTGCGCGCGCATGCGCGGCCGGTCTGGTCGGCGTGGTTCGCCTTCACCCTGCCGCTGTTCGTGTTGTGCAACGGGCTCGGTGTCGCGCTCGGCTGGCCGTGGCTGGGCTGGGGGCTGATGTGGTGGCTGAAGCCGCTGTTCGATCGGCTGCCGCTGTACGTGTTGTCGCGGGCGGTGTTCGATCAGGCGCCGGGCTGGCGCCAGACCCTGCGCGGCCAGGCGCGCTGGCCGTGGCGACGGACGCTGGCGGCGCTGACCTGGTTGCGCATCGACAGCAACCGCGCGCTGCGCCTGCCGCTCGATCTGCTCGAAGGCAGCACGCGGGCGCAGCGTTCGGCACGCTGGAAAGTGCTGCGTCGGCGCCTGGTGGGGGAAACCAGCCTGCTCACCTATTTCTGCCTGCTGTTCGAGCTGGTGCTGTTCCTCAGCGTGTGGTTGTTTGCGCTGCTGCTGATCCCGCACGAATGGCGGCCGCAATCGCTGATCGAGCTGGTGCGCGGCGACACGCAGGTGATCCCCACCGCGTGGGTGCTGGCCGGCGCCGGCGTGGCCTATCTGGCGATGAGCGTGATCGAACCGCTCTACGTCGCCTGCGGCTTTGCGCTGTATCTCAACCGGCGCACGCAACTGGAGGCGTGGGACATCGACCTGGCCTTCCGGCGCCTGCGCGCGCGGCTGCAGGGCACCGCGCTGCTGGCGGTTGCGTTGCTGTGCTTCGGCGCATGGACACCTCCCGCGCAGGCGCAGGCGACGGCCGAGGTGCACGCCGCGGCGGTCGACAAGCCGGCCAGCGTGTCGCTGGACGCGTTGTTCGGCGCGCGCGCGGAGGCACCCGAGCCGGGCTTGGCGCAAGCGGCCGCGCGGGCTTATCGCGACCCGCGCTTCGGCGGCGAACACACGGTGCGGCGCTGGCAGCTCAAGTACAAGCCGGAACCGGCCGCGACGTCGATCAATCCGCTGTTCCCCTGGCTCGGACACTTGCTGGGCGGGTTCTTCCAGCTGCTGTTGTGGCTGCTGCTGATCGGCGTGCTCGGCGGCCTGGTCTGGCTGGGCTGGCGCTGGCGCGGGCGCTGGCTGGTGCGGGACGAGGAGGTCGCGTCGGCGCTGTCGCCGCCGATATCGTCGATCGTCGACGCGCCAGCCGCGTTGCCCGCCGACCTGGCCGGCGCGGCACGCGCGCTGTGGCAGGCACAGCGCCGGCGCGAGGCACTGGCGCTGCTCTATCGCGGCTGCGTCGAGCAGACCGCGCGCGAGCTGCGGCAGCCGCCCGCAGCGGATGCGACCGAGGCGCACTGGCTGCGCCAGGCGCGCGCCATCGACGATCCGCAGCGCAGCCGCCGCGTGATCGAGATCGTGCGCACCTGGCAGTTCGCTGCCTACGCCGGGCGCTATCCCGACGACGCCACCGTCGAGCAACTGCTCGCGGGCTGGCCGGCGCAGCCCGGGGCGTCGACATGAACCGCAAGACGCTGCTGATCGCCGCCCTGGTCGCGGCCGCGCTGGCGCTGCTGGTCGCCGGGTTCTTCGCCACCTTCGAGCGCAAGGACGTCACCGAGACGATCCCGCCGCACGGCGCGGCGCGCAGCAACCGCTTCCTCGCGCTGGAACTGATGCTGCATGAGCTGCAGCTGCCGGCGCAGTCGCTGACCACATTGAGTGCGGCGCGATTGCCGTTGCGCCATGGCGACACGGTGCTGCTGGGCGAAAATGCCGGCCGCGCCGATGCCGCCGATGCGGCACGGCTGGTGGCGTGGGTGCGCGGCGGCGGCCACCTGCTGCTGTCGCCGGGAGCGGCCAGCGTGGCGCACACGCCGCTGTTCGATGCGCTCGGCGTGCTCGATCCGCGCTCGGCGTCGTTCGAGTGCGTGGCTTTGCACAGCGCGACTGCCCGCAAGCGCGACGACGTCGCCCTGTGCGGCTCGCGCTTCCGGCTGCGGCCGGGCGTCATCGGGAAACTCGACGCGGCGATCGGCACGCCGCACGACGGCTATCTGTACGCGCGCATGCCGCTGGGGCAGGGCACGGTCAGCGTGCTGGCCAATTTTGCCCCGCTGGCGCACACCGCGCTGAAGCAGGCCGCGGCGCAGGAGTTTGCCTGGAACCTGCTGCAGCCCAATCGCGGCCGCGGCACGATCTACCTGGTCTACGCGCTGGACGGTCCGCCCTTCCTCCAATTCCTGGCGATCAGGGGCTGGCCCGCGCTGCTCGCGCTGGCGTTGCTGCTGGCCGCGTGGATGGCGATGCGCAGCGCACGGCTCGGGCCATTGCTGCCGGCTCCGCCCGCGCACCGCCGCGCCCTGCTTGAACACGTGCAGGCCGCCGGCGAGTTCATCTATCGCCGCGACGGCGGTCGCAGCCTGCACGCGCTGGCCTGCCAGGCCGTGCTGGCGCGCCTGCGTCGCCGCGATCCGGCCTGCGCGATGCTGCACGGCGAGGCGCTGTACGCGCGCCTGGCCGAGCGCAGCGCGCTGGACGCCGCGCGCATCGCGCAGGCCTTCCAGTCACCGGCGAACGCGCAGGCGTTTCGCGTTTCCATCCTCACCCTGGCCCGACTCAGGAATCGTCCATGACCCTCGACACGCTCGCCGCGCCGGCCTTGCCGCCGCCTTCCACCGCCGAACTCGGCGACCACGTGCGCGCGTTGCGCGAGCAGGTCGGGCGCGCCTTCATCGGCCAGGCCGAGGTGTTCGACCAGGTGTTGCTGGCGCTGCTGGCGACCGGCCACGTGCTGATCGAGGGCGTGCCCGGGCTGGGCAAGACGCTGCTGGTGCGCGCGCTGGCCGCGTCGGTCGGCTGCACCTTCGGCCGCGTGCAGTTCACTCCCGACCTGATGCCGGCCGACGTCACCGGCCACGCGATCTACGACCCCAAGACCGAACGTTTCCAGATCCGCCGCGGCCCGGTATTCGCCAACCTGCTGCTGGCCGACGAGATCAACCGCGCGCCGGCCAAGACCCAGGCCGCGTTGCTCGAATCGATGCAGGAGGGGCAGGTGACCATCGAGGGTCGTCGCTTCGCGCTGCCGGCACCGTTCATGGTGGTGGCCACGCAGAACCCGATCGAGCAGGAGGGCACCTACCCGCTGCCCGAGGCGCAGCTGGACCGCTTCCTGATCAAGGTGGTGATCGGCTATCCGGGGCTGGAGGACGAGCGGCGCATGGTCTCGCGCGTGATCGACGGCAAGGTTGCCGCCGACCTCGACGTGTCGCAGGTGCAGCCGGTGCTGAGCCAGGCGCAGTTGCTGGCGGTGCAGCGGGCGGTGGCGTCGATCCGCATGGATGCCGCGGTCACCGACTACGCGGTGCGCATTGCGCGCACCACGCGCGAATGGCCGGGCGTGATCGGCGGCGCCGGTCCGCGCGGCGGCCTGGCGCTGGCGCGGCTGGCGCGCGCGCAGGCAGCAGTCGACGGCCGCGATTTCGTCACCCCGGACGACGTGCGCGCGGTGGCGTTGCCGGCCTTGCGCCATCGCCTGCTGCTGGCGCCGGAGGCGCTGCTCGAACGCCAGCGCCCCGACGACGTGCTCAAGGCGCTGCTGCACAAGGTGCCGGCACCGCGACAGTGATGAGGCCTGCGCCCGCGCTGCTGTGGCTGCTGCTCGGCTGGACCGTGCTCGGCGTGCTGGCCAGCCTCGGCTGGCTGCCGCTGGCGGCGTGGCTGGCTGCCGGCGGTGCGCTTGCGTTGCTGGCGCTCGTCGATGGTTGGCGCCTGCGCCGGATGCCGTCGCCCGAGGTGTCGCGCGAGCTGGCGCCGGTGCTGCCGCTGGGGCCGGAGGCGCGGATCGGCCTGCGCGTGCGCGGCACCACGCGGCGCGCGCAGAAGCTGCGCCTGCACGACCTGCATCCGGGCGGCTGGGCGGTGCGCGGCATGCCGCGCACGCTGCTGCTGCCGGCGGGCGGCGACGTGCGACTCGAGTACGCGGTCACGCCCGACGCACGCGGCCAGTTCGCCTTCGACGGCTGCCACGTGCAATTGCATTCGCCGTGGCGTTGCTGGTCGGTGCGCCGCGTGCTCGGCGCCGCGTCGACGGTGCGTGTGTATCCGAACTTCGCCGCGCTGGTCGAGCTGGCGGGCTTGAGCGTGGAACTTGCCTCGCGCAGCGTCGGCGCGCGGCTGCAACGGCGTCGCGGCGAAGGCACCGAGTTCCAGGAGCTGCGCGACTACCGCGTCGGCGACAGCCTGCGCAAGATCGACTGGAAGGCCACCGCGCGCAGCAGCCGGCTGATCTCGCGCGAGTACCGCGACGAGCGCAACCAGCAGGTGGTGCTGATGCTCGACTGCGGTCGCCGCCTGCTGGCGCAGGATGATCGCCGGGTGCATTTCGACCACGTGCTGAACGCCTCGCTGGCACTGGCCAGCATCGCGCTGCGCCAGGGCGATGCGGTCGGCCTGCTGGCCTGCACCGGCCAGCAGCAACGCTGGTTGCCGCCGCAACAGGGCAGCGGCGGCATGGACATGCTGCTCGGCGCCGGCTACGACCTGCACGCGATGCCGCTGGCCACCGACTACCTCGCCGCTGCCAGCGCCCTGCAGGCGCACCAGCAACGTCGCGCGCTGGTGGTGCTGATCACCAACGTGCGCGACGAGGACGACGCCGAACTGCGCGCCGCGGTGAGCATGCTGTCCCGGCGTCACCTGGTGATGCTGGTCAGCCTGCGCGAACTGGCCCTCGACCACGCCGCCGCCGACCCCGGCGACGAACTGGAAGGCAGCATCCGCAGCGCCGCCGCCATGAACTACCTGGCCGATCGCGAACGCACCCACGAAGCGCTGCGTCGCGAAGGCATCAACACGCTGGACGTGAGCTGCGGCGAACTGTCCGGTGCGCTGATCGAGCGCTACCTGGCGATCAAGCGGGGGAATCGGCTGTAGGGGAAATCCCGGCGCGTTGCGCTTGTCGCCGGGCAAATGTCGTTCAAAACCGATCAGGGGGAAATCATGGAAAATCCGTACCAGAGTCCCGGTGCCGTGCTGGAGGTTCGCGAAAAGCGCAGCGCGTCGCTGGACGATGTCGCTTCCGGCCAGAAGCTGGTGATCTACGCCATCCTGCTGTACTTCCTCGCCGCCGCGCTGCGCGCCGCGGTCGGCCCGATCGCCTTGCTCGCCCTGCTGGTCTGCCTGGGGATGTCCTGGACCGGCATCTACAAGATCGCCCGCGGCCTGGACTACCCCGTCTGGGGGCGCATCGTGCTGCTGGTGCTGATGCTCGTCCCGCTGGTCGGCCTGCTCGTGCTGGTCATGCTGAGTTCCCGGGCCACCTCGCGGCTGCGCCAGGCCGGTTACGCGGTGGGGCTGCTCGGGGCCAGGGATTACTAGGCTGCCGGTTGGCGCGGAACCCCACGGGTTCGGCGTCACGCGTGCCAAGACGGCATGGTTCGACCTGGGCTGCCCTCCAGGCGCGCGCTGAAAGGCGCGCGCCATCGGGCAGTGACAGTCATACCGGAGCGGCTTCGGGCGACCCACTCAGTGGGAGTGATCGCTTGCACCCGGTGCGGTGGACGGCGGCGGGTCCGCCTTGATCATCTTGCCGACGGTCACCGTGCCGAACCATTGCGCGTCCCGCGCGGCAAAATAACGGTTTGGGTCCAGCAGCGACGGGTCGTACCTGCCGCATCCTTCGCGGGGAATCTCCACGCCGCCGAGGACGAGACGGTTGCCGCCGCAGCGGGTCGGATTGTCGGCGTTCAACCCCATGACCTTGACGCCGGAGTCGTGGCCCAGGTGCGACCCCGTCAGCGAGTTCCTGGCCGAGATCAGGGCCAGCTTCATCCTCGGCTTGGCCACGGCGTCGCCGAACTCGGCCATCAACGCGGCCAGCATCGTGTTCGCCTGCGTGCGTTGTGCGGGTGCCAGCGCGGCGCAGATCCGGTCGCGCGCGTTGACGTAGGAAGGGTAGCCACGCTCGGCGGCCAGCGTGATCCAGGCGCAGGCACTGGCCCGGTCCTTCCTCACGCCCCGGCCGTTGAGATACATCATCGCGATGCTGAGCTGGGACATCTTGTCGGCGTAGCGCGAACCGATCCGGAAGTACTTCATGGCGCCCTGGTAGTCGCCCTCGAACAGGCGCCGCATGCCGGCAAACTGGCCGAAGAGATCCGGGTGTCCCTGGGTGGAGGCGTCGTCCATGGCGCGCAGGGTGCGCTCGATGTCAGGCGTCTGCCGTGGCGGTGGCGTCGGTGGCGGCGCGTCCGCGGGCGCGACATGGGTCGAAGCCGGCCGTGCGTTGGAGCCGTCGGCCGACTGACCCGCCAGGCAAAGGGTGGAGACGCATGCCAGCAGCAGGCATGTCGGAACGAGCAACAGTGGCTTCATCAGCAATTCCCTTGGCTGGTGGTGAACTGGATAGTGCTCCGGCATCGTAGCGTGGCGCGCCGGCAAGAGGCCACCCGATGCACTTCAATCCTCCTCCGCGCGCGGCTTCCAAGCCTCTCCCAACTGCTTCTGCACGGTGGCGGGGGCGGCTTCGTAGTGGCTCAGGTCGAGGCTGTAGCGGCCACGGCCGCCGGTCATGGATTTCAGTTCGGTGGGGTAATCGATCAGTTCGGCCAGCGGGGCCTGCGCCTTGATCACCAGCTCGCCGCCACGCTGCGCATCGGTGCCCAGGATGCGCGCGCGCTTGCCGGCGAGGCTGCCGGTGACGTCGCCGACGTGGCGCTCGGGGATCGCCACCTCGACGTTGACGATCGGCTCCAGCAGCACGGGATGCGCCTTGGCCACGGCGTCGAGGAAGGCTTTCTTGCCGGCGCTGATGAAGGCCACCTCCTTGGAGTCGACCGAGTGGTACTTGCCGTCGTAGACCGTGACGCGAAGGTCCTGCAGCGGGTAGCCGGCCACCACGCCGCGCTCCATCGCCTGGCGCACGCCTTTCTCGATCGCCGGCAGGAACTGGCCGGGGATCACGCCGCCCTTGATCGCGTCGACGAATTCGAAGCCGGCGCCGCGATCGAGCGGCTCGATGCGCAGGAACACCTCGCCGAACTGGCCGGCGCCGCCGGTCTGCTTCTTGTGCCGGTGGTGGCCTTCGGCGAGGGCGGCGATGGTTTCGCGATACGCGATGCGCGGCGGGCGCGTCTCCACTTCCACGCCGTAGCGTTCGCGCATGCGCTCGAGCATCACCTTCAGGTGCAGCTCGGAGAGCCCGCGCACCACGGTCTCGTTGAGTTCCTTGTGGTGCTCGACGCGAAAGCAGGGATCTTCCTCGGCCAGGCGCGCCAGCGCGTTGGAGAGCTTCTGCTCCTGGCCCTTGTGCCGCGGCTCCAGCGCCAGGCCGACCATCGGCGTGGGGAACCGCGGTGGCGCCAGCGCGATGCGATCGTCGTCGTGCGAATCGTGCAGCACCGCGTCGTAGTGGATTTCCTCGACCTTGGCCACCGCGGCGATGTCGCCGGGGATCGCCGCCTCGATCTCCACGTGGTTCTTGCCCTGCAGGCGGAACAGGTGGCCGACCTTGAACGGCTTGCGGCCGTCGTCGACCAGCAACTGGCTGTCGCGCCGCACGGTGCCCTGCCACACGCGGAACACGCCCAGCTTGCCCACGAACGGGTCGTTGATGATCTTGAACACGTCGGCGATCACCGACGCCCGCGCATCGCCGGTCACGCGCAGCGGCATGCCGTCGCCGCGCACGAACGGTGGCGGGTTGCCCTCGGCCGGATTCGGCAGCAGTCGCGCGGCGATGTCGAGCAGTTCCTTCACCCCGGCACCGGTGCGCGCGCTGGTGAAGCAGATCGGCACCAGGTGGCCTTCGCGCAGGCATTGCTCGAAGGCGTCGTGCAATTGCTGCGCGCCCAGCGCCTGCTCGCCCTCGTCCAGGTAGCGGCCCATCAGTGCCTCGTTGACCTCCACCACCTGGTCGATGATCTGCTGGTGCGCCGCGGCCAGCGAGGAGAAATCGGTGGCGCCGTCGTCGTGGAAGAAGCAATCCAGCACGCGGTTGCCGCGTTGCGCCGGCAGGTTCACCGGCAGGCACTGGCTGCCGAATTCCTCGCGCAGCGCGTCGACCAGGGCGGCGAGGTCGGCGCCGTCGAAGTCGATCTTGTTGATCACCAGCATGCGCGCCAGGCCGCGCTCGTGGGCGTGCATCATCATGCGGCGCGTGCCGTGCTCGATGCCGTTGATCGCGTTGACTACGATCGCCACGCTCTCCACCGCAGCCAGCGCGGACAGCGTGCCGCCGCGGAAATCGGCGTAGCCGGCGGTGTCGATCAGGTTGATGCGGCAGTCGCCGTGCTCGACCTGGGCGATGCTGCTGTCGATGGAATGGGCACGCGATTGTTCCTGCGCGTCGGTGTCCGACACGGTATTGCCGCGCTCGACGGTGCCGATGGACTGGATCGCCCCGCCGGCATGCAGCAAGGCCTCGAACAGCGTGGTCTTGCCGGCGCCGGCGTGACCGGCGAGCGCGATGTTGCGGATATGTTCCGTGACGAGTTCGGACACGATGCGACCCTCCTCATGCGGGGGCGCAGCCTCGTGGCATGAACGGCACCGCCCGAGGCCGCGCGGGGCGGCTGGAAAAGCGGGCCGTCATGGTCGTCCTGCGCGATGCGGCGGCGAGGGCGGTCATGGCGGGGGATCGGCGCGGGGCGTCGATCGGCCTAGCCTTGTGCCATGCGCAAGTGGGGTCAAGCTGCACTGCGGGGAACCGCGCGGCGCCGGCGGCTGTCTGTCCCAGGTGTCGCGCGCCCCGGCGACGCGATCGTCACGCCGGTCTAGCGGGGTTCAATCGCCTTCGGCCATGCTGCGACCGCCCACCGATTTCCACGAGGCACCGCCATCGCCGTTGCGCCGCAGCCCCAGCCAGCCACGCCCGAGCCGCCCGAACCCGAGCGGCGCGAGCTCGTGCCCGCGGCTGGCGACTGGCGTGCGCGGGCCACGCGGCAGCGGCATCGCTGGCACGAGCCGCCGGTCGAGCGGGCCACGCATCGCTGGACGCTCGCCGCGGTACTGCTGTTGCATGCGTTGTTCGCGCTGGTGGCGTGGTACGGCACGCGCCCGCCGGTACCGCACGAGGAGGCGCCACCCGAGCAGTTCCTGCAGATCCGCCTGATCGAGGACACACCGGCAAGCCACGCGCCGCCGCCGCTGGCCTTGCCGCCCGCGCCGCCCGCCGCACCGCCGCCGACGCGGGCACGGCCGGAGCCGCCGGCCAAGGGCGCCATGGTGGTGCAGGCCCCGCCGCTGCGGTTGTACGACGAGCATGGCCAGCCACTGCTGCCGCCGGCGCCTGTTTCCAGTGCGCCGGTGCCCGGCTACGTGCAACGCATGCCGCAGGGCGATACGCAGGTCATGCGTCACGACAGCCCGGTCAAGTACAAGCCCACCCGCTTCGCGGACGACTGGGACAAGGGCGGCAGCTCCGTCGACAGCGCGCTGCAGAAGCTGGTGGACAAGACCACGAAGAAAACGACGATCCACCTGCCCGGCGGCATCCGCATCCACTGCGCCGTGTCGCTGGCGATGCTCGCCGGTGGTTGCGGTGGCGACCCGCCGCCGCCACCGTCGGCGAAAAGTGGCGACATGCGCCTCAACATGGCGCCGGCCAGCACGCCCGACGGTCGCACGCACGGTTTCACCCCGCCCGGCGTGGAGGCCTGCATCGCGATGTATCGCGCCGGCAAGCCGCTGGCGCAAGGCTGTCCGGTGGATACGCCCGACCGCGCAGTGGACGAGGAGTTGCGCGAGCGCAAGGCAGCGCGCGGCGCCGGCCGCTGATGGCCCCCGCTACACTGGCCGCATGCCCGCGCCGTCCCCGGATTCCGTCCCACCCCGTCGTGCCGCCAACCCCGCGCGAGTCCTGCTGGACTCGCCGCTGGCGGCGGCCACGCGCGGCCGCGTCTATCATCTGCGTCGGCACGCGCCGCCGCCGTCGCGGGGGCGTCGCGCGCTGGCCTTCCTCGGCACCTTGCTGGTGCATCTGCTGTGCCTGTTCGCGTTCGTGCTCGGCCCGGCCTACGAACCCACCGTGCTGCCGGACCATTCGCGCGAACCGCTGCTGCAGGTGCGCCTGATCGAGCCACCCGAACCGCCGCCACCGCCGCCGGTGCATGGCACGCCACCGAAGCAGCGCGGGCCGCGCCAGCAGGGTCGGCAGCATCCCGCACCGCGCGTCGAACCGAGCGCCAATGCCGTCGCGCTGACGGCCGCCGCCACCCCCGCGAAGCCGGCGAAAGCCGCGCCGGTCGCCGCGCCGCAGCCGCCAGTGAGCCTGCCGGCGCCGACGCCGCTGCCGCTACCCAAACCGGCGGCACCGGCGGTGCCGGCGCCTCCCTTGGCGCTGACCCTGCCGGCGCCGGTGGCTCCCGCGCTGCCGGCGCCCCAGCCCGAGCCGCAACGTCCGCCGCAGGCCGAAGGCAATCGCCCGATCCTGCCGCCGACCGCGCTGGCCTTGCCGCAGGCGAGCGTGCCTGCGGTCGCCGCACCGCCGGCGATCACGCTGCAAGTCGCGGCGCCGACCACGCTGGCCCCGCTCAGCGAAGCGCCGGAACCCGCGCCAGCGCCACCGCAACTGCCGCGTCCGCAGCCGCAAACGCTGGTGCCCCCCACGCCGATCGCGCCGCCCGCCCCGCGCCTGGTGCCGCAGCTGACCCAACCCGCGCAACTGGCCGAAGCCGTGCCGGCCGAGGTTGTCGCGCCCCCGCGCGCGCTGGCACCGACCCAGCTGGACCTGCAGCGCTCCGCACCGGCGCCGGCGATGACGCCAGCGACCCTGCGCCCGGTGTTGCAGGCACCGACCGCCGTGGCCGCGATCACGCCTCCGCCCGCCGCCTCCGCACTGCCGCTGCCGGCCACCGCCGAGGTCAGCCGCGCGCCGGAGGCCTCGCCGCAAGGCAGCGACACCGCCACGGTCGGCGAGCCGGCCGGCGCCACCAGCGTCGCGCCGCCTTCGGCACCTGCGCCGGCGGTTCGTGCCGCCGCCAGTACCGGCAGCCAGCACGCGCCCTCGCTGGCCGCGGGCAAGCTCGGCGGCGATCGACCCGGCGCAGCGCAAGGCGGGGAGCACGGCGCGGTGGGCGACTACGTGCAGCTGAAGCCGAGCGGCGATACCGAAATCATGCGTCACCGCACGCCTGACGTCGGCTACCGGCCCACCCGCTTCGAGCAGGACTGGACGCCCGAGGACGAAAGCTCGGTCGACACCGCGCTGCGCCGCGCGGTGGAAAAGACCACGGTCAAGCACACCTTCCACCTGCCGCGCGGCGTGCGGGTGGAGTGCGCGGTGAAACCACTGCTGCCGATCGCGCTGTTCGGCTGCCGCAACCCCGACCCGCCGCCGGCACCGGTCGCCGCCAGCGCGTATGCGCCATTGCACCTGGCGCCTGCCGCCCCGCTGGCGCCGCCCGCGGCCGCCAGCACGCCGGCACCGGCGACCTCCGCGCCGATGGTGAAGTTCGACAACGCCGCCGAATGCGCTGCCGCCCGCGTCGCCGGTGGCCCGCTGCCGCCGGGCTGCGCGTCGGAATTGCCGCCCGCCACGCCAGTGCGATTGCCGGCCCCGGCTTCCAGTTCGTGGGTGCCGGCGAGCGATCAGTTTCATTAGGCCGGGATTCGGCAGCGGCAACGGCGGGGTAGGGCGGGCACTGCCCGCCGCCTTCCGTGACACGAAACAAGAGCCGGCGGGCGGTGCCCGCCCTACCAGTGAGCACGGGTTACTCCACGCGCGGTTCGCGCAGCGTGTCCATCGTCAGGGTCGCCAGTTGCCGCAGGCGGGCGCCGCCGGCATCGGCGAGCAGGGTCTTCAGCCGCGCGTCGGCATCGTCCTGGTCCAGCGTCTGCCGCTCGGCCAGCGAGGCGGCCAGGGCGCGGCCCATCGAGTCGAAGATCAGCGCGTAGGCGAACGCGTGCAGCACGCCGCCGCCCAGCGTGCCCAGGCCGGGGAACGCCTTCAGTGCATTGCCGGCAACCGCCAGCACGATCGAGCTGCCGGTGCGCAGGGTCAGCCTGGCCTGGCGCACGAAATCCTCGATCTGCACGTCGCTGAGCCCGACGCCGTACAGCTCGGCCAGCGCCCGCGTGAGCCCGGTGGCGAGCACGCCCTGGATCACCAGGTCGCTGCCTGGCGCCACCGCCGCCATCGCACCGACGATCGCGCGGCGGGCGTACTGGCGCACGATGCGCTCGGCGGTTTCGGCGCGGGTCTGCGCCTCCAGCGTGCCGGTGCGCTGGTGCAGGCCGGCGAGCACGGCCTGCTCGCGACGCGGCTCCAGTCCCTCGGCACCGGGAGCGATGAGGCGGGTGAGTGCGCGCAGCAGCGGTTGGATCGCCGGCTTGCGCTGGCGTTCGACCGATTCGGTGCTGCCGTCGGCGAGCCGGCGCTGGTATCGCTCGCTGCCGCCGGCGCTGATCGCCACCACCGCGCTGGCGATGCCGCGCGATTGCGCGCGCAGCTTGTCCAGCAGCTGCGCCAGCTCCGGCTCGCCCCACTGGTCGGCCTTGTTCAACACCAGCAGCAGCGGCTTGCCGAAATCGGCGAGCCAGCGCAGTTCGTCGACCTGGCTGCGGGTGAGGTCGCCGGCACACAGGTAGATCACCGCGTGGGCGCGCAGGGCTTCTTCGCGTGCCTCGCGTTCGCGCGCTTCGCCGCCACTCTCGCGGCTGCCGGGTACGTCGGCGAGTACCAGGCTGCGGCCGTCGGGCAAGGTGCTGTCGTAGTGACCGACCGCGCGCGTGGTGCCGCCGCGCGCCTCGCTGGCCAGTGTGGCCTGCGGCGCCAGCGCACGGATCAGGCTGGACTTGCCGGTGGAGATCTCGCCGAACAGCGCGACGTACAGGCGCGCGCCGAGCCGGCGCTGGTCGAGTTCGCCCAGCTCGGTGGCGAGCGCGCCGGTGTCGGCGCCGTGTTCGCGCAACTTGTCGATGCGCTGCTCCAGGCTGGCGCGGTCGGGCACCGGCAGGGGTCGGCGCCGGCGGCGCGGACGCAGCAGCCAC
>MKTU01000074.1:0-8110 GCA_001898415.1 Rhodanobacter sp. 67-28 | reverse complement strand
GGCAAACGTTCCGCCGCGGCAAACAGCAGCCACAGCAGTGCGGCGATGGCCAGGGCGGCGAACAGCAGGCGCAGGCGTCGGGACATCCGGCGATTGTAGGGGCTCGCGCACCGGGCACGCCCATGGCCGATGGCCCTTTCGCCGCGCCATGGCATGCGCGGTACGATCCCCGCGTTGCCTTGCCCCAGGCGTGCGGCAAGCCCCTTCCCCGAGGACGATGCGACATGAGCAAGGCCGACACCACCTCCCGCTTCACGGCGAAAGTGCTGCGCCCGGCGATGCCCGACGATGCCGCATGGGCCTTCGTGCTGTTGCCGCGACCGGTGAGCGAGAAGCTGCCGCGCCGCGGGCGCACCACGGTCGACGCCAGCATCAACGGCCACCGCTTCCAGGCGACGCTGGAGCCGGATGGCCAGTTGAGCCACTGGCTGAAACTGGACAGCCGCCTGCTCAAGACCGTCCGTGCGCAAGCGGGCGACACCGTGGCGCTGGAGATCGCGCCGGTGAAGCATGAGCCGGAACCCGCGCTGCCGGCCGACCTGCGCCAGGCGCTGGACGATGCGCCCGCCGCCGCCCGCGCCGGCTGGGACGCGACCACCACGATCGCGCGCGTGGACTGGATCCACTGGATCGTCTCGGCCAAGCAGGCAAAGACCCGCACGCAGCGCGTCGCCGCCGCCTGCGACATGCTCGCCGCCGGCAAGCGGCGCGTGTGCTGTTTCGATCCGTCGGGTTTCTACAGCAAGGCGTTGGCGGCGCCCGACGCGGCGGAATGACGCACGACGCGTGAAACGCATCGCTCCGGGCCGGCGCGATGCTCGCCGCCACGGACCCGATTTGGCATGATGGGGCGGATCAGGGGAATCTGCGCATGCTTGCATCGCTCATGTTGGGTGCGGTTCTGGCGGTGGCCACGCCGGGGTCCGCGGCCGCCGGCGGTGCCAGCACGACAATGCCGGCCGCCGGCGCGAGCATGCCGGCGACGCCGCAGTTCCGTCGTTATGGCGTGGCCGACGGCGTGCCCAGCGGTTCGATCTACGCGGTGGCGCAGGATCATCGCGGCATGATGTGGTTCGGTGCCGATGGCGGCCTGGTGCGCTTCGACGGCGTCACGTTCAAGGTGTTCCGGCATGCCAGCGGCGATCCGCTGTCGCTGCCGAGCAACCAGATCTACACCCTGTTCGTGGACAAGGCGGACCGCATCTGGGCCGGCGGCGTCTCGGCGGGACTGACCGTCTACGACCAGGACGGCGGGCGCTTTCGCCACTGGGCGCACGCAGCGGACGATCCGCACAGCCTCAGCAACGACGAAGTGTGGAGCATCGCGCAGACCCCCGATGGCCAGATCTGGGTGGGCACCCAGGGCGGCCTCGACCGCATGCGCCGCGACGAGAGCGGTTTCGAACCCGTGCGGCTCGATGCCGGCAGCGGGCAGGCGGCCCCGTTCGGCGCCATCCGCGCCTTGCTGGTCGACCACGAGGGGCGGTTGTGGATCGGCAGTGAGCATGGTCTCTACGTGCGCTCGACCGACGGCAAGGTGCGCCGCGTGGCGGTCGACCCCGCGTTCGCCGGCGACGTCGGCGCGGTGTGGCGCATCGAGGGCGATGGCGACGAGATCCGCGTGGCGGTCAGCGGTGGCCTGCTGGTGGTCGGCGCCGACGGCGTGGCGCGGCCGCTGGCAAATCGGCAACTGGCCAACACGCGCATCCTGAGCAGCGTGCGCGACAGCCAGGGGCGGTTGTGGCTGGGCAGCCTCGACGGCGTCTGGCTCGAATCGGAACAGGGCCCGCTGCAGCACATCACCGGCGCGCCGCTGTTGCCCGGCGGCCTGCCCAGCGATCGCCTGTGGCAGATTTTCCGCGATCGCGAAGGCGGCCTGTGGTTCACCTTCGACCAGTCCAGCATCGCGTACCTGCCGCCGAGCTGGAATGGTTTCGCGCGTTTCACGCATATCCCGGACGATGCCGACAGCCTGTCCAACACCGCCGCGCTGTCGGTGCTGACCGGGCGCGACCACGAGCTGTGGGTGGGCGGCTACAACGGCTGGGTCGACAAGCTGGATACGGCGACCGGCGAGGTCAGCCACGTGCTGCGCGGCCTGCACGGCAACCTCACCTCGCTGGCGGAGGATGCGCGCGGCCGCCTGTGGATCACCGGGCCCGGGCGCATCTACCGCTACGACCACGGCAAGCTGCTGACGCTGGGCGCCGAGCAGACGCACATGAAACGGCCGCTCGCGCTGGTCGCCGGCATGGACGGCCATATCTACGGGGCGTCGTGGGGCGAGGGCGTGTTCGCGATCGACCCCGACACGCTGGCGTCGACGCCGCTGCTGCCGGCCGATGCGCCCGACGGCGCGCGCTTCTTCGACCAGTTGCGGGCGCACGACGGGGCGGTCTGGTACGCCAGCATGGCCGGGCTGATGCGCAGCGAAGGGCCCGGACAGCCGCTGGCGTTCGTGCCGGGCGTGTCGCGGCGGGAGATCTACAGTTTCGCGTTCGATGACGACGGTTTCTGGATCGCCACCGAAACCGCGTTGGAGCATTACCGCCTGGCGGACGGGCGTGCCACGCGCGACGACAGCGTCGACATCAGCCGGATGGGGCTGATCGCGGACCTGCGCACCATGCTGGTCGACCGGCAGGGGCAGCTGTGGTTGTTCAGCAGCCCGGGCCTGCGCCGCTTCAACCCGCTGACCCACACGTTCACCCAGTTCGGTGCGGCGCAGGGCCTGAGCAATGGAGAGTTCACCAACGGCTCGGCGGTGGTCGCTGCCGACGGCACCATGCTTGCCGCCAGCAGCGGCGGCGTCACCGCGTTCCAGCCGGCCGAACTGGCGCGGCTGGAACGGCCCGGCCCGCTGCCGCTGCTGTCGCTCACCCAGGTCAGCGTGCGCCGCGACGGCAAGACCGTCGCGCTGTCGCCGGAGCAGCCGGTGCAGCTGGGCTGGCGCGATCGCGACTTGCGCGTGGAGGCGCGCATGTCGTCCTACGTGGACCCGGCAGCGAACCGCTACTTCTTCCACATGGGCGGTTTCGACAGCGGCTGGGTGAGCACCGGCAACCAGGGCCAGCGCGAGTTCGTCGGGCTCGGCGCCGGCAGTTATACGCTGGAAGTGCACGGCCATGGCGCCGACGGCCAGTGGGGCAAGGCGCGGCCGCTGCTGGTCACGGTGCAGGCGCCGCCGTGGCTGCGCTGGTGGGCATGGCTGGGTTACCTGTTGCTGGTGGCAGCCGTGGTCGCGCTGGCGTTGCGCGGCTGGCGCCGGCGGCTGGCGCAGCGCCACCAGATCCAGTTGGCCGAGCAGCAGCGGCAGATGGCCGAGGCGGCCAGCGCAGCCAAGACC
This sequence comes from Rhodanobacter sp. 67-28, assembly GCA_001898415.1. GTDB lineage: Bacteria > Pseudomonadota > Gammaproteobacteria > Xanthomonadales > Rhodanobacteraceae > Rhodanobacter. Next base: position 4,764 of record MKTU01000074.1, on the reverse strand, counting down.
CAGTTCCTGGCCACCCTGAGCCACGAGATCCGCACGCCGATGACCGGCGTGATGGGCATGGCCGAATTGCTGCTGAGCACGCCGCTCGACCCGCTGCAGCACGACTACACCCGCGCGATGCAACGTTCCGGCGACATGCTGCTGAAACTGCTCAACGACGCGCTCGACCTGGCCCGCATCGAGGCCGGCAAGCTGGAGCTGGAGCCGGCGCCGTTCAGCCCGCGCCAGTTGCTGGAGGACGTGACGCAGCTGGAGCAGGGGCTGGCGCACGCGCGCGGTATCCGCTTCGTGCTGGAGGTGGCCGACGATCTTCCCGCGCAAGTTGTCGGCGACGCGGTGCGGATCAAGCAGGTGCTGCTGAACCTGGCCAACAACGCGCTCAAGTTCACCGAACGCGGCCACGTGACCTTGCGCGGCGAACGCACCGCCGACGGTTTGCAGTTCGGCGTCAGCGACACCGGGCCGGGCATTCCCGAGGCGAGCCAGGCGCGCTTGTTCCAGCGCTTCGAGCAGGCCGACGGCCCGCAGCGTGCGGCGGGCAGCGGCCTGGGCCTGGCGATCTGCCGGGAGCTGGTGGACATGATGGGCGGCAGCATCGAGCTGGAATCGCGCGTGGGCCACGGCAGCACCTTCCGCGTGCGCCTGCCGCTGGCCGAACCGGCCGAGCCGGCGCCACTGGCGGCACCGCTCGCCGCCGGCGGCAGCCATCACCTGCTGCTGGTGGAAGACGACACCATCGTGGCGGCGGTCATCCGCGGCCTGCTCGAACGCGAAGGCCATCACGTGGTGCACGTGATCAACGGGCTGGCCGCGCTGGCCGAGCTGGCCCACGCCAGCTTCGACGCGGTGCTGCTGGACCTGGACCTGCCCGGCGTCGACGGCTTCCAGATCGCGCGGCTGATCCGCCAGCGCGAACCGGACGCCCGCCACGTGCCGATCATCGCGGTCACCGCCCGCTCCGGCGGCCGCGACGAGGCGCGCGCCCGCGAAGCGGGCATGGACGGCTTCCTGCGCAAGCCGGTCAGCGGCGAACAACTGGCTGGTGCGCTGGCCCGGGTCATCGCCTCGGCGAGCGATGCTACGGCCTGAGCCGCGGACGGGCGCCTGTGCTCGCGCTGGCAGGAAGGCTTTGGCATCATGGCCGCTACGGGACAGGCTGCCGCCATGGCGCGTCGCTCGCATGCAACGCGGTGCTGGCCGGCATGGAAGCCCGAAGGGGACGACCTGAATGTTTTCGGCAGCCTTGCTGACCCTGGCCCTCGGGCTGGCCCTGCCCGTCGCGGGCATGCCGGCCATCCCGACGGCCGCGAGTCGGGCCGATCCGCTGCCGACGCCGCAGTTTCGCCGCTACGACACCTCGGATGGCTTGCCCAGCACCAATGTCTACGCCGTGGTGCAGGATCGCAAGGGCGCGATCTGGTTCGGCACCAAGGGTGGCCTGGCGCGTTTCGACGGCGTCGGCTTCAAGGTGTTCCGGCATGCGGAGAACGACCCGGGCTCGCTGTACGCCAACGGCATTGCCACGCTGACGGTCGATCGCCGCGGACGCCTGTGGGCCGCCGGCCTCAACGCCGGCCTGAACCGCTACGACGAGGCCAGCGGCAGCTTCCGCCACTGGGGGCACGATCAGGCCGACCCGGCCAGCCTGTCCAGCGACCGGGTCTGGGCCATCGCGCAAACACCGGACGGCAGCTTGTGGATAGGCAGCGCCGGCGGGCTCGACCGCATGCACCCGGACGAGCGCGGCTTCGAGCACGTGGTCGATCCGCAGCTTGGTGCCACGCCAGCCGCGGTCGGCACCGTTGCCGCACTGTATGTGGACGGGCGCGGCCGATTGTGGATCGGCAGCAGCCACGGCGTATTCGTGCGCGAGACGGACGGCGCGATCCGCCGCATACCGTCGGCCGAGCCGCAGCGGACCATCGACGCGTGGCGGATCGACGGCAGCGGCGACGAGGTGCGGCTTGCCGCCACCGACGGCCTGTGGATCGTCGGCGCCGACGGCGTGGCGCGCCGCTTCGGCGCCGGCGTGATTCCCGCCACCAACGTGATGAGCAGCGTGCGCGACGCGGCCGGCCGCCTGTGGGTCGGCACGCAGAAGGGCCTGTTCCTGCAGGCGCGCCTGGGCGGGCCGGTGACCGCGGTGGCCGACCAGCCGGTGCTCTACGGCAACTTGCCCGGTACCTGGGTATGGCAGCTGATGGTCGACCGCGAAGGCGGCATGTGGGCGGCGCTGTACGACGGCGGCGTGGCGTACCTGGGGCCGGGCTGGAACCGCTTCAGCCGCTTCACCCACACGCCGGACGATCCGTCCAGCCTGCGCGACGCGATCGCCACCACCATGGCGCGCGGCAAGGACGGTCGCCACGTGTGGGTGGGCCAGCGCGGCGGCCGGGTCGACCGGCTCGATCCGGTGACCGGCGCGGTCGAGCACGCGATATCGGGCCTGCGCGGCGACGTGGTCGGCATGACCGAGGACGCGAGCAACCGCTTGTGGGTGGTGGTGCAGGGCGCGCTGTACCGCGACACCGACGGGCGGCTCGACCGGGTCGACCCGGCCGGCGCGATGCTGCAGCGGCCGCTGGAGGTCGAGTCCGGGCCGGATGGCCAGATGTATGCGCGCACCTTCGGCCAGGGCTTGTTCCGCATCGACCCGGAGACGCTGGCGGTCCAGCCGGTGCCGATGGACGGCTCCAGCGACAAGGTGCGCTGGGGCAGCCAGATGACGCTGCACGACGGCGTCTTCTGGTACGCCAGCGACGGCGGCATGATGTGGCTGGACACGACCCGGGGCCGCTTCGTGATGGTGCCGGGCGGGCCGGCAGGGCAATCCGTCGACGCCTTCGATTTCACCGCCGACGGACTGTGGATGGCCAATGCCGACGGGCTGGTTCACTACCGCCGCAGCGGCGACGGCATCGTGGCCGATCGCCGGATCGACGCGGCGCATGGCTGGCCATCGGTCAACGTCACCGACCTGCGCGTCGATGCCGCCGGCCGGGTCTGGGTGTTCGGCCACGACGGCCTGTGGCGGTTCGAGCCGGACACCGGCACGTTCCGTTCGTTCGGCCTGCAGGATGGCCTGACCAATGGCGAGTTCTTCCGCGGCTACGCGCGGATGCCCAGCGGCTACATCTACGCCGCCACCCTGGGCGGCGTGGTGGCGTTCAACCCGGACCGGAGCAACCGGCAGACCAGCGTGCCGCAGATGGCGCTCACCCAGGCCAGGGTGCGCCACCGCGGCGCCACCCAGGTACTGCCGATCGGCACGCAGCCGCTGCACATGGACTGGCACGACAGCCAGCTCGCGATCGAGGCGCGGGTGTTCTCCTATGTCGCGCCGGCTGCCAACCGCTACCGTTTCCGGCTGTACGGCTTCGACAGCGACTGGGTGGACACCGGCAGCCGCGGCGAGCGCGATTTCAGCGGCCTCGGCGCAGGCGACTACACGCTCGACGTGATGGCCGCGGGCGCGAATGGCCGATGGGTGCACCTGGCCACGCCGCTGCGCATCCAGGTCGAGGCGCCGCCGTGGCTGCGCTGGTGGGCGTGGGCCATCTACGTGCTGCTGGTGGCGGCGCTGGTGGCTCTGATCCTGCATGCCTGGCGCCGTCGCCTGGCGCAGCGCCACAAGATCCAGCTGGCCGAGCAGCAGCGGCAGATGGCCGAGGCGGCGAGCGCGGCGAAGACGCAGTTCCTGGCCACCCTGAGCCATGAGATACGCACGCCGATGACCGGCGTGATGGGCATGGCCGAGCTGCTGTTGAGCACGCCGCTGAACCGGCAGCAGCACGACTACACGCAGGCGATGCAACGCTCCGGCGGCATGCTGCTGAAGCTGCTCAACGACGCGCTCGACCTGGCCCGCATCGAGGCCGGCCGGCTGGAGCTGGAGCCGGCACCGTTCAGCCCGCGCCAGTTGCTGGAGGACGTGGCGCAGCTGGAGCAGGGCCTGGCCCACGCCAAGGGCATCCGCTTCGAGCTGGCACTGGCCGACGATCTGCCGGCACAACTGCTCGGCGACGCGGTGCGGATCAAGCAGATCCTGCTGAATCTGGCCAACAATGCCTTGAAGTTCACCGAGCACGGCAGCGTCTCGCTGAGCGCGCAGCGCACCGCCGACGGTTTGCAGTTCGGCATCAGCGACACCGGGCCGGGCATTCCCGAGGCGAGCCAGGCGCGCTTGTTCCAGCGCTTCGAGCAGGCCGACGGCCCGCAGCGTGCGGCGGGCAGCGGCCTGGGCCTGGCTATCTGCCGCGAGCTGGTGGACATGATGGGCGGCAGCATCGAGCTGGAATCGCGCGTGGGCCACGGCAGCACCTTCCGCGTGCGCCTGCCGCTGGCCGAGCCGCCGGTCGAAGCGCCGACGCCGACTCGCGCCGCCCGCAGCTACCGCTTGCTGCTGGTGGAGGACGACACCATCGTGGCGGTGGTGATCCGGGGCCTGCTGGAGCGCGAAGGCCACGCGGTGGTGCACGTGGTCAACGGGCTGGCCGCACTGTCCGAACTGGCGCACGTGAGTTTCGACGCCGTGCTGCTGGACCTGGACCTGCCCGGCGTCGACGGCTTCCAGATCGCGCGGCTGATCCGCCAGCGCGAACCGGACGCCCGCCACGTGCCGATCATTGCGGTCACCGCCCGCTCCGGCGGCCGCGACGAGGCGCGCGCCCGTGAAGCGGGCATGGACGGCTTCCTGCGCAAGCCGGTCACCGGCGAGCAATTGGCGGCGGCACTGGCGCGTGCACTGGCGACGCCGGCCGAAGC
>MKTU01000073.1 GCA_001898415.1 Rhodanobacter sp. 67-28 | reverse complement strand
CCGGGACTACGACCCGACGCTGGGGCGGTATGTGGAGAGTGATCCCATCGGGTTGGGTGGGGGGATCAATACGTATGCTTATGTGGGAAACAACCCGATCGGAAATACTGACCCGCTGGGATTGTGTTCAGAGGAGCACAAGTACGAGTTCAGTATCTATACGCCATGCACAGCTGCGGAAGCCTTTGGCAAGCTTGGATCCCCTCTTATGAGTGCACCGGGCGCACCTGGCGCGATGCCAGGATTGACGCCGTCAATTACCCTGTGGGGCGGTGGATGGAGCAACAAATATCACAGTATGTGAACCCATCGACGATGACGATAGTTAATACAACACTTCCCGGCCATCAATTTTACCCAGGCAACGTTACCTTGCATGTCACACCTGTGCCATTCGGTTTAGGTTCGATTATAAGCGTGATTGGAACGGGAACTGGGGCACATCCCATTTGGAACGATGCCATCGGCTTGTTGTTTTTTGGTGGTTCTGCGAGCGCTATTGCGGCTGACTGTTGGGCGGGTGACTACTGATGGTCACGAAACGATATCTGCTTCTTGCCATCTTGGCGTCGATCTTAGGCATGTTAGTGGGGTGTTCGGGTCAGCGTCCTTTTTTGACAGTTCAGATATGCCTGAAGAATAACCGAGGGGCTGCCACTTTCATGGATACGATGAGGACGATTGCCGATACAGAGCATATGCAATTTATAGACGGGGGTGCGCTAACTCAAAAAAGTCTAGCGACTATGAATGTCAGTCCTAACTACCAGCTTATCTATGTCGGTGTTAAAGGTGACCAAGGCATATCTATGGAGGGCGGTAATATGGGTCTGTCTGCTTATGAGGTTGCTCTTGGATTTTCCGGCGGATCGAATCCTTCCGAGGCTCATCGTTTTGCAGATGTGGTTGTAGAAAAACTGAGGAAAAAGTGGCCCGTCTATACTGTTCCACCTGGTCACGGGGCCACTTCAATGAAGGATTGCGCCAGGTGAATTCAGTTTCGAAGTGCGCCACTTATCGTCATGGAGAGGCACAGGCGCGGCAGCCTGCGCCGGCGAACAGGGCCAGCAGCGAGACGAGGCGCAGCAGGCCGCCAGCGATGACGGCTGAGATCAGACAAAAGGCGGTTAGCGTGCGCTTCCCAAAGGGTGCTTCGGCAACCCCAGAGCCCGAGCGCGCTTTCTGCAGCCGAAGTGTAAGCGTCCAGCCCAGTCACCGGTGAACTCACCACCCTCCATTCCGAATGTCGATCGGTTGTAAGCGTCCGGCGAGGCCTCGGCTATGGTTCGCGTGTTCCGCACCGTGGCGACGTCCCGCGGACAGTGGCCGGCCGGCGCGAACCCGGGTTTGTGGGAAGATGGACTGGATATTTCAGGGACAGGCGACGGGCACCATGCTTCTGGAGTGGCAACTGCGGCGGTTTTCGGTGGGTCAGCGCATCGCGGCGGCCATCGCCCTGTTGCTGTTGCCGCTGGCGGCACTGAGCATGGCCAGCCTGGTGGTGCTCAACGACCAGGAAGCCACCTTTCGCGAGACCGTGGAAGAGTCCATCCACACGTTGTTGCCGCTCAGCACGCTCGAGCACTACCTGCAGCGCGCGCTGGTCGACGAGCTCAAGGCGCAGTCCAACGAATCGGTGCCGAACTTCACCGAGCTGACGGAGAACATCGACAAGAGCTTCTCCAGCATCGACGGCTCCGCCCACGACACGGATCTCCAGGCGGACCTGGTGGGCGACGCGCGCAAGGCGTGGGTCCACGCGCGACCGTCGGTGCAATCGCTGATCGAACAAGTCCATTCGATGCACCAGGATCGCGACGAGGCCTCCCGGCAGGAGGCGCAGGCCAGCCTGCAGCTTGCGATCAGCGACATCGGCATGGCGCGGCAGCAGCTGGCGCAAGCGGTCGAAGCGCGCTACACCGATGCTGTCGCGGCGCGTCGGTCGCAGCTGATGTGGCTGATCTGGAGCTGGATCGTCACACTGGCCGTGGCAGCCTTGCTGATCATCGCCCTGCTTCATTCGCTGCTGGGTCCGGTGCGTGCATTGATTCGCGTGACCCGCCACCTGGAACAAGGCGTCACGGACGCGCGTGCACCGGTGACCGGCAACGACGAGTTCACCGCACTGGCCGAGCACTTCAATCAGATGGCCGCGCACTGGGAAGCCACCCGCGAAAGCCTGCGCAGCGAAGCCGCACAGGATCCCCTCACCGGCGCACTCAACCGTCGCGGCATCATGACCGCGCTGGGCAAGGCACTGGCCGCGGACGGGCGGACGGGTCAGCCGACCAGCATCCTGCTGATGGATCTGGATCATTTCAAGCGCATCAACGACCGCTTCGGCCACGCCGCCGGCGATCGCGCGCTGTTGTGGGTCACCGCCCAGATGCGTGCGGTGCTGCGCGAGGGCGACTTTCTGGGCCGCTACGGCGGCGACGAGTTCCTCGCCGTGCTGCCGGCCACGGACCGTCTGCAGGCGGACCAGGTCGCACAGCGCATGGCGCGCGTCATCGGCGAGGGAGCCGCAGCGGCGGCCGACTATCCCTCGCTCAGCATCGGAGTGGCCTGCGCGCCGGCCGAAGGCAGCCATCCCGAAGACCTGATCAAGGCCGCGGACCAGGCCTTGTACGAGGTCAAGCGTCAGCGCCCGGCTGCGGCGGTCGCCCCGCAGGATGCCGGCGAAAGGCCAGCGGTGTCCTGATCCGCTCGGCGCGGGTGCTGCGATGCCGCTGGCGATCGGTTGTGCTGACCCAGCACTTCCTGCGCGGGTCAGGCCGCCAAAGCATCAAGTGTCGGCGGGTGTCTTCGTGCCGGGCGCTTGATGCGGACGCCGGTGGTTGTGAAACGCGATCCTATAGCCGATCAAACGAACTGATGTTGATCAAAGGGGGTGGAGGTAGTTACCCGAGGCAACTACCTCCGCCCGTTGACCGGCTGCGAGGGCTCAGAACGTCATGTTCAGGTTGGCGGACAGCATTTGCGCGTGATCGCGCTGACCCATCTCGTAGTCGTAATCGAACTTCAGCGAGGTATGCGCCGACAATCTCGCGTCCAGCGCGGCGTCGAACTCGCCGCTGTAGCGCGACAAGCCGATACCGACCAGTGGCTGCCATTGCTGCAGGCCAACGAAGCTGGCGTTGAACTCGTCGCCGTGTGAGGCGAGGGTCCGTTCCCATTGCGCGCGTGCGCTGAAGTCGACGGTGCGGCCGCCATCCAGATCCCAATGGCGGCCCGCGCGCACACCCAGACCGGCTTGCCACCGATCCAGACTCTGCGCATTGCTCCGGAGGCCAAAACCACCGGCCCCCTGCTCGGCGAAGCCGTCGCGGCCGATGCGCGCGTACTCCACATTGGCGAACGGGGTGATGTGGCTGTTGCCATGCTGGAAGCGCAGGCCGCTTTCGCCATGGGCCACGTCATAGTCGCCACCGTACTGGGTTCCCACGCCCTGCGTACGGTCGCCGAGCAGAATCTGTCGCGTTGTGTCCTGCTGAAAATGGCCGAAGCCGACGCGGCCCTGCGTGTACCAGTTGCCATTGAGCCAGGCCGCGTACAGCATGCCCTCGGTGCTGCGGCTGCGGTCGTGATCGTAGCCCTGGTGCAGCCGCTGCTGCCCCTGGCTCTGGCCGAACGCGTAGCCGGCAACGCCGGAACGGCCGATCTGGCGGTCGTTGCCGACCAGCCAGCCATTCAACTGGAAGCCGACATCGCTGTAGCCGGCGCGGGCCATGTCGCCACCCATGCCGAGGTCGTGCGTCCACATGCCGAAGCCGGCGCCCCTGTCGAGCAGATTGTCGAAGCGATCCGACAACGCGCGACTGGACGCGCCGATGGTCTCGAACGTCATCGCGGCGCTGGCCGCATGCAGCTGGCCGGACAGGCTTTGCAGAGAGGCCTGTGCGGCCTGCAGGGTCGGCGCTTGCTGGAACTGCCCGGCGGCCTGCAGGAAGTCGCCGGGCACGTCAGCGAGATTGCCGGTTGCGATCTTGTCGTCCAGTTGCTCGAAGGCACCTTGCACTCGTCGTGCGCTGCCGAAGGAGGCCGGAGTGTAGCTCACGCCATCGCCGGCGGCCGCAGTGGTTACGTCGAGACCGGTGGTGTCCAGCCACACGCTGTTGGCGTCGTAGTTGATGGTGGTTGCCGTGAACACCACGCCGGTGTCCTTGACCAGTTGGTCGAAGGTGCCGCTGACGCCCCCGGCGGCGGCAAGGACATTGGTGTGGGTGTTGCTCACGTAGCCGCTGTCGGCACCCGTGATTTCCAGGGTGCCGCCGTTCAGCGTAGCTGTGCCGGCCACATTGAGTTTGCTGCCCAAGCTGATGGCCAACGTACCCGTCGACGACTGGACATAATTTCCACCTATCGCCGAATCCCCATCGTGAACGGCCACCTTGCCAGCATTGGACAAGGTCCCGGATACGCCGGGCCCGCCATCCAGCGTGCCCTGTGCGGCCAAATTGACCATGCCGGCCAGAACGGTGTTCGAATGCAATGCGCCGTTGTTTACGTCGGTCTCGATTACGCCCGACAGGTCGCCTGTATCGATATTCCAACTACCCGTACCCTCCTTGATCAGGGTGCCGGCAAACGTAGTGGTGCCCGAGACAGCACCCGAGTACGACTGTGGCAGGGCGTTGTCGCCATTGAGTGTCAGGGTGGCCTGCGGATTAGTGCCCAAGGACAAGTTTCCCTGGATCGAACTGCCTGCCATCAGGGTGACGACATTGGCCATAGTGCCCTGGAGATTTACATCGCCGACAATCGTTCCTCCGTTGAGGTTGCTGACAGTGGTTGGGCCGCCCTGGGCAACTATTGCGTCGCCCTGGGCAAGGATAGTGGCGCCATCGTTTGTCACCACGCCCCCGCTGTCCAGCATGACTCCGACGCCGGTGCCAGCAGCGTTCCCGGAAATCACTCCACCATTGCTGTTAAGGATAGTAGAGTCGAAAAGCACCAGGATGCCCGCAGCTCGTCCTTCGATTCTTCCACCATCCGTGTTGATGATGGTGGCGGAAACAGCTGATATGCCGTCCCCGAACTGCAGGTTGGTGGTGGTCCATCCGATGATGCTCCCGCCTGAGTTATTCACCGTGATTGCGCCACCAACGTCCGACGAGATTCCACGAGTGAAACCGCTGATGACGCTACCAGCACCGTTGCTGATGCTTCCGCCGTATCCCAGTTGGATTCCCTGATAGCTTCCGTCAATGCGCGCACCGTCACGGTTCACCACCGTGACGCTACCCGAGTCACTGGATTGCACCGTGGCGTTGGAGACGGATTGGTGGATCGTGCCGGAGTTATCCAGTGTCGCGCCGTCGTATAGAAAGACATTGTTGGGGAGATCCGCACCGGTGTCTAATTTCAGGATTTGTCCCGTGTACTGAGCGGAAGCGCTCCCTACTGAGATGCTCCCGGTACCGAGCCCAGTGCCGGCGAGGACTTCCAGAACACCCTGCTCTACTGTGGAGCCGCCGCTATAAGTGTTGGTTTGCGAGAGGATCAACGTGCCCTCACCGCTCTTGATGACACTTCCATAGCCGCTAATGAGTCCATCGAAGGTAACGTCGTCACTGCGATCGAATACCAGCATTCCATAGTTGACTACCACATCACCTTCAATTGATCCGTGCGTACTGCCGTTCCCAATCTGCAACACGGAAACGCCGGACTGTATGCTGTTGACAGTGGTGCCGCCGGTATATGTGTTGTCACCTGTCAGGACCAGCGTGCCTGGTCCCATTTGTTCCAAGCCGCCGCCGCCGCTGACGAGGCCACTGAAAACTACGTCATCGCTGCGATTGAACACCAGCGATCCATTGTCCAGCACATCGCCGGTGATCCATCCGTTTGTGTCGCCTATGCCAATCTCCAACGTTCCTTGGCTGATCGCGGTACCGCCGGTGTATGTGTTGGCGCCCTTCAGAATCAATGTATCCTTGCCCGCCTGCTCCAGCGATCCACTGCCACTGACGATTCCGCTGAAGATTTGACCGTCACTTCGATCGAACACCAGCGATCCGTTATTCGTGATATCGCCAGTAATCCAGCCGGTCGTGCCTCCGTCACCGACTTGCAGCGTCCCCGCGCTGATCGTGGTACCGCCGGTGTACTGGTTGTCGTTCCCCAGGATCAATGCACCTCCGCCCACCTTCACCAGCGAACCGTAGCCGCCAATCCGGCCATTGAACGTCATGTTGTCGCTGCGGTTGAATACCAGCGACCCGTTGTCCATCACGTCTCCAATGATCGATCCCGCCGTTGCGCCGTTGCCGATCTGCAAAGTGCCGTTGCTGATCGTGGTGCCGCCGGCGTAGGTGTTGGTGCCGCTTAGCGTCAACGTGCCCTTGCCTGCCTGCTCGAGCGAACCGCTCCCGCTCACGATTCCGTTGAAAGTCACATCGCCGCTGCGATCGAACTCCAGGAATCCGTTATCCGCCACGTCACCGATGATCGAGCCGGATACGCCACCGTCGCCGAGCCGCAACCTGCCACTGCTGATCGTGGTGCCGCCGGTGTAGGTGTTGGTGCCCGTCAGCGTCAATGTATCGCTGCCGGCTTGCTCCAGAGAGCCGTCGCCGCTGACGATGCCGTTGAATGTGAAGTCGTTGTGGAGTTTGAACTCCAGCGATCCCTTATCCAGCACATCGCCAACGATCGACCCGTCCGTCCCGCCGTCGCCCAACCGCAGTATGCCGTTGCTGATCGTGGTGCCGCCGGTGTACGTATTTAAGCCAGTCAGCGTCAGCGTGCCTTTGCCGACCTGCTCCAACGACCCGTTACCACTGATCGCGCCGCCAAACCGCACGTCCCCGCCGTGATTGAACACAAGGGAGCTGTTGTCCGTCACGTTGCCGGCAATCGAGCCGGTCGTGCCGCCGTTGCCCAACTGCAATGTTCCTCGGCTGATCAGGGTGCCGCCGAAGTACCAGTGGTCGCCAGTCAGCGTCAATGTACCTTCGCCTGCTTGCTCGAGCGAACCACGGCCAGTGACGGCGCCCGTGAACGTCACATCATCCTTGCGGTCGAATATCAGTGATCCGTCATTTATCACGTTACCGGTGATCGAGCCGGTCGTGCCACCGTTGCCGAGCTGCAGCGTGCCGCCGGTGCCATACATAAGCGGACCGTCGTTGATCGTGGTGCCGCCGGTATACGTACTGTCGTTCGTCAGGATCAACGTACCCTTGCCGGCTATCGCAAGCGAACCTCCGCCGCTTACGATGCCCTTGAAAATCAGGTCATCGCTACGATTGAACACCAGCGATCCATAGTCCAACACATCGCCGTTGATCGAACCGGTTACACCCCCATTGCCCAGCTGCAGGGTGCCATGACTGATCGTGGTGCCGCCGGTGTAGGTGTTCGCGCCGGTCAGCGTCAACTTGCCCTTGCCGGCTTGCTCGAGCGAACCGTTCCCGCTCACGATTCCGTTGAAGGTCACATTGTCGCTACGGTTGAACACCAGGGAGCTGTTGTCCGCCACGTCCCCTGCGATCCATCCGGTCGTGGCTCCATTGCCAAGCTGCAACGTGCCATGACTGATCGTGGTACCACCGGTGTAGGTGTTGGCGCCAGTCAGAGTCAACGTGCCCTTGCCGGCTTGCTCGAGTGAACCGCTTCCGCTCACGATTCCGCTGAAGGTCACGTCGTCGCTGCGGTTGAACACCAGGAAGCCGTTGTCTTTCACGTCTCCCGTGATCGAGCCGGTCGTGCCGGCGTTGCCAAGCTGCAACGTGCCTTCGTCGATCGTGGTACCGCCGGTATAGCTGCCGGTCCCGGTCAGCACCAACGTGCCGGTGCCATCCTTGATCAGATCAATCGAACCCTGGATGTCATCGGTCCAGACAACGACATCGTGGGAGCCGACGATCACCTTGCCACCGGCGAAGCCACTGCCGCCGGCAGGTGGTGGGGGAGGTGGCGGTGTCGAAGGGGTGACGTTGCTGCCGCCGCCTCCGCAGCCAGACAGTCCGAGTGCCGATGCCACTGCAAAAGCGATGACGCACGGCCGGTACCAGCGGCCGGTCATCTCGTGACTCGGCCGAGCCTTTCCCTTCGACTTTTCCATGTGCTTCCCCCTGAAGTCTGCACATAATGATCCTGCGTCGGTACTTCCGGCAACACCGGCCTTCGAGCTGGGGTGCCTCGCCGATGGGCACTGTTCAAAGGACAGAAGATCGAGGTCGGGCCCAGGTGACTGGGTATTAGGGGAAATCCTTATCAGGGAAATGGTCCGGCATTTCTTCGTGGACTGGCCGTGGTTCTGCTATGACTCCTGCCTGGATCATGCCGTTCGTTGATTGGTGTTCTGCAGCTCGAACATTCGTCTCGTCGTCATGCAACATCATTGGCCGCCATGCCCGCGCATCCGCTGCTTCGTCTTGCTGGGGTCATCAGGCGCGGCGTATGAAACGCTTTGGGCTGCCAGCCGTGCTTGCAGTACCGGGGGCTTTTGCCGCACTGTCCGGCGTAGTCATCCGCATGTCCCGCCCGCTGTGCTACGCCGGTGCGAGGTCGTTACACGGGGCAAGAAGCCAATGAGCCAGAATCCCGAATTGTTGCGCCGCCTGCTGCGCGCGAAGGACCGGATGGACGCAGCCTCCCACGAGGAGTGGCCGGTCGGGCGGCTGGCGCAGGTGAGCGCGGTGTCGGCGGCGCACTTCGCGCGTTCGTTCCGGGAAGCGTTCGGCGTGCCGCCGCATCGCTATCTGCTCACGCGCCGGATCGAACGCGCCACGGCGCTGCTGCGCGATGGCGATCTGCCGGTCACCGAGATCGCGCTGCGGACCGGTTGGAACAGCATCGGCACGTTCGGGCGGATCTTCCGCGACATCACCGGCGAGAGTCCGGGCGAATTCCGCGCGCGCCAGCGCGCGATCGGGCATGGACACGGACATGTTCCGGAATGCTTCGTGCGCGCCGCGCACCGGCCCGACCTCAGGAGCGCAGTTTCGGAGAAGCGCCGCCGTGCGGCCCCCGGTAAAAAGGCACTCCAATCCACGGAGGTCCCATGACTCAAGGTGTCGATGTAGCCGGACTCTATGTCCGCGACCAGGATGAAGCGCTCGCCTTCTATGTCGGAAAGCTGGGCTTTGTCGTCAGTGCCGATGCGCGCAACGGCGACTATCGCTGGCTCACCGTGCAGCATCCGGAGCAGCCCTCGTTCCAGCTCGGTCTGTTCAGGCCGGGGCCGCCGGTCCACGACGCGGCGACTGCGCAGACGCTCTGCGAGATGGTGGCCAAGGGTGCGATGCCGCCGTTGGTGTTGGCGGTGGACGATTGCCAGGCCGCTTTCGAGCGGCTGCAAGCGCTGGGCGTGGAGTTCACGCAGGAGCCGATGCGCCGCTACGGCACCGTGGATGCAGGCTTCCGCGATCCCTCCGGCAATGGCTGGAAGATGATCGAGGCCAGGGCGAAGGGCGCGGCATGAGCGCGAGCCAGTGGATCCGCCAGAGCCACCGCTGGCTGTCGATCGTGTTCACCCTGACCGTGATCGCGAACTTCGCCTGGCGCGGGATGAGCCCGCACGAACCGCCGGCATGGCTGACCTATGCGCCGCTGCCGCCGCTGTTCGCGCAGTTGTTCAGCGGCCTGTACCTGTTCGCCCTGCCGTACGCCGCGGCAGCGCGCCGCAGGGCCTGAAGCCGCGGGTGCGGCGCGTTCCCGGTCCCCGCCATCGGCAACTGCGGTTCGAGTGGCGAACAGCGAATCGAGTGCCGCGCGCCTACTTGCCGCCTGCCGTGACGCCGGGTCCGATGCTCGAACCGATGAAGTCGAGCATCTTCCCGTACAGCTCGGCGACGTTGGCCTCGTCGTAGAAGCCGTGCATCTCGCCGGGCTTTTCCAGCCAGACGTGCGGCACGTGGCGCTTGAGCAGCGCCTCGTGCAGGTTCGCGCCCTGGATCGGCGGCACGCGCCGGTCCTGGCCGCCGACCACCAGCATCACCCGCGCCTTGAGCGCATCGAGCTGGTTGATCGGCGAGCGCTGCGCCAGTTGCGCCATGTCGTCGCCCAGCTGGCGCTTCAGGTAATTCTCGCCGCTGACCGTTTCGGGAATGTCGCCGCGCCGGTACATCAGGGGCAGGTCGTAGATGCCGACGTAGCCGATCGCGCACTGGTAGAGGTCCGGCTCCTTCACCGCGCCTTCCAGCGCGGCATAGCCGCCGTAGCTGGCGCCGTAGATGCACAGGCGCTGCGGGTCGGCGATGCCCTGGGCGATGGCCCAGCGCGTGGCGTCAGTGACGTCGTCCTGCATCTTGCCGCCCCACTCGCGCCAGCCGGCCTGCTCGAACGCGTAGCCGTAGCCGCCCGAGCCGCGGAAATTGACCTGCACCACGACGTAGCCGCGCGTCGCCAGCGCCTGCACGTCGGCGTCGTACTCCCAGCGGTCGCGCACGGAGAACGGGCCGCCATGGACCATCACCACCGTGGGCAGGTGCTTGTCCTGCTCATGGCCCGGCGGGTAGCTCAGGTAGCCCTGCAGCTTCATGCCGTCCCGCGCGGCGAACTCGAACGGCTGCTTGGTCGCCATCGACTGCGGATTGATCCACGGCGCGCGCTTGAGCAGCGGCGTCAGCCTTGCGGCCTTGGCGTCGAACAGGTAGAACGTGCCCGGATCGGCGTCGGCCTCCACCAGCACCACGCTCAGGCTGCCATCGCTGGTGCCGGAGACGAAGCGCACGCTTTCGCCCGGGAACTGCTTCATCAGCGCCACCAGCATGCGTGCCGCCGGCGACTGCATGTCGAATGGCGCGATGCCGGCGCGGCCATCCATGTAGGCGACGCCGGCGATGTCGTCTTCGGCCAGCCCCTGCAGCAGGCCATCGGACTCGACCGTGGGATTGCTCCACACCTCCTGCAGCGTGGGCTTGTCTTCGCTCCAGCGGCAGATGCCGAAACCGCCGCTGGGGGCCGGGCAGCTGAAGTACGCCCCGCTGTCATCACGGTCGAAGGCGGTCGGCACGGAATGGCTGGCACCCAGTTCGGGCATGGGCTTCCAGTCGCCGCCCCCGAGCGGCAGCTGGAACACCCGGACGTCGCCCTGCTCGTCCTCGCCCCAGGCAAAGCGGATCCGGCCCTGATGGTCGCCGACGAAAAATGCGTCGCGCATCGGTGCGGTGGTGATTTCCCGCAACTTGCCGGTGCGCACGTCCATGCGGGAGGCGGTGGCAAACACCCCATGCTTGCCGTTGGCGTCCCACAGCCGGGTAGCGACCAGGATGTGTTTCGGATCGCCGGCAATGGTGCCGATGAACTCCGCCGAGCCGCGTTCGCTCACCACCTGCTTGACCAGCGTACCGGTGGTCATGCCGTCCTTGCGAAAGCCGTACAGCATGGTCGAGCCTGTTCCATCGGCATTGACCGCATACAACTCGCCGGTGGGCAACGGGCGGTCGTAGCCACCCAGCCGTGTCCCCACCGTGTACACCACGCGGGTGGGAGAGATCCACCAGAAGTCCGTCACCGCGTCTTCGTTGCGCTGGCGGATCAGCTGCCCCTTCTTGTCGGCCAGGCGAATCAGCGCCAGCAGACTGTGGCCATCCACCAGGGCGGTGGTGGCAAGGTACTTGCCGTCAGGCGAAATCTTCACGGCTTCGTATTGCATGTGCCGTGCGAGATCGGCAAGCGGTACCGGTTCGGCGTGCAGGAACGTGGCGCACAGCAGCACCAGCGCGACCAACCAGCGTCGAGTATCCATGGCGATTTCCCCTGTTTTGCGATGTGCGCGGCCGCGCTCCGCGGCCATCCGGCCATCCGACTCTAATGCAAAGTGCGCGGCGGCAGGATCAGGACGCCGCCGTCGCCGCCGGCGCTGCCCCGATGCTGCGCAGCGCCGGGCTGCGCATGCAGCCCAGGGCGATCGCGGTGAGCAGCAAGCCGGCGCCGGCGAACAGGCCGGTGAGCGGGATCAGCCTGAGCAGGCTGCCGGCGATCGCGGCCGAGATCGGCCCCAGGCCCATGAAGGTGAACATCAGCACGCTCATGGCGCGGCCCATCATTTCCGGCGCCACGCGACGCTGGATCCAGCTGACGATGGCGATCTGCGCGATGCCGGCGAGCACGCCGGTGGCGGCCAGCAGCACCGCGCCGGTGACCGTCGCATGCACCAGCGCCAGCGTGGCCAGGGCCAGGCCGGCGAGGCTGTCGATGGTCAGCACCATCAGGCCGAGGCGGCCGCGCACGACGCGGCTGGCCGGGCCGGAGAGAAAGCTGCCCAGCAGCATGCCGCCGCCGTTGGCGGTCATCAGGATGCCGAGCGAGGCGGCGCCCAGATCCATCCGCGTATCGGCCAGCACCGGCAGGCCCACCTGCAGCGGGCCGCCGACGAACACCGAGACCACGGCCGCGTAGAGCATGAACGCGCGCAGCGGCAGGTCGGCCCAGATCATCCGCACGCCGCTGGCCACGTTGGCCAGCACGCCGCCCGCGGCGGGTTTCGGATCGAAGTCGCTGTGCACGCGGATCAGCAGCAGCGACCCCAGCGAGAAGGCGAAGCTGGCCGCGTCGATGGCGAACGCCAGGCCCAGCCCCTCCGCATCCTGCACCGCCTGCGGCTGTGCGCCGTGCGCGCCCGCGCTGATCACCACGCCGGCCAGCGCCGGACCGACGAACATGCTGAGCTGGCGCATGCCCATCACCAGCGCATTGGCCGGTTGCAGCTGATCCTTGCGCACCAGTTGCGGCAGGATTGCCGAGCCGGCCGGGTAGGCGAACGCGGTGGACAGGCCGATGCCCAGCGCGATCAGGTACACCAGCCACATGCGGATGTCGCCCAGCAGCACCAGCGCGGCCAGCAGCGCCACCAGCAGCGCGTTCGCCCCGCGCGCGGCGAGCAGCACGCGGCGCGGCGACAGCCGGTCCACCACCGCGCCGCCGATCAGCATGAACAGCGCACGCGGCAGTGCCATCGCCGCCAGCACCAGCCCCAGCGCGGCCGGGTTGCCGGTGAGTTTCAGCACCAGCCACGGCAGCGCCACCAGGGTGAACTGGTCGCCCAGCATCGAGATCGTGCTGCCGCCGAACAGCAGGCGGAAGTTGTGGTTGGCGAAAACGGAGTCGCGGCGGGCGGGCGGCATCGAGGGTTCCGGGTCGGGCAGGTCGACGGCGCAAGAGGCGTGTCGGCGAAAAAGCGGTCGGCGAGATGCGGGAAGGCCTGCCGTGCGGCATTGGCCAGGCGGGCGATGATCGCGCACCTCGGGCTCGGCCACCACTGTCACCGGTCGGTCGTCGCGCCGCGGCCGCAAGTCACGCGCACGATCCCCGGCGAGCTTGCTAAGGTAGGCGCCTTGCCCAGGAAGGAGTGCACCGGATGAACCTGCGCCTGCCGCGCCTCGTGCTGCTTGTCCCGCTGATCGCCTGCGCCGCGTGGGCCCCGCCCCCGGCCACGGCGGCGCAGCTGAGCATCCCCCCGATCCAGTATCACCAGCGCACCCTGCCCAACGGGCTGCAGGTGCTCAGCGTGGAGGATCACGCCAGTCCCAACGTGGCGGTGCAGGTCTGGTACCACGTCGGCTCCAAGGACGATCCGCAGGGGCGCTCCGGCTTCGCGCACCTGTTCGAGCACCTGATGTTCAAGAGCACGAAGCACATGCACGCCGAGCAGATGGACCGGCTCACCGAGGACGTCGGCGGCGCCAACAACGCCTCCACCGGCGACGACGTCACCAACTATTTCGAGATCGTGCCCGGCAACCACCTGCAGACCCTGCTGTGGGCCGAGGCCGAGCGACTGTCCAACCTCAACGTGGACGAGAAGAACTTCACCTCCGAGCGCGCGGTGGTGGAGGAGGAATACCGCCAGAGCGTGCTGGCCAATCCGTACGGCAAGCTGTTCAACGCGATCGACCCGAAGTCGTACACGGTGCATCCGTACCAGCGCCCGGTGATCGGCAGCATCGAGGACCTGGAAGCCGCCTCGCTGCAGAACGTGATCGACTTCCACCGCACTTTCTATCGTCCGGACAACGCAACCCTGATCGTGGCCGGCGACTTCGACCCCAGGCAGCTCGATGCCTGGGTCGACCAGTATTTCGGCTGGATTCCCAGGCCGGCCACGCCGATCCCGCAAGTCACCGCGAAGGAGCCCGTACGCAAGCAGGACAAGCGCTACACCGTCACCAGCGAGACCGCCCCGCTGCCGGCGGTGGCGATGACCTGGCTGATCCCGCCTGCATCGGACAGCGCCGACCGCATTCCGCTGCAAGTGGCCGCCGCGCTGCTGTCGCAGGGCGATTCCTCGCGGCTGTACCAGTCGCTGGTGTATCGCCACCAGGTCGCGCAGGAGATCGGCGCGTTTGCCGACACCCGCGTGGGCCCGGGCCTGTTCAGCGTCTACGCGGTGCTCGCCAGCGGCCATGAACCGGCCCAGGCGGAGAAACTGCTGAACGAGGAAATAGTCTGGCTGGCGACCCAGCCGATCGCCGACGCCGAGCTGGACAAGGTCAAGACGCAACTGCTCACCAGCGAACTGAAACAGCGCCAGACCGCGCAGGGCATCGCCTTCGCGCTCGGCCAGGCCAGCCTGATCGACGGCAACGTGCAGCACGTCAACGACGACCTGGCCGCGCTGCAGAAAGTCAGCGCGAACGACGTGCATCGCGTGCTGCAGAAATACGTCACCAGCGCGAAGAAGGTGACCATCGACTACCTGCCGCAGGCCAAGGCCGCACCGGACACCGCCAAGGGAGCAGCGAAATGAGCCGCGCCAACCATTTTCGTCTGGCCGTCTTTACGGCCATCGCGCTGACCGCCGGCATCGCTGCCGCGACCGATTTTCCGGCCACGCCGCCGGCACCCGGTCCGGCGCCGCAGTTGAACGTGCCCACGCCCACCGCGCAGACCCTGCCCAACGGCCTGGAGGTCATCAGCGTGCGCCGCGCCAACCTGCCGCTGGTGACCGCGCAGCTGTGGGTGCGCCGCGGCGGCGAGATGGACCCGCCGCGGCTGGCCGGCCTGGCCGACCTCACCGCCAACCTGCTGAGCAAGGGCGCGGCGGGCAGGAGCGCGCCGCAGATCGCTGCCGCCGCCGAGGCGCTGGGCGGCTCGCTGGATGCTTCCGCAGGCTGGGACGAGAGCGCCATCGGCATCACCGTGACCACGCCGAAACTGCCGCAGGCGCTGGGCCTGCTGGCCGAAGTGGTGCGCCAGCCGGATTTCGCCGAGACCGAGGTGCAGCGCGCCCGCAGCCAGGCGATCGACGACCTGCGCCTGCAGCTGAGCCAGCCCACCGCGCTGGCCTCGCTGGCGGCCAACCGCGGCGTGTTCGGCGAAGGCGCCTATGGCCATTCGCGCCACGGCACGCCCGACTCGCTCAAGCGCATCACCCGCGCCGACGTGCAACGCCTGCACGACGCGCTGTACCGGCCGGACAACGCGATCCTGATCCTCGCCGGCGACATCACTCCCGCGCAGGCCTTGCAGCTGGCGCAGGCCAGCTTCGGCGACTGGGCCAAGCCGGCCACGCCGCTGCCGCCACGCCCGGCCGGCAGCGCCGCCAGCCAGCTGCCGCCGATCCTGCTGATCGACCAGCACGGTGCCGGCCAGGCCGGCGTGGTCGCCGCGCACGCCGCGCCGCCGCGCCGCGACGACAGCTACTACGTCGGCAGCGTGGCCAACGCGGTGCTGGGCGGTTCGTACTCGGCACGCCTCAACGAGGAAATCCGCATCAAGCGCGGCCTCTCCTACGGCGCCGGCAGCCGGCTGCAGGGGCTGGGCGATGGCGGCGTCTGGCTGGCCTCGGCGCAAACCAAGAACCCGTCCGCGCCGCAGGTGGTCGAGCTGATGCTGGGCCAGTTCAAGCAGCTGGGCGACAGCCGCGTGGACGCCGATGAACTCGCTGCGCGCAAGGCCACCCTGATCGGCGCTTACGGCCGCAGCCTGGAGACCACCGCGGGGCTGGCCGGCGAGGTCGCCGAACTGGCGATCTACGGCGTGCCGCTCGACAGCATCGGCAAGTACGTCACCGAGGTGCAGGCGGTCACGCCGAAGCAGATCGAGAAATATGCCCGCAAGCACCTGGCGGCCGACGACCTGCACGTGGTGGTGGTGGGCGATGCCGCGCAGTTCGGCGCGGCGATCCGCAAGGATCATCCGCAGGCGGTGCTGCTGCAATCCACCGCGCTGGACCTGGACAGCCCCAGCCTGCAGGCGCCGGCCGGTCGCTGAAGTTCCGGCGGAACGCGCACGGGAACCCCTGCAACGGCAGGGGCATCCCGTGGCCGCGGGGGATCGCGGCAATCATTCTTCGCCACCCCTTGGTTTCACTTCGGTTCGACGTTATTTAGTGAACCATCAAGTTCACTAAAATTCCGCCCCGTCCGAGGTTGCCATGCACGTCCCGTTTTCCGCCCGCCTGCTGCTGCTGGCGCTGGCGTCGTCTCCGCTGCCGCTGCTGGCGCAATCGGTCCATCTGCAGGTGCAGGGCGGGCGCAGCTACATGGATGGGCATGGCACTCCCGCGCTGTTCGTCGAAGCGGTGTTCGACGACCATGCGATCGGCGACAGCCGCTGGAGCCTGGCACCCGACGTCTCGCTGGGCTGGATCGATGGCCGCGACATCGCACGCTTTCGCGACAATCGCTACCCCACCCGGGAGCAAGCCTGGCTACTGGCCGCCGGTGCGCGCCTGCAGTACCGCACGGCCGATGGTGCGCCGGGCCACTGGTTCGCCAGTTTCCAGCCGGCATTCAACACCGCACGCACGCAGGCGCTGAGCAGCCCGTACGAGTTCGTCACCACGCTCGGCTGGCAAGGGCACCGTTTCAGCTTCCAGATCCGGCACGTTTCCAACGCTCGCCTGCATCAGCCCAACCGCGGCGAAACCATGGCGCTGGTGGGCATCGGCTTCGATCTCTGACCGATCGCCTCAGTGCCCGCCAGCGACCGGCCGCGCCTTCGGCGTGAACGGCGGCTTGGCCAGCCAGATCACCAGCATCAGGCCGATGAAGATCCAGCCCAGCGCGTGGAACACCTCGTTGAACGAGATCTGGTAGCTCTGCTGGGTGATCATGCCGTTGATCACGCTGCCGCCCAGTTGCGGATCGCCGTGGCCCAGCTGCTGCATCGCGGCCTGGCTGACCGGACTGTAGGGCGTGATGTGCTCGGCCAGCTGCTCGTGGTGGTTCACCGCGCCGCGGGTCCACATCAGCGTGGTGATCGAGGCGGAGAAACTGCCGCCCAGCGTGCGCAGGAAGGTCGACAGCCCGGAACCGGCGGCGATCTCGTCCTGCTGCAGGTCCGACAGCAGGATGGTCAGCGTCGGCATGAAGAACAGCGCCACGCCCAGGCCCTGCAGCAGCTGCACCATCGCCACGTGGTAGAAGTCGATCTGCAGGTAGAAGTCCGCGCGCATGAAGCAGGTCGCGCCCATCACCAGGAATGACGCCGCGGCGAGCAGGCGCAGGTCCATGCGGGTGGCGTACTTGCCCACGAAGAAGGTCAGCAGCACCGGGATCACGCCCAGCGGCGCGGTGGCGAAGCCGGCCCAGGTGGCGGTGTAGCCCAGGTTCTGCTGCAGCCACAGCGGCACCAGCAGCGCGATGGCGAAAAACGCTGCGTAGCCCAGCACCATCGCCACCGTGCCGGTGGTGAAGTTGCGGTGGCGGAACAGCTTCAGGTCCACGATCGGGTCGGGGTCGGTCAGCTCCCAGATCAGGAAGATCGCGATCGCGATGGCCGAGATGATGCTGGCCACGATGATGAAGTTGGAGTTGAACCAGTCCGCGTCGTTGCCCTTGTCCAGCACGATCTGCAGCGCGCCGACGCCGATGATCAGGGTAATCAGGCCGACGTAGTCGATGCGCGGGCGCTCGGTCTTCTCGACCTTGCCGCGCAGCTGGTTGGCCACCACCACGCTGGCGAAGATGCCGATCGGCAGGTTGATGAAGAAGATCCACGGCCACGAATAGTTCTCGGTGATCCAGCCGCCGAGGATCGGCCCGGCGATCGGCGCCACCACCGTCACCATCGCCAGCAGGGCCAGCGCCATGCCGCGCTTGGCCGGCGGGTAGATGCTGATCAGCAGGCTCTGCGTGATCGGGTACATCGGGCCGGCCACCGCGCCCTGCAGCGCGCGGAACACCAGCAGCATGCCCATGCTCTGCGACACGCCGCACATGAACG
>MKTU01000072.1:46486-70388 GCA_001898415.1 Rhodanobacter sp. 67-28 | reverse complement strand
CAGGCTCCACTCGCCCAGGCCGCTGGTGTCGCTGCTGGTGCCGTTGGTGTTGACCGTCTGCGTGGTCACCGTCGGCAGGCCGTTCTGCGAGGTGAACGTGTTGAGGTCGGTAATCGTCTGGGTGATCTTGCCCTGGGTGACGATGCCCACCGGCACGCCGGCCGCCGTGGTCACGCCGCTGCCGCCGTAGATCGAGGCAAACTCGACCGGGTTGTGGCCGGTCACTGCCTGCGTGGTGTAACCCGATTGCATCGGCTTGGCGAAGGTGTGCGCCTGGTGCACGCTCTGCAAGCCGATCACCGACAGCACCACGTCCTGCAGCGAGGCAGGGATGTGCACGTCGTCGTTGTGCATGTACGCCATGCGGCCATCCTTGGTGCGCACCTGGGCAAACGTGGTCTTGAACGCGGCGCCGGCGGTATCGGCGCGGCCATCGGCCGACACCAGCATCCGGTTTGGCGAGATCTGCACGTTGGTGAAGCCGGCTGCGCGCAGCCAGGCCGCCACCCTGTTCGCCTGCGTGGCGGTGGGCGAATAGCTGGTGACGAACTGCGGCGTCGTCATCGAGCGCTGCACCATCGACAGCGGCGAGCTCTTGGCGGTGGCGATGAAGCTGTGCAGCTGGGCCGGGTTGCGCAGTTTCAGCGCCACCTCGATGTGCATCGGCTGTGCGCTGGACAGCGCGCCGCTGACCACGTCGCCCTGACGCAGCACGGTGGCGTGCTGGTTCAGCGCGACGAAAGTGGTGCCGCTGGTGATGCTGGCTGGCGTGGCGCCCAGCGCACCGGCTGCCGCGAAACTGATCGCGGCGGCCAGCAACTTGAGACGATGATGACTTGGCATGGTGACTCCCGAAGTTTTTTGAGGCAAAGCGCTGCCCTGAGACTGCCCGCGCCTCATTGGTTGATTTGCCGCGCGTGCACGGCATCCGTGATTTTTTGAAGCGGACCGACGATCCCGTACCCGCTTCGGTCGGCCCTCCCCTGGTGAGTCCTTGAGGGCCAGCTGCGGGCATGTCGCATGCCATTGACTGCAGGCCATGCGTCATTGCATGGCTGCTTGACAGGATCATTCGCCAAACTCCCCGTTGGCGAACCGCACGACGGTATGGCGCTGCGATTAATCCGGTCAATAGGACTTTTTCCGGCTCGCAGTGATTTTCGTCACAACGGTTCGAGCGTCATCGGGCGGTCCCGGATGGCGTAATTATTTGCGGTATGTTGCGCTGCGTCCGCTTGCTCGGGAGCCCGGCTGAAACGGCGCCATGAAAGGCATGGGCGGCAGCGCTGGTGATGAAGGATTCCATCAGGCAAGGTCTCCCTTCCTGGATTATTCAGCGATTTCACGTGGCCCGCGAACATAATCGCATTGTCGAATGAAATTACGTTTTCCGCAGCGCCGCGCGGCGAAAGAACTTGCCGAATGGAGTGTTGCCCGGAAGTGCGCCCTGCGCCCCCGAACAGCATGCCGCGGTCAGTTTCGATTCAGACTGCACCGACGCGCCGGCATGCGTCGTTTGGTGACGCGTGCGACCATGGCCGGATGTCTATCCCCGCAACGCCCCGACTCGCCGTCATCGGCGGTGGCCCCGCCGGCCTGATGGCGGCGGAGACCGCGCGCGCCGCGGGCGTCGAGGTGGACCTGTACGACGCGATGGGCTCGGTCGGGCGCAAGTTTCTCCTGGCCGGCAAGGGCGGCCTCAACCTCACCCACGGCGAGGCGCCGGATCGGTTCGTGGCCCGCTATGGCGCGCGCCAGGCGGAGGTCGGCCGCTGGCTGGCCGCGTTCGATGCGCCGGCATTGCGCGCGTGGGCGGCCGAGCTTGGCGTGGCGACCTTCGTCGGCAGTTCCGGTCGCGTGTTTCCGCAGGATCTGAAGGCGGCGCCGCTGCTGCGTCGCTGGGTTCGCCGCGTGCGCGACGCGGGCGTGGGTTTCCACATGCATCATCGCTGGCTCGGCTGGCAGGCGGATGGCGCGCTGCGTTTCGCCACGCCGCAAGGTGAGCGGATGATCCACGCCGGCGCGACGATCCTCGCGCTCGGTGGCGCCAGCTGGCCGCAACTGGGCTCCGACGGCGGCTGGGTGGCGCCGCTGCAACGCGCCGGCATCGACATCGCGCCGCTGCAGAGCGCGAACTGCGGTTTCGAGCTCGACTGGAGCGACCACCTGCGCAGTCGCTTCGCCGGCGCTCCGCTGAAACCGGTGGTGGCGCACTGGGTGGACCGCGACGGCACGGCCCGTTCGCGTCAGGGCGAATTCGTGCTCAGCGAATACGGCATCGAGGGCAGCCTGGTCTACGCGATCGGCGCCGAGCTGCGCGAGCAGATCGCCGCGCGCGGCGAGGCCGGCTTGATGCTGGACCTGGTGCCGGGCTACGCGCAGGCGGTGCTGGCCGAACGCCTCGCCGCACCGCGCGGCAAGCACAGCATCGGCGACTGGCTGCGCCGCCGCGCCGGGCTGGACGCGGCGAAGTGCGCGCTGGTGTTCGAGCTTGCCGACAAGGCCACGCTGGCCGATCCGCTCGCGCTGGCCGCGCAGCTGAAGGCCTTGCCGTTGCGGTTGCGCGGGCCGCGGCCGATCGCCGAGGCGATCAGCACCGCCGGCGGCGTGCGGCTCGAAGCGCTCGATGCCGGCCTGATGCTGCGCGCCCGCCCGGGCACGTTCTGCGCCGGCGAAATGCTGGACTGGGAGGCACCCACCGGCGGCTATCTGCTCACCGCCTGCTTCGCCGGCGGCCTGCTCGCCGGCCGCGCTGCCGCGCGCTGGCTGGGCCGCTGAGATCCCGCCGGCTCAACGCGCGGGCTGTATCACCAACTCGATCTCGAACAGCTTCGGCCAGTGCTTGCCGGTGACGAACAGGCGCTTGCCGCGTGCGTCCCAGGCGATGCCGTTGAGTACGTCGTTCATCGGCACCGGCAAGCTGTTCACGTCGAACAGGCCGGTCAGGTCGATCCAGCCGACGACATGGCCGCTGGCCGGATCGATGCGCGCGATGCGGTTGGTCAGCCAGATGTTGGCGTAGATCTCGCCGTCCACCCATTCCAGCTCATTGAGGTTGGTCACCGGCGCGCCGTCGGCGGTGACGGTGATGCTGCCCACGCGGGCCAGCGTGGCCGGGTCGAGGATGCGCAGCACCGACGACCCGTCGCTCATGTAGATGCGGCGCTCGTCGCGGGTCAGCGCCCAGCCTTCGCCGGGATAGCTGAAGCTGCGGCGCAGCTTGAAGTCGTCCAGGCCGTAGACGAAACCGGTCCCGGCCTGCCAGGTAAGCTGGATCAGCTCGCCGTTCCACGCGACGATGCCTTCGCCGAAATACTGCGCGGGCAAGTCCAGTCGCTGCAGCACCTTGCCGGTTTCCAGCTGCACCTTGCGCACGCTTGAGGCACCTTTCTCGCCGGTGCTCTCGTACAGAAAGCCGTCCTTGTAGAACAGCCCCTCGGTGTAGGCCGAGGTGTCGTGCGGATAGGCACGCACCACGCGGTAGCCATAGGTCGGGATCGCCGCACCGCAGGCGGTAGTGGCAAGCAGCAGGGCAAGCAGGGTGAGCAGGCGTCGCATGCGGGCCTCCGTGGGGTCAGTTCAGCGCGCGCACGCGGAAGTTGCGGCCCTTGATCTTGCCGGCGCGCAGGCGCTCCAGCGCCTTGTTGGCCAGCGCGCGGCTGATCGCCACGTAGGCGCGGGTGGCGAACACGTCGATCTTGCCGATGTCCCCGGCGATGAGGCCCGCGTCGCCGGTGAGCGCGCCCAGGATGTCGCCGGGGCGCAGCTTGTCCTGGCGGCCGGCGTCGATCACCAGGGTCTTCATCGGCGCCAGGTGCAGGGCCTTGCCGCGTGGCGGCGCGATCTTCAGCGGGCGCCACGGCAGCGGCGTCCCGTTCAGCGCCTCGATGTTCGCCGCCTTCGGCCGCTCGCGCGGCGTGCACAAGGTGATCGCCAGGCCCGATTCGCCCGCGCGGCCGGTGCGACCGATGCGATGGGTATGGGTTTCCGGGTCGTGCGCGACGTCGTAGCTGACCACCAGCGGCAGCGCCACGATGTCCAGCCCGCGCGCGGCCACGTCGGTGGCCACCAGCACGGCGCAGCTGTGGTTGGCGAAGCGCACCAGCACCTCGTCGCGGTCGCGCTGTTCCATGTCGCCGTGCAGGGCCAGCGCGGAGTAGCCGCGGCGGTCGAGTTCCTGCGCCACCGCGTCGACGTCGCGGCGCATGTTGCAGAACACCAGTGCCTGCCCACCCCGCTCGCCCGCCAGCAACTGCGCCAGCGCATCGGGCTTCTGCGCCGGCTCCACTTCGTGGAAGCGCTGCTCGATCGCGGGCCTCGCGTCGGCTGGCGCATCCACCGTCACTTCAACCGGATCGTTCTGCACGCGCTGGCTCACCGCGCGGATCTCGTCCGGGTACGTGGCCGAAAACAGCAGGGTCTGATGGTGCTTCGCGATGCGCGAGATGATGTCGTCGATCGCCTCGGCAAAACCCATGTCGAGCATGCGGTCGGCCTCGTCCAGCACCAGCACCTTGATGCCGCCGCCGTGCAGGCTCTGCCGCTTCAGGTGTTCCTGCACGCGGCCAGGCGTGCCCACCACGATGTGCGGGTCGTGCGTCAGCGAGGCGAGTTGCGGACCCAGCGGCATGCCGCCGCACAGGGTCAGCAGCTTCACGTTGGGGATGTTCGCGGCCAGCTTGCGGATCGCCTTGCTGACCTGGTCGGCCAGTTCGCGGGTGGGGCAGAGCACCAGCGCCTGCAGCCGGATCGTGTCCACGTCCAGTGCCTGCAGCAGGCTCAAGCCGAATGCCGCCGTCTTGCCGCTGCCGGTTTGCGCCTGCGCGATCACGTCGCGACCTTCGAGCATCGGCGGCAGGCTCTGCGCCTGCACCGGGGTCATGTCGGTGTAGCCAAGCGCGTCGACGCTGGCGAGCAGGGCGGGTTTGAGCGGGAGGGTGCTGAAGGCGGTCATGGGCGCATGATCGCATCTTGGGCGGGGGGTTCGCTGGGCGTGTGCCGTGGGGCACGTCGCCCGGGCTTGCATCCGCAAGCCGCGTACCCGACCCTGTACGGCCCCGCCACAGCAGTCACCGCCATGGATACCGTGTTCATCGAAGACCTGCGCATCGACGCCGTCATCGGCATCTACGACTGGGAGCGCCGCGTGCGGCAGACGCTGTCGTTCGACATCGAGATGGCTTTCGACAACACGGTGCCCGCGGCCAGCGACGACATTGCGCTGACGCTCAACTACAAGGACGTGTCCAAGCGGCTGATCGGTTACGTCGGCGCATCGAGCTTCGGCCTGGTCGAGACGCTGGCCGAGCGCTGCGCGGCGATCATTCGCGAGGAGTTCGGCGTGCGTTGGGTGCGCCTGAAACTGTCCAAGCCCGGTGCGGTGCGCGGCGCGAAGGCGGTGGGTGTGTGCATCGAGCGCGGCACGCGGTCGCCATAGCGCCTGCGTCGAAAGGCCCGCCGGGGTTGTTGCGGTGCCGCCTGGCCGCCATGCTTGTCAGGATGGCCACGTGCCTTCCGCGGTCCATGCCGCCCCGTCCTGCCCGCTGACCATGGCGCGGGCTCCGAGCCGACAGGAACGAATTGATGCAGACCTTGCAGAACTTTCTCGACCTTCCCTGGATGCGCACCGCGCTGGGCGTCATCGCGCTGCTGGCGCTGGCCTGGCTTGCCGGTCAACTGGCGCAGCGACTGCTGCTGCGCGTGGTGCGCGGCATCGCCCGGCGCACGACCTGGAAATGGGATGACGCCCTGTTCCGGCGCCACACCTTCCAGTGGCTGGCGCGGATGGTGCCGGCACTGGCGATCCAGTACGGCATCATGCTGGTGCCGGGCGTATCGCCTCGTATCGAGGCGCTGGTCGGCAACCTGATGACGGCGTTGCTGGTGTTCTTCGTGGTGATGGCGATCAGTGCCGCGCTGTCGGCGCTGGAGGATCTCTACCGGGAGACCCCGCGCGGGCAGCAGCGATCGATCAAGGGCCTGGTGCAACTGGTGAAGCTCGGCCTGTTCGTCGTTGCCGGATTGATCATCATCGCGGCGGTCACCGGCAAGCACATTGGCCTGCTGCTGTCCGGGCTGGGCGCGATGTCGGCGGTGCTGATGCTGATCTTCAAGGACACCATCCTGGGCTTCGTGGCCGGCGTGCAGTTGTCGTCGAACGACATGCTGCGGGTCGGCGACTGGATCGAGATGCCGCAGCTCAATGCCGATGGCGACGTGATCGACATAGCGCTGCACACGGTCAAGGTGCGCAACTGGGACAAGACCATCACCAGCATCCCCAGCTGGCGCCTGATCAGCGACTCGTACAAGAACTGGCGCGGCATGCAGGAGACGGGCGGGCGGCGGATCAAGCGTGCGCTTTATATCGATGCGGCCAGCGTGCGCTTTCTCGATGCGGACACGCTGGGGCGGCTGGCCGAGTTGCGCCTGCTGGCCGACTACCTGCCCTCCAGGCAGCAGGAAGTGGCGCGGTGGAACGCAGCACTCGGCGAGGCCGGCGAAGTGGCCGGCAATCGTCGCCGGCTCACCAACCTGGGCACCTTCCGCGCCTATGCGCAGGCCTACCTCGACACTCATCCGGAAATCCACCACGGGCTGTTCTGCCTGGTGCGCCAGCTCGCCAGCGGCCCGCAGGGCATTCCGCTGGAGCTGTATTGCTTCACCGCCAGCGTGGCCTGGGCGGACTACGAGAACACCCAGAGCGATATCTTCGACCACCTGTTTGCGCTCCTGCCCGAGTTCGGCCTGGCGCTGTACCAGCAGCCGTCGGGGCAGGACGTGCGCGCCGCGCTGGCGTACCGGCAGGAACAGTCGCTACGCCTGGCGGCGGGTGGTTGAGACGATGGCGCGTGTCTACCTGAGTCTGGGGTCCAACCTCGAACCGCGGAAACATCTCGTCGCGGCCATCGACGCCTTGCGCGAACGCTTCGGCGAAATCACGGTGTCGCCGGCGTACCGCAGCGCGTCGGTGGGTTTCGATGGCGCCGAGTTCGTGAACCTCGCGGTGGCGCTGGATACCGACCTGACCCCGCAGGCGCTGAACGACTGGCTGCACGCGCTGGAAGATCGCCACGGTCGGCGCCGCGACGTGCCGCGTTATTCGGACCGCACGCTGGACATCGACATCGTGTTCTACGACGCGCTGGTCATCGACGGCCCCGGCCATCTGCAGATTCCGCGCAACGAGTTGCGGCACGCCTTCGTGCTGCGTCCGATCGCCGATATCGCACCGGATTTTCGCCACCCGGTCAGCGGCTTGAGCATGGCCGAGTTGTGGGCGGCGTTTCCGCGACAGCGCGAACCCTTGCAGATGGAATCGCTGGCGGATTGAACAGGTACACTGCAGCGCACGCGGTGTGGGTGCTGGCGGGGCGCATCACCGGCGCAGGGCGGGCACGGCCCGCCGGCTTTTTTCCCGGTGACGGCAACAGCGGCGGACGGTGCGTGCCCTGCAAGACAAGTCGGATCCAGACACGAAGGGGAAACAATCATGGCCGGAAAATTCGCGCGCAGCTGGGCGTTGATGAAGGCGAGCGCGGCGGTGCTGCGCTCGGACAAGTCGCTGCTGGTGTTTCCGCTGCTGTCGGGGTTGTGCACGCTGCTGGTGGCGGCCAGTTTCCTGGTGCCGGTCGCGGTCATGGCGCTCGGCGGCGAGCATGCGGGGCAGGAGATCCAGGAGCGCCTGTCGGTGGGTGCCTACCTGCTGATGTTCGCGTTCTACCTGGTGCAGTACTTCGTGATCATCTTCTTCCAGACCGCGCTGACCGGCGTGGCGCTGATGCACCTGCGCGGCGAGCCGACCAGCGTGGGAGCGGGCTTCGCGCTGGCGCGCGCCAGGTTGCCGCAGATCCTCGGCTATGCCTTGATCGCCGCCACCGTCGGCCTGCTCCTGCGCATGGTGCAGGAGCGCCTGGGCCTGATCGGCCGCTTCGTGGTCGGCCTGATCGGCCTGGCCTGGACCGTGGCCACCTTCCTGGTGGTGCCGGTGCTGGCGAGCAGGGACGTCGGCCCGATCGACGCGGTCAAGCACAGCGTGGAACTGCTCAAGCGCAGCTGGGGCGAGAACCTGATCGGCCAAGGCGGCATCGGCGTGGTGTTCGGCCTGCTGATGTTGGTGGCGGTGCTGGTCGGCGCGCTGCTGGTCGGTGGCGCCATCGCCATGCATTCGATCGTGGCGGCGGTGGCGGCAGTGGTGATTGTGGTGCTCGGCTTCATCCTGCTCGGGCTGATCCAGTCCGCGCTGCAGGGCATCTACGCGGCCGCGCTCTATCGCTATGCCGAGGCGGGCGAGGCCAGCGCGGGCTTCGACCAGGCCCTGTTGCAGCAGGCCTTCGCGCCGAAGAAGAAATGACGCTGCCGATTCACTCCGCCGGCACCTCGCAGAAGCCCGCTCGCGGGCGATGCTTTTGATCGGGATTCGGGATTCCAGGGTCGGAAAAGTATCGCCCGCGGTTCCTACACCGACAGCGTGCGCCCGCCGTCCACCCGGATGATCTGGCCGGTGACGAACGGCGCGTCGCGCAGCAGCCACAGCACGGTGCCGGCCACGTCGTCGGGCGTGCCGGCGCGCTGCAGGGGCGTGCGCGCGAGCATCGCCTGCTGGTCGGCGTAGGGCTTGCCGTCGCTGGGCCACATCACCGCGCCTGGGGCCACGCCGTTGACCCGCACCGCGGGCGCGAGGTCGAGCGCCAGCGAGCGGGTCATTGCCGCCAGTGCAGCCTTGGCCATGCAGTACAGCGGGTGGTCGGCGAGCGGGCGTTCGGCATAGATGTCGACCAGGTTGACGATGCTGCCGTGCGCGTCGCGGAGCGCCGGCAGCGCGGCCTGGCTCAGGAAGAACGGCGCCTGCGCATTGGAGGCGAACAGCGTGTTCCACTGCGCCGGCGTGACGCTGCCCATCGGCGTCGGAAAGAACGCGGAGGCGTTGTTGACCAGCGCGTCGAGTCGGCCGTAATGCGCCACGACGCTCTCGACGGATGCCGGGAGCGCGGCCAGGTCGGCGAGGTCCGCCTGCACCAGCAGCACGCTGTCGGCGCGTGATGTCCGCAGCTCGTCGGCCAGCGCGTGTGCCTCGTCCGCCGAATGGCGATAGTGCAGCGCCAGGTCGTAGCCGGCCGTGTGCAGGGTGCGCGCGATCACCGCGCCGACGCGGCGCGCGGCGCCGGTGATCAGCGCGACGGGGCGATCAGGGCGTGGCGTCATCGCGGGCATCCGGCAGCAGGTTGGGGACCAGCTTGCCGCAAAGCGGCGCGGGCGTCATCCGCGCGGCGCTTTGCGCGACAGCGTGGCGGCATCGTTGCGCGGGTCTTCATCGTCGCGCGCATCCCCGTCGAGCTGCTCCATCACGATGTCGCTTTCGAACAGCGCGATCGCGGTACCGGCCACCTGCCGGGTGTCGTAGTACGCGTAGGCGCCCACGCCGAGCGCGCCGATCGCCGGCAGCCAGCGCGAGGCGCCCTTGCCCAGCGTGCGCCGGGTCAGCTTGATGCCGATCTGCCGGGCGATGCGCTCGATCACGCCGTGCGACATGCGCCGGAACACCAGCCGATCGCCCATGCGCACCACCAGGTCGCGGAATGCCTGCGCCGCGGTGTGGCGGAACAGGCACCACAGCATCTGTTCGCGCCCCAGCGTGGCGTGGCGACCGTAGGCGGCGGCGATGTCGCTGACCATCTGCGCCTGGATCTTCCAGATCGCGATCAATTCCGGCAGCAGGGTCAGCCAGCCCAGCGGCCCCGGCGGCAAGGCCAGCGAGCCGGCGGTGACTGCGGCGCGTCGGGCGGCGCGGTCGGCCAGCCGGCGGGCCTCGGTGGCTGGTTGCGGACTGTTGCCGACGGTGCTGTCGGGCACCTCGCTGACGAAATCCAGGATCGCGCCGGTGATCCGGCCGTGGGCGGTCGGCACGACGACGGCGGGTACCTGCTTGCCGGGTGGGGTCATGCGTGGCTCCGATGGCGGACGCCGGACGCGCCCCGCGCCTTCGCAGTCTAGAGGTCGCGCGTGAAGCGCGGGCCAACCGTGCTGTGACCGGCGTGACTTTCGGCCCGGGCGCCTCTTCTGCAGATACAGGAATGTTATAACATTACAAAAACTCCCCACCTCCGGTCTTCGATGAAAGCCTCCCCGATTGCCCTGGCCCTCGCCGCCGCCCTGCTGGCGAGCGGTATCCACGCCGCCGAGCCCACCCCGACCAGCACCGGCGCGCCGGTCGCCGACGACGCCACCGTGGCCGCCGAAGGCAGCGGCGGCCAGCCCCCGCTGCCGGTGCGGGAACTCGGTGAAGTGTCGGTTTCCGCCGCGCTGGACCAGGCGCGCAATGCGCTGTCGCCGGATACCGGATCCAGCCAGTACGTGATCGACCACAAGGCCATCGTGCAACTGCCGCTGGGCGCGTCCACGCCGATGAACCAGGTGCTGCTGCAGGCGCCGGGCGTGGTGCAGGATTCCTACGGCGGCCTGCACGTGCGCGGCGACCATGCGAACCTGCAGTACCGTATCAACGGCGTGATCATCCCCGAGTCGATCGGCGGCTTCGGCCAGAGCCTCGACGCGCACATGATCGACACCGTGACGCTGCTCGATGGCGCGCTGCCGGCGCAGTACGGATTGCGCACTGCGGCGGTGGTCGATATCACCACCCGCAACGGCCACGACCTGGGCAACGGCGGCAGCGTCGGCATCACCGGCGGCAGCAACGCCACGCTGAACCCGAACGCGTCGGTGTGGGGCAGCAAGGATCGCTGGAGCTGGTTTTTCACCGGCAACTACCTGGAGAGCGACGCCGGGATCGAGAACCCCACGTCGAGCAGGAAGCCGATCCACGACCACACCGATCAGGTGAAGGGCTTCGGCGACGTCAGCTATCTGATCGACAACGACACCCGCCTGAGCTTGCTGTTCGGCGTCGCCAACAACCGCTTCCAGATCCCGAACAATCCGAACCAGACGCCGCAGTTCGGCTATCTGGATACGGTCGACTTCAACTCCGCCAACCTCGACGAACGCCAGCGCGAGACCACCCGCTTCGGCGTGCTCGCTCTGCAAGGCAAGCTGGGTGCGACCGACTACCAGGTGTCGGTGGGCCAGCGCTACAGCCGCCTCGCCTACGCGCCGGACCGGATCGGCGAGCTGATGTTCAACGGCGTCGCCTCCAATGTCACCCGCAGCAACCGCGCCAGTACCTTGCAGGCGGATTTCTCCACGCCGCTGGGTGGGCGCCATACCCTGCGCTACGGCATCTGGGGCAGCTTCGAGCGTGCCGTCAGCGGCAACGATGCCTGGGTGTTCCCGGCCGATGCCGATGGCGAACAGGCCGGCACCACGCCGATCAACATCCTCGACGGCAGCCGCCTCGTCGCGAAAACCTGGTCGGCCTACGTGCAGGACGAATGGAGCCTCGCCGAGAACTGGACGCTGAACGTCGGCCTGCGCGGCGACCGCTACCAACTGGTGCGCAGCGAGAGCCAGCTCAGCCCGCGCCTGGGCCTGGTCTGGCAGGCCAGCGACGGCACCACCGTGCACGCCGGCTACTCGCGCTACTTCACCCCGCCGGCGACCGAGATGATCGCGAGCTTCAACATCGCGAAGTTCGACGGCACCACCAACGCGGTGGCGGACAGCGGCAACAACACGCCGCTGGCCGAGCGTTCGGACTATTTCGACGTGGGCGTCCAGCAACGCCTCGGCGATGCCTGGACGCTGGGCGTGGATGCGTATTACCGCAAGGTGCGGCGCCTGCAGGACGAGGGCCAGTTCGGCTCCGCGCTGGTCTACTCCACCTTCAACTACGCCGAAGGACGGGTGAAGGGCGTGGAGTTCACCGCCAACTACGAGCAGGGGCCGCTGTCGGCATACTTCAATGCGTCGCTCGGCAAGGCCATCGGCAAACGCATCATCAGCAGCCAGTACAACTTCGCGCCGGACGACCTGGCCTGGGTCAACCAGCATTGGATCTTCCTCGACCACGACCAGAAACTCACCTCGTCCGGCGGCGTCAGCTACGCGCTGGATGACGCCACCCGCCTCGGCGCCAGCTACCTGTACGGCAGCGGCCTGCGCAAGGACGGCGCGGTGCCGAACGGCGCCTCGTTGCCGGCATACTTCCAGCTCAACCTCAACGTCGCGCATGATTTCGTGATCGACGACTTCGGCCCGTTGCACGTGCAGCTGGCGCTGATCAACGCGCTGGATCGCACCTACGAGCTGCGCGACGGCAGCGGCATCGGTGTCGGCGCACCGCAGTTCGGCCCGCGCCGCGGCGTGTACCTGAGCCTGCAGAAGGATTTCTGAGGGGCGGGGAACAGGGAATCGGGAACAGGGAATCGGAACGGCAAAAGCGGAGGCGGGCTGGCGGTTGCAGACCATCCGTTATGCTTGCCGCGTTTTCATCACCGGCAAGACCGATGCCTTCCCGCCTCCCCGAACCCGGCGCCGACGAACGCGCTCATTCCGACCGCCTGATGCAATTGCTGCGCGAGCAGATCGCCTCGCACGGGCCGATGCCGTTCTCGCAGTACATGGAGCGTTGCCTGTATGCGCCGGGGCTGGGCTATTACAGCGCCGGTCGCACCAAGTTCGGCGCGGCGGGAGACTTCGTCACGGCGCCGGAACTGGGTGAGCTGTTCGCACGTTGCGTGGTGAATGCGTTGCAGCCGGTGCTGGCGATGCTGGGCGGGGAGGCCGACTTCCTCGAACTCGGTGGCGGCAGCGGTGCGTTCGCCGAGGCGACGTTGAAGACGCTGGCAGCGGGCGACACCTTGCCGCGGCGATACTTGATCCTGGAACCCAGCGCCGACCTGCGCGAGCGCCAGCGCGAACGCCTGCAGGCGAACCTGCCGGCTGAACTCAACGCGCGCGTGGCATGGCTGGATCGCCCGCCCGAGCAGGACTGGCGCGGCGTGCTGTTCGCCAACGAGGTGATCGACGCGCTGCCGGCCACCCGTTTCGCGATGCGCGATGGCGAGGTGCTCGAGGAATACGTGGCGCTGGACGGCGAGGGGCGATTGATGCGCGTCGATCGTCCGGCCGATGCGCTGGTCGCCGGCGCGGTGCGGCACGTCGAACGCGACCTCGGCGCCGAGTTCGCCGACGGCTACCGCTCCGAACTGCTGCCGCAGTTGCCGTACTGGATACAGGCCGTGGCCGGGGCGCTGGTCGCCGGCGTGATGCTGTTCGTCGATTACGGCTACGTGCGCCGCGAGTACTACCTGGCCGAGCGCGACGACGGCACCTTGATGGCGCACTACCGCCACCACGCGCACAACGATCCGCTGTACCTGCCCGGCTTGAACGACCTCACCGCATCGGTGGATTTCACCGCGCTGGCCGAGGCCGGCAACAGC
Organism: Rhodanobacter sp. 67-28; assembly: GCA_001898415.1. Lineage (GTDB taxonomy): Bacteria > Pseudomonadota > Gammaproteobacteria > Xanthomonadales > Rhodanobacteraceae > Rhodanobacter. The sequence goes on along the minus strand of MKTU01000072.1, from coordinate 57,045 downwards.
GCGGGTTTCGGCGTGGCCGCGTACATGCCGCAGGCGCAATTCCTGATTGGCGCGGGCTTGCAGCAGGTGTTCGAGCAGCTGCAGCCGGCGGACGAACGCGGCCGCCTCCAGCTGGCGCAGCAGGTGAAGAAGCTGATGCTGCCCGAACAGATGGGCGAGCGCTTCCAGGCGATGCTGCTCGCGCGCGGCATGGAGGCGCTGCCGCTGCCGGCCGAGCTGCTGGCCGCCGACCAGGGCGGCCGGCTCTGAGCTAGCCCGCGACGGGTCCGGCGGTCGGCGGCGCAACGGTCGTCGACGTGGCCGGTGCCGGCGCCGATGCAGCTGGCGCGGGAACGGACGCGGCCGGCGCCGGCAAGGGCTCCACCTTCGTCGAATCCTCCGGCCGCCGCCGCATCGCGCCGCTGGCGAACTGCTCGCTGGCCACCTGGTAATACGCCACTGCGTCGTCGATCAGCGATTGCCGCAGTGGCTGCACCGGCGTGGCGTCGCCGGTGGCGTAGTCGGGCTTGAGCTGCTCCAGCCGGCGCCGCGGCTCCAGGATGGTGAGCACGTCGTCTTGCAGGTAGCCGAGCTTTTCGTAGGTGCCGGGGAAGGCGTGTTCGCGTTCCGGCGGCAGCGCGAACAGGTCGTGGCCGAAGAAGCGCGTGCGATAGCTGAAATTGAGCATGCCCAGCAGCGTCGGCGGGATGTCCAGCTGGCCCATCAGCCGGTGCACGCGTTCGGGCTTGAAGTGCGCCGGCGCGTAGATCCACAGCGGGATGTGGTAGCGGTTGATCGGCAGGCTGGTCTTGCCCGCGCTGGAGGCGCAGTGGTCGGCGGTGATCACGAACACCGTGTTGTCGAAGTACGGCTTAGCCCGCGCGCGCCTGATGAAGTCGCCGATCGCCCAGTCGGTGTACGCCACCGCGCCGGCGCGCGATTGGTTGGGAAACTTCACCCGGTTGTCGGGGAAGGTGTACGGCCGGTGGTTGGAGGTGGTCATCACGTGCAGGAAGAACGGCTTGCCCTCGGCGTGGATCTGGTCCATCTGGCCCAGCGCCAGGGTGTACAGATCCTCGTCTGCCACGCCCCACACGTTCTGGCCGTGGATGGTGGCGCCCTTGGGGATGTCGCGCCGGTCCACGTCGCGATAGCCGTTGTGGCCGAAGAAGTAGTTCATGTTGTCGAACTGGCCGTAACCGCCGTAGACGAAGTCCGACTGGTAGCCGCGGTCATTGAAGATGCCCGCCAGCGAGAACAGGTCCTCGTTGTCGTGCTCGCGGATCAGCGAGTCGCCCGGTGTCGGCGGCACCGACAAGGCCAGTGCCTCCAGCCCGCGCACCGTGCGCGTGCCGTTGGCGTAGAGGTTGTCGAAGAACACGCTGTGATCGACCAGCGAATCGAGATACGGGGTGAGCTGCTGCTGGTTGCCGAACGTGGCCAGGTAGTCGCCGGACAGGCTCTCCACGCTGATCAGCACCACGTTGAGATGCTTCTCCGGGCCGACGTGGCGGATTGCGCGGGTGAGGTCGCGCGGGTCGTCGCTGATGAAGGTGGCGTCCGGCGTCTGCAGCAGTTCGCGCAGTCGCGCATAGGCCTGGTCGTCGGGCAGCGTGCGGTAGAACTTGGCGTAGTCCAGGTGCGAGGAGCGGAACGCGGCGAAGAACTGGTAGATGCCGTTGCCGGCCAGCTCGTCGACATAGGTGTTGCCAGTGCGATCCTTCATGCCGCCGTTGACGGCGAACACCGAGACCACCGTCAGCACCAGCCACAGCAGCACCAGCTTGCCGCGCTGCCACAGCCGGCTGCCGCTGTCGCGCGCGCGCAGGCCGCGGCGGCCGATGAAGAAAATCACCAGCGCCAGCACCACCAGCAGCGCCAGCCAGCGCCAGATCGGGTAGGACTCCCGGATGTTGCCGATCACCTCGGTGGTGTAGACCAGATAATCCACCGCGATGAAGTTGAAGCGCACGCTGAATTCGTTCCAGAACACCAGTTCGGATGCAGCGATGAACAACAGGGCGTAGACCAGCAGCAGCCCGAAGCCGTACACCACCCACTGGCCGGCGCGCGAGGTGTAGGTGAACCCCGCCAGCGGCAGCACGAACAGGAACGGCAGGATCGCCGGCCAGGTCACCTTGAGGCTGGCGTGGTAGATCAGGTGCAAGGCGCCGACGCACAGCACGCCGGCCAGCGTCACCCCCACCGCGTACAACAGCCAGCGCAGCAGCGGCGGCGTGCGGCCCGAGCGGGTCGGCACCAGCCACAGCAGCAGCACCATCGGCCAGGCCAGGTAGATGAAGGTCACCAGGTCGTAGCCCAGCCCCACGCCGAACGCGTAAAGCAGGTTCAGCGGGGTATGCGGCACGTTGCTGCCGGACATCACCAGCAGCACCACGCGGGTGACGAAGCTGATCGCCAGGTAGGTGATGCCCAACCACCACAGCGGTCGGAAGCGCTGGCGCAGCGGCGAGGGCGCGTTGAACAGGTCGGACACGGACGACTCCAGCGGGTTGGCCGATCCCCCGATCGGCAATCCGCTCTTTATACCGCGGATCAGCTTTTCGGATGCTTTGTCTTCACCGCGGCGATCGCGTCGATGCGTGCCGCCGCCATCGCCTGGCCGATCGCCGGGCCGGTCAGGCCGGCGGCGACGAAGCCGGCCGCGTCGATCGCCGCGGCGGCATCGCGGCAGGCGCGCAGGTAGTCGGCCTGCGGATACGCATCCAGCGCATGTCCCGTGCGACCGCGCTTGTCCGCCATGCAGGCAGCCAGGAACTTGTCCAGCCGTGTCGGGCGCCGCAGGGCGTCGAGCGCGGTCAGCAACTTCAACACCGTCGCGGGCTTCAGCTCGAACGCCCGGTGGGCATTCAGGTGCTCGCGGCAAACCAGCTCGGCCAGCGCGGCATGTTCGGTGGGTACCTTCAGCCGTGCGGCCAGCGCGCGCAGCGGTTTCACGCCGCGCTGCTCGTGGCCGACGTGGCGCGGCAGTTCGTGCGCCGGGGTCAGCGCCTTGCCCAGGTCATGAGTCAGCGCGCAGAAGGCGACCAGGTCGTCGCCCGGCGCCAGTTGTGCCGACTGGTCCAGCACCAGTTCCAGGTGAACGCCGCTGTCGATCTCCGGGTGGAACTCGGCGCGCTGCGGCACGCCGTACAGCGCGTCGACCTCGGGAAACAGCACCGCCAGTGCGCCGCACTCGCGCAGCACGCGCAGGAACGCCGAGGGCTGCGCCTCGCCCAGTGCCTTGCGCGTCTCCGCCCAGACCCGCTCCGGCACCAGGTGATCGATCTCGCCATCGCGCACCATCTGCTGCATCAGCGTCATCGTCTCCGGCGCCACCGTGAAACCCAGCGGGGCGAAGCGCGCCGCGAAGCGTGCCGTGCGCAACACGCGCACCGGATCTTCGGCGAAGGCCGGCGACACATGCCGCAGCACCCGTACGGCGATGTCGCGCACGCCGCCGAACGGATCGGTCAGCACGCCTTGCGCATCCTCGGCGATCGCGTTGATGGTCAGGTCGCGCCGCGCCAGATCCTGCTCCAGCGTCACGTTCGCGTCGGCCTGGAACACGAAACCGTGATAGCCGCGCCCGCTCTTGCGCTCGGTGCGCGCCAGCGCGTACTCCTCGCCCGTCTCCGGGTGCAGGAACACCGGGAAATCCCTGCCCACCGGTCGATAGCCGCGCGCCAGCAGGTCCTCGGGCAGCGCGCCGACCACCACGTAGTCGCGGTCACCCGCCGCCCGCCCCAGCAACTTGTCGCGCACCGCGCCGCCGACCAGATAGGTTTGCATGCGGGCATGATGCCATGCGGAAAGCGTTACGCCGTGCGTTGACCGTCGCAGACGAGGGGTGGAACATGCGCTCGGCGACATGGTACGGACCGTGAGTCCTTCTTGTCCGCGCTTGACCGCGCCGCCGCCATGAATGGCCGCAACAAGGGGGGCATCATGCTGGGCAGCTTCATTTCCTCCCGTCATTACGCCGAACTGCTCGCCCGAGGTCGTCAAGCCGGGCCGCGCATGCTCGAGCTCGATCCCGCGCAACTGGCACGGCACTACAATCGGCAGCCGTTTGTGTTCGCCCATGCCTTGGCCGGCAACGAATACTTCGCGCTGCCTCGCCTGTTCGACCTGTGCCGGCGCATGGATTCCCGGAAGATCCGCTACCGGATCGGCGAGATTCCCGACGACGCACACTTCGACAGTTCGTTCGATCGGTACAAGGCGGGCCTGAGTCTCGAAGACGCGATCGATCGATTCGAAGAAGAGCGTGCCTACGTCGTCATCTACAACCCCGAGCTGGACCCGGAATACCGGGTGGTCATCGAAGGCGTGCTGGCCGAAATCGCCGCGGACACCGCGTCCCTCGATCCGGAAATGACCTGGTATTCGACCTACATCTTCATTTCCACGCGCGACGCCGTCACGCCCTATCACATGGACCGGGAGATGAACTTCCTGTGCCAGATCCGCGGTACCAAGCGCGTGCAGCTGTGGAATCCGGCCGACGAGGAGGTGATGACCGACGCGCAGAAGGATCTGCTGCTCGCCCACGTCGGCGAGCGACCGACGTTCCGGGATGCGCTCGAGAACAAGGCGAGCACGTTCGACCTCGGCCCAGGCATGGGCGTGCATCATCCGTTCATCGCCCCGCACCGCGTGTACACCGGACGGGACCTGTCGGTGTCCTTGGCCGTCACCTACCGCACGCGTCGTTCGGACGTCTGCACGGCTGCCCACGTCTTCAATGCGAAACTGCGTCGACTTGGCTGGCGACCTCTGCCGGTCGGCCGCTCCCGCGCGCTCGATCGCTGCAAGGCAGCGGGCTTGCGTCTGTTCCGGCGTGGACGCGGCCTGATCCGGGGCAGGGGCGACGGACGGGCGTGAACGCCGCGGCGCTCAGTACGCGAACTCGCGGAACACCGGGTCCACGCTGCCGCCCCACGCGCCGTGGAACAGTTCAAGTTTGCGCTCGGCCGGGGTCTGGTTGGTGGCGACGATCTCGAGCAGCGGTTCCAGGAAGATGCTTTCGTCGGCACCGTTCTTGTTGAGGCAAGCGCGGCGCTTGAGCCCGTGGGCGGCGATCTTCAGCGCCTCCTCGGCGAGGTCACGCACCGTGCCGCCACGGAACGGCAGTTTCAGCGCGTGCTTCGGTACGCCGTCGCGCAGGGCGTGGCGCTCGGCGGTGCTGAAATCCTTGACCAGGTCCCAGGCTGCGTCCAGCGCCTGCTGGTCGTACAGCAGGCCGACCCAGAACGCGGGCAGCGCGCACAGCCGGTTCCACGGGCCGCCGTCGGCGCCGCGCATCTCCAGGTACTGCTTCAGGCGCACCTCGGGGAAGGCGGTGGTGAGGTGGTCCGCGAAGTCCTTCATGGTGGCGCGCACGCCCGGCAGCGCGGGCAGTTCGCCGGCCATGAACTTCCTGAAGTCCTGCCCCGCCAGGTCGAGGTATTGGCCGTTCTGCAGGCTGAAGTACATCGGCACGCCGAGGATGTAGTCGACGTAGCGCTCGTAGCCGAAGCCGTCGGCGAACACGAAGTCGAGCATGCCGGTGCGATCCGCATCGGTATCGGTCCAGATGTGCGAGCGATACGACAGATAGCCGTTTGGACGTCCCTCGGTGAACGGCGAGTCGGCGAACAGCGCGGTGGCGATCGGCTGCAGCGCCAGGCTGGTGCGGAATTTCTTCACCATGTCCGCTTCGGACGAGAAGTCCAGGTTCACCTGCACCGTGCAGGTGCGCGTCATCATGTCCAAGCCGAGCGAGCCGACCTTGGGCATGTACTCGCGCATGATCTTGTAGCGGCCCTTGGGCATCCACGGCATCTCGTCGCGGCGCCACTTCGGCTGGAAGCCCATGCCGAGGAAACCCACGCCCATGCTCTCGGCGACCGAGCGCACGTCCTTCAGGTGCGAGTTCACCTCGGCGCAGGTCTGGTGGATGGTCTCCAGCATGGCGCCGGACAATTCCAGTTGCCCGGCCGGCTCCAGCGTGATGGAGGCACCGTTGCGCGACAGCGCCACCGGGTTCTCGCCTTCGCGGGCGACGTCCCAGCCATAGCGGGTGGCCAGGGTCTCCAGCAGCACCTTGATGCCGCGCTCGCCCTCGAAGGTGGGCGGACGCAGCGTGTCGGTGAGGAAACCGAACTTCTCGTGCTCGGTGCCGATGCGCCAGGCCTCGCGTGGCTTCTCGCCAGCCGCCAGGTAATCGGCGAGCTGCTGGCGCCCCGCGATCGGGGTGCTCTTGACGGCGCTGGGTATGGACACGGGGGAAGCCTCGCTGGGAGTGCGCACCATGTTGGGGCTGCGGCGCGGGCACAAAAGGGGGTGACGGAAAATAATTGTACGCGACGGTACAGATGAGCCGGGAATCGGGAATAGGGAATCGGAGGAGCGTCGCCTGGCCGGCATGTTTGTCCGGTGGAAGAATCCGGGGACCGGAAAACAACAGGGCCGGCATGAAGCCGGCCCCGTCGCGACGCTTTTCTATTCCCCATTCCCGATTCCCGGCTCTTTCACCGCTTCATCGAATTGAAGAACTCGTCGTTGGACTTGGTGTTCTTCATCTTGTCGAGCATGAACTCCATCGCGGCCAGCTCGTCCATCGGGTGCAGCAGCTTGCGCAGGATCCAGATCTTGGCCAGCAGGTCCGGGTCGATCAGCAGGTCTTCGCGGCGGGTGCCGGAGCGGTTGATGTCGATCGCGGGGTAGACGCGCTTCTCGGAGATGCGCCGGCTCAGGTGTACTTCCATGTTGCCGGTGCCCTTGAACTCCTCGTAGATCACCTCGTCCATCTTGGAGCCGGTTTCGATCAGCGCGGTGGCGATGATGGTCAGCGAACCGCCTTCCTCGACGTTGCGCGCGGCGCCGAAGAATCGCTTCGGGCGCTGCAGCGCGTTGGCGTCCACGCCGCCGGTGAGCACCTTGCCGGAGCTGGGCACCACGGTGTTGTAGGCGCGGGCGAGGCGGGTGATCGAGTCGAGCAGGATCACCACATCCTTCTTGTGCTCGACCAGGCGCTTGGCGCGCTCGATCACCATCTCGGCGACCTGCACGTGGCGCACGGCCGGCTCGTCGAAGGTGGAGCTGATGACTTCGGCGCGCACGGTGCGGGCGATCTCGGTGACTTCCTCCGGCCGTTCGTCGACCAGCAGGATCATCACGTGCGCTTCGGGATGGTTGTAGGTGATCGCCTGGGCGACGTTCTGCAACATCATCGTCTTGCCGGACTTGGGCTGCGACACGATCAGGCCGCGCTGGCCCTTGCCGATCGGCGCGATCAGGTCGAGGATGCGGCCGGTGATGTCCTCGCTCGACCCGTTGCCGCGCTCCAGCTTGAACGCCTTGCGCGGGAACAGCGGGGTGAGGTTCTCGAACAGCATCTTGTTCTTCGATGCTTCCGGCGGGTCGCCGTTGATCGTCTCCACCCGCAGCATGGCGAAGTAGCGCTCGCCTTCCTTCGGATGCCGTACGCGGCCGGTGATGTAGTCGCCGGTGCGCAGGTTGAAGCGGCGGATCTGGCTGGGCGAGACGTAGATGTCGTCGGGGCCGGCCAGGTAGCTCTCGTCGGCCGAGCGCATGAAGCCGAAGCCGTCCTGCAGGATTTCCAGCACGCCCTCGGCCCAGATGCCGCCGCCGGAGCGGGCGTGCGCCTTGAGCACGTTGAAGATCACGTCCTGCTTGCGCGCGCGGGCAATGCCTTCGTGCAGGCCCAGCGATTCGGCGAACTCCAGCAGCTGCGGCGCCTTCATGCGCTTGAGCTCGGTGAGGTTGATCAGGCGGGTGTCGCTGCCCGGATCGGCGTTGTCGTCGTCCATCGGCAGGCCGTTCGGGTTCGGGCGCGGGTGGCGCTCGCCCTGCGGCCGCTGCTGGTTGTTGCGCTCGCCGCGCTCGTTGCGGCGGCGCCGGCCGCGACCGTCGCGACCTTCACGGGGGCCGTTCTGGCCCTGGTTGGAACCCTGGCCCTGGTTCTGGTTCTGGCCCTGGTTCTGGTTGGCATGGGGGTGGGCGGCGCCGGATTCCGTGTTCGCCGGGGTGTTGTTGCCCGTTGCGGCCCCGGCTTCCGTGGCGGCCGGGACGGGTGCCGGAGTTGGAGCCGGTGCGGCGGGCGCGGGCTGTTCGCTGGCGGGCGCCTTGTCGGCTGCGCCTGCCTTGGCGCTGGTGCCGCCGTCGTCGGTGGTCGCGGCGGATTTCGCGGCGACCCGGCGCGGCGCGCGGGCGCGGGGCTCGGGCTTGCCTTCGGTCACGGTGCTGGCATCGGCGCCCCGGGTTTCGGGCGGAGTCTGGTTATCGGTATCGGACACGGGCAATCCTCGCGGGGCGCCGTTGAGTTGCAGGAGGGAGGGTGTGCGTCGCGCGGAGGCGCAAGGGGACAGGACTGTCCCGACGGACGCAGATCAATCTAGCACCCGTCGTGGGGCGGCGTAAAGCGGCGCAGGCCTGCCGGACCATGCCGGACAGGCTGCGACGGACGGGTGGCTTGCGGGAAAGTCAGATGGCCTTGTCGATCATCTGGGTCAGCTGGCCCTTGCTGACGGCGCCGATCTGGGTCGCCTCGACCTTGCCGTTCTTGAACACCATCAGGGTCGGGATGCCGCGCACGCCATAGGCTCGCGGGGTCTGCTGGTTCTGGTCGATGTTGACCTTGACCACGCGCAGCTTGCCTTCGTACTGCTGGGCCAGCTCGTCCAGCATCGGCGCGATGGCCTTGCACGGGCCGCACCATTCGGCCCAGAAATCCAGCAGCACGGGGGTTTCGGATTTGAGCACCTGCTGTTCGAAGGCGTCGTCGTTCACATGGGTAATCAGGTCGCTCACCGGGGATCTCCGTGGCTTGGGGTACGCAAAAACTGCAGGCAGGGAACAATGGGGTGGCCAGCGCCACAATACAAGGAGTGGCGTCATCGGCTACACTCGGGCGCCCATGAAGCATGGGTTGAGCTGAGAGGGAGGCGGGCCGGCACGGCCAGCATCCATTCCAGCGCAACCCCGGGCACGATTCAAGAGCGGCCCTTGCAGGCCGCTTTCGGGCCGCCGTCAAAACCGGCGTCGCACGCCGCGGCGCGACCTTGCCGACCCCCGGGATTGCACGCTTCACTGCGCCACGCGCACCCGTCCTGCACCGTTTCGCGCCGGTTTTCGGCCGCCAAAGCGGGTGCAGCGCATTACGCCGCCCCAAGGCAAGGTTCCCAGTTACCCATATGTCGCAAACCGTACTCACCGATACCTTTTTCACCAACTTCGATCTTCATCCGCTGCTGCAGCAGGGCCTGGACGACAGCGGTTTCACCCGCTGCACGCCGATCCAGGAAATGACCCTGGCGCCGGCGCTGGCCGGCCGCGACGTCGCCGGCCAGGCGCAGACCGGCACCGGCAAGACCTGTGCCTTCCTGGTCGCGCTGATGAATCGCCTGCTCACCACGCCGGCCGTGGCCGAGCGCAAGGATTCGGACCCGCGCGCCCTGATCATCGCCCCGACCCGCGAACTGGCCATCCAGATCGACAAGGACGCCCAGGCGATCGGCCGCCACACCGGCCTGAAGACCGCGCTGATTTACGGCGGCGTCGACTACGACAAGCAGCGCCAGCAGCTGAAGGACGGCTGCGACATCATCATCGCCACGCCGGGCCGCATGCTCGACTACCACAAGCAGGGCGTGTTCAGCCTCAACAGCGTCGAGGTGATGGTGATCGACGAGGCCGACCGCATGTTCGACCTCGGCTTCATCAAGGATGTTCGCTTCATCTTCCGCCGCCTGCCGCCACGCGAGCAGCGCCAGGTGCTGCTGTTCTCCGCCACCCTGAGCCATCGCGTGCTGGAGCTGGCCTACGAGCACATGCACGAGGCCGAGAAGCTGGTGGTCGAGAGCGACCACGTCACCGCCGACAAGGTGCGCCAGGTGGTCTACTTCCCGGCCAAGGAAGAGAAGATGCCGCTGCTGCTGAACCTGATCGACCAGCACAAGCCCACGCGCAGCATCATCTTCGTCAACACCAAGGCCGCCGCCGAGCGCGTCACCGAGCGCGTCAAGCGTCACGGCTGCCGCGTCGGCGCGATCTCCGGCGACGTGCCGCAGCTGAAGCGGCAGAAGCTGCTGCAGCGCTTCCAGGAGGGCCAGCTGGACATCCTGGTGGCCACCGACGTGGCTGCGCGCGGCCTGCACATCCCGCATGTCAGCCACGTGTTCAACTACGACCTGCCGCACGAGGCCGAGGATTACGTGCACCGCATCGGCCGCACCGCGCGGCTGGGCGCCGAGGGCGACGCGATCAGCTTCGCCTGCGACCTGTACGCGATGTCGCTGCCGGACATCGAGGCCTATATCGGCCAGAGCATCCCGGTGGCGTCGATCGACCCTGCCTGGCTGGTGATGCCCAAGCCGCATGCCGTGGACGCGGAGTTCGCCGCGAACGCGGCGGCCGACAGCGCGGCGTTCGGCGACGTGGTCCCGCCGCGGCCGGGCGAGAAGCCGCGCCGTACCGGTGCGGGCGGCCGCGGGGGTCGTGACGGTGAGCGTGGCGCGTCGAGGCCGCGGCGCGAACACAAGCCGGCCGTGGCGGAAGCGCCGGCCGTGGCGGTC
>MKTU01000072.1:0-46439 GCA_001898415.1 Rhodanobacter sp. 67-28 | reverse complement strand
GGCGCGCCGGTGGCCGGCGCCGAGGTGACCACGCCGACGCAGGCAGCGCCTTCGGGCCACCACGGCGGTCGCGGCGAACGCCGTCCGCCGCGCGAGCGCACCGCGGGCGAAGCGTCCGCCGCCGTCCACCATGCCCGCCCGTCGCGCCAGGTGGCGGTGACCTCCGGCAAGGCGGTCGAGCATGCGCGTCCGGACAAGCCCGGCCTGTTCCGCCGACTGACCCGGCTGTTCACCGGCAAGTAGCCGCGCCCGCTCCGCGCAGACGACACGCATTCGGCGATGCCGGCAGCCGCACCTGGTTGCTTCGCTTCCCTTATCCTTGGGGTCGGCATGACCACATCCAGGTGCGGGGAGCGGCGGTGATCCAGTTCGATCAAGTCAGCAAACGCTACGAAGGCGGCCACGAGGCGCTGTCGCAGCTGTCCTTCGAGGTGCCCGACGGCGAGATGGCGTTCGTCACCGGCCACTCCGGCGCCGGCAAGAGCACCTTGCTCAAGCTGCTCGGGTTGATCGAACGCCCGTCGCACGGTTCGATCAGCATGGACGGCAAGAAGCTGTCGAAGATCCGCGCCAGCGGCGTGCCGAAGTGGCGCCGGCGGGTCGGCATGGTGTTCCAGGACCATCGGCTGCTGATGGATCGCACGGTGTTCGCCAACGTGGAGTTGCCGCTGGTGATCGGTGCGGTGGCGCGCGCCGAGCGCGCCCGCCGCGTTCGTGCGGCGCTGGAGAAGGTCGGCCTGCTCGCCTACGAACGGCAACTGCCGGCCACGCTGTCTGCCGGCGAGCAGCAGCGCGTGGGCATCGCCCGCGCGATCGTGGCCCGACCGGCGCTGCTGATCGCCGACGAGCCCACCGGCAATCTCGACCCGCAGCTGGCGCTGGAGATCATGGCGCTGTTTGCCGAGTTCCAGCAGGTCGGCACCACCGTGCTGGTGGCCAGCCACGACCTGCCGCTGATCAAGCGCATGAAGAAACGCGTGATCGTGCTCGATCACGGTCGGCTGGTGGCCGACCTCGCCGCGCAGGAGGTCTTGTGAACAAGGCACCCGAGCAGCGCGCCGCGCCCGCCGACGCACCGGCGCGCAACGAACACAGCCGCGGCCGGCGCTTCGCCAGCTGGCGCGAGCACCACGGCTGGAGCGCCGCGGCGAGCCTGCGCCGTCTCGCCGCGCGCCCGCTGGGCAGCGTGCTGACGATCGCCGTGATGGGCCTGGCGCTGGCCTTGCCGCTGGCGTTCTACCTGCTGCTGGGCAACGTGCAGCGGCTGGGCGATGCGCTGGGCCAGAACCCGGCGATCAGCGTGTTCATGAAGTCCGACCAGGGCGCGCAGCAGGCGCAACTGCTGGCCAGCGACCTGGGCGCCCGTGCCGAAGTGGCGTCGGTGGCGATCAAGACGCCGCAGCAGGGCATGGACGAGCTGGCGAAGATGCAGGGTTTCTCCGGTGCGCTGCAGACGCTCGGCGACAACCCGCTGCCCTACGTGCTGCAACTGCAGCCGCGCGACGGTGCCAGCGCCGCGGCGCTGGAACAACTGGTGGCCGACGTGCGCGCGATGCGCAGCGTCGAGCTGGTGCAGGACAGCGGCCACTGGCGCCAGCGACTGGAGGCGTTGCTGGGCGTGGGCAATCGCATCGTGCTGATCGTCGCCTCGCTGCTCGCGCTGGCGGCGCTGCTGGTGGTGGGCAACACGGTGCGGGTGGATATCGCCAGTCGCAGCGAGGAGATCGGCGTGCTGCTGCTGGTCGGCGCCGGCAAGGCGTTCGTGCGCCGGCCTTATCTGTATGCGGGGATCTGGTACGGCCTGTTCAGCGGCATCCTCGCCGCCGCGCTGGCGGTGGCGATCGAGCTGGCGCTGGCGCGGCCGGTCGCACGACTGAGCGCGGCGTACGATGGCCAGTTGCAGGTGGGCGGGTTGCCGGCCTGGCTGCTGCTGGCCGTGCCCGTGGCGGCCGCGTTGCTGGGCTGGCTCGGCGCACGCCTGGTCAGCGCCTGGCAACTGCGCACGGTGGCGTGATGGCGCGGCGCGGCGGTGACGTGAATCGCAGCCTGCGACGCCCTGCTTCGGGCATCATCGACGGATCGGGGTGCGCTCTTCGGCACGGATCACGGATCAGTCGGGTGAGTGAGGCATGAGTACAAACATCAGCGGTCGTCTGCTGACCGAGGCACCGCGCGTGCTGGTGGTCGACGGGTCGCGCGTGGTGCGCAAGTTGATCGGGCGCGTGCTGAACGAGGAGCTGCCGGGCGTGGAGGTGGTCGGTTGCGACACCGGCGCCGAGGCGCAGCAGGTGCTCGGCGAGGGCGCCTTCGACTTCGTCACCATCGCGCTGCGCCTGCCGGACATGGACGGGCTGGAACTGGCGAAGTTCGTGCGCGAATCCGGCGCGCAGGCCTACGTGCCGATCGTGGTGGTGTCCGGCGACGTGGACGCGCGCCTGCACCGCCGCTCGCTGGGCGAGCACGTCACCGACTATTTCGACAAGGCGCTGGGTTTCCAGGCACTGGCCGAATTCATCCGCGGCTACGTCAGCCCGCAGGTCAGCGCCGAGGGCAGCGTGTTGTACGTGGAAGACAGCCGGGTGGTGGCGCTGGCCACCCGCCGCATGCTGGAGAAGATCGGCCTGACCGTGCGCCACGTGGTCAGCGTGGAGGATGCGATCGCCCTGCTGGAAACCGACCGCGCGCTGGGCTGGATCGGCGCCGACGTGGTGCTGACCGATGTCAGCCTGAAGGGCGAGCTGACCGGCGGCGACTTGCTCGAACACATCCGCACCGTGTTCGGCTACGGCAAGGGCCGCCTGCCGGTGCTGGTGATGACCGGCGACGAGAACCCGGCCAACCAGACCGCGCTGATCCGCGCCGGCGCCAACGACCTGGTCGAGAAACCGGTCGAGGAAAAATTGCTGATCACCAAGTTGCTGTTCCAGCTGCGCGTGGCGCGCCACCTGCGCGAGCGCGAGCGGGCCGACAAGGACGCATGAGCGGGCATCCGGTCAGGCTGGAGCCGTCCTGGAAGGCGCGCATCGGCGATTACCTGCAGCGGCCGGACATGCAGGCGCTGGCTGCCTTCCTGCGCGAGGAGAAAGAGGCCGGCAAGCGCATCTATCCGCCCGGGCCGGAGATCTTCGCCGCGTTCGCGCACACCCCGTTCGACGCCGTGCGCGTGGTGATCCTGGGCCAGGACCCGTACCACGGCCCCGGCCAGGCGCACGGCTTGTGCTTCTCGGTGCGCCCCGGCGTGCGGGTGCCGCCGTCGCTGGAAAACATCTTCAAGGAAATCCAGCGCGATCTCGGCATTGCGCGCCCTGACCACGGCTGCCTCACGCCGTGGGCCGACCGCGGCGTGTTGCTGCTCAACAGCGTGCTGACGGTGGAAGAGGGCCGCGCCGGCGCGCACGCCAATCGCGGCTGGGAAGGCTTCACCGATGCGGCAATCGACGCCTTGAACCGCGAGCGCGAAGGGATCGTGTTCCTGCTGTGGGGCAGCTACGCCCAGCGCAAGGGGCAGCTGATCGACGCCCGCAGGCATTGCGTGCTGAAGAGCGTGCATCCGTCGCCGCTGTCGGCGCATCGTGGCTTCCTCGGCTGCGGCCATTTCTCCGCAGCCAACCGCTATCTGGAAAGCCGCGGTCAAGCACCCATCGACTGGTCGCTGTCGCCGCGGGCTTCGTTTCCCGCCGGTTGAGATGCAGACGGTCGGTGCTGTCGACCGACCAGCACGGCTCGCACGTGGGCTTTCGCGCGACAGACGGCGTCGCCCAATGGATAGCCCCGGGCGACGCTGGCCGCGATGCCGGCCGCGAGCATGCAACCGGTGCCGTGCAGGCGGCGGGTAGCCACCCACGGCGCGGCGAAGCGCTGCGTGCTTTCGCCGGTAACCAGCAGATCGACCGCTTCCGGCAGCGCGGCATGGCCGCCCTTCATCAGCACCGCGTGCGGCCCGAGGGCGAGCAGGGCGCGGCCCTGTGCCGCCATGTCCGACTCGCTGCCGGCGCAGGGCGCGTCCAGCAGCGTGGCGGCTTCGGCCAGGTTCGGCGTGAGGCAGTCGACCTGCGGAAGCAGGCGCGCGCGCAGCAGCTCCAGCGCTTCGGCATCGAGCAGCCGGGTGCCCGAACTGGCGTGCAGCACCGGATCGAGCACCACGAACGACGAGCGCCGGTATTGCAGGTGCTCGGCCGCGACCGCGACGATCTCCGCGTTCGCCAGCATGCCGAGCTTGACGGCACGGATATCCATCGCCTCGAACACGGACTCCAGTTGCGCCCGCACCATCGCGGCGGACATCACCTGGATGGCGCGGATGCCGTTGGCGTTCTGCGCGGTGACTGCGGTCACCACGGTGGCGCCGTCGACGCCGAAGGCGGCGAAGGTCTTCAGGTCGGCCTGGATGCCGGCGCCGCCGCAGGAGTCGGAGCCGGCGATCGAGAGCACGCTGACCGGCGGCGGCATGCGTCTGCGCGTCATGATGGCAGGCCGGCAAGAGTCACCAGTGCCAGCTGCCGGTAGCCGCGGGATTGCAGCTGCCGCGCGGCACGCCATGCGCGCAGACCGCTCTGGCAGCACAGCACCACCCGGCGGTCGGTGGGCGGGTGTTCGGCAGTGAACGCGGCGAGGCGTTCCGGAGTGAAGCGCAAGGCGTTCGCCAACGGCGAGGTCGGCGCTTCGTCAAGACCGCGCAGATCGATCACGACGTCGCGGGGCGTGACCTCGTCGACGTCGATGAAGCGCAGCACCTCGCCTGCGGTTTCGCCGGCGTGGTGGAAGTCGAAGCCGCCGAACGCCAGTCGGCTGGCGTCGAAACTCGTCAGTCGACCCAGCGGCGACGGCTCGATGCCCAGCAGCCACTGCAGCACGAATTGCGCCTGCAGGCTGCCAAGCAGGCCGACGACGCTGCCGAGCACGCCGGCGCTGCTGCAGCTGGCGGCGCGTGCGGGCATCTCGGGAAATACCGCGCGGTAGCTGGGTGCGCCGGCGCAGAAGCCGGCGACGTAGCCGGCCAGGCCGACCGCCGACGCGCTGATCAGCGGCGTGTGCTGCTGCAGGCAGGCGTCGCTCAAGACGTAAGTGGCGGCGAGGCTGTCCGCGGCATCGACGACGATGTCGGCCGTGGCGACCAGCGCCGCTGCGTTGCCTGGTGTCAGCCGCTGCGGCCGTGCTTCCACGGCGATGGTCGGATTCAGGCGCAGCAGGGCCGCGTGCGCCGCTTCCACCTTGCGAGCGCCGATGTCGGCCATCGTGTAGAGCGGTTGCCGGTGCAGGTTGCTCTCTTCGACGCGGTCAGGGTCGACGACGATCAGCCGGCCGATGCCAGCGGCGGCCAGGTAGTGCAACACGGGACAGCCGAGACCGCCGGCGCCGATCACCAGCACCCGTGCGGCCGCGAGTCGGGCCTGGCCGGTCGGGCCGACGTCGGGCAGGGCGATCTGGCGCGCGTAGCGATCGGTCATGCGCGCGCACCGGCGAAATCGACCCAGTCCGTGACGCGGAGAGTCGGGTCCGGATGCCGGGTCACGTCGCTGACCATGGCGACGCTGTCCGCGCCGGCATCGAAACAGCCGGCGGCGCGTTCCAGCGTGATGCCGCCGATCGCCACCAGTGGCCGCGCGCCGATCCGCCGCTTCCACTCGCCAATGCGCGGCAAACCCTGCGGCGCCCACGGCATCGCCTTGAGCGTGGTCGGATAGATCGGGCCCAGCGCGACGTAGTCCGGGGCGAGCGCCAGCGCCCGCTCCAGCTCGGCGTGATCGTGCGTGCTGATGCCGAGCTTCACGCCGCGCGCGCGGATCGCCGGCAGGTCCGCCGCGAGCAGATCCTGCTGGCCGAGGTGGATGAAGTCGGCGCCTTCGTCCAGCGCGATCTGCCAATGGTCGTTGACCACCAGTTGCACGTGTCGCGCGCGGCAGATTGCCAGCGCCGCGCGCACTTCACGACGGATCAGCTCCGGCGGCTGTTCCTTGATGCGCAACTGCAGCAGCCGGACGCCGAGCGGGGCGAGTCGACCCACCCAGTCGGCGCTGTCCACGATCGGGTAGAACGCGGGGAACGCGTTCATGCCAGCCACGCCGTGCCCGCGACCGGCGTCGAGGGCACGGCGAGATCGCGCGGCTCCATCGGCTGCGCCTCGAAGCCGGCGCGACCCGCCTCGACCGCCCGGGCGAACGCCCCGGCCATCGCCACCGGATCGCCGGCCATCGCCACCGCGGTGTTCAGCAGCACGCCGTCGACGCCCAGTTCCATCGCCTGCACCGCGTGGGACGGGCGGCCGATGCCGGCGTCCACGATCAGCGGCACGTCCGGGAAATGCGCGCGCAATGCACGCAGGCCGAACCCATTGTTGAGGCCGCGGCCGCTGCCGATCGGCGCGCCCCACGGCATCAGCACGCGGCAGCCGGCCTGCAGCAGGCGATCAGCCACCACCAGGTCTTCGGTGGTGTACGGAAACACCTCGAAGCCGTCGGCGGCCAGTTCGGCCGCGGCCTCGACCAGGCCGAACACGTCGGGCTGCAGCGTGTCGGCATCGCCGATCACTTCCAGCTTGATCCATGCGGTGTGGAAGATGTCGCGCGCCATCTTCGCGGTGGTCACCGCCTCCTTCGCCGAGTGGCAGCCGGCGGTGTTCGGCAGCACGCGCACGCCGAGGCCGCGGATCAGCGACCAGAAGTCCTGGCCGCTGCGCTGCGTGCCGGCTTCGCGACGCAGCGACACGGTGACCACCTCGGTAGCCGAGGCGCGCACCGCGTCGGCGAGGATCGCCGGCGAGGGGTAGCGTGCGCTGCCCAGCAACAGGCGCGATGCCAGTTCGACGTCGTAGAGCTTCATCGCTCAGCCGCCCTGCATCGGGGCGAGGATTTCCAGCGCATCGCCATCGGCAAGAAGCAACTCTTCGCGTGCGCCTGCCGGCACGAACACGCCGTTCACGGCGGTGGCGACGGCGGCCTGCCGATAGCCGAGCACTTCGAGCGCCTGTGCCAGGCGGGCCACCTGCAGGTCGTGGCTGACGCCATTCACGCGGATGTGCATGCGGGGGTTTCCGTGGTGTGGGGGAAAATCAGCCGTGCGGCCTGTTGCGCCATGGCGGGCGCCAGCAGGAAGCCATGGCGGTAGAGTCCGTTGAGGTACACGGTGCGGCCGCGCCTGAGCACGCGCGGCAGGTTGTCGGGGAAGGCCGGGCGCACGCCCACGCCCAGTTCCAGGATCTCGGCCTCGGCGAACGCCGGGTGCAGCGCATAGGCGGTGTTGAGCACGTCCATCGCCGAACGCACCGTCATCGGATCATGGCTGCTGCTTTCCAGCAGCGTGCCGCCAAGCATGAATACGCCGTCGCCGCGCGGCACCACATACAACCCGAAACGCGGATGCAACAGGCGCACCGGGCGCGACAACTGGATGTCAGGCGAGCGCACGACGATCATTTCGCCGCGCACGCCGCGCAGATCTTCCAGCGTGTCGCGCGCCGCAAGGCCGCGGCAATCGACTATCCGGTCCGCATCGATGCGCGCGGCATCGGCGTCCACGCCGTAGCGGATCGTCACGCCCGCGGCGGTCAGTTGCGCGGCCAGTGCGGGCAGCGCACGACGCGGATCGAGGTGGGCTTCGTCGGGGAAGAACAGACCCTGGCGGAAACGCCCGGCCAGCTCCGGTTCCAGCGCGCCGATGCGCTCGGCATCGATCGGTTCGAAGCGTTCGGTACGCCGGCCGAACAAGGCCAGCTCGCCGGCGTCGCGGGTGGCCGTGACGACCAACGTGCCGCGCTGCACGGTCCCGTCGAAATGGCGCTGCCACCACGCGACGGCGGGCGCGCCCAGCGTCGCCACCTGCGGTTCGGCGGTGGCCTGCTCGCACCAGGGCGCCAGCATGCCGCCGGCGACCCACGCGCAAGCCTCGGCGTGGTCTGGCGCGCGCTCGATGATCTCCACCCGGGCGCCGCGCCCGGCCAGCTCCACCGCCGTGACCAGGCCGGCGATGCCTGCACCGAGAATGCCGATGCGCATGGGCCCTACTCCCCGGTCGGTACGTAGAGCGTGGCGCCGCGTTCGACGAACTCGCGCGACTTGCCGTCCATGCCGGCGCGCAGCGCGGTCTCCTCCATCGCGCGCACCTCGCGGCGCAGGTCCTGGGTGATCTGCATCGAGCAGAATTTCGGCCCGCACATCGAGCAGAAATGCGCGGTCTTGTGCGCCTCCTTCGGCAGGGTGGCGTCGTGGTAGGCGCGCGCCGTGTCGGGATCGAGCGACAGGTTGAACTGGTCCTCCCAGCGGAATTCGAAGCGCGCGCGCGACAGCGCGTCGTCGCGGCGCTGCGCGGCCGGGTGGCCCTTGGCGAGGTCGGCGGCGTGCGCCGCGATCTTGTAGGTGATGACGCCGGTCTTGACGTCGTCGCGATTCGGCAGGCCGAGATGTTCCTTCGGCGTGACGTAGCAGAGCATGGCGGTGCCGAACCAGCCGATCATCGCCGCGCCGATGCCCGAGGTGATGTGGTCGTAGCCCGGTGCGATGTCGGTGGTCAGCGGGCCCAGCGTGTAGAACGGCGCCTCGGCGCAGTGCTCCAACTGCTTGTCCATGTTGAGCTTGATCTTGTGCATCGGCACATGGCCAGGCCCTTCGATCATCACTTGGCAGCCGTGTTCCCACGCGATCCGGGTCAGCTCGCCCAGGGTTTCCAGCTCGGCGAACTGGGCCGCGTCGTTGGCGTCGGCGATCGAGCCGGGGCGCAGGCCGTCGCCCAGCGAGAAGGCGACGTCGTAGCGGCGCATGATCTGGCAGATCTCGGCGAAGTGTTCGTACAGGAAACTCTCGCGGTGATGGCTCAGGCACCAGCGCGCCATGATCGAACCGCCGCGCGAGACGATGCCGGTGACCCGCTGCGCGGTCAGCGGCACGTGCTGCAGGCGCACGCCGGCGTGGATGGTGAAATAGTCCACGCCCTGCTCGGCCTGCTCGATCAGGGTGTCGCGGAAGACCTCCCAGTTCAGCCGGGCCGGATCGCCGCCGACTTTTTCCAGCGCCTGGTAGATCGGCACGGTGCCGATCGGCACCGGCGAGTTGCGGATGATCCACGAGCGGATGTTGTGGATGTTGCGGCCGGTGGACAGATCCATGAGGGTGTCCGCGCCCCAGCGGGTCGCCCACACCAGTTTCTCGACCTCCTCGGCCACGCCGGAAGACACCGCGGAGTTGCCGATGTTCGCGTTGACCTTCACCAGGAAGTTGCGCCCGATCACCATCGGCTCCAGCTCGCCGTGGTTGATGTTGGCCGGGATGATGGCGCGACCCAGCGCGATCTCGCTGCGCACGAATTCGGGCGTGACGAAGGCGGGCAGGGCCGCGCCGAAGGCTTCGCCGTCGGCCAGCCGGGCGGCGGCATCCTCATGCACCTGGGTGCGCCCCAGGTTCTCGCGCTGGGCGGCGTAGACCATTTCCTCGGTGATGATGCCGGCCCGGGCGAACTCCAGCTGGGTCACCGGTTGGCCTGCCTCGCCCATGCGCAGCGTGCGCGGCGCGGGACACGGCGCCACCAGCCGTTCCGCGCCCACTCCGCCGTTGTCTTCCGGGCGGGTGGCGCGGCCTTCGATGGCCGGAAAGCCGCGCGCCTCGATCCAGGCGTCGCGCAGCGGCGGCAGGCCCGCTGCGAGATCGATCCGGGCATCGTCGTCGGTGTACGGCCCGGACGGATCGTAGACGTGCAGCGTCGGCGTCAGCGGATCCTTCAGCGTGATCTCGCGCATCGGCACGCGCAGCGACGGATGCCCGGGCGGAGTCACGTAGACCTTGCGCGAACCGCGGATTGGCCCGGTGGTGACGGTCGAGGGTGCGGCGGCAGCGGCGGATTGGTTCATGGATCTCCTCCTTGGATGGAGATCCGGGGCGTGACGCTGCAACGGCGCACGGGCGCGCCGACTGGGGCCGCCCATGGTGATTCCCGTTCCTACGCCGGCATGACCCGGATCAGGTTCAAGGGTCAGCTCGCGCTATCTCAGCCCCTTGCGGGGCACCCCTCGGAATGCGCCGGAGGATGGCGGCGCGGGTTGGTGGCTGTCAAGCCGGCACGGCTGGATCGCGGACACGGCGCGGAGGGTTTGTGCGGCGGCTGACACGGTGCCATGACACGTTTTGAACGGCGTGCCGGGCAAGCTGGTCTTTACTCCCGGGACGGCTGGACAGTCGTCGCAAATATATGTACCATGCAGTTCATTAAAAGCCCGGAACCAAAGGCCGGGCTTAGCACTCCAATCACCCGAGTGCTAAACTTCGACGTCTTGCAGGAGGTTCCACCCATGTCCCAAGCCCTGGTGACCGCCAACTTCCCCTTGCCCAGCGTGGTTGGCAGCCTGGATGCCTACATTTCCGCAGTGCATCGCATCCCGGTGCTCAGCGTGGAAGAGGAACAGGCGTTGTCGCGTGATTATCTGCAGCAGGACAACTTGGACGCGGCCAAGAAGCTGGTGATGTCGCACCTGCGTTTCGTGGTGCACGTGGCGCGCGGCTACTCCGGCTACGGCCTGCAGCTTGCCGACCTGATCCAGGAAGGCAACATCGGCCTGATGAAGGCGGTCAAGCGTTTCGACCCGGACATGGGCGTGCGCCTGGTCAGCTTCGCGGTGCACTGGATTCGCGCCGAGATGCACGAGTTCATCCTGAAGAACTGGCGCATCGTGAAGGTCGCCACCACCAAGGCGCAGCGCAAGCTGTTCTTCAACCTGCGCAAGAGCAAGAAGCGCCTGGGCTGGATGAACGCCGCCGAGGTGAGCACGGTGGCGAAGGATCTCGGCGTGCCCGAGGCGACCGTGCGCGAGATGGAGTCGCGGCTGTCCGGTCGGGACGTGGGTTTCGAGGCGCCGGTGGATGCCGACGACGACGCCAAGCCGGCACCCGCCGCGTTCCTGATCGACCACGGCGCCGACCCATACGAGAACGTGGCCGACGAAGACCAGGCCGACAGCCAGTTGCAGACGCTGACCGATGCGCTGGGCCACTTGGACGCCCGCTCGCGCGACATCATCCAGCGTCGCTGGCTGGACGACGAGAACAAGGCCACGCTGCAGGATCTGGCCGACGAGTACGGCGTCTCGGCCGAGCGCATCCGCCAGGTCGAAGCCAACGCGATGAAGAAGATGCGCGCGTTGTTCGCGATGTAATGTGAGTCCCTCACAAGAGCTCGCACATCCATGTGCGGACTTCCGGAACGAGCGGCGATGTTGGCCTTGCTGCGCGGAGTTCCTGCAACGGCATCGACGGCCCGGGAAACCGGGCCGTTTTGCATGGGCTCATTCGTCGTGCGGCGGCGCCGTGCCGCTGACGATGCGGGCCTGGCGCTGGTGCGTCCAGTAGGCCCAGGCCCAGTCCAGCATCACCGCCAGGCGGTTGCGGAAGCCGATCAGAAAATAGATGTGCACCAGCAGCCAGACGATCCACGCCGGCAGTCCGGACATCTGCAGCTTGCCGAACTGCGCCACCGCCGCCATGCGGCCGATGGTGGCCAGCGAGCCGGCGTCGCGGTAGCGGAATGGCGGCCGCGGGCGGTCATCGCCGCGCAGTCGCCGTGCGATCGTGGCGGCCACGTACTTGCCCATCTGCTTGGCCGCCGGCGCCACGCCGGGGACCGGCGAGCCATCCGGCCGGAGCACGCTGGCGAGATCGCCGATGACGAACACCCCGGCGTGGCCGGGCACGCCGAGATCCTCGTCGACGCGCACGCGGCCAGCCTTGTCCAGCGGCACCCCGAGCATGGCGCCCACCGTCGAGGCAGCCACGCCCGCGGCCCACAGCACGGTGCGCGCGGGCAGGCGGCGCTCGCCGAGCTTCACGCCCGCGGCGTCGATCATCGTCACCGGCACACCGGTATGTACCTCCACGCCCAGGCGTTCGAGTTGGCGGCGTGCCTTGTCCGACAGCACCGGGTCGTAGCCGGCCAGCAGCCGCGGCCCTGCTTCAACCAGCCGCACGCTGGCATTGCGCGAATCGAAGTGGCGGAACTCCCCGCGCAGCGTATGCCGCGCCAGCTCGCCCAGCGTGCCGGCCAGTTCCACGCCGGTGGAACCGCCGCCGACCACGACGAAATTCAGCCACGCCTGGCGCCGCTCCGGATCGTCTTCGCGCTCGGCCTGTTCGAATGCGAGCAACACCCGGCGCCGAATCGACTGCGCGTCGTCGAGCGTCTTCAGCGCCGGCGCGAACGGCGCCCATTCGTCGTGGCCGAAGTAGGCATGGGTGGCGCCGGTGGCGATCACCAGCCAGTCGTAGTCGAGCCAGCGCGAGCCGCAGCCCACCCGACGGGCGGCCAGGTCGACCGCGGTCACCTCTTCCATCAGCACGGTGAGGTTGCGTTGCCGCCGCAGGATGTGCCGCAGCGGTGCGGCGATCGAGGTGGCGGAAAGGCTGGCGGTGGCCACCTGGTAAAGCAGGGGCTGGAACAGATGGTGGTTGCGGCGATCGATGAGCGTGATCTGCGCGTCTGCGCCTGCCAGCCGTCGCGCCGCGCTCAACCCGCCGAAGCCTCCGCCGAGAATCAGGATGCGGGGCTTGCCCGCATCGGCAACACGTGGATCGCTCATTGCTGCAGCATGCGCGCCGTGCCGTGCACGCCGCGTCGACCGCGCAGGCGCCGGCTCACGGCTGCCGCGTCGCCGGCATGCGCAGCGCCATGCCCTTGAGCACGTTCAGCGCCTGCGCCAGCGCGTAATCGCTGGTGGCCAGCCTGGCGTCGGCGGCGCTGCCGTCGTCGTCGATGTCGGTTGCAGTGGCTGCCTTCTCGTTGGCGAGGTGGTTGGGCAGATCC
The DNA here is from genome assembly GCA_001898415.1 of Rhodanobacter sp. 67-28. Lineage (GTDB taxonomy): Bacteria > Pseudomonadota > Gammaproteobacteria > Xanthomonadales > Rhodanobacteraceae > Rhodanobacter. Next base: position 33,665 of record MKTU01000072.1, on the reverse strand, counting down.
GCCTCGGAGCTGATCAGCACCGGCGGGTGGTCGGCCTGGCTCACCGCGAGGTCGGCCAGCGCGATGTCCGGCTTGATTCCCTCGGCCTGGATGGAGGTGCCGTTGGGCGTGTAGTAGCGCGCCGTGGTGATCTTCACCGCATGGTCGGCATCCAGCGGCAGCACGGTCTGCACCACGCCCTTGCCGAAGCTGCGCTGGCCCATGGTCAGCGCGCGGTGATTGTCTTTCAGTGCGCCGGAGACGATCTCGGCGGCCGAGGCGGTGCCGTGGTTGGTCAGCACGATCATCGGCGCGCCGCCCAGCAGGTCGCCGGGGTGGGCGCTGAAGCTCATGTTGGCGTCGGGCAGCCGCCCGCGCGTGGTCACGATGACGCCGCTGTCGAGGAAGTCGTCGCCGACGGCCACGGCCGCGGTGAGCAGGCCGCCGGGGTTGTTGCGCAGGTCCAGCACGGCGCCCTTCTGCGGGCCGTTCCTGGTGACCAGCTCGCCCAGTTTCTTCTGCAGGTCGGCGGCGGTGTCATCCTGGAACTGGCTGATGCGGATGTAGGCGTAGCCGGGTTCCAGTTCGCGCACCTTGACGCTGCTGACCGAGATCAGTTCGCGCACCAGCGGCATGTCGACCAGCTTGTCGCTGCCCTCGTGCATGATGGTGAGGGTGATCTTGCTGCCCGGCTTGCCGCGCAGCCGCTGGAACATCTCGTTGACGTTCTGCGGGTCCACCAGCTTGCCGTCGATCTTGACGATGTTGTCGCCCGGCTTGATGCCGGCGCGCGCGGCGGGCGTGTCGTCGATCGGCGAGACGATCCTGAGCCCGCCATCCACCTGCAACACCTCGATGCCCAGGCCGCTGTACTGGCCGGAGGTGTCCTCGCTGAGCTGCTGCAGGCCCTCCTTGTCGAGGTACTCGCTGTGCGGGTCGAGCCCGGCCAGCATGCCGGTGATGGCCGCCTTCATCAAGGTCTTGTTGTCGACCTTCTCGACGTAGGCCTGGCGCACCATCTGGTAGACGCGGCTGAAATTGCGGATGTCCTGCAGGTCCACCGGGTCGGCCGCGGCGGTGCTGCCGGCGCGGGCCGGTTCGCCCGCGCTGGCCGCGCTGGCGGGCGTGGTCTGCGCCTGACCGGCGCCGGCGGCCAGCAGCGACAGGAAGGCCATGCAGGTGGCCGCTCTACGGTGGGAACAAGGCATGCAGTTGACTCCGCTCGACGGAAAGACGGCGCGCCGCAGCGCCGCCGAAGTATGGCAGGAGGTGGGACCGCCGGATCGCGCAACAATTCACCACGCCGTGCGGCGGTGCCTCAGCCGTGCTTGCGCAGCCAGCTGGCCGGGTCCACCGGCTGGCCATTCTTGCGCAGCTCGAAATACACGCCGGTGTTGACGCCGGTGACCGCGCTGGCGGTGCCGATCGCCTCGCCGGCCTCGACCTCGTCGCCAACGCCGTGCAGCAGGCTTTCGTTGTTGCCGTACATGCTCATCCAGCCGTTGCCGTGGTTGAGGATGAGCAGCATGCCGTAACCGCGCAGGAAGCCGGCGTAGATCACCCGCCCGCGCGCCACCGCGTGCACCTCGCTGCCGGCGGCGGCCTTGATCAGCACGCCGTTGCCGAACGGGTTGACCGTACCGCTGGCCGGCCACGGCAGCTTGCCGCGGATGTCAGCCGAGCGCGACGGCGGCGGCTGGCCGCGTTGCGGCGCGGCGGCCTCGTCGATGGCCTTCTGCAATTTGTCGAGCAGCTGGTTGAGCGATTGCGCGTTCTGTTTCATCGCGGCCAGGCGCTGCGCCTGGTCCTTGTACTTCGCGTCGGTTTCCGCGGCCAGCTTCTGCCGCGCCGCGCGTTGCCGCGCCAGCTGCTGCGCCTGCTGTTCGCGCTGGGCCTTCGTCGCCTGCAGCGTCTGCTGCTGGGCCGCGATCGAGCTTTCCAGTTCCTGCAGGCGGGCCAGGTCGCCCATCAGTTTCTCCACGCGCTGCACGCGATCGCGCTGGAAGTACTGCGAGTAGACCAGCGCGCGGGCGATCCGGGCCACGTCCTCGTCGCCGAGCAGCAGGCGCAGGTCCGAACCGTGGCCCAGGGTGTAGGTGGCGCGCAGCAGGTCGGCGATCGCGGCGCGCTGGTGCTGCAGTTCGCCTTGCAGCGTGTCGCGCTGCTGTTGCAGCTCGTCGAGCTGCTTTTGTCCCGCCGCCAGCGCGGCATCGGTCTCGCGCACGGCCCTGGCCGCGGCGGCCAGCGCATTGGCCTGCTTCGCCAATTCCGCGTTCATGCTGTCGCGCCTGGCCGCGGTGTCGGCCTGCTCGGCGGCCAGCGCCTCCATCTTGCGGCGCAGGTCGGCCAGCTTCTGCCTGGCGGCGGCCTGTTCGGCGCGGCTCCCGTGCTGGCCGGCCGGCGCGGCGGGTGCGGCGTACGTCACGCCGAGGCAGGCAACGATGAGCAGCGCGCCGAGCACGCGGCGGATCGAACGGGATGGATTGCGCATCGGTCGATTATCACCGAGCCCGCGGCGCGGGGCGAGCGTGCCGGCGACGGTGCTATGTTGGCGCGATATCCGCGGCGCCACGGTGCGGCGCCGACGAAACGTCGAGAGAGGGTGTGGGTGCATGTGCGTGATCGCGTTTGCCTGGCGAGTCCATCCACGCTGGCGCCTGTTGCTGGCCGGCAACCGCGACGAGTTCCATGCGCGGCCCAGCGCCGCGCTGGCGCGTTGGGACGATGCGCCTATCCTCGCCGGCCGCGATCTGCAGGCCGGCGGCAGCTGGCTCGGCGTATCCGATGGGGGGCGTTGCGCGGTGGTGACCAACGTGCGTGATCCGCGCGACCCGCAGCTCGGCGCCTCGCGCGGCCTGCTGATCCGCGACTACCTGACGGGCGCCGAGGATGCCGCCGCGCATGCGGAGCACCTGCTGCGCGTGGCTGCGGACTATCGCCCGTTCAACCTGCTCACCTTCGATGCGCAGGCGGCGTTCTATCTCGGCAACCGGCCGCAGCCGGAGGCGCAGGCGGTCACGCCCGGCGTGCACGGCCTGTCCAACGCCGACTTCAATACGCCGTGGCCGAAGACGCGCGCGCTGATGCAACGCCTGCAGCGCTGGATCGACGATGGCGACGACACCAACTTCGCCGCGCTGTTCGCCGCGCTGGCCGACGAGCAACTCGCGCCGGACGAGCATTTGCCGGACACCGGCGTTGGCCTCGAGCAGGAGCGCCGGCTCTCCAGTGCCTTCATCCGCGGCGCCGATTACGGCACCCGTGCCAGTACCGTGGTGGCGATCGACCATGACGGCGCCGGCGTGATCGCGGAGCGTCGCTTCGGTCCGCACGCGCGCTACCTCGGCGAAACCTTGCTGCGTTTCGGTGGCCGATTGCCGGCCTGAGCGGACAGCGTTCACCTACGCAGCCCGGCGGCGCAGCCGGCTGGGTGGGCCGCCGGGCGGCGGGCAGGCTGGTTCCCTGGTCCGGGTCGAGGGGATGGGCATGCGCAAGGGATGGCTTCTGCTGGCGGCGATCGTGCCGCTCGCCCACGGCGTGCACGCGGGTTGCCCGGACTGGCCGCCCGCGCGGGCGCAACAGGAGTTGCTGGCGCTGCACGATCGCCTCGACGGCTGGAACCACGCCTATCGCGTCGAGGGCGCCGCGCCGGTGGACGATGCGGTGTACGACCAGGCCTTGCAGCGGTTCGAGCAATGGCGCCGCTGCTTCCCCGGGCAGGCGCCGGCGGCGCTGAACCACCTGGGTGATGCCGGTGGCCGGGTCACTTCGCCGGTGGCGCAGACCGGCCTGGCCAAGCTGCCCGATGCCGCCGCCCTGGCGCAGTGGATGCGCGCGCGCGGCGACCAGGATCTGTGGGTGCAACCGAAGGCGGACGGCGTCGCGGTCACGCTGCTCTACGTCGATGGACGCCTGCGCCAGGCCAGCAGTCGCGGCGACGGTTTGCACGGCTCGGACTGGACCGGACAGGCGCGGCGGATCGCCGCGATCCCCAGGCACCTGCCGCATGCGCCGGCGCGCGTGGTGCTGCAGGGCGAGCTGGTCTGGCGCCTGCCCGGCCACGTGCAGGCCACGGACGGCGGCCTCAACGCGCGTTCGGCGGTGGCCGCGGCGATGGCGCGCGATGAGCTCGGCGATGCGGCCGCGCACATCGGCCTGTTCGTGTGGGATTGGCCCAGCGGCCCGCCCGACATGCCGGCGCGGCTGGCAGGATTGCAGGCGATGGGGCTGGCCGACAGCGTGCGCTACACGCAACCGGTCGCCTCGCTGGCCGAGGTGGAGCGCTGGCGTGAGCAGTGGTATCACCACGCGATGCCGTTCGCGGCCGATGGCACCGTCGTGCGCCAGGGCCGGCGGCCAGCCGCCGCGAGCTGGCGTGCCGCGCCGCCGGAGTGGGCGGTGGCATGGAAGTATCCGGCTGCCTCCGCATTGGCCGAGGTGCGCGCGGTGGAATTCACCGTCGGTCGCAGCGGCCGTATCACGCCGGTGCTGCAACTGGAGCCGGTGCAACTGGACGACCATCGGGTGCAGCGCGTCAGCGTGGGCTCGCTCAAGCGCTGGCGCGAGCTCGACATCCGTCCCGGCGACCAGGTCGAGGTGGTGCTCGCGGGCTTGACCATTCCGCGCCTGCAGTCGGTCGCCTGGCGCGCGCTGCAGCGCGCGCCGGTGACGTCGCCGGACCCGCGCATGCACGGGCCGCTGACCTGCTGGCAGGCCACGCCGGGTTGCGAGCAGCAGTTTCTCGCCCGGCTGGCATGGCTCGGCGGCCACCACGGACTGCAGCTGGAAGGGTTGGGCGAGGGCACCTGGCGGGCGCTGGTCGACGCGGGCCTGGTACGTCATCTGCTGGACTGGATGAGTCTCACGCCGTCGCAGCTGGCCGCCGTGCCCGGCCTCGGCGCGAACCGCGCGGCCGCGTTGGCGCGGGCCTTCGCCAGTGCGCGCGAGCGTCCGTTCGCGCGCTGGCTGCAGGCGCTGGGCGTGCCGGCCGGACAGGCGCGCGGAGCGGCCGACTGGCCGACGCTGGAGGCGCGCGGAGCAGACGATTGGCAGGCGCAGGAGGGCGTCGGTGCCGGCCGCGCGAACCAGCTGGTGGCGTTCTTCGATTGCGCCGAAGTTCGCGAGCAGGCCGCGCGCCTGCATGCAGCCGGCGTGCCCGGCTTCTGAAGCTCAGCTCTTCAGTTCGCCGTCGTGGTAATACCAGCGGCCGTCTTCGCGCACGAAATGGCTGGTCTCGTGTTGCCGCTGCGCGCGACCGCCGCCGAGGCGATAGCGGGCGACGAACTCCACCGTGGCGTGGTCGGCATCGATCATCTGCTGGCGCCGCACCTCCAGCCCCAGCCAGGTCGGCGCAGGCTGCTGCGCGGCCAGCCGCAGCGAGGCGGGGCGGGTGTCGGCGTGCCAGCTGGCCAGCAGGTAATCCTCCCGCTTGAGCACGTAGGCGCTGTAGCGCGAACGCATCAGCTGCTCGGCGCTGGCAGCGGGGGCGCCGTCGTGCAGCGGGCCGCAACAGGCGGTGTAGCCGGCGGGGTTGCCGCAGGGGCAGGGGGTCAGCGTGTCGATCGACTTCATGCGGCCTTTGTACCTGCTTCGGCCCCGACTTGCAGGTTCAGCCGTGCATGCGCTGCCATACGCGGCAGCGGTTGTGCGCCGGCATCGCGACGTCGAGCAGCAGGTGGAAGCCCGCGGCCTCGGCCAGCGCGTCCACCGCCTCGGCGTTGCGGATCGCCATGTGCGCGCCGCGCGTGCGCAGCCAGGCGTCGAACGCGGCGTTGCTGGCGCTGGTGTAGCGGCCATGCTGGTTGAACGGCCCGTAGATCGCCAGCACCGCATCGGCGGTGGTGACCGCGGGCAGCCGGGCGAACAGCCGCTGCACTTCCGCCCAGCTCATGATGTGCAGCGTGTTGGCACTGAACACCGCATCGAAGGGGCCGGCCGGCCAGTCGCCATTGACGTCCAGCTCCAGTGGCGGCGGCGTATTCGGCAATGCCGCCTCATCCAGCCAGGCGCAGATGCCCGGGAGATTCTCGGCGCGGTCGGAGCATTGCCAGTTCAGCCAGGGCATCGCCGCGGCGAAGTGCACCGCGTGCTGGCCGGTGCCGCTGCCGATCTCCAGCAGGTGCCGGCATCCGGCGACGTGCCGGCGCAGCACGCCGAGGATGGATTCGCGGTTGCGTTCGCACGCAGGCGAGTGGGGTTTGTCCACGCCCGCGCCACGCTCAGGCGGGGCGACCGCGCAGCACGCGCGCCGGCAGCATCAGCAACGCGCCGAGGAAGGCGAACACCGCGCTCACGGTGATGCCGACCAGCCGCAGCGGCAGCAACACCAGCCACACGATCGGGTACAGCACCAGGGCGAGCAGGGCGATCGGCCAGCAGAACACCAGCAGCAACAGCCAGAGCAGGAAACCGACCATGCGTTGATCCTCCGCAGGGGTGGGGACGCCGGCACTGTAGCGCAGCGCGCGGCGCGCGCGCAGATGACTCCCGACACCCCCCGCCGCGATTCAGGCCATCGGGCTCACGCCGATCAGCCACAGGTGCAGCCACAGCACGAAGGCGAGCCAGAGCGCGCCGCCGATCACCACGGTGAGCACGTCGCCCTGCACCGTGCCGGCAGCGTAGACGGCGGCTTCGCGGCGATCGCGCCGGCGCGAGACGGCGAACAGCACGACCGCCCACAGCAGGAACGCGCCGAACAGCACCATGTCGTGCAGCATGCCGGTGGCCAGCAGGTGGCCGAATGCCCACACCTTCACCGCCAGCACCTGCGGGTGATGCAGCTTCTCCTTGAAATGGTTGCGCGGCACCCGCGCCGCGATGAACAACACGAAGGCCACCAGGGTGAACAGCGCATTGAGATGGCGCAGCCACAGCGGCGGCACATACAGCAACACCGGTTGCTGGCGCGCCAGTCCGAAGCCCCAGCAGAGCAGCACGAAACCGGCGATCGCCACCGCGGCATACAGCGCCTTCCAGCGCATCAGGCCCATCCGCGCGATCTGCCGCCCCCGCCAGTCGTCGGCGAAGATGCGCAGCGAGTGGATGCCGAGGAACAGCACGAGGCCGAGAATCAACACGAGCATGGCGGGGTGACTCCGATGGCGGCGACGAAGGTCGAGGATAGGCCAGCGCGGCGCCGCGGCCCAGTGACATCCGTCAGGCGACGGGTTCGACGTGCACGACCAGCGCCACCGCATTTGGGTGCAAGGTCATCGATGCCGCGCCCGACGAAGGTCGCCAGGCATCGCCTGCTTGCAGCGTACCGTCGACGCAGTCGATGGCGCCGCGGGCGCAGTACACCAGCACGGTGGCGGCGCCCGTCGCGTGCGCTCCGGTATTCCGCCACACTTCGATGCCGCCGCGCGCGCGGCCGCGGTGCAGCATCAGGTTGAAGTCGCGGGTGGGGCCGCCGGCCAGTGCCACCTCGACCTTCGCCTCGCCGGGAAACGCGAACGGCACAAACGGAGCGGTCAGCGCGTGGCTGCGGCCGTCATCCAGCGTCATGGTGAAGCCGGCCCCGTCGAGAAGCGCGATCTGCCGGTCGATGCCGGGAAACGCGGAGAACGGCGCGGCGCTGTCGACCTCGGCGAGGCTGACGCGCCACAGGAAATCGTCCATGCCGGCGGCGGACGGCTGGACGGCTATTTCGCGGGTGCGGCCCAGGCCGTTCTTCCACGGCCGCAGCGGGCAGTCGGACAGGCGGACGATCATGCGGTTCTCTCGATGACGCGCTCGAACGGCGGCAATGCGCGCAGCATGCCGCTGCCGTAGCGCTTGGTGACCACGCGGCGGTCCAGCAACACGATGCGGCCGTGGTCGGTTTCGCTGCGGATCAGGCGGCCGCAGTACTGGGTGAGCAGGCGGGTAGCCTCGGGCACGCTGACCTCGATGAACGGGTTGCGGCCGCGCGATTCCAGCCACTCGGCGTAGGTCGCGCCGACCGGGTCGGTGGGCACGGCGAACGGCAACTGGGTGATCACCACCGTCTCGCACAGCTTGCCGGGCAGATCGAGGCCTTCGCCGAACGAGGCGAGGCCGAACAGCGTGCTGCCCTTGCCGGCCTCGATGTCGGCGCAGTGCTCGGCGACCAGTTGCGACTTGCCCAGCGACCCTTGCGCGCGGACCTTGCGCACGTGCGCGATCGGCAATTTCTGCAGCACGCGGTCGAGTTTCGCGCGCGAGGTGAACAGCACCAGGTTGCCGGCGTCCCAGTCGAGGTGGTCAGCCAGCCAGGCGCTGATTTCCTCGGCGTGCGCCTCGCGCGCGTCGGGAAGCGTGTGCATCGCGGGCACTTCCAGGCGTGCCTGCGCGGCGAGGTCGAACGGCGAGGGCAGGCTCAGCGTCACCGCATCGTCGGGCAGGCCCACGGCATCGGCGAAGCCGCGGAAGTTGCCGCCGGCACTGAGCGTGGCCGAGGTCATCACCACGCCGCTGGCGTTGTTCCACAGCACGTTGCGCAGCAGGCCCGCGGCGGAGACGGCCGAGGCATGGCAGACCAGTTGCTGGTCCGCGCCCAGGGTGACCCAGCGCGCCAGCGGCGGGGCGTTGTCCGGATCGTCGCTGGACCACGCGCGCCAGCAGGCGGCCTGCCGGCCGATGCGCTCCAGCGCGATGCCGAGCTCGCGCGACAAGGCCTCCTGGGTCGGTCCGCCGTCGGTCATCTCCACCACGGCGCGCCGCACCGCGGTGAGCCAGCGCTGCACCTCGCCGGTGAGCAGGTCGAGCGCGCGCGCATGCTCCACCCACGGCTCCGGCAGCTGGCCCAGCGAGCCGCGGTACATCGGTTCGGTCTCGGCCGGGTCGGGCAGCCAGGCGAGGCGGATTTCCTTCTCCAGCTCCTCCAGCGTGTTGCTCAGCTCCTGCAGCTTCTCGTCGCCCTGGTCCAGCGCGAGCTTGCCCAGGCGTTCCTTGTCGGTCAGCGAATAGGCCGCATGCACCTGCCGGCCGAGCCGGCTCAACTGGCGCACGGTGGCGGTCATGAAGACTTCGGCCGCGCCGCGTTCGATCGCCTTGCCGGGCACGTGGTGGCCTTCGTCGAAGATGTACAGCGTCTCGTCCGGGCGCGGCAGGATCACGCCGCCCCAGCTGTCGTCCTCGCCCGGCATGGTGAGATCGGCCAGCACCAGATCCTGGTTGGCCACGATGATGTCGGCGTCGTCGACCGCGCGGCGCGCGGCGAAGAACGGGCAGTTCATGAACTGCCCGCACTTGCGCCCGGTGCAGCCGCCGGCGCTGGTGGTGATCATCGGCCGCAGCAGGTCGCTGACCGGCTCCGGCGCGCTGTCCATGTCGCCGTTCCATTCGCCGCGGTCGAACGCGGCGCGCAGCTTGGCCAGCGACTGCTTGTCGCGCGGTTGCGGCGGCTTGTTCCACAGCAGCAGGTCGGCCTCGAAACCGGCCAGGCCAAGCTGCGCGTCGTGGATGCTGTTGGCCGCCATCAGCAGGTTGCGCGGGCACAGGTAGCGGCCGCGGCCCTTGGCCAGCGCCACCTTCGCTTCGATGTCGTTGAGTTTCAGGTACAGCGGAATGTCGCGCTGCACGAGCTGTTCCTGCAGCGCCACGGTGGCGGTGGCGATCAGCAGCTTCTTCTTCTGGAAGCGCGCCACTTCATGGCCGGCGACCAGGTAGGCCATCGACTTGCCGGTGCCGGTGGGCGCCTCGATCACCGCCACGCCGCCGGCGCTGGCCAGCGCCTTGGCGACCTCGGCGATCATGCGCCCCTGCGAGGCGCGCGCGCGAAAGCCCGGCAGGCCCTCCTTGATGCGGGCGTAGGCGGCACGAATGGCGTCCTTGGTGGAGTCGGCGAGCATGCGGGGTGACAGGTCCGTGACACGGTGCGGGGCCCGGGGCGCGCCGCGTGTGTGCGCTGCCCTGCCGGCCGGCTGCCCAGTCTATCGGACATGTCAACGCGGCCGCGGCTTGCCGATGCCCCGCGGAATGTCGCACAGTGGCAGGCGCGTATGCTGGGCCGGGCCGCGGCTCGAACCTGATCCGGCGACATCCCGGCGACAGAAAAGGGGGCACGATGGAGTCGATGTCCATCGACGACTCGCTGCAATTGAATTGGCTGACCCATCTGGTCGGCGCCCGCTCGCCAGCGGAAGTGGCTGCGGCAATCGCCGCGCTGGCGCGAGACCGGCCCGGCTGCGAAGCCGCCAGCGTGTTGTGGCGGCTGCACGATCGGGCCGGCGTCTGCAGCATGCCGCCCATGCCGGTCGACGATGCCGATTGGCCGTGGATCGAACTGGCTGCCGGCACCGCCGGGGCACAGTGGCATGCGGACGGTCAGCGCGTGGCACTGCGCCTGTGCGAGCTGCCGCAGCCGGCCGTGCTGGTGCTGCGCCTGCAGCCTGCATCGGCGGGTCCCCGCTTTCTCGACGAGATGGCTGCGCTGCTGCGGCCGGCCCGCCTGCATCTGCAACGTGCGCTGGAATGGCTCGAACTGCAGCACTCGCACGAGCAACTGGAGCGCTCGGAGAACCTGCAGCGCGCCTTGTTCGCGATCTCCGACCTCGCCGGTTCCGAGCGCGACATGCCCACCGTGCTGCGCGGCATCCATGCCATCGTCAGCGGGCTGATGTACGCGGACAACTTCTTCATCGTGCTGCACGACGCCGCGCGCGACACGGTCCGTTTCCTGTACTACGTCGACGTGGAAGATCCCGTGGCGCCAGGCGGCGGCCTCGACATGCCGATCAGCGCGATCGAGCACACGCTGACCTGGTATGTGCTGCGCGACGGCAAGGCGCGCATGGGCGACGCCGAGGAGCTGCGCATCCAGGCGCAGGGCCCGGTGAAGGTGATCGGCACCGACAGCCGCGACTGGCTCGGCGTGCCGATGATGCGCGACGGCCGCCCCGGCGGGGCGCTGGTGGTGCAGAGCTACCGGCCCGAGATCGGCTACACCCCGGGCGACCTGGCGCTGCTGGAGTTCGTCGCCAGCCACATCCTGATCGCGCTGGAGCGCAAGCAGGGCAAGGAGGATCTGGAACAGCGCGTGCAGTTGCGTACCGCGCAACTGGCCGAAGCCAATCGTGGCCTGCAGCAGGAGATCGTCGAGCGGCAGCGCGCCGAGCACCTGCAGACCGCGCTGTTCCGCATCGCCGAACTGGCCACCGCGCACATCGACCATGGCGAGTTCTACCGCCGTGTGCACGGCGTGGTGGGCGAATTGCTCAACGCGCAGAACTTCTACATCGCGCTGCTCTCCGACGACCGCCAGCAGTTGCTGTTCCCCTACGCCGTCGACGCCAAGCTGCGTCCGCCGCCGAGCCGCCCGCTCGGCCGCGGGCTGAGCGAATACGTGCTGCGCCGGGGCACCGCATTGCGCGCCGACAACGCCGACATCGAGGAGCTGGAACGCAGCGGCGAGATCGTGGCCGGCCGTTCCGGCTCGCCTTCCACCTGCTGGCTCGGCGTGCCGTTGATCGTCGGTGACGAGGTCATCGGGCTGGTGACGGTGCAGAGCTACGACGCCGACGTCTCCTACGGCCCGTCCGAGCAGGAATTGCTGAGTTTCGTGGCCACCCAGGTCGCCAACAGCCTCACCCGCCGCCGTGCCGCCGAGGCCCTGCATCGCGCCTACGAGCAGCTGGAACACCGGGTGGAAGAGCGCACGCTGGCGCTGCGCAAGGAGATCATCGAGCGCGAACGCGTGCAGGATCAGCTCAAGCACCAGGTGATGCACGATCCGCTGACCGGCCTGCCCAATCGCAGCTATCTGCGCGACCGCATCGACCGCGTGCTGTCGACGCCGGCGTCAGGCACACGCCCGCGCTGCGCGCTGCTGTACATGGACGTGGACCGCTTCAAGATCATCAACGACAGCCTCGGCCACCTGGCCGGCGACGAGGTGCTGAGAGAGGTCGCCACGCGGTTGTCCGGCTGCGTGCGTCATCCGGACCTGGTGGCGCGGCTGTCGGGCGACGAGTTCGCCATCCTGCTGGAATCGGTGGAGCAGCCGGCCGACGCCAACGTCGTGGCGCAAAGGGTGATGGATGCGCTGGCCGAACCGATGCCCGCCGGCGGCAAGGAGTTGCAAGTGGCGGTCAGCGTCGGCATCGCCATCGGCGACGGCCGCTACCTGACCGCCGACGAGGTGCTGCGCGATGCCGACATCGCGCTGTATCGCGCCAAGGAACTCGGCCGCAAGCGCTACCAGCTGTTCGACGAGACGCTGGCGCGCAGCGTGGTCGACGTGCTGACGCTGGAAGGCGAGCTGCGCCAGGCACTGAAGCACGGCCAGTTCGAGCCGCATTTCCAGGCCATTTGCCGCCTGGAGGATCGCGCGGTGGTCGGCTACGAGGCGCTGATCCGCTGGAACCATCCGCAACGCGGCCTGCTGCTGCCGGGCGATTTCCTCAAGATCGCCGAGGACAGCGGGCTGATCGAGGCGATCGACTGGCACATGTTCGAGATCAGCTGCCAGCGCCTGCGCCGGCAGGAGCGCACCGACACCTTCATGACGCTCAACGTGTCGGCGATGCACCTGCGCCACGACAATTTCGACTCACGCCTGATCGAGCTGCTCGAACGCACCGGCCTGCCGCCCACGCGGGTGGTGGTGGAAGTCACCGAGGGCGCCCTGCTCGACGATCCGGAGCGCGTGCGCACCACGCTGGAGCGCCTGCGCGCCGCCGGCGTCGGCGCGGCACTGGACGATTTCGGTACCGGCTATTCGTCGCTGAGCTATCTGCACTCGCTGCCGCTGCGCATCCTGAAGATCGACCGCGCGTTCGTGAACGAGCTGGACAAGGGCGCCAACACCAGCAGTACCACCGTGGTCGCAGCGGTGCTTGCGCTGGCCCGCGCGCTGGACATCGACGTGGTCGCCGAAGGCATCGAGACCGAGATCCAGTACGCCGCGCTGCACGCGATGGGCTGCGCCATGGGGCAGGGCTACTGGATCGGGCGGCCCGCGCCGTTCGAGTCCTGAATCGCGCGCCCTATCGCGCGGCGGCGATCTGCCGCAACGCCTGCTCGAACGCCTCCGGCGGCTGACCGCCGGAGATCAGGTGCTGGCCGTTGACGATGGTGGCCGGCACCGAGTGGATGCCGCGCGACATGAAAAACTGCTCCTGCGCGCGCACCTCGTCGGCAAATTCGTCGCTTTCGAGCAACTGCCGCGCCCGTTCGCCATCCAGCCCCGCTTCGACAGCCAGCCGCGCCAGCGTGTCGTGCGAACTCACGTCCTCTCCGTCGGTGAAATACGCGCGCAGCAGGATCTGCTTCAGCACCAGCTGCCGCCCTTCCAGCTCGGCCCAGTGCAGCAGCCGGTGCGCGTCGAAGGTGTTGTAGACGCGGCTGCGCCGGTCCATGTTGAAGGTGAAACCGAGTGCCGCGCCGCGCGCACGGATCGCCTCGCGATTGGCGTCGATCTGCTCGGCCGAACTGCCGTACTTGCGCCGCAGGTGCTCGGTGGAATCCTCGCCTTCCGCCGCCATCTGCGGATTCAGCTCGAACGGCTGGAAGTGGATTTCCGCGGACACCTCGCCATCGAGCTTCGCCAGCGCATGCTGCAATGACGCCAGGCCCACGGCGCACCAGGGACAGGACACGTCGGAGACGAAATCGATGCGCAGCGGAACGGGAATCGCTGACGTGGACATGGGATACCTCGCAAATCCGGGGGGAGGCAGCGGCGCTGCGGACCCGACCCAAGATGCGGCCGGGGCGCGGCACAATCAATCGTCTGCGCGAACCCGGCTTTTCGCCATGTCCAGTGCCAGCGCCTCGGCCACCTTGATGCCGTCCACAGCGGCGGAAAGGATGCCGCCGGCGTAGCCGGCGCCTTCGCCGGCGGGATACAGGCCGCGGACGTTGAGGCTCTGCAGGCTGTCGTCGCGCGTGATGCGGACGGGCGAGGAGGTGCGCGTTTCCACGCCGGTGAGGATCGCGTCGTGCATCGCGTAGCCGCGGATCTGGCGCTCGAACGCGGGCAGCGCTTCGCGGATCGCGGCGATGGCGTAGTCGGGCAGCGCGCTGTCGAGGCTGCCCAGGGTGACGCCGGGCTTGTAGGAGGGCTGCACGTCGCCCCATTCGCGTGATGCGCGACCGGCGAGGAAGTCGCCGACCAGCTGCGCGGGCGCGTTGTAGTTCTCGCCGCCGAGGGTGAAGGCGTGGCTTTCCAGTGCACGCTGCAGCGCGATGCCGGCGAGCGGGCCTTCACCGTACGGCGCGAAGTCGGACGGCTCGATGCCGACCACCACCGCCGCGTTCGCGTTGCGCTCGTTGCGCGAGTACTGGCTCATGCCGTTGGTGACCACGCGGCCCGGCTCGCTGGTGGCGGCCACCACGGTGCCGCCGGGGCACATGCAGAAGCTGTACACCGAGCGGCCGCGTCCACCCTGATTTCCCTTGCCGTGATGCACCAGCTTGTAGTCGGCCGCGCCGAGGATCGGATGGCCGGCCTGCGGCCCGAAGCGGGCGCGGTCGATCACCGACTGCGGGTGCTCGATGCGGAAGCCGATCGAGAACGGCTTGGCCTCCACGTATACGCCGCGCGCGTGCAGCATCTCGAACGTATCGCGCGCGCTGTGGCCGAGTGCCAGCACCACGTGATCGGATCGCAACTGCTCGCCGCTGGCCAGGGTGACGCCGCGGATCTGCTGCCGGCCGTCCGCGCGCGGTTCGAGCAGCAGATCGTCCACGCGCTGGCTGAAGCGGATCTCGCCGCCCAGCGACTCGATCGTGGCGCGCATGTGCTCCACCATCGTCACCAGCCGGAACGTGCCGATGTGCGGCTTGCTGACGTAGAGGATCTCCTCCGGCGCGCCGGCCTTGACGAACTCGGTGAGCACCTTGCGGCCGTGGTGTTGCGGGTCGCGGATCTGGCTGTACAGCTTGCCGTCGGAAAAGGTGCCGGCGCCGCCCTCGCCGAACTGCACGTTCGACTCCGGATGCAGGTTGCGCTTGCGCCACAGGTCCCAGGTGTCCTTCGTGCGCTCGCGCACTTCCTTGCCGCGGTCGAGGATGATCGGGCGGAAACCCATCTGCGCCAGGATCAGGCCGGCGAACAGGCCGCAGGGGCCGAAGCCGATCACCAGCGGGCGGTGTTCGAACCGCGGCGGTGCCTCGGCCACGAAGTGGTAGCGGGTGTCCGGCGTGGGCCGCACGTGCGCGTCGTCGGCGAAGCGTTGCAGCAGTTCGGCTTCGCGCGGGGTGTCGATGTCCAGCGCGTAGATCAGCGTGATCGCGCCACGCTTGCGCGCGTCGTAGCCGCGGCGGGCGATGGTGTAGCCGGTCAGCTCGCCGGGTTCGAGCTCAAGCCGCCTGGCGATGGCAGCGGCAAGCGCGGCCTCGCCGTGGTCGAGCGGCAGCTTGAGGTCGGTGAGTCGCAGCATGCGTGGGGTCCGGTGCGCCGATGGCGCGCGCGATTCCCGGCGCCTTCGATGGGCCGGCCATTGTCGACGCCTTGCGTGCGGCCGACAAGGCGGCCGGCGAGCGGAAACTGACGCTGCGGGTCACTCAGGCCGCCAGCAGGGTCAGGAACTGCTCACCGGTTGCCCGCGGGTGCAGCAGGATGAAGCGCGTGTGCGCCGGGTCCGTGTGCTTGCGTGCCGCGGCGACGCAAACCTCGCCATCCTCCGCGATGATGGCGGGGGGCGTGGCACGCTGCTCATCCCAGGGCGCGCGGCACAGTTGGCCGTGTTGCGGGCCGCCGGCGATGATGCATTCAAAAATCCTGTTCATGGAAAGTCACTCGAAGGGGAAGAACCGTGGGGACGAGTGACAGCAAGCAGGGGACGCGCCAGCAGCGGGCAGGCAAAGGTGGTGTGCGTCACAGTTTGGGACATGCGCCGCCAGTCGCGGCTGATCGCCGTGGTTTCAACGAGTGGAGCGGCTGGGGCGACTGCTTGCGGTGGCGAGTCCGGCCTCCGCCCGGACTCGCTTCCGCAGGACGGAGTTCGCCCGCTCAGGCTTCGCCGATGAAGTCTTTCTTGCCGATGTCGGTGCCCGCTTCGCGCAGGATGTTGTAGGCGGTGGTGCAGTGGAAGAACAGGTTGGGGATGGTGAAGCCGAACAGGTACGCCTGACCCTCGAGCGTGACTTCGCCGGCGCGTGTCTTCATCACGACGGTGCGGGTCTCGCTGCCGTCGATCTGTTCGGCGCTGAAGCTCTTGACGTAATCGATCGCCCGCGCGATGCGGTCGTAGGCCTGGGGCAGGGTGGTCTCGTTGTCCTCGAAGGACTTCGGTTCGACGCCGGCGAGGCGCGCCGCGCCGCGCGTGGCCATGTCGCAGGCGATCTGGATCTGCTTGATCAGCGGCAGCATGTCCGGGATCAGGCGCACCTGCAGCAGCACTTCGCCGCTGACGTTCTTCGAAATCGCATGTTGCTCGCCCTTCTGCAGCACATGGGTGAGGTTGCCCAGCGCGCGGACGAAGACGGGGACGGAGGCCTGGTACATGGAAAGTGTCATGGTTTTTCTTCCTGTGGGTGGACCGCCTGCGGCGGATGGGTGGGTGTTGCCGGATGGATGGCGGACAGTGCCGGCGCGTCGCCGGGCAGCGGTTCGGCCGTGACGTGGGCGGCGGGTTGCGGCAGGCGCCGGGTGGCCCGCGCGGCGATCACCAGGCCCGCCAGCATCAGGCCCGCCGACAGCACGAAGGCGGCGCCGGGCAGGTGCAGCGGCGAGCCCGGCGCGATCGACAGCGCAAACACCTGGGCGAACAGGTACGGGCCGAAGATGCCGGCGAAACTGCCGAGGCTGCCGATCGCGCCCTGCAGTCGACCCTGCTCGGAGGGATCGACCTGCTGCGTCATCAGGGACTGGATCGGCGGCATCGCCAGGCCCCACAGGGCCAGCAGGGGGATGCCGAACAGGAAGGCCCAGCCGACATCGGCCACGCCCATCACCAGGAACGCGCCCACGCCGAACAGCATGCCGGCCAGCAGCACGCGGCGTTCGCCGAAGCGCGGCGCCAGCTTGCCGGTGAGCACCGCCTGCACGAAGCCGTCGCAGGCGCCGACCAGCATCAGCACGTAGCCCACCGCCTGCGGGCCCCAGTGGTAGCGGTAATCCGCGTACAGCACGAACACCGTCTGCAGCACGTAGTGGGCGAGGTAGACCAGGAACAGCACGATGGCCAGGTGGAACACCTGCCGCTGGCGGCGCAGCAGCTTCAGCGAGCCGAACGGATGCGCGCTGTGCAGCTCGATGCGCGCGGTGCGGCGTTCGGCCGGCAGCGACTCGGGCAGGATGAAGCAGCCGTACAGGAAGTTGCACAGCGCCAGCCCGGCCGCCACCCAGAACGGCAGCCGCAGCGCGATGCCGCCCAGGAAACCGCCCAGCCCCGGGCCGATGATGAAGCCCAGTCCGAACGCGCTGCCGAGGATGCCGAACGCGGCGGCGCGCTTCTCCTTCGGCACGATGTCCGCGATGTACGCGTTGGCGGTGCTGAAGCTGGCCGCCGTCATGCCCAGCAGCACGCGCGCGGCGAACAGCAGCCACAGCGTGGGCGCCAGCGCCAGGATCACGAAATCCACGGCCAGGCCGAGGTTGGAAACCAGGATCACCGGCCGCCGCCCGAAACGGTCCGACAGCGCGCCCTGCACCGGCGAGAACACGAACTGCACGATCGCGAACACCGTGCTGAAGATGCCCACCCACCACGCTGCCCGGGCGATGCCGCCGCCGGCCAGCTGCTCGATCAGGTGCGGCAGCACCGGGATGATGATGCCGAACGCCAGCATGTCGAGCAGCACGGTAACGTAGATGAAGGCCAGCGCGGCGCGATGGCGCGGAGCGACAGGCATCGACGGCTGGTCCATGGACGTGGCGAAGCGAGGGGAAGGCGACGATAACCCACGCCTGCCGCGGCCGCATGTGCAACCGGTCAGGTATCCCCGTGCCGCCGGAGCGATACCATGCAACATTCTCTCGCCAGGACACGATCATGCTGCGACGCCTGCTTCCCGCCTGCCTGCTGCTCGCGCTGTCCGCCTGCTCCTCCCATCCCGACGCCGCGCAGCCGGTGTCGAAGGAAGAGCTGGCGCCCGCGCCGACGACCTCCGTGGTCGCACCCGCTGCCATCGAGACGGCGGCACAGGTGCAGCGGCATCTGTCCGACTACGCCACGGTGAAACTCACGGCGGACCTGTCGGCGTTCGATGCCGGGCAGAAGCAGATGATCGCCCTGCTGGTGGAGGCCGCCGACAGCATGAACGCGCTGTACTGGAAGCAGAGCTGGGGCGACCGTGACGCGCTGCTGGCGAAGATCGGCGACCCGGCGGTGCGCGAATTCGCCGAGATCAACTACGGCCCGTGGGACCGGCTGGACAACGACAAGCCCTTCGTCGACGGCATCGGCCCGCGCCCGGCCGGCGCGCAGTTCTACCCGGCCGACATGACGAAGGAGCAGTTCGAGCAGTCGCCGCTCAAGGACAAGACCGCGCTGTACACCCTGCTGCGCCGCGACGCGCAGGGCCAGCTGGTCACCGTGCCCTACCACGAGGCGTACAAGGCCGAACTGGAAAAGACTGCCGGCCTGCTGCGCGAAGCCGCGAAACTGGCAAAGGACGCCGGCTTCCGCAAGTACCTGACGATGCGCGCCGACGCGCTGCTGAGCGACGACTACCAGGCCAGCGACTTCGCCTGGATGGACATGAAGAGCAACCCGGTCGACATCGTGATCGGTCCGATCGAGACCTACGAGGACCAGCTCTACGGCTACAAGGCCAGCTACGAATCCTACGTGCTTATCAAGGACCAGGCGTGGAGCGCGAAGCTCGCGCGCTTCGCCAAATACCTGCCCGAACTGCAGCGCGGCTTGCCGGTGGCCGACAAGTACAAGGCCGAGAAGCCCGGCTCCGACGCCGACCTCAATGCCTACTTCGCGGTCTACTACGGCGGCGACGCCAACGTCGGCGCCAAGACCATCGCGATCAACCTGCCCAACGACGAGCAGGTGCAGCTGAAGAAAGGCACGCGCCGGCTGCAGCTGGAAAACGTGATGCAGGCGAAGTTCGACAAGATCATGCTGCCGATCGCCCATGAGCTGATCGCCGACGACCAGCAGAAGAACCTCACCTTCGACGCGTTCTTCCAGAACACCATGTTCCACGAAGTGGCGCACGGCCTGGGCATCAAGAACACGCTGGACGGCAAAGGCACCGTGCGCAAGGCGCTGAAGGACCAGGCCTCCAGCTTCGAGGAAGGCAAGGCCGACATCCTCGGCCTGTACATGGTCAGCAAGCTGGCCGACAAGGGCGAGCTGGACAAGTCGAAGCTGATGGACAACTACGTCACCTTCCTCGCCGGCATCCTGCGCTCGGTGCGCTTCGGCGCCAGCGACGCGCATGCCAAGGCGAACATGGTGCGCTTCAACTTCTTCAAGCAGCAGGGCGCGTTCAGCCGTGACGAGAACACTGGCCGCTACCGCGTCGACTTCGACAAGATGACCGCGGCGATGAACGCGCTGTCGGCCAAGCTGCTGACCATCCAGGGCGACGGCGACTACGCCGCGGCGAAGCAGCTCACCGAGCAGATGGGCGCGGTCGACGCCGAACTGGCCGGCGACCTGAAGCGGCTGGATCAGGCACACATCCCGGTCGACATCCGCTTCGAGCAGGGGTTGGACGTGCTGGGCCTGAAGAAGCTCTGACGAGTCTCGGACGCGGTAGGGCGGGCACTGCCCGCCGGCTTCTGCTCCTGCCTTGTGTCGTCATGCAGTGCGGCGGGCATTGCCCGCCCTACGGCAGCGGTGACGAGTTTTTGATCCAGTCGGTGACGGCTTGCGGGTGTTCGAGGTGCAGGTGGTGGCCGCCGTCCATGTGACTGACTGCGATGTGCGCCACGCAAGCGGCGCGGGTCTGCATCATCGCGTCGGGCAGGTAAGGCGTCGTCGGCTGCGCCAGCAACAGCGCGGTGGGTGCGGTGATGCCGCGCAGCAGCGCGTGCACTTGCGCCTCAGCCATCCGCACGGCGCTGGAACGGGTCAGCCGCGGGTCGCTGCGCCAGCGCCAGCCGCCGTCGGTTTCGAGCAAGCCGCGTTCGACGATCGGTCGTGCCTGTTCGGTGGGCAGGCCACTGGCGATGCTGCGTGCGCTGATCGCCTGGGCCACGTCGCGGAACACCCGCAGCGGCTTGCCGTTGCTCTCGCGTGGCGCCAGCGCGTCACGGAAGCGCTGCAGCGTGTGCGAACCGTCGTCGCCGAGCGGGCCGAGGCCTTCGATCAGCAGCAGGCGCTCGATCCGCTCGGGCCGCGCCGCAGCGACCAGGCTGGCGATGCCGGCACCCAGCGAGTGGCCGAGCAACGCGTAGCGATCCAGCTGCAGCGCGTCGACGGCCGACAGCACCGCCTGCACGTGGTCGACGTAGTGGTGGCTGGCGCCGGCGGGGAGATGGCCGGAATGGCCATGGCCCGGCAGGTCCAGCGCGATCACCTGCCAGCGCGCGGCCAATCGCGGCGCCAGGCGCGCGAAGCTTCCGGCGTTGTCGAGCCAGCCGTGCAGGGCCAGCAGCGGTGGCAACGTGGCCTCGCCCCAGACTTGCGCTGCCAGCGTCGACGCGGGCAGCGCGATGCGCCGCTCGACCGGTTCGGTCATGCGCCGCCTTCCGGCCAGCCACCGAGGTGTCGGTGTATCAGCGCGGCGAGGCCGGCCACCTGTTCGGCGCTGTCGTTCAGTGCGGGGATGTAGCGCAGCGTCTCGCCGCCGGCTTCGGTGAAGAAGTCGCGGTTCTGCATCGCGATCTCCTCCAGCGTCTCCAGGCAGTCCACCGCGAAGCCGGGGCAGGCCACGTCGAGCCTGCGCACGCCGTCGGCAGCGAGCCGGCGCACGGTGGCGTCGGTGTACGGCTGCAGCCAGCGCTCGCGCCCCACTCGCGACTGGAAACTGACGACCATGTCCGCTTCGCCCAGCTGCAACCGTTCGCGCAGCAGTTGCGCGGTGCGCCGGCATTGTTCCGCGTAGGGATCGCCGAGCCGCACGTAGCGCTCGGGAATGCCGTGGAACGACAGCAGCAGTTTCTCGCCGCGGCCGTTGGCCGCCCACCAGCGTTCGATGCTGGTGGCCAGCGCTTCGATGTGGCCGTCGTCGTCGTGGTAATCGTTGACCAGGCGCAGCTCCGGCGGCCAGCGCAGCGTCTTGAGCGCGTCGGCGACGGCGTCGATGACGGAACCGGTGGAGGTCGCCGAGTATTGCGGGTACAGCGGCAGCACCAGCAGCCGGCGCACGCCCTCGCGCTGCAGCTGTTCGACGGCGCGTATCACCGACGGCTCGCCATAGCGCATCGCCAGTGCCACCCGCAGCGTGCCGGGTTGCCGGCGATCGAACTCGGCCTGCAGCGCCGCGGCCAGCGCCTCGCTGAGGTAGCGCAAGGGTGAGCCGCGTTCGTCCCAGATCCGCGCATAGGCGTGCGCGGAACGTTTCGGCCGCACGCGCAGGATCACCCCGTGCAGGATCGGCCACCACCGCCAGCGCGGGTAATCGATCACCCGGCGGTCACCGAGGAACTCGGCCAGGTAGGGGCGCACGGCGGCGGCGGTCGGCGCGGTCGGCGTGCCCAGGTTGACCAGCAGCACGCCAGCCTGAACGGTGGCCGGTGCGGCCTCGTGGGAATGGCCGGCAACGCCGGTATAGTGATCGGGCAAGGGCATCGTGACAGTCGTGAAGCGGCGCGGTCGTACCGGCCACAAACCGCAGTCTGCCACAAGCACGCCGGCAGCCGACGCCCGACGAAATCATCTCAAGCCTATGGAGCTCCCATGTCCAAGACCATGCTGCCCCACGTGTTGCTGATCGGCCTTGCCCTGCTGCTGCCGCTGACCGCGGCGCACGCTGAGGACCCGCCGCTGGTGCGCGCGACCAATGCGGTGACGGTGCTCAACGAAATCATGCAGGCGCCCGACAAGGCGATTCCGCGCGACCTGCTGCGCGACGCCAGGGCGATCGCGGTGATTCCCGGCATGCTCAAGGTCGGTTTCGTCTTCGGCGGCCGCCGCGGCGAAGGCCTGGTCTCGGTCAAGGCCGCGGACGGCACCTGGTCCAACCCCAGCTTCATCACCATGACCGGCGGCAGCGTGGGTTTCCAGGCCGGCGTGTCGTCCACCGACGTGGTGCTGGTGTTCCGCACCCAGAAGGGCGTCGATTCGATCGTGAACGGCAAGTTCACCCTGGGCGCCGATGCCGCTGCCGCCGCCGGCCCGGTCGGGCGCACCGCGCATGCCTCGACCGATGCGCAACTGAAGGCGGAGATCTACTCCTACTCGCGCAGCCGCGGCCTGTTCGCCGGTGTCGCACTGGATGGCGCGGCGCTGCGCATCGACTATGATGCGAATGCCGCCGTGTATGGCGCGGGCATCACGCCGCGCCGCATTTTCGAAGGCGGCGTCAGCAACGTCCCTGCGCCGGTCGTGAAGTTCCGCGACCAGCTCGAGGAGTACACTTCACAGTAACTGACGGCGCGATTGGCGCCAGCTTTGTTCGGCTGGAATCGGCCTCGAGGTTGACCATGGGTTTTGACAGCGTCTGGCATTGGCTCATTTTCCTGGTGATCGTGCTGCTGCTCTTCGGCACCAAGAAAATCCGCAACTTGGGTCCGGACCTGGGCGAGGCCATCCGCGGCTTCAAGAAGGGCCTCAGCGGCGACGACGAGGCGAAGAAGAAGGACGACGAGGACGCCCGCCGCAAGGAGGCCGAGCAGTTGCGCGCCGATCCCAAGCCGGCCGATCCCGCCGCGACGCAGAGTCAGCGCGACTCCAGCGAAACCCGCTAGGCCGGCGGCGGCTGGTGCGCGACGATGATCGAGTTCAGCCTCGGCAAACTGGTCCTGCTCGCGTTGATCGCCCTGATCGTGCTCGGCCCGGAGAAGTTGCCCGGTGCGGCGCGCACCGCCGGCGCGCTGATGCGCCGCGTGCGCCGCGGCTGGGACGACGTGCGCGCCGAGGTGGAGCGCGAATTGCAGGTCGAGGAGATCCGCCGCGCCGCGCGCGAGGCGGCGGCGCAGGCCGAAGCCGCGCAGCAGCAGGTCAAGGACGGCGTGGGCCAGGTGCGCGAACCGCTGGCGCAGATCGTCGGTGAAGTCACCGCAGCCGGCGAATCGCTGAACGAGCCGGTCGCCGCTCCCGCGGAGGAGCCCGCCGAACCCGGCCCGCAGGCCGAATTGCCACTGGGCGAGCCGACCACCGACCGACCCGCGGCCCCGACCCGCCAGGTGACCCATGGCGACCGCTGACACGCCCGAATCCGGGCCTGAGGGCGACCTGCAGCAGGGGCTGTTCTCCCATCTGCTCGAACTGCGCACGCGCCTGCTCAAGTCGCTGGCCGCGCTGGTGCTGGTGCTGCTGGCGCTGGTGCCGTTCGCCAACCGGCTCTATTCGCAACTGGCTGCGCCGCTGGTGGCGCGCCTGCCCGAAGGCGCGCACCTGATCGCCACCGGCGTCACCAGCCCGTTCATCACGCCGTTGAAGCTGGCCTTCTACCTGGCGCTGTTCATCAGCATGCCGGTGATCCTGTACCAGTTGTGGGCGTTCGTCAGCCCCGGCCTGTACAAGCACGAGAAACGCCTGGCGCGGCCGCTGCTGGTGGCGGCGATGGCGCTGTTCTATCTCGGCTGCGCGTTTGCCTATTTCCTGGTGCTGCCGGCGGCGTTCCGCTTCCTGGTGGCGGTCACGCCCAATGGCGTGGAGATGATGACCGACATCAGCCAGTACCTGGATTTCGTGATGCTGATGTTCTTCGCCTTCGGCCTGTGTTTCGAGGTGCCGGTGGCGGTGGTGGTGCTGGCGGCGATCGGCGTGGTGGATCTGGACAAGCTGCGCAGCGGCCGCCGCTACGCGATCGTGGGCGCCTTCGGCGTGGCCGCGGTGATCACGCCGCCGGACATCACCTCGATGCTGATGCTGGGCATCCCGATGTGCCTGCTGTACGAGGTGGGCGTGCTGGCGGTGCGCTGGCTGATCCCGCCGCGTTCGCCGGCACCGGACGCCGACTGAAGTCCGTCAGTACAGGTCGATCGGGTCGACGTCCAGCGACCAGCGCACCTTGCGTGCGGTCGGCAGTGCGCCCAGCGCCAGTTGCCACGGCCGCAACACGTTGCGCAAGCCCGCGCGGCTGGCCGATTCGATCAGCAACTGGCCGCGCTGGCGCCCGGCGCGCAGCGCCATCGGCGCCGGCATCGGGCCCGCGATCTGCAGCGCCGCGCCGGCGGGCAGCGCGGCATGGGCGGCGGCAAGGAACGCATCGACCGCCTCGCGCGCGGTCGCCTCGGCACGCAGCAGCACCTGGTGGCTGAAGGGTGGCAGCCCGGTCAGCCGGCGCTCGGCCAGCAGCTCGCGCGCCGTGGCCGCGTAGCCGTGGGCGAGCAGGTTGCGCAGCAGCGGGTGGTCGGGCTGGTGCGTCTGCAGCAGCACCTGCCCGGGCTTGCGCGCGCGGCCGGCGCGGCCGGCGACCTGCACCACCAGTTGCGCCAGCCGTTCCTCGGCGCGGAAATCCACGCTGTGCAGGCCCTCGTCCACGCCGACGATCGCGACCAGGGTGAGGTTGGGCAGGTCGTGGCCCTTGGCCAGCATCTGGGTGCCGACCAGGATCGCCGGCTGGGCGTCGTCCAGCGTCGCCAGCATCGTCTCGAGGGCATCCTTGCGCCGGGTGGTTTCGCGATCCACGCGCAGCACCGGCACTCCGGGGAAGTGCGCCAGCAGCGCTTCTTCCAGTCGTTCGGTGCCGTGGCCCTGGGCGGTCAGTTCAACGGCGCCGCAGGCCGGGCACGCCGTGGGCATGCGCTGGCGGCGGTCGCAGTGATGGCAAATCAGCTGGCGCCGCCCCGCGTGCAGGGTCAGCGGGCGCTGGCAGCTCGGGCATTCGGCGTGCCAGCCGCAGGCGTGGCACAGCAGCACCGGCGCATAGCCGCGGCGGTTGCGGAATACCAGCGCCTGCTCGCCGCGCGCGATCGTCTCGGCCACCGCACTCAGCAGCGCCGGCGACAAGCCGTGCTGCAGCCGCTGGGCGCGGATGTCGATGATCTGCACCTGCGGCGCCCGCACCGCGCCGGGTCGCGCGCGCAGGTGCAGCTGGCGGTAGCGGCCGGCCTCGGCGTTGGCCAACGACTCCAGTGACGGCGTGCCCGAGCCCAGCAGCACCGGGACGCCCAGCGCGCGGGCGCGCACCACGGCCAGGTCGCGGGCGTGGTAGCGAAAGCCTTCCTGCTGCTTGTAGGAGGCGTCGTGCTCCTCGTCGACGATGATCAGGCCGGCCTGCGGCAGCGGCGTGAAGATTGCCGAACGCGTGCCCAGGATCACCCGCGCGGTGCCGGCACGGGCACGCAGCCAGGCGCGCGCGCGGTCGCCTTCGGCGAGATTGGAGTGCAGCACCTCCACCGCCACGCCCAGCCGCTCGCGCAGGCGGCGCACGGTCTGCGGCGCCAGGCCGATCTCCGGCACCAGCAGCAGCGCCTGGCGGCCTTGCGCCAGCACCTGCTCGATCAGCGCCAGGTAGACCTCGGTCTTGCCGCTGCCGGTGACGCCATCGAGCAGGAACGGCTGGTACTGGCCGAGGCTGGCCCCGACGGCGGCCACCGCTTGCTGCTGCTCGTCGCTGAGGACGGGAGCCGTCGATGGGGGGGCACGCGGTTCGGTCGGCGGTCGGTCGCGGCGCTCGACCAGGTTGGCAGCGGCGAGGCGCCGGGCGGCCTCGCGCCAGCCGCTCTGGCGCTCGTTGAGCTCCTGCGCGCCGAGCGCGCCGTCAGCCAGCAGAGCCAGCAGGGCGCGGCTGCCGCCACGGCGACTGCCGGCCGCGAGCGCTTCGCGGCCGGTCGCGGTGAGCGCCCAGTATTCCTCGCCGATTGCCGGCAGCGGCCGGGCTTCGCGCAGCGCCAGCGGCAGCGCATTGGTGCAGACCTCGCCCGGCGCGCCCAGCCAGTAGTCGGTGGCCCAGGCCAGCGTCTGCAGCAGTTCGGCGTCGAGCAGGGGGGCGTCGTCCAGCGCCCGCAGCACCGGTTTGAGCCGGGGGCCGTCCAGCGTCGATTCGACACCGCTCTCCACCACCACGCCGACCAGCTTGTCGCGGCCGAACGGCACCAGCACCCGGCTGCCCGGGCGCGGCACATCCCCGGCGGGCGGCAGGTAGTCGAACAGGGTGGGCAGCGGCAGCGGCAGGGCGACGCGAAGAACGGTCGGCATGGGGACCTCGATGGCGTCCGCCAGTGTAACCGAGGGTGCTTTTCGGCCCGCCCCGCCGGCACCCGCAGCGACCCGTCGAGTTGCGTGCACTTGCTGGCCGAAGGTCGAGAAGTTCCGGGTAAGTCGCTATGGCTACGGTGTTTTCATGCTTATCCACAATCGCTGTGGATAACTCTGTGGATGCGGCGGGGAGCGCAGCCCGCGAAGCCCGTCGTGGCGCCTTCCGTGACGGCTTGGCGAGCTTTTCGTCATGAATAAAACCGGATTTTATTCAACGACTTGCAAAACGGGTTCGGTCACCGTTCACAGAATCGACAAATGCCCGTCACATCCTTGCCGGGCGTTGCGGTGCTGTGCAAAACCTCCCCGGGCGCTCATTCCGCCAAGCCCATCGCGGCGGCGCCGAGGATGGCAAACGCCAACAGCCAGCAGTAGCACCAGCCGACCACCAGATACTTCAGCACCGTCATCGGCCAGCCCTGCCGGTAGACGCGCTTCTGCATCACCAGCAGGTAGATCGGCGCCCAGATCCAGAGTGCGTTGATCAGCCAGCCCAGCGGCGTGGAAAGCCAGGGCGCGTGTGGCTCCAGCGCCACCGCCAGCAACTGGAACAGCACCCCCAGCAGCAGGCACAGGAACAGGAAGGCGTGGCTGTGCAGGGCCACGATGAGATGCTCGACGTACAGGCGGCGGCGGAACAGGTACATCAGCTTCAGCAGCAGGGCGAACGCCGGCAGCATGAAGAACATCGTCCCCGGCAGGGCGGCGAGCACCTGGCCCAGCAGGCGTGCCTTGACCGCCGAATGATCGCCCGGACCGCGCATGGCGGCGAGGTTGTCGTGCATGCGCTGCAACGACCGGTTCATCCGCGTGTTGAGGAAATCGGGCAGCCAGCTCACGTGGACCGGGTATTTCTGCGCGTCCCAGGCCATGTCCAGCGGATTGTGCCGGGCCGCTTCGGAGGGCGCGCGCGGGGCCGGCAGCGCGGGCAGGTCGGCAACCGTCTGCGGCACCACCGCGGTGGTGTCGCCCAGCTCGATGCGCCGCTGCATCGCCTCGCGGGTCAGTTGCAGGCGCGCCTTGTCCAGTTGCTGCGCGGCCAGCGAACCGACCACCGGGATCTGCTCGGTCGGCGCGAACTGCTTGAGCTGCTTCTTCAGCAGGCGATCCACCTCGGCCGGGGTTTTCGCATCCTGGAAGCTCGCGCCGGCCACGGTCACCTTCATCGGCGTGTCCGCGGCGCCGCCGGTGTCCAGCGCCATCGGCAGCAGGAAGAATGCGGCCAGGCACAACAGGAACATGGTGCGGAACGGCGCCAGGTAGCGCACGCGGCGGCCGGCGAAGTACTCCAGGGTGAGGAAGCCCGGCCGCAGCAGGAGCGGCGGCAAGGTGTGCACCACGCGGCCGTCCCAGTTGGCCACCAGGTCGAGTGTGTCCTCCAGCATGCCGTGCACCGGCCGCAGCACGCTGCGTACCGATTGTCCGCAGGCGTGGCAGAACTCGCCCTGCAGCACGGCGCCGCAATTGGCGCAGTGGCTTTCGGTGGGCAAGGTGAGGGCTTGCGGCATCGGGGTCCCCGGGCAACGGCGCCGCCGATCTTCGCACAGGCGGGCCGCGTCGTACCCATGACCGATGGCTCGGGTAAAATGCGCGGCCCTGGAGTCAGATCGTGTCATGAATCCGTTTCGTCCCGAGCGTGCGCGCCTGCGGCATGAGGTGCGCGCCACCGTGCGCCTGGCGCTGCCGCTGATCGCCGCGCAGCTGGCGGCGGTCGGCAGCAACGTGATCGACGCGGTGCTGGCCGGCCACGTCAGCGCGCACGTGCTGGGCGCGGTGGCGGTGGGCGCCAGCATCTGGTCGCTGGCGATCGTCTGCGGCATCGGCATGATGATGGCGGTGCCGCCGTCGGTGGCGCAGCTGGACGGTGCCGGTCGGCGCCATGAGGTCGGCGCGGTGTTCCACCAGGCGCTGTGGCTGGCGCTGGGCATGGGCGCGCTGCTGTGGTTCGCGGTGCGCCATGCGGAGCCGCTGATCGAGCTGATCGGGGTGACGGCGAGCCTGCGCCACGACGTGCAGCGCTTCCTGCTGGCGATCAGCTGGGGCGCGCCGGCGCTGACTTGCTATTTCGCCTTGCGCGGCCTGTCCGAAGGCCTGTCGATGACGCGGCCGTCGATGTACTTCAGCCTCGGCGGGCTGGTGCTGCTGGTGCCGCTGGGCTATGTATTGATGTTTGGCAAGCTGGGCATCCCGCCGCAGGGCGCGCACGGCTGCGGCGTGGCCACCGCGATCGTGTTGTGGCTGGAGTTGCTGGCGTTCGGCATCTACGTGATCTTCCGGCGCAACTACCGCGGGCTGGGCCTGTTCGAGCGCTTCGAGTGGCCGGACCTGCACCGGATCGGCCAACTGGTGCATATCGGGGCACCGATGGCGGTGACGCTGCTGGCTGAGGCCGGATTGTTCGTGGCCACCGCGCTGATCATCGCCACCCTGGGCGAGGACGTGATCGCCAGCCACCAGGTGGCCATCAACATTGCCTCGCTGTTCTTCATGATCCCGCTGGGCCTGGCGATGGCAATCACCGTGCGGGTGGGCAACGCGGTGGGTCGCGGCGACGAGCAGGGGGTGCGCTACGCCGGCTTCTGCGGCATCGGCCTGACGCTCGGGACGCAACTGCTGTCGGCGGCGCTGATGCTGAGCCTGCCGCACTTCATCGCGTCGCTGTATACGCACGACAACCGGGTGATCGCGCTGGCCGCGCAGCTGATCATGCTGGCCGGACTGTTCCAGTTCTCCGATGGCGTCCAGGTCGCCGCCAACGGCGCGCTGCGCGGGTTGAAGGACACCCGCGTGCCGATGGCGATCACCTTGTTCTCGTACTGGGTGGTAGGCATGCCGGTGGGCTGGTGGCTGGCCTTCCACCACGGCATGGGCGCGCGCGGCATGTGGGTCGGCCTGATCGCGGGCCTGTCGGTGGCGGCGGTGATGCTGTTCGTGCGGTTCTGGCGCAGCGCGTGGAAGCAGCGCTGGCGGGCGGCTGCCATGACCGCCGTGTCCCGACCGGTTACGCTTGACGCCTGATCCCCGGGACCCTTTCCATGACTCCACCCCTGCCGCCCCCGTCCCGCCGCCGCAGCGCGCTGCAGCAACTGGGGCACGGTCTCAACGTGGTGCGGCTGATCATCATCAACGTGGTGTTCTTCGCGTTCCTGGCGATCGTGCTCATTCTGGTGGTGGCCGTCACCGCCGCCGACGAGCATGGCGTACTGCCGGGCAGCGTGCTGGTGCTCAAGCCGCAGGGGCAACTGGTCGAGCAATACAGCGCCGCGCCGCTGCAGCGGGCGATGTCGCGGCTCTCCGGCGAAGACGTCAGTCAGGTGCAACTGCGCGATCTGGTCGGCGCGATCGACGCCGCGGCGAAGGATGCGCGGATCAGCCGCATCCTGCTCTTGCCAGGCGATCTGGACAGCAGCGGCTTCGCGGCGTTGCGCGAGGTGGGCGCGGCGCTGGACCGTTTCCGTGCCGCCGGCAAGCCGGTGATCGCCTGGGGCGTCAATCTCGACCAGGGCCAGTATTACCTCGCTGCCCACGCCGACCGGGTGCTGCTCGACCCGCAGGGCGGCGTGATGCTCACCGGGCTGGCCAACTACCGCCTGTTCTACAAGGATCTGCTCGACAAGCTCGGCGTCGACGTGCACCTGTTCCGCGTCGGCGAGTTCAAGAGCGCGGCCGAACCGTACATCCTCGACCACGCCTCGGCCGAGGCGAAGCAGGCCGACAGCTACTGGATGGACGGCTTGTGGGACGGCTACCTCGACGAGGTGGCCGGCCTGCGCAAGATCGACCCGGCCGCGCTGCGCGACGACGTCGACAACCTGCCGCAGCACATCGCCAGCACCCAGGGCGATCTGGCCAAACTGGCGCTGGACCAGCATCTGATCGACGGCACCGCCACCCGCGCCGAGCTGATCGCGATGCTGCGCGGGCAAGGCGTGCCGGCCGGGGAGAAGCAGCGGGGCTTCCGCCAGGTCGATCTGGCGCGCTACGTCGACCACCTGCCGCGCGAGGGCAAGCTGCTCGCGCCCGGCGTGACGGTCGTGGTGGCCGAAGGCGAGATCGTCGGCGGCAAGCGCGCGCCGGGCACGATCGGCGGCGAGTCCACCGCCGCGCTGATCCGCGCCGCGCGCGAGGACCACCGCACCAAGGCATTGGTGCTGCGCGTGAATTCGCCCGGCGGCGAGGTCTACGCCGCCGAGGAAATTCGCCGCGAAGTGGCGCAGACCCGCGCGGCCGGCATCCCGGTGGTGGTGTCGATGGGCAACGTGGCGGCCAGCGGCGGCTACTGGATCTCGATGAACGCCAATCGCATCCTGGCCGAGCCGAACACCATCACCGGCTCGATCGGCATCTTCGGCATGTATTACACGGTGCCCGGCACGCTGGCCAAGCTCGGCATCCACAGCGACGGCGTCGCCACCGGCCCGATGGCCGGAGCCTTCGACATCACCCGCCCGCTCGATCCGAAGGTCGGCACGGTGATCCAGGCCGTCATCGACAAGGGCTACCGCGATTTCGTCGGCAAGGTCGCCGCGGCTCGCGGCAAGACGTACCAGGCCATCGACGCGATCGCGCAGGGCCGCGTGTGGACCGGCCGTCAGGCACTCGAGCGCGGCCTCGTCGACCGGCTCGGCGGGCTGCGCGACGCCGTGATCGAGGCCGCGACGCTGGCCAAGCTCCGCAAGGATTATCCGGTGCGCTACGAGGAGGCCCCGCTGGGCGGTTTCGAGCGCTTCCTGGTCAACCTCAACCACGAGGCCGCCACGCGCGTGTTGCAATCGTGGGGCGTGCGCCTGCCGCGCTGGTTCGCGCAATTGCCCGAGCTGGCGCCGGAGCTTGAGCTGCTGCGCCACGCCAAGGCCGGCACGCCGAACATCTACGCCGACTGCCTGTGCAGTCCGCGCTGAGGCGCGGGCGTTACTGCTGTTGCGCCTCGATCTGCTTGCGCTGCTCCTCGGCGTGCTTGTCGACCAGTTTCTGCACGTCCTTCGCCCGCTGCTCGTCCGCCTTCAGCGCATCGAAGGGCGTGCTGGCGGCAGCGGCGGGCTTGGCCTCCGGCTCGGGCGGCTTGTTCGAACAGGCGGCCAGGGCCAGCACGCAAAGCAGGATCGGCAGCGGCTTCATTGAGCGGTTCTCGGCGAGATGACGCTGCGAGTGTCCCGCCGCGCGACGCGGCAGGCAAGCTGTTGCCGGCAGCCGCGCGCGAGCACGGACACGTTGCTAAGCTGGCGTCATGAACAGCCTCCCGTATAACCGCGCGGACGCGTGGCAACTGCGCGGGCATACCGCCCTGGTGACCGGCGCGAGCAAGGGCATCGGCCTGGCCACGGCGCGCGAACTGGCCGGCCTCGGCGCCGACCTGCTGCTGGTGGCCCGCGACGAAGACTACCTGGAGCAGGTACGCGTCGAGCTGGCCGAGGACTTCCCCGCAGTGCAGGTGCTCGCCTGTGGCGCCGACCTGGCCGAGGCAGAGGAGCGCCTGGCGGTGTTCGACTGGATTGCCGACCTGGGCGTGCCGCTGTCGCTGCTGGTCAACAATGCCGGCGGCAACCAGAGCGCTGCCACCCTCGATTACAGCGACGAGGCCTGCCACGCGATCTTCGAGCAGAACCTGTTTTCCGCCTTCGCGATGTGCCGGCTGGCCCATCCGCACCTGGTCCAGCACGCCAATGCGGCGATCGTCAACGTCGGCTCGGTCTCGGCGGTCACCCATGTGCGCACCGGCTCGCCCTACGGCATGAGCAAGGCGGCGCTGCACCAGCTCACCCGCAACCTGGCGGCGGAGTGGGCGGTGGACGGCATCCGCGTCAACGCGGTCGCACCCTGGTACATCCGCACCCAGCGCTCGGAGCCCGCGCTGGCCGACCCGGATTACCTGGACGAGGTACTCGACCGCACGCCGCTGCGACGCATCGGCGAGCCCGAGGAGGTCGCCGCCGCGATCGCCTTCCTGTGCCTGCCGGCCGCCGGCTACGTCACCGGCCAGGTGCTGGCGGTGGATGGCGGGTTTCTCTCGTACGGGTTCTGAGCCGCGCAGCGCAGCGGCCTCAGAACTCCGGTTCGTGCTCCTCGGCCACCAGGCCCAGGGTGACCGCGCCTTCGCCGACATTCACCATGCCGGTGATGCTCATCGGGGCTTCCATCAGTTCGACGCCGCTTTCTTCACACGCCGCGCGCAGCTCGGCGTACCCGGGGAACTGGTCCAGCACGGCCAGGTCCCCGCCGTAGCTGACGCAGACCAACGGCACCAGCAGGCCGGCCCTGACCCGCTTGGCGGCGTAGCCGAACAGGGCTTCGGCGCCCTGCTCGAAGCCGCGCACCTTGCCCACCGGGCCGGTCTCGCCGCGGAAGCAGCGCAGGATCGGCTTGATGTCCAGTGCCGAACCCAGCATCGCGGTGAACAGGCTGACGCTGCGATCGTTCTTCTTCTTGGCACGCGCGCGAATGTAATAAAGGTCGCGCGGCAGCATGTAGCCGTAGGTGTGGTTGGCGAGATCTAGCAACCGCTCGCGGATCGCCGCGGGTGCGGCGCCGGCGGCGATCATGCGGGTGGCCGCGTACACCACCGGTGCGGCGCCGGCGAAGATGTTGCGGGTGTCGATCACGCGCATCATGAACGGTCCGGCAACCCCGGCCTGCTCGCGGACCTGGCGGTAGTTTTTCAGGATGGCGAAGCTCGCCTTGTTGACGTTGTCGTTGATCGGGCTGCGCGTGGCGGTGATGGTCAGGCAGAACACGCAGTCCTGTTCCAGCACCAGCTTGCCCAGGAACAACTGCTGCACGTCCTCCACCGGGCAAGGCTCGGTCTCTGCCGAATGGCTGCGGCTGCCCAGCCGGCGAGCGATGAATCGCTGCAGTTCGCCGGGCTTGCGATCGTCCATGAACGTTTCGCCGTCGATCTTCACCGTGATCGGCATGACGGCGATGTTGTTCCGTTCCAGGAAGGACTGCGACAGGTCGCAGGCCGCGTCGATTGCCAAGCCCATTCGCATCATGTAGTAGCCCCCCCCCCCCCCATAAATGGCAAACGAAACATAGCACGCTGCAAGTGACTGCAGTGTCGGGAAAAGTTGCCTAGCGGCCAGCGTCGCCCAGTCGCGGCGGGCGGGAACCAGCGGCTAAGATGCGGCCACCGAATCGAGTGCTCCCGTGAAGAATTAAGCAGGAAATCGTCGCGAACTGGCTGCCCAGATACACCGGCACCCCGTTGGAGGACTTCGGCCAGGACATCCTGCTGGCCGGCCCCGGCCATTACGGGGAGCTGTTCGCCCAGCTGCACGGAGTGGAGGTGCACGGACGCGTTCGGCCGATGCGGAGCACCACCGCCGACGGCGTCACCTGATCAACTTCGGCATGGGCGACCCCAACGCGGCCGCCGTGATGATGGACCTGCCCGTGCGATCGCGCCGCGGGCGGCACTGTTCCTGGGCAAGTGCGGCGGGGTCAAGAAGAACCAACTGGGTGACCTGGTACTATCGAGCGTGGCGATTCGAGGTGAGGGCACCGGCAACG
>MKTU01000071.1 GCA_001898415.1 Rhodanobacter sp. 67-28 | reverse complement strand
CTCACGACCATGGGGCAGCGCCATTCAGCTGCAATCGAAGAGGTGGATGCAGCTTAAACCCGAGCGAAATCTGTCTTGACAGATGGGTCCACTCTACGGTCCACTCTACGGCATGATGACTGTGCGCGCAGCAGAACCAGACAACACGCAAGCGCATGACGCCGGGCACGCGAAACAGAGCGCAAGCCATGCCTCGAACCATACCCCGGCCGAGTCGAACGGCGAGGCGCATGGCGTGGCGCATGGCGGCGCCAAAAACGTGTCCCACGTCATGCTGAGCGGGATGACCGTACTGTCGATGGCGCTGTTTGCGCTGGGTATCGGAGTCGCCGCCCTTTTCGGAGGTTTTTCATGAAGCGCCTGATCGCGTCGCCTCATGCACGCTGGTGCCAGCGCGCGCCGCTTCGCGAACCTTCTGTTCGCGCCACAACAACTTTTTTCTTTGACTCTGGAGTTTGATATGTCACGTATACAGTTTCCGGGTGATCCGCCCCATGGGCCTGACCCTTCACGGCGCCGTTTCGTACGCGGTCTGGCGCTGGGTGGTGTGCTGGCCGGACTGGTTCCGGCGGCGAGCATCGCCCAGGGCATTCGGGCCAAGAGCACGGGGCTGCGGCGTTCGCCGTCGGTCCTGCGCGGCACCACGTTCGATTTGGAAATCGCCGAGACCCCGGTCAATTTCACCGGAAAGCCCGCCATCGGCACCATCATCAACGGCCAGGTGCCGGCACCGACGCTGTACTGGCGCGAGGGCGACACGGTGACTCTCAATGTCACCAACCGGATGAATGTATCCACCTCGATCCACTGGCACGGCATGATCATTCCCGCCGACATGGATGGCGTGCCGGGGTTGAGCTACCCGGGTATCGCGCCGGGCGAAACCTTCCAGTACCGGTTCAAGGTGCAGCAGGCCGGAACCTACTGGTACCACAGCCATACCCGCTTTCAGGAGCAGACCGGCCTGTACGGTGCGATCGTGATCGAGCCGCGCGAGCCGGAACGGTTTCCCAGCGACCGCGAACACGTGGTGGTGTTGTCCGACTGGACCGACACCGACCCCGAGCAGGTGTTCGCCAACCTGAAGAAGATGGGCAGCTACTACAGCCGTACCGAGCCGACCACGCCGGAGATCTTCCAGCAGGCCGGCATGGAAGGCTTTGCCAAGGCGTGGAAAGAGCGGATGGTCTGGAACCGCATGCGCATGAGTCCGCGGGATTTGTCCGACGTGACCGGCTACACCTACACCTACCTGACCAATGGCGTGACCCCTGAAGGCCGTTGGACCGGCCTTTTCAGCCGCGGCGAAAAGGTTCGACTGCGCTTCGTCAACGCCTCGTCAATGACGTATTTCGACGTACGGATTCCCGGTCTGAAGATGACCGTGGTGGCCGCCGATGGGCAAGATGTCGAGCCGGTGTCGATCGACGAGTTCCGCCTTTCCGTGGCCGAAACCCTGGATGTGATCGTCAGCCCCAGCGATGACCGTGCCTACACCATTTTCGCCCAGGCCATCGATCGTAGTGGCTACGCCGCCGGCACGCTGGCGCCGCGCGAAGGTATGCGTGGCGAGATTCCAGCGCTGGACCCGGTTCCCAGCCTGAGCATGGCCGACATGGGCATGGACATGTCGAAAATGGCCGGCATGGCGGGCGGGGCCATGCAAGCCATGCCAGGCATGGACATGGGGAGCAAGGGAGGTAGCCAGACGGTGCCGATCCATCATCACTATGCGACCGAATACGGGCCGTCGAATACCAAATGCATCGCCGTCGCGTCCACCGCACTCGACGATCCGGGCGCAGGCTTGCGGCACAACGGCAGGCGGGTACTGAGCTACGCCGACCTGCATACGATCGGCGGCTCGCTCGATCCGCGCGAACCGACCCGCGAGATCGAGTTGCACCTGACCGGCAACATGGAGCGCTATATGTGGTCGTTCAACGG
The DNA here is from genome assembly GCA_001898415.1 of Rhodanobacter sp. 67-28. GTDB lineage: Bacteria > Pseudomonadota > Gammaproteobacteria > Xanthomonadales > Rhodanobacteraceae > Rhodanobacter. The sequence continues at coordinate 19,047 of MKTU01000071.1, read as the reverse complement.
CGTGCCGTATTCCGAGGCCAAGCCGATCCTGTTCCACTACGGCGAGCGGCTGCGCATCGTGCTGATCAACGACACCATGATGAACCACCCGATCCATCTGCACGGCATGTGGAGCGAAGTGGAAACCGCCCAGGCGCAGTTCCAGGTGCGCAAGCACACGGTCAACGTGCGTCCGGCCCAGCGCATCAGTTACCTGGTCAATGCCGACGCCCGGGGTCGATGGGCCTACCACTGCCACATGCTTTATCACATGGATGGCGGCATGTTCCGCGCGGTGGTGGTGGCATGAGGACCAAGACGATGACTCTGAACCCGATCACATCTCGCCGCTCCATGCTTCCCGCCGCCCTTGGGCTGGCTTTACTGGGCGCCTCGCCAGGGGTCATGGCGCAAACCGATGCACCGCCGGCCGCTTCGAGCAAGACGGCGGCCAGCCAGTCGATGACGATGACGCCCGGTGACGGCATGGACAGCATGCACCTCAAGACACCAACCACCGCCGCCAAAACCATGCCGCCGAAAAACGGCCACAAGGCCATGTCGTATGGCGCGATGAAGCGCATGTCCCAGCAGCCTGCGAAAAAGTCCGACGACATGGGTGCCATGCAGAACATGCCCGGCATGAAAGGTATGGCGATGCCCATGGACATGAAGCAGGGCAAGGCGATGTCCAAGGCGCCCCCTATCGGCAGCCTGCCAAGCAGCGACGGTGCAGCACCGAAGGGTTATGACGCCTACGGCGTCAGCTTGCGCATGCATGATGATCCGCTGCTGGCCAAGCTGCAGATCGACAACCTCGAGAGCGCGCACAGCAACGACGGCGCGAACGCCCAGCAATGGGACGGTCGCTTCTGGGTCGGGCACAATCTCGACAAGCTGTGGATCCGCAGCGAGGGCAGCCGCAGCCAAGGGCGTATCGAAGAGGGTGATGTCGAAGCGCTTTGGGGGCATGCCGTCAGTCCGTTCTGGAACCTGATGGCCGGCGTGCGCCACGACCTGGGCACCGGACCCACCCGAAACTGGGCGGCGTTTGGCTTCCAGGGCATCGCCCCCTACGAGTTCGAGTTCGAGGCAACCGCCTATGCAGGGCCGTCGGGGCGCACAGCGTTCCGGCTCAAGACCTCGCAGGATTGGCTGTTCACGCAGAAGCTGATTCTCACCCCCGAAGTGGATCTGAACGCCTACGGTCGTGCCGATCCACGCCGCGATATCGGAGCCGGTGTCTCCGACGCCTCGTTGAGCTTCCGTTTGCGCTACGAGTTCAGCCGCAAGTTTGCGCCGTATCTCGGCTACTCCTGGGTACACAAGTTCGGCGCGACGGCGGGCATGGCCCGCGCGACAGGGCGGCCGGTATCCGATCGGCAGATCCTGATGGGTGTGCGGGTATGGTTCTGACGGACGGGGACTGGATGAGGCTGTACAAGTAATTGCCACCTGCGCGGCGCTGGATACGAGCCATCAGTCCTTTGTTCTGCGGCCGTTTCCGGCCAATCCGTCGATGTGACCTAGTCGATGGACAATGCATTTGTCCTGGTTCGAGAACGTCGGGTAATTGATCCTGATCAAGATGAATGCCAAGGGCGATATAGAGTGAATAAATGTCACTGAGCTTCCGCTTGCGTCCCACGAAACGCTCCAGCCTGTTCTGGCTGGTGGCGTTGTTGTTGCTGTGGCAGCAGATGGCGCTGGCGACAGCCCTGTGTCGATCAACTGATGAGGAGATGTCGCCATGGAAACGTTGCTTTATTTCATTCTTTGGGGTGGTCTGCTTTTCCTGCTGATGCGCTTTGGTTGCGGCGCGCACATGATGGGGCACGGTCACGGGGGCATGCTGGCGAGCACGACAAGCCCGGGCCGTCGAACGACACGTTGCGCTGGACGCCGCCGCCAACGGACATCGACCCGGTCTGCGAGGGTGTGCAGAATTTTGTGTAACCGGGATTTGAATTACCGCTGAGGAAGTCGGCCCTCGAACTGGATCGTAAAGCGGTTCAAGGCGGCCTTCCAGTCACGGATCGGCATCGTCCATTTCTTGCTGATGTTGCGCAGTGCCAGGTAGAACAATTTCAACAGCGCCTCGTCGCTCGGGAACGAGCCCCGGTTCTTGGTCAGCTTGCGCAGACTCATGTTGACCGACTCAATCGCGTTGGTGGTGTAGATCACTTTGCGGATCTCCGGCGGGTAGTCGAAAAACGGAATCAGGCGCGGCCAGTTACGCCGCCACGACTGGCCGATCGGTGGATACTCGGTGTCCCACTTCGCCTCGAACTCGGCAAGCCGTTGCTCGGCCTCCTCGACAGTGGCGCAGGCATAGATGCGCTTGAGATCGGCCGCCACTTCCGCCCGCCGCTTCCACGACACGTAGTTGAGGCTGTGGCGCACCATGTGCACGATGCACAGCTGCACGGTCGTGTGCGGAAACACGGCCTCGATGGCTTCGGGGAAGCCCTTCAAGCCATCGACGCAGGCGATGAAGATGTCCTGCACGCCGCGGTTGCGCAGCTCGGTGACCACCTGCAGCCAGAACTTGGCGCCCTCGGTCTGCGCCAGCCACAGGCCCAGCACCTCCTTCTCGCCGGCCATCGTGACGCCAATGGCCAGATACACCGCCTTGATCCGCACCGCGCCCTCGCGCACCTTCACGTGGATGCAGTCCAGGTAGACGATCGGGTAGACCGGATCGAGCGGCCGGGCCTGCCATGCCTTGACCTCATCGACCACCGCATCGGTCACCGAGGAAATCAGACTGGGCGAGACCTCCGCCCCGTACATCTCTTCCAGATGCGCCTGGATCTCGCGCACCGTCATGCCGCGCGCATACAACGACAAGATCTTGTCGTCGAAGCCGGCCCAGCGGGTCTGGTGCTTGGGGATCAGCTGGGGCTCGAAGCTGCCGTGCCGGTCGCGCGGGATCTCGATCGGCAGCTCGCCGAACTCGCCCTTGAGCGTCTTGCGGCTGCGTCCGTTGCGGGTGTTGCCGGCCGCGTTGGCGACTGGCTCGTGCTTGTCGTGACCGAGGTGCTCGGTCATCTCCGCATCCAGCGCCCGCTCCACCAGCAGCTTGGTCAGCTGCTTGAGCAGGCCGTTCTCGCCGATCAGGTCTTCAGGCTTCTTGTAGTTGGCCAACAGGCTGCTGAGCAGCTCGTCGGGTACCTCGTGCTTGCGTGGGCTCATGGTGTCTCCGGGTCAAAGGGCAGTTTCCTGCCTGTGGCCCGTTTACACAAAATCTAGGACACGCCCGACCGTGGTGAAGAACGGCATCGGCGGCGAGCCGGTGACGACGCTGCTCGATAGCGTGAGGCGCTTCGACATCGCGGTACGGCTGGACGATGCCGACAAGGCGTCTTTGCCGGCGATCCAGCGCATTCCGATCCGTGCGCCAAGCGGCGCGCTGGTGCAGCTGTCGCAGGTGGCCGAGGTCAGCGATGCGGAAGGCTATTCGTTCATCCGTCGCGAGCAGTTGCAGCGCTACGCCGTCATCCAGATGGACGTGCGCGGTCGCGACATCGATGGCTTCGTCAAGGATGCGAACGCCGCGATCGCCAAGCAGGTGAAGTTGCCGACGGGCTACTACAGCGAATGGGGTGGCGCGTTCGAAAACCAGCAGCGGGCATTGAAGCGGTTGTCGCTGATCGTGCCGGCGACGATCTTCTTCATCTTCGTGCTGCTCTACACCGCGTTCAATTCGGTGAAGTACGCCGCGCTGATCCTGGCCAATGTGCCGTTTGCCACCATCGGTGGCATCGTCGGGCTGGCGATCACCGGGCAATACCTGTCGGTGCCTTCCGCGATCGGGTTCATCGCGGTATTCGGTGTGGCGATGTTGAACGGCATTGTGCTGGTGAGCTTCCTGAACGAGCAACGCGAGAGAGGGCTGCCGATCCGCGAGGCGGTGATCCGCGGCACCGCGTTGCGCATGCGGCCCGTGATGATGACGGCGAGCGTAGCGATCCTGGGCTTGGTGCCGATGCTGCTCTCCAGCGGTGTCGGTGCGGAAACCCAGCGTCCGCTCGCCACCGTGGTGGTTGGCGGTCTGATCACTTCGACCCTGCTGACGCTGGTACTGCTGCCGGTGCTCTACGACTGGATCGAAGAACGCGCCGCACGGCGCCTCGCCAAGGAGAACACCCCATGAAAGAAGTGAAGGCATTCATCCACCGCGGCCGCGTGGTCGACGTCATCCACGCCTTGGAGGAAGGCGGATTCCGCTACCTCTCCGTCAGCGACGTCAAAGGTCTGCTGACCGCGCTCAGCGCCCAGGAACAGATCTATTCGATGGAGCTGGGCGAACGGGTCACCCGGCAGATCAAGCTCGAAGTGTTCTGCGAGGACGATCAGGCCGAACGCGCGGTACAACTGATTCGCCTGCACGGACGCACTGGTCAGAGCGTGGCCGGCTGGGTCTATCAGAGCACGGTGGATCGAGCATGGTCCATCGACGGTCAAGTCGACTGACCAAGGCGGGCGGGGTCACACCCGCCCGTCATTCCATGTCATGTCATAACACCGCGGTGCTCACGTAGAGTGGCCACCGCAAAGGAGATTCCATGGGCACCACTGAACCCCACGAACACGATCACGACCATCATCACGACCATAGCCATGGCGTGGCACCGGATGCGGACAAGAAATACCTGACCATTGCGCTGCTGTTGCTGCTTGGCTTCATGGCGGTCGAGGTGGTGGTCGGTATCCTGGCCAAGTCGCTGGCCTTGATTTCCGACGCCGGCCACATGCTGACCGACGTCGGCTCGATCGGGCTCGCATTGGTGGCCATGCGTCTGGCCAGCCGGCCGGCCAGTGGCAGCTACACGTTCGGACTCAAGCGCGTGGAAATCCTGAGCGCGCAGGCGAACGGCGTGACCCTGTTGTTGCTGTCAGTCTGGTTCATCGTCGAGGCGATTCGTCGCCTGATTGATCCACCGGTGGTGGAAGGCTTGCTGGTCACGGTGATTGCGGTGATCGGCATCGGCGTCAACCTGCTGGCCGTTTGGGCGATGAGCAAGGCCAACCGGCAAAGCCTCAATGTCGAAGGCAGCTTCCAACACATCCTCACCGACCTCTATGCCTTCATCGCCACGGCTATTGCCGGCGCCGTCATCTGGTGGACGGGCTGGAATCGCGTCGACTCTATCGCTGCGCTGGTGGTCGCCGGATTGATGCTGAAAGCCGGCATCGGGTTGGTACGTGAATCGGGACGCATCTTTCTGGAGGCTGCCCCGCGCGGCCTCGATCCGGTCGCGATTGCCGAGGCGATCCGCGCCGTGCCGGCGGTGACCCGGCTGGATGACCTGCACGTGTGGGAAGTGACCTCGGGCATGCCGGCGTTGTCCGGGCACATCTATGTGAACCACGACATTGACTGCCACGACGTGCGCCGTGAGGTAGAAGCCATGTTGCACGATCGCTCCAAGATCACGCACACGACACTGCAAACAGATCATGGAACCACCGACGAATCGGCTGGCGCGGCAGCAGGCTGCAGCTTTGCCTCAACCGGCGGGGCGCATTAGGACATCACTGCGTTGGCGATGAAAGAAACCTCAAGCCTGTGACGATGTGGGCGCGATGAGGTGCGTCATCGCAGGGCGACGAAGCCATCTCCAACCAAACAACATAACCAGCCCACCCATCGCGAGCGCGCCCAGCATGTCGCCGGGGTAATGCACCCCCAGGTAGATGCGGGCCCATGCCATCGGCAGGCCGAGCAGCGCGATCCCGAGGCCCCAAGCTTGGGTACGTCGATCCAGCAACAGCATGCCGGCGACCACCCACTGCACGGTCAGGTGGTCGCTGGGAAAGCTGCCGGTCGCCGCATGAGTTACCCAAGCTTGACCAGCACCGGCCACGAAAGGGCGTGCTCGATCCCACACCAGGCCGATGAGCGCGTTGCCGATCAAGGCCATAGCAGCGGCAATCAGCGCTCGCAGAGCCGTAGCGCGCATCGACCATTGAGGTCGCACAAGCATCAGCCCAAGGATGCCGGCGGTCAGCACCAACGGTCCATCGGCGAAGGCACGAGCGAGATCAAGCATGCTCGATGACGGCGGTACCGTCGGGTGGATAGCTTGGAACAGGCGAAGATCCCAGCCGTACACGACCGTGCCGATCCACGTGATGAAAGACATCATGGTTTGGCGATCGCGGCCGCAGCAGCGGCGGCGACTCGCGCCTCTCGCGCCTCGCGAAGAATGCCCACGGACTCTTTGAGCACATAGACCGCGATGGCTGCACCGATCACCAGATCGGGCACGGAGCTGTGCAGCAGGAGCACCAGGACGCCGGACAGGATCACGGCCCCATTCGCGATGACATCGACCCGGGTGAACAGCCATGTCGCGCGGAGATGGACCTCGCCATGACGGAAGCGTCCCAGCAACCGCAACACGGTGGCGTTGACCATCAGAGCGACGAAGGCGATGCCCATCATCCATACACCTTCCGGGTGGCTTCCCTTCACCACGCGCCATACGACGCCGAGCAACACACCCAGCCCCAGGATCAGCAGCAGGATGCCACTCAGTTGTGCGGCGGAGGCCTTGAAGCGGGCGCTGCGCGCCCACGCCGCCAGACCGATGCCGTAGGCACAGGCGTCGGCCAGCATGTCCAGCGAGTCGGCGATCAAGCCCATCGACTGCGCGATCAGCCCAGCGACGATACCGACCACGAACATCGTGGCATTGAGTCCCAGGGCGAGACGCAGGATACGGCGCTCCGCCTCATTGGACGCTTCTGCATGGCAACCGCACTCACTCATACCGCATCGCCTTCAGTCCGCATCGGAGAGCACTTCCCCGGCCGTTGGGGGTGACGGAAGTTGCTGACGGCCGCGACGGATATTGAACACGAATCCGACAGCCAGCAGCACCAGAATCGCCAGCTGGGCCAGCAAGGATTGCCAGGTTGGATAGATGCCCAGCAGTTCGATATGCGGCACCGGTGCAAGGCTCACCGCCACCCAGCCACCCTCCTGCAGGGCGGCGATGCCCTTGCCGGTCAGCACGATGGCGAGCACGGCGATCAGGGCCGAACTGGCCGAGAAGAACGTACCGATCGGCAGCCGACGGCTGGTGCGCAACAGCACCCAAGCGATCAGTCCCAGCACCGCCGCACCGGCGGCGATGCCACCCAGTAGCCACACTTCCTGACCGTCATTCCACAGGGCGGCATAGAACAGGATGCTCTCGAACACCTCGCGGTACACCGAGATGAAGGCGAGCCCGAACAGGAACCACGCCGAACGCCGGTTGAGCGCGGCGGCCATCTTTTCCTTCAGATACGCCTGCCAGCGACCGCCGATACTTTTCTGGTGCATCCACAGACCGACCCCGAGCAGCACGAACGCCGCAAACAGCGACGACAGTCCCTCGGTCAATTCACGGCCGGCACCACTGATGGAAATTGCATAGCTGGCGATCGCCCAGGTGATACCTCCGGCGACCAACGCAAGGCTCCAGCCGGCATGCACGTAGCGCAGCGCTTCGGGCCGCGCGGCCTTGCGCAGGAAAGCGAGCAGCGCGACCACGACCAGCAGGGCTTCCAGGCCTTCACGTACCAGGATCGTGAAAGCACCCAGGAAGGTGGCGACCGCATCGCCTGCGGCGTCGCTGGTGACTTCTTGCGCGCGTACCAGCAGGCCATCGACCTCATCGGCCTGTTTCGACACCGATTCCACCGAAGTACTGCTCGTCAGCGCGGTGCGATAGGCACCCATTGCCGTTTCAAGCTTGGCGCGCAGCGCGCCGTCACGCGCATTGAGTTGCGGTTCGACCGGCTCCACGCCATCGAGGTAGGCGGACAGCGCCAGTTGGGTGGCTTGCACTTTGGCACCAGCTCGGTAAGCCGTCAGGCTCGCCGCCAGTCGCGCCCGCGCCAGAGGAATACCCGCCAAGGCCTGCTGCTGGATGACGTCAGGGTGGGCCCGCAAATAGCCCACGATCGTCCGGGCACGCTCCGCACCGAGCGTGGGTGTCAACTGCGTGACGCGAGCACGTGACAGCTCCTTCAAGTCAGCGATCTGCGCCCGTGCGGCGGTGTCGTGCTGCCACGTATCGGCACCGGCGGCGGCCTCCTTGGTGTAAGCCAGTGAGCCCACGTAGTACGCCAGCGCCCAACGATCCTCGGAGGATAGTTGCTGCGCGTAGCTCGCCATCGGCGTGCCTTCCACGCCCTGGCTGATCACCTCGTACAAGGACAGCGCGCTGCGTTGATCGGCCCGCGTCTGGTCGGTGAAGTTCACCGGATGGGGCGACAGCAGCAGACCCGCCCGGCCGTCACCATGACCGGTCGGCCCATGACAGGCGGCGCACTGGTTCTGATAGAGCGCTGCTCCACGGGCCAGATCGGGAGCCTGTTCCGGTGCGGTCGGCACCGGGTAGGCCTGCAGCAATGCATCGGCCAGCGCATGCGCCTGCGTCGCCACCTGGGCGGGTGCGGCTTTGGCCTCCACCGAGCCCACCAGGGCATTGGCCTGCTGTACGAGTGCCGGTGTGGCGGCGGTCGGTTTCAATGCGCTGATACGCGATCGGGCGGTCGCTGTGAATTCCCGCATCTCGGCGTACTCGGACGCGCTGATCACCGCGCCACCCTTCACCGCGCCCGCGTAGTCGGTCGCCAGGTAATCCAGCATCTGCCATGTTTGTGGAACGGTCGTAACGGCATCCTGAGCCATCACCGTAAAGCTCGTCACACCGCACAGGAGTAGCGTCGAGACGGACAGTTTGCGCAAAACACTGCGAATAAGAGTCGTTATCATTAATGCATGGTACTCGCCCTTCGATCGTTCGTCAGCAGCTGCTCGCCAGACAATGTTCTCGTTACCAAACGTGCCTCCGCGTCGCAACACTCCAAAGGTCGAACTCAACCTTGACGGTTAATTCGTTGCTTTCCGGCTCGTCCCCGCCAAATCTTCCAGAATCGGACACTCTGGATGATTATCGCCATGGCAGCGCCGGGCCAGATCCGTGAGTGTGGCGCGCATGGATTCCATGTCGCGGATCTTCTGTTCCAGTGCCCTGGCGTGTTGCAGCGCCAATTGCTTCACCTCGCTGCTCGCCCGTTGTCGATCGTCCCACAGACTTAGCAGTTGCTCGATTTCCTTGATCGAGAACCCCAGGGTTCGCGCACGTTTGATGAAGCGCAGGCGATGCAGATCGCTCTCGGCGTACAGGCGATAGCCAGCAAATGTGCGGCCCGCGGTTGGCATGAGCCCGATCGACTCGTAGTGACGAATCATCTTGGCGCTGACCGCTGTGGCCTCGGCGGCTTCGCCGATGGTGTGCAGTCCCTGGGCACGTGCATCGGCGGCTTCGGGGCGTAGCGTAGGGCGTGGCATCGGTGTCTCCGGTCATTCCTTGTGGGCGTGGGGACGCCAGCGGCGTAGCAGCAAAGTGTTGCCCACCACACTGACGCTGGACAGCGCCATCGCGGCCCCGGCGATCATCGGATTGAGCAAGCCCATGGCCGCCAGCGGTATGCCGATCGCGTTGTAGATGAAGGCCCAGAACAGATTCTGACGGATCTTGCGCGTGGTGCGCCGCGAAATCTCGATCGCATCGGCAATCAGGCGCGGGTCGCTGCGCATCAGGGTCACTCCGGCGGTTTCCATCGCGACATCGGTACCAGACCCCATCGCAAAGCCGACCGCAGCGGCAGCGAGCGCCGGCGCATCGTTGATGCCATCGCCGACCATCGCGACATGATCGCCGGCTTCGGTGAGCGCCGTGACGGCCGCCGCCTTCTGTTCGGGCAACGTCTCGGCGATCACGGTGTCGATACCCAGCTCGGTGGCGATGGCTTCAGCGGCGGCGCGGCGGTCGCCGGAGATCATGACCGTGCGCACGCCGAGAGCATGCAACTGCGCGACGGCCTCACGCGCTGTCGCACGTGGGGCATCGCGAAAAGTGAGAACGCCGCGCACCACGATGCCCGTCGCGTTGCGCTCGGCCAGCCACGCGGTGGTTTGCGCGCTGGCGTCCAAGCCAAGGCCGATGCGTTCCAGCACGCTGCGATCCACACCCAACTCGCCCATCCAGCGTTCGCTACCCAGAACGAGCTCGCGGCCTGCCACTTGACCACGCACCCCACGACCGACCACGGCCGCCACCTCCGTCGCCGGCACGATGCGACGCTGACCGTCAGCCGCTGCCTGCAGCACAGCCTTTGCCAGCGGGTGCTCGCTGCCAGCCTGCAAACTGGCGGCATCGTCCAGTAGCGCGTCGTCGTCGCCACTGACCGCAAGGCGCTGCACCAGCGTCGGGTGACCTTCGGTCAGGGTACCGGTCTTGTCGAAGGCGACGACGGTGACCGACCGCGCGACTTCAAGCACTTCGGCGTCCTTGATCAGGATGCCTGCGCGGGCGGCCACCCCGGTACCGGTCATGATCGCGGTCGGTGTGGCCAGACCCAAGGCACAGGGACAGGCGATGACCAGCACGGCGACCGCATTGAGGATCGCGCGACTCCAATCGCCGGTACTCGCACCCCACGCGAACAGGGTGATCAATGCCAAGACGATGACGATGGGTACAAAGACCGCGCTCACACGATCCACGATGCGCTGGATAGGTGCCTTCTTGGCCTGGGCATCCTCCACGGCACGAATGATTCGCGCCAGTCGGCTCTGGGCACCGACGGCGGTTGTGCGCAACACCAGCCGACCTTCACCATTGATCGCGCCGCCGGTCACGGCTTCGCCGGCGTGTTTGGCCACGGGCATGCTCTCCCCGGTGATCAGGGATTCGTCCACTTGGGAGATACCGTCCTGCACCTGGCCATCGACCGGAATGCGCTCGCCGGGAAGGACCACAACCACGTCGCCCACTCGGATCTGGGCCAAGGGTACCCACGCTTCCTGATCGCCATCGCGCCGACGTGCCTGTTCCGGGCGCAGGGCTTGCAGGGCGCGAATGGCTTCGGTGGTCTGTCGCTTGGCTCGCGCCTCCAGCCACTTGCCCAGCAGGATCAGGGTAATCAGTACGGCGGAGGCCTCGAAATACAGCGGCGCATGACTGACGCCGACACCATCGCGTAGCAGGTGAAAAACGCTGAGGCCATAGGCGGCCGACGTGCCCAGAGCCACCAGCAGATCCATGTTGCCGGTGCGTGCGCGCACCGCCTTGTAGGCCGCCCGGTAAAACCGGGCGCCCAACCAGAATTGCACGGGCGTAGCCAACAGCCATTCCAGCCAGCCAGGCAGCATCAGGTGGATGCCGAATGGCATGGCCAGCATCGGTGCCATCAATGGCAGCGATAGCACGGTGGCCCACATCAGATGTCGCCGCTCTTTGGCGGCGCCGGCAGTCTTCATCGCAGACGGCATGGAAGATGACTCCTCATCCGCGACACTGGCTCGATAACCGGTGTCGACCACCGCCTTGATCAACGCAGCCGCATCGGTGCCGGCATGGATCGTGACGGCAGCCCGTTCGGTGGCCAGGTTAACGCTGCTCGCGATGACGCCCGGCACCGCGCGCAAGGCGCGTTCGACGCGTCCCACACAAGAGGCGCAGGTCATGCCTTCAATCCGCAGTGCCACCGTGTCGGTGGCGACCTCGTAGCCGGCGGCCGCCACGGCAGCGTATAGAGCCGACGACGCCTGCGGCGCAGACGTCCGCACCGTCGCCTGCTCGGTGGAGAGGTTCACCGTCGCGTCGATCGTCCCGGCCACCTCCTTCAGTGCCCGCTCGACGCGTCCGACGCACGAGGCGCACGTCATGCCGACAATACCGAAGCGGACAACGGATGGCGTGTCGGGAGAGGAAAGTGGTGTGGCGTGTGTGTTCATGAGGAGGAACTCCCGAAAGGGAGCGCCATCATGATGTCTCCCATCATGGGAAGGTCAAGCATGCTGGCTGAAAGCGCTGAGGCTTGACCTTCCCACCGTGGGAAGCCTCATTCTTTTCCTCACTGGCAGCCTGCCGGACGATGGAGAGATCACCATGCAATTTTCAGTCAACAATATGACCTGCGGACACTGTGTCCGAACCATCACCACCGCCTTGCAAGACCTCGATGCCCACGCCAAGGTCGATGTTGATCTGGTGAGCGGAAGGGTTCAGGCAGAAGGCAATTTTACGTCGGCGGCCGCTGTCGCGGCCATGGAAGCGGCGGGGTATCTCGCCGCGCCCGAGGTCGACAGCCAAGCCTCGGCCGCCGCCACCACGTGCTGTGGACATTGTCATACGTAACCAGGTGATCAAGCTGGGATTCGATGGCCAGAAAAAGCCCATGCGCTGCCGGATGGCGTGGGCTTCATTTCAAGCCAACCGGCAATGACAATAGGTGAACGATTGCGTAGTACCGAAGGGCGTGCGATGCAGTTCGAGCGCGCTATCGATCAGGTCGAAACGTGGACCAAGCGCGTGAAACAGTGACGCGGCGTCGTAGCGCAGCACGTCCAGACCGCTGCATTGCTCGGGCCCCTGCAGGCTGAAGGTGGCGATGATGACGTGGCCGCCGGGTTTCAGCGCTCGGGTGAGCTGATGGACGTAGGCGGCACGCTGCTCGGTCGTGGTCAGGAAGTGAAACAGCGCCCGATCGTGCCAGAGGTCGAAGTGCTGTTCGGGCAGTGATGCTTGCAGGATATCGGCGGCCAGCCACATCACTTGGGCTGCTTGATGGCCGAGGCGTTGCTTTGCCACCTCGATGGCGGCGGTCGAGATATCCAGCACGGTGAGCTGCCGGTAACCCTGGGCAAGCAGATCGTCAACCAGTGTTGCTTCACCACCACCGATGTCGATGATGGCGGCTTCGTGATCGGGTAACGCTTCGGCGATCAAGTCGAGCGAAGTATCCAGGTGCTCGCGATACCAGCTGACGGCATCCGCTGCCTTCGTCTGGTAGACCCGTTCCCAATGTTGCTTGCTGACCATCATCGAGTCCCGAAATTGCGCGCATGACCATTGCTTATGAAGTCCTTCGACGGCGACGTGATGAATCGATGCCACCGATCATGCAGGCGAAAGGCTACCGTCCTGATCTGACGCCATTACGGCGTATTGGTGCTTTCCGATGGGGCACCGGTATGCGCCACATAGAGCAAGTAGTCGATCAGACCCAGAATCTGGACCACACGCTCGGGTGCCAAGTCAGACAGCAACTTATGGTGCACCTGGTTCCGGATGAAGCCAAACACCCCGCGGTACAGCAGGTGAACCGCATCCTGCTCCCCCTGAATGTCGCTAACGCGGATCGCTGGCGTTCCACCCGCGAAGGCGCGGGCAGCTAGATCCGCGCCGGTGGCTGCATCGGTGGATCGGGTCAACACTCGCAGCCGATGCTCAAGAATGCGTGTCGCTTCGGTCACGACCGTGTCGTGTCGCTCGGACTGACCGGATTCCTCGAATTGATTGAACAGATCCAGGCATCGTCGTTTGAGTTCGGTGTCGAGGATCTCGATGGAATCAATCATGACCGGCTTCGGTCGTCGGGCGTGCGCCACGGATTGACCCAGGGGATCGATCCTTTCCTGTGCGACGTTGGTCAGCAGTTCCTGCTCCACCAGGAGCGGCAACACCGAGGCCTTGGCAAAGATCCCTTGGGTGGCTAACTGCTCCTCGCGCAAGGTGATCTGTCGATCCAGCGCCGACAAAAGATGGGTGGTCACATTGGGCTTACTCGAAAGCGCGTTTCGTCGTTGCTTGAGGACGCCGAGGTAGAGCAGACCGACCGACTTCAGGTACCGCACCGTTCCATGATCAAGCCCGAGGTCGCAATCGAACTTGTCGGTGGACTTGGCCAGGCTATCTTCGAGCCATTGTCGGGTACGTGCGGCTTCACGTTGACCGCGATCGAACCGAATCTCCTGCCGGACCTCTTCGGTGAAGAATGCCTTCAGGTGCGGATCGTCTTCGATTTCGGCGACCTCCGAGGACAGCAGTTCTTCGTAGTACTTCAAGGCACAGACGAAAAAATCGAGCGTGTCACGAAGAAAAGCCACCCACGAGTAGCGATGACTATCGGCAGGTTCCGGTGTGGCTTTGTGGGTCGTCATGAGTGCTGCCTTGAAGTGCCGAGTATCAAAATATACCCTAGGGGGGTAAGGTAATGGAATCAACCGGAGTCATAGCCATGGGCCATACCACCCGCAACAAAACGAAGCTGCTCAACCGGGTGCGCCGTATTCGCGGGCAAGTGGAGGCGGTGGAACGCGCGCTGGAGAACGAAACCGATTGTGCCCAAATCCTGCAGCTGGTGGCTGCGGTACGCGGCGCCACTAACGGTTTGATGGCCCAACTCCTGGAAGACCATATCCGTTTTCATGTCGTCGATCCCGATCGTGAGGCCGATCCGGAAAAGGCCAAGGCCGCCGGCGAGTTGATCGACATCGTGCACGCCTACCTTAAATAGTGATCCAGGATTTCTATGTCATCCGACGAACCGAAGGTCGCCAGCGCGCTGGCTGACGCTGCACAGAAACGCACCACGGTACCTGACGCCCACGAGCACGATGATCAAAAGCATGTGTTCGACCGCTGGGAGGCGGCTCGCATCGTGTTTGTGGGGCTTGCTGCCATCGCGGTGTGGTTCCGGGTGTGGGAGCCGTTTGCGACGATCAGCGTACTTGGCGTGGCGGGCGTCTTGGTCGGCGGTTGGCCGATCTTCCGGGAGGCTGCCGAAAACATCTTCGCCCGGCGCATGACCATGGAGTTATCCATGAGTATCGCCCTGATTGCGGCGGCAGCGATTGGCGAATTCTTCACGGCACTGATCATCACGCTATTCGTATTGATTGCCGAAGTTCTCGAAGGCATGACGGTGACCCGAGGTCGCACAGCCATTCGCGATTTGCTGGATTTCCTTCCTCGTTCGGCGACCGTGCGTCGTGGAGGGAGCATCGCCGAGGTCGACGCCAGCGAGCTGGCGGTGGGCGATGCCATTCTAGTCAATCCCGGCGGCCGGGTGCCGGTTGACGGCGTCGTACTCAGTGGGCACTCATTTCTGGACCAGTCCCGCATCACCGGCGAATCGATGCCCGTGGAAGCTACCGCCGGCGCACCGGTCTATGCCGGATCGATCAACCAGTCCGGTGCGATCGAAATTCGGGCCGAGCGTCTGGGACGGGATACCAGCTACGGCAAGATCATTGATGCTGTGGAGCAATCCGAACGCTCGCGCGCCCCGGTGCAGCGACTGGCCGACCAGTTGGCCGGTTACCTGGTGTACTTCGCGCTGGCGGCGGCCGTACTGACATGGCTGATTACCCGCGACATGCGTTCGACCATCTCCGTGATTATTGTGGCCGGCGCGTGCGGCATTGCTGCGGGCACCCCTTTGGCCATCCTGGGAGCGATCGGACGGGCGGCGCGTCTGGGCGCCATCATCAAAGGTGGTCTCTACCTGGAAACACTGGGTCAGGTCGATACGGTGGTCGTCGACAAGACCGGTACACTCACCTTCGGCCGGCCGGAGGTGCAGCACGTTTTCCCCTTGGAAGGTATTCAGCCCGAAGAGGTGCTTGAGGCGGCCGCGACCGCCGAAATCCGCTCCGAGCACCCGCTAGGTCAAGCCATCGTCGCGTATGTCAAGGCGCAAGGGCTCACCATCGTCGAGCCGGATCATTTTGCCTATACCCCCGGCCGCGGTATTGCGGCCACGTTGGCCAACGCGAGGTTGCTGGTCGGTAATCGTGCGCTGATGACCGATCACCATGTCGACGTACCGGCGTCGCTGACCGCACGCTTGGTAGCGGTTTCGGAAGTGTATGTGGCGCGCAATGGTCAGCTGCTCGGTGCCATTGCCGTCGCGGACACCGTGCGTCCCGAAGCACGCGCGGCCGTCGATGCGCTGGCCGCGCTCGGTTTGCGCACCATCCTGCTGACCGGCGACGCACAACCGGTGACCAAGAGCGTCGCCGCGCATCTGGGGATTGCCGAGTACGAGGCCGATTTGCTGCCCGAGGACAAACACCGGAAAGTGGCTGCCCTGGTTGCCGCTGGCCGCATCGTCGCCATGCTGGGCGACGGTATCAACGATGCCCCAGCGCTCACGGCCGCCAACGTCGGTGTGGCCATGGGCTCGGGTACCGATGTCGCCCGCGAGAGTGCCGATATGGTGCTTCTAGGCAATGATCTGTCGCGCTTCGTCGATACGCTGGTGATTGCACGGCGCACGCGCAACATCATCTGGTTCAACTTCGGTGGAACCATCGTCGTCGATGTGATCGGTGTGGTCTTGGCATCGCTGGGCCTGCTCAATCCGTTGGCCGCCGCGTTCATCCATGTGGCCTCGGAGATGGCCTTCATTCTCAATTCCGCGAGACTGCTTCCGTCGATCGATCGTCAACGGCCTGCCACACATCCACCGGTTGCGCTGCTGGAACACTGATCCTGCGTGCGGCGTTGGCCTGACTGGCATCGCAGTCTTTCAGAACCATTCTATTGAGTTGCCACCATGCCCTGGATCATCACCAAATATCTCATCACCTCGGCCATCGTGGTGGCCGTGTCCGAACTGGCCAAACGCAGTGATCGGTTGGGTGCACTGCTCGCGTCACTCCCATTGGTGACACTGCTCGCGCTGACCTGGCTCTATCTGGACAAGCAGCCAGCGGAGAAGATTGCAAACCACGCCTGGTATACGTTCTGGTATGTCGTGCCGACGCTGCCGATGTTCCTGATCTTTCCGCGTCTGTTTGCCCGCTTCGGTTTCTGGCCCGCATTGGCAGTGAGCGCGGTCATTACGGTGGTGTGCTTTGGCATTTTTGCGCTGGCCGTCAAGCCTTTCGGGATCAAGTTGCTCTAGTTTCGTCTTTTTTTGGTTGCGGCAAGCATGTCGCATAGCGGATTCGCATGAGCACGATTCAGGACACCGCCTATCCCCAGTTGAAAAAGGACCTCAGCGCTCGTGACCTGGTGGCCATTTACACGCCCACAAACGACGAGTGCGTGTTTGCTGTCGGCGTCTCCGCGCGTAAGCCGACTCAGGCGCTGCTGCTGATCCAACTCAAGGTTCTTCAGCGCTTGGGGTACTTCGAACAGTTGTCGGCTTTGCCGCGTGCGATTGTCGATCACGTATGTAGCAGCACCCAGATGCGTGCCCCTACTGCGCGCGAATTGAAGGCCTACGACGCATCGGGAAGTCGGTCGCTGCACCTGCAGAAGATTCGCGATTTCGTCGGTGTGCGGCGCTTTGCGGATGCCGACTGGACCTGGCTGGATCAGGTCGCGCGCGAGGCAGCTTCGACCAAGCAGGAGTTGGAGGACATCATCAATGTCCTCATCGAGGAACTTGTTCGGCAGAAATTCGAACTACCCGGGTTTACCCAGCTCGTGCGTACGGCACGGGCCGCGCGCAATGCGGTCAATACGGCGATTTTCAAATCGATCGCCGGGAAGCTATCCGCCGAACAGCGCCAGATGCTGGACGATCTCGTCCTCCAACGACGTGGAATCACCCTCTGGGATCAACTCAAGCGCGAACCGAAAAGGCCCACCGTCCGTGAGGTGGCCAAGTTTCTTGAACATATTCGCTGGCTCAAAAGCCTTGGCCATGGATTACCCGATACCCGCGAGATGGCGGTGACCAAGCGCCATCAGTTGATGTTGGAAGCCCGTGCGTTGGACGCGAAGGACATTCGCGCCGTCAAGCCGCTCAAGCGTCATACGTTGGCCGTGCTTCTAATCCAGTCACAGTTGGAGAAAGCCACCGACGATGTCGCGAGCATTTTCATCAAGATCATGCATGGTATCGACAACCAGGCCGAGGAGCGGCTGCGCCAGTATCGACTCGATCATGCCGAGCAGACCGATCGCCTGATTGGTCAGTTTCGCGAGATGCTGGCAGCTATGCAGGAGGGTGAGTCGGCCAAGAAGCGCGTGGCAAACATGGAACGGGTGCTGGGCGATGATCCGGAACAGTGGATCATCCAATGCGATGAGCACGCCGCCTTCGCTGGGAACAACTATCTTCCCTTCATGTTGAAACCCTACGGGGACAAGCGTGCGTTGCTCTATCAGTGCCTGGACGTGCTTGAACTTCAGTCCAGCTCACAAGACGATACGCTGGTGAAAGCCATCGCCTGGATCCGAGAATGGCGCACGGCACGCCGCGAACACCTCGATCCAACGACGTTGCCCAAGGGCATCGATCTGAAGCGTTGGCTGCCCGATGCCTGGTATCGCCTGATAGCGGTGTTGTCGCCAGAAAACGAACCACGTATCCATCGAAAATACCTCGAACTGTTTATCTGCATGTCGATCATGAAAGACCTGCAGTCCGGCGATCTGTTCTCTACACACAGCAACGACTTCGATGACTACCGGGAACATCTGGTGTCCTGGGATGAGTACGGCGGGGAACTGAGCCGCTACTGCGATATCACCTCGTTGCCCAAGGATGGCGCGGGGTTTGTTGCACAACTCAGGGCTGAGATGTCGACGCTGGCCAAGCAGGTGGACGACAGCTTTCCCGAGAACGAGTTCGTAAGGATCGGCGACAACGGCCTGGTCATCCAGCGACTCGACCGCAAGCAAGATCCACCGGAGTTGGCTCTATTGGAGGCGCGGCTCAAGGAGGATATGCCTTCCGTCAACATACTGGACCTGCTGACCGAGTCCGAGCAGTGGCTCGACCTGCATCGACTGTTCGGACCATTGTCCGGCTTTGAATCCAAGATCGACGACCCACGAAAACGCTTCATCACCACCTTGTTTTGCTACGGCTGCAACCTGGGTCCCACCCAGACAGCGCGCTCGGTGCAGGGGCTGAGTCGCAAGCAGGTCGCGTGGCTCAATCTCCGCCATATCACGGAGGAACGTTTGGACAAGGCGATCGTACGGGTGATCAACGCCTTCAACACCTTCGCCTTACCCAAATTCTGGGGCACCGGCAAACACGTTTCGGCTGACGGCACGAAGTGGAGCATCTACGAGCAGAACCTGCTGTCGGAGTACCACGTTCGCTATGGTGGCTACGGTGGCATCGGTTACTACCACGTCTCGGATATGTATATCGCGCTTTTCAGCAACTTCATTCCGTGTGGCGTGCATGAGGCGGTTTATATCCTCGACGGCCTGATCAAGAATGAATCTGATGTGCAGCCGGACA
>MKTU01000070.1 GCA_001898415.1 Rhodanobacter sp. 67-28 | reverse complement strand
CAGCTTATCCGCTGCCTGCCGCCCTCACCCTTTCCTTGTGCCTGTCAACACGATCTTTCCCGCTTACCCGCGAAGAACCTTTTTTTTGCCCCGGGCAGGAGGCGGAATCAGCCGAGGCCGTAGCTGCGCAGCAGCGCCTCCGGCTCGGGTTTGCGGCCGCGGAAGGCGATGAAGCTCTCCAGCGCCGGGCGGCTGGCGCCGACGGCGAGGAACTCGCGGCGGAAGCGCTCGCCGGTGGCGCGGTCGATCACGCTGCCGCTTTCCCCCGCCTGCTCCTCGAACGCACCGAACGCGTCGGCGCTGAGCAGTTCGGCCCACAGGTAGCTGTAGTAACCGGCCGCGTAGCCGCCGGCGAAGATGTGGCTGAAGCCGTGCGGAAAGCGCTGCCATGCCGGCGGATGCAGCACCGCCACCTGCTTGCGCACCTGCTCCAGCACCGCCAGCGCGCGGGCGCCGCGGGACGGCTCGTACTCCAGGTGCAGCAGAAAATCGAACAACGCGAACTCCAGCTGGCGCACCAGGAACAGGCCGGCGTGGAAATGCCGCGCGGCCAGCATGCGCTCGAACAGCTCGTCCGGCAGCCGCTCGCCGGTCTGCCAGTGGCGCGCGAACAGGTCCAGCGCCTGGCGATTCCAGCCGAAGTTCTCCATGAACTGGCTGGGCAGTTCCACCGCGTCCCATTCCACGCCGTCGATCCCGCCGATCGAGGGCAGCGCGATGCCGGTGAGCAAATGGTGCAGGCCGTGGCCGAACTCGTGGAACAGGGTCAGCACGTCGTCGTGGGTGAGCAGGGCCGGCCGGCCCTCGGTGGGCGGGGCGAAGTTGCAGGTGAGGAAGGCCACCGGCCGTTGCTCCTGGCCGCCGTCGTCGAAGCGGGCGCGGCAGACGTCCATCCAGGCGCCGCCGCGCTTGCCGTTGCGCGCGTAGAGATCGACGTAGGCGCCGGCGAACACCTTGCCGGCGGCATCGCGCACGTCGTAGTAGCGCACCTGCGGGTGCCACACGTCGACGTCGTCGCGGGCGGCGAGAGTGATGCCGTAGAGTTTTCCGGCGAGGCCGAACAGGCCGTCGATCACCGCCGGCAGCGGGAAGTACGGCTTGAGCTGCTCCTCGTCCAGTGCGTACTCGCGCTGGCGCAGTTTCTCCGACGCGTAGGCGACATCCCACGGTTCGAGCGTGTCGAGCTTCAGTTCGGCGCGGGCGAACTCGCGAAGGGTGGCCAGTTCGCGCTGCGCGACGGGCTTGGCGCGGGCGGCCAGGTCGTGCAGGAACTCCAGCACCTCGGCCGGCGAGGCGGCCATCTTGGTGGCCAGCGACTCCTCCGCCGCATTGGCGAAGCCGAGCAGGCGCGCAGCTTCGTGGCGCAGGGCCATGATCTTCTCGATGCGCTCGCTGTTGTCGAACTTGCCCGCATCCGGACCCTGGTCCGAAGCGCGGGTCTGGTAGGCCCAGTACACCCGCTCGCGCAGGCCGCGGTGGTCGGCGTAGTTCAGCACAGCCTGCACGCTGGGCTGCTTGAGCGTGACCAGGTAGCCGTCCAGATCCTGATCCTGCGCATACTGGCGCAGCACGGCGAGGCCGGAGGCAGGGATGCCGGCGAGGTCGCGCTCGTCGGTGACGTGTTCGTGCCATGCCTCGCTGGCATCGAGCACGGCATGGGAGAACTCGGTGGAGAGCCGCGACAGCTCCACCCCGATCTCGCGGAAGCGCGAACGCGCCGGCTCGGCCAGTGCCACGCCGGACAGCCTGAAGTCGCGCAGGGCATGTTCGACCAGCGCGCGCTCCGGCCGCGGCAAGGCGGCGAAATCCGCCGCATCGGCCAGCGTCTGCACCGCCGCGTACAGCGCGCGGTTCTGGCCCAGCTCGATCGCGTGCTCGGTGAGTTTTTCCTCGGCCGGGCCGTAGACCGCGCGCAGCGCTTCGCTGTCGGCCACCGCCTGCAGGTGCGACACCGGTGCCCAGGCCCGCGCCAGGCGCTGCTCCAGCCGTTCCTGGGTCAGCATCACGTGGTTGAAGTCGCGCGGCGCGCCGGGGGCGACCAGCGCGTCGATGGCGGCGCGGTAGTCGGCCAGGATCGCGTCGATCGCCGGTTGGACGTGCTCGGGGCGAATCTGCGAAAACGCCGGCAGGGTGTCGTCGGCCAGCAGCGGATTGTCGGGGCTCATGCGGTCTCCTTTGAGCCGCCAGCGTGGCGATCGCGCCGGGCGAAATCAAGCGCGGCCGCGTGACGAGGCACCGCGCGCCGCTAGAATGCGCCGATGAATTCCCTGCGCAGCTTCAAGGGCATCGCGCCCACGCTCGGCCAACGCGTCTACGTCGACCCCGCCGCCACGGTGATCGGCGACGTGGTGCTCGGCGACGACGTCTCGATCTGGCCCGGCACGGTGCTGCGCGGCGATGTCAACGCCATCCGCGTCGGCGCCAAGACCAGCATCCAGGACGGCGCGGTCGTGCACGTGGCCCACGCCGGCCCGTACGGCCCGGGCTACCCGTGCCTGATCGGCGAGGGCGTCACCATCGGCCATGGTGCGGTGGTGCACGCCTGCACGATCGGCGACTACTGCCTGATCGGCATGCACGCCAGCGTGCTCGACGGCGCGGTGGTGATGCGCCACGGCTTCGTCGGCGCCGGCGCACTGGTGGCGCCAGGCAAGGTGGTCGGCGAGGGCGAGCTGTGGCTGGGCAACCCGGCGAAATGCGTGCGCGTGCTGGGCGAGCGCGAGATCGAGCAGTTGCACTATTCGGCCGGGCATTACGTGCGGCTGAAGGACGTCTACCTGGCGGAGGCCTGATGGCCATCCGTCGCGTGCTGTTCCTGTGCAGCCGCAACCGCCGGCGCAGCCCGACTGCCGAGCGGGTGTTCGGCGCATGGCCGAACCTCGAGGTGGATTCGGCCGGCCTCGCCGACGACGCCGACGTGGTGCTGAGCACGGACCAGCTGGACCGGGCCGAATGGATCGTGGTGATGGAGAGCAGCCATCGCCGGCGCCTGCAGGCGCGCCATCGCGCCCGGCTCAAGGGCAAGAAGATCGTCTGCCTGGACATTCCCGACCGCTACGCCTTCATGCAGGCGGAACTGGTCGCGGCGCTGCTGCGGAAGGCCGGGCCGCTGCTGCGCTGAGCCGGCCTCACATCGCCGCGCCGCGCATGGCGTTCGCCTGGCGGATGCGCTCGGCTTCGGCCTCGTGCTGCCGGGTCAGGATGTTGCGCGCGGCGGACAGTTTGCCGCCGAGCAGGGACAGCGTGAAGTTGTTGCTGTCGAATTCGCGCAGCAGATCGATTTCGCGGCGCGCCTCCTCCAGTTCGTTGCGGTTGATGGTGCGCTCGATCTCCTCCGAGGCGCGGCCGAAGGATTCCCGCAACGCCTCGTGCGCGGTGCGGTCGTGCGGCTCCAGCTGCAGTACGCTGAGGTAGAACTCGAACGCGTTGCTGCCGGCCGGCGCGATCAGGCGGCCGTCGCGCATGGCGTCGCGCGCCAGCCCGAGCAGGATGGCGCGGTCGCTCTGCGCATCGTCGAGCGGTGTCCCGGCCGCTTCGACAGCGGTCGTTCCAGCGGGCGAAGGTGCCGCCACCGGGCCCCGCCGGAAGGTCGCAGCGGCTCCGCCCAACACCAGCAGCAAGACGACGGCAAGCGCGTATCGGTGCGATACGGTGGAAAGAAAGCGGGACATGACACCTGCTGCGCAAACGATGGCCGCGCGCTGGAGTCGTCGTCATCGGCGCGCTCCCGGCGGGTCGCGCCATCCTGCCCGCGCATTGTTTCAGTCGTGTGGCGCGGCGGCGACCGGTGCGCTCAGGCCGTTTGCCGGCGCAAGGTTTGGTACACCGGCTCGGTGTCCGGTCGCTGGCCATGCCACAGCGCGAAGGCGTCGGCCGCGGTTTCCACCAGCATGCCCAGGCCGTCGCAGGCGTAGCGCGCGCCGGCCGCGCGGGCCCAGCCGATGAAACCGGCGGCGGCCTGGCCGTAGGACAGGTCGTAGCACACTGCGCGGCTGCCGAGCAGGGCAAACGGCAGTTGCAGCGCCGCGCCGAGCACGCCAGCCGAGGTGGCGTTGACGATCAGGTCGAAACTGCCGATGGTGGCCAGGTCGTCCCAGTAGCGGGTACGCACCCGCGCCGGCTCGCCAATGGCGTCGGCCAGCGCGTCGGCCGCCGCCGGCGAACGATTGACGATGGTCAGCGATCGCACGCCGGCATCGAGCAGCGGCCAGGCCACCCCGCGCGCTGCGCCGCCGGCACCGAGCAGCAAGGTGTCATGGCCGCGCAGGTCGATCTCGTGGCGTTCGGCCAGATCGCGCACCATGCCGTCGCCGTCGGTGTTGTGCGCCGCCAGACGGCCGTCCTCCAGCCGGGTCAGCACGTTGGCCGTGCCGGCCCGCGTGGCTGCCACGCTGTGCTGGTCGGCCAGCGCGAACGCGGCCGCCTTGTGCGGCAAGGTGACGTTGGCGCCGCGGCCGCCATCGGCGAAGAAGCGCCGCACCGCATCGGCGAAGTCGGCCGGCGGCACGTCGATCGCGCGGTATGCCAGCTCGATGCCGCACTGCTGCGCGAACGCCTGGTGGATCGCCGGCGACAGGCTGTGGCTGATCGGGTGACCGAACACGGCGAACTGGGCGGGCTGCATGGGGGTCCCCTGGGGAGTACTGGCTGCCAGTCTACAAGCCACCCCTCAGCGTGCATGGTCGCAGGCGGTGAGATGAGCGGCAGGCACGCTGGCGGCACTTTCACGGGAGATGCCCCATGCGCACGTCGAGCCCGCTTTCACCGCATCATCCACGCCTGTTTGCCGCCGCCAGCACCTGGCTGCTCGGAGGTGGCGCCTTGCTGCTGAGCACCCTGGTGCCGGCGCACACCGCGCTCCTGGGCTGGACGCCCGCGTTCTGGCTGCTGGTCGCGCCCTTGCTGGTGCTGCTGGCGCTGGAACCGGGGCTGCCGCGCCGCTGGCTGGCGCGGCGGCGTCTGCGTGTCGTCCACACCGTTCACGGCGCGGCCTGGCGCTGATGGCTCAGACGGCGCCGCCCTGGCGCTTGCGTTCCATCCGGCGCAGGAATTCGCGCATCACGCGCAGGTACAGTTCGTCGCCGAGATAGGCATCTTCCACGCCGGCGTCGATCGAGGGGTTGTCGTTCACCTCGATCACCACCGGGCGGTTGCCGACCTGCTTGAGGTCGACGCCGTAGAGTCCGTCGCCGACCGGCTGGGTCGCCTTCAGCGCCAGCTTGACCACGGCCACCGGGGCGTCCTTCAACGCGATGGTCTCGAACCCGCCGGACTTTGCCGTGCCGGTGGCGCCGTGGTTGTAGATCTGCCAGTGGCCGCGCGACATGTAGTACTTGCAGGCGTAGATCGCCTCGCGGTTGAACACGCCGATGCGCCAGTCGAACTCGGTGTAGACGTATTCCTGCGCCAGCAGCAATGCGCTGTGCTGGAACAGGCCACTGGCCGCGTGCGCCAGCTCTTGCTCGTCCTCGACCTTGACCACGCCGCGCGAGAACGAGCCGTCCGGGATCTTCAGCACCAGCGGGAAACCGAGCCGCTCGACGACTTCCTTCATGCCCTTGCTGTCGTCGCGATAGAGGATCTCCGTGCGCGGCACCGCCAGTTTGCGCGAGACCATCAGGTCGTTGAGGTAGATCTTGTTGGTGCAACGCAGGATCGAGCTGGGGTCGTCGACCACCACCATGCCTTCCTTCTCGGCGCGGTGGGCGAAGCGGTAGGTGTGGTTGTCGCTGGCGGTGGTTTCGCGGATGAACAGGCCGTCGTACTCGGCCAGCCGCTGGTAGTCGTTCTTGCCGATCGGGTCTACCTCGATGCCCAGCTCCTTGCCGGCGCCGATGAATGCCTTCAGCGCGCGCTTGTTCGACGGCGGCATCTGCTCGGCCGGGTCGACCAGCATGGCCAGGTCGTAGCGGAACTGCTTGCGCGCGCGCGGCTTGCGCCACAGCTTGCGCGAGAAGCGGTCCAGTTCCTCGGCGAAGGCGTCCTCCTGCGCGTCGTCCAGCGAATGCAGGCCGACCGGCTTGATCGAGCTGACCTGCCACACGCGGTCGCGCTCGAACTCGATGCGCAGCAGCGGGCAGGGGAACATCTCGAACACCTGCCGGGCCAGGTCCTGCAGCGCCGGGTAGGCGGTCTCGCCGAAGTACACCAGGATGCCGAAGTCGGTGGTGTCGCGCCCGCCGGCAGGCAGGAAGTGGGTGAGCTTCTGGTTGAGGTCGTCGATGTCCAGGCCGTACAGCGAGCGCCGGCGCAGGTCGTTCACCGTGCGCACCGACGGCATCACCTTGTGCCCGCGCGCCTCGGCCAGCAACGACACGTAGTAGCCGGTGCCCAGGTACTTGTAGCTGCGGCACAGGTTGATCACGTGGGTGCGTTCGTCGTCGGCACCGACCGGCGTGCGCAGATAATCCATTGCGCTCATCACATCAACGGAGGGGTAATACGAGCTCCAGTCGGAGGCTTTCTCGACAACGACGACCAGGCGGGCCATGACACCTCTCGATCCCAAGTGGCATGCGCGGCCGGTCGCGCCCGGGGCGGGCGGCGGCGCAAAGTGCGCAGTCTGGCACAGCGCCGCGACGACACAAGGGATGGCACTGAAGGAGACGTAAATGCCCGCCCGCGCCAGCCTGTGCAGCGCCTGCTAGAGTCCGCGGGATTGCCCTGCCTGATGCCACGGATACCACCCTCGATGCCGTCTTTGCCCGTCACCGCACCGGCGCGCGTGCGCCGCGCGGATCTTTCCGATCTCGACGACCTGGTGACACTGGAACAAAACGCGTTCGACGGCGACCGCCTGAGCCGGGCGCAATACCGCCGCCACCTGGACAGCGATTCGGCGCAGGTGCTGGTGGCCAGCGGCGGCCGCCACGATTTCTTCGGCAGCGCGGTGCTGTTTTTCCGCAAGCGCAGCCGGGTGGCGCGCGTGTATTCGCTGGCGACGCGACCCGAATCGCGCGGCCTGGGCATCGGCGCGGCGCTGCTGCAGGCGGCCGCGGCCGCCGCGCGACGGCGCGGTTGTGACCGGCTGCGGCTGGAGGTGCGTCCGGACAACGCCGCGGCGATCCGCCTGTACGAGCGCGCGGGCTTCCGCCGTTTCGGCGCGTATCGGCGTTACTACGAGGACGGCACCGACGCCTGGCGCTACGAGCAGGCGCTGGATTGATCGTGTCGCGCGTCAGCCGCCCAGCGGGTGGCGGATGCGCTGCTCGGTGGCGTCGTCCGCCCGCGCCACCAGCGCGCCGGTGCGCATCAGGTTCACCGTGTAGTGGCCGCCGTCGACCAGCGGCAGAAACGCGCCGCTGCCGTAGACCGTGTCGAGTTCCGGCAGCCACGCAGGGTGCGTCTTGCCCAGCTTGACCAGGTCGAACGCACCGGCCGGCTCGAAACTGATCACCGTGCGCGGCGCGGTCATTTCCTGCGCGGGATCGTCGTAGCGGCCGGAGAGCCGATCGAGCCGGTACAGCGGTGGCACGCCGGCCAGCAGCGCGGGCAGCTTCCACTTCAGCACGACCGCCTCGACGCGCCAGGCATCGCCGGCCAGTTCGACCTCGCGCGTGCTGCCGTCGGGCCAGGTCAGGTTGAGCGCCCAACGCTGCGGCGACAGGATGCGCGCGTCGATCTCGACCACCGACGCCTCCTCGCCCAGCAGGTGGTAGCCACGCAGCGCGGCGCCGGTGCCGGCCAGCAACAGTGTGAGCGCAAACGCCGCCACGCACAGCAGCGCCCGCCAGCTGGCCGCTGCGCGACGACGCGCCTGCAGGTGCCGGCGCAGCATCACCAACTGCGCGAGGGTGACCAGCGCGAACACCGCGGCCAGCACCAGCAGCACCGTCATCGGCATGCGCAGCAAGGCGCTCCAGTCCATCGCATCCACCCTCGTCGTCGCGCGGCACGCGCCGCCGCCCCATGATAGCCGGCGCACCGCGGGTGCCTCGCTATACTGGCCACTTGCTGAGGAACCCCGCCATGCGCCGATCCCTGTTGTTGCTGCCGCTCGCCCTCGTCGTCGCCCTGCTTGCCGGCTGCGGCAACAAGGGACCGCTGGTGCTGCCGCCGGCACGAACCGCGCCGCCGCCGACACCGGCCACCAGCGCACCGGCACCGGCGATGCCGGCCAGCGTGGCCGCGGATGCTTCCGGCGAGCACTGAGATGGCGCCGGCGCCACTGCGCTTTTCCAAGATGCACGGCAGCGGCAACGACTTCGTCGTGCTGGACTGCCGGCGGCAGGCGTTCGCGCTCGACGCGGTGCAGATCCGCGCGCTGGGTGATCGCCACACCGGCGTGGGCTTCGACCAGCTGCTCAGCGTGGAGCCGGCGCGCGATCCGTCGTGCGCGTTCTACTACGGCATCTGGAACACCGACGGCTCGCCGTCAGGCCAGTGCGGCAACGGCGTGCGCTGCGTGGCGGCGTGGTTGCATCGTGCCGGCGCGCTGGCGCTGGACCAGGCGGTGCGCATCGAGAGTCCGTCCGGACCGGTGACGGTGCGCGTGCTCGCACCGGACGAGGTCACCGTGGACATGGGCGAGCCGATCTTCGAACCGGCGCGGATTCCGTTCGCGGCCGCGGCGACGGCCGCGCATTACCCGATCGAGGTCGGCGGCGATACGCTGGACATCGGCGCCGTCTCGATGGGCAATCCGCATGCGGTAGTGACCGTCGATGACCTGGCCGATCCCGCGCTGGAACGGCTCGGCCCGCTGCTGACCCGGCATCCGCGCTTCGCCGAAGGCGCCAACGCCGGCTTCGTGCAGCGGCTGGACCGCAGCCACCTGCGCCTGCGCGTGCACGAGCGCGGCGCCGGCTGGACCCGCGCCTGCGGCACCGGGGCCTGCGCCGCGATGGCGGTGCTGCACCGGCGCGGCGAAGTGGATGAGCGCGTCGCGGTGGCGCTGCCCGGCGGCAGCCTGCGCATCGACTGGGCCGGCGCCGGCCATGCGCTCTGGATGACCGGCCCGGCGGCCTTCGTTTTCGAGGGCGAATGGGCGCTTCCCCGCGTCGAACCGCCGCCGGCCGGTTGAAGCCCGCGCGCGTCCATCGCACACTGCGGCAGGCAAGCCCCGCCCGCCCCGCTCCAGGATCTCCGCGCATGACCGCTACCCTGCTCGACGACGCCACCCAGGCCCGCGTGGTCGCCGCCTACCTGAAGCGGCACCCGGAATTCCTCAGCGAGTACCCCGAGCTTGCCGCCAAGCTGACCATGCCGCCGCGCGAGAGCGGCGGCGCGGTGGCCTCGCTGGCGGTCTACCAGATGCAGAGCTTGCGCGACAAGAACGCCGAGCTGGAGCGGCGGCTGGCCGAACTGGTCGAGATCGCCGCCGAGAACGAGAAGCTGATGGAGCGCGTGCACGGCCTGACCGTGGCGCTGCTGCGCGCCAGCACGATGGAGGTCACTGCACGCACGGTGATCGCACGGCTCAGCGCGGATTTCCACACCGAGCGCGTGAGCCTGCTGCTGTTCGGGGCCGAACCCAAGCTGCCGCGCGCCGACTGGCTGCAGCAGATCGCCGGCGGCGCGGCGGCGCTGCCCGAGTTCGCCGATTTCCTGCACAAGGGCGAGCCCAGCTCCGGCCGCCTGTCGGCCGACAAGCTGGCGCGGCTGTTCGGCGAGCACGCGACCGGACTGCAGTCGGTGGCGTTGATCCCGCTGGGCGACGCCGGCATGCTGGCCATCGGCAGCGCCGACCCGAACCGCTTCCAGCCGGGCATGGGCACGCTGTTCCTGAGGATGATCTCCGCCACCATCACCGCCGCGCTGGCGCGCTCGCGGGATGTCTCCTGAGCCGGTAGTGACCCCGGCCGGCCAAGTCGATGCCTGGCTGGCCCGCCTCGCCGGCGAACGCCACGCCTCGCCGCACACCGTCGCCGGCTATCGGCGCGACCTAGACAAGCTGCTGCGCTTCATGGCGGCAGGTCAGGTAGGCACCTTCGAAGCACTCGACGGCGCGCGCATGCGCGCGTTCATCGCCGGCGAACATCGCGCGGGGCTGGCGCCGAAGAGCCTGCAGCGCCTGCTCTCTTCCTGCCGCAGCCTGTTCCGCCAGCTCGGTCGCGAGGGCACGCTGAGCCACGATCCGCTGCTCGGTGTGCGCGGCCCCAAGGTGCGCCGCAAGCTGCCGCAGGTGCTCGACGTGGACGAGGCCACCGCGCTGGTGGAGACCGACAGCGGCGGCAAGCTCGCCGTGCGCGACCGCGCGATGCTGGAGCTGTTCTACTCCAGCGGCCTGCGCCTGTCCGAGCTGTGCGGCTTGCGCTGGCTCGACCTCAAGCTCGACGACGGCGAGGTGCGCGTGCTGGGCAAGGGCAGCAAGACGCGCATCGTGCCGGTCGGCCGCCACGCCGTGGCCGCGCTTCGTGCGCTCGGCGCCGAGCAGGGCATGCCGCCGGACGGCCCGGTATTCCGCGGCCGCGGCGGCGCGCCGATCCATCCACGCACGATCCAGTTGCGCATGAACACCCTCGCGCTGCAGCAGGGCATCCCGAAACACATCCATCCGCATCTGCTCAGGCACACCTTCGCCAGCCACATGCTGGAATCCTCCGGCGACCTGCGCGCTGTGCAGGAGCTGCTCGGTCACGCCGACATCGCCACCACCCAGATCTACACCCACCTGGATTTCCAGCATCTGTCCAAGGTGTACGACGCGGCGCATCCACGGGCCAAAAGGAAGCCGTAGGAGCGCACCCTGTGCGCGATGCTCTTGCCGTCACCTGACGAAGAGCGGTCGCGCACGGGGTGCGCTCCTGCCGGCGGCGTGTTGAAGCCTTGCCCGACCACCCCCATGTCGTGCGCTCAACCCATGGAGCTTCATATGGAATCCTTCCACGCCACCACCATCGTCTGCGTGCGCCGCGACGGCCGCGTCGTAATCGGCAGCGATGGCCAGGTCACGCTGGGCAACACGGTGATGAAGGGCAACGCGCGCAAGGTGCG
Source organism: Rhodanobacter sp. 67-28 (assembly GCA_001898415.1). Classification (GTDB taxonomy): domain Bacteria; phylum Pseudomonadota; class Gammaproteobacteria; order Xanthomonadales; family Rhodanobacteraceae; genus Rhodanobacter. The sequence continues at coordinate 2,646 of MKTU01000070.1, read as the reverse complement.
CCGGCTCGGCAAGACGGGCGAGGTGGTGGCCGGTTTCGCCGGCGCCACTGCCGACGCCTTCACCCTGTTCGAACTGTTCGAGCAGAAGCTCGAGAAGCACAACAACAACCTCACCCGCGCCGCGGTGGAAATGGCCAAGGAATGGCGCACCGACCGCCGCTTCGGCCGACTGGAGGCGATGCTGGCGGTAGCCGACAAGGAAACCTCGCTGCTGATCTCCGGCAACGGCGACGTGGTGGAACCCGAGCACGGGCTGATCGCGATCGGCTCTGGCGGCCCGTTCGCCCAGTCCGCCGCGATGGCCCTGCTGGAAAACACCGACCTGGGCGCCCGCACCATCGTCGAGAAGGCGCTGAAGATCGCCGGCGACATCTGCATCTACACGAACCACAACGTGTCGATCGAGGAGCTGGGAATGGGGAATGGGGAATAGGGAATAGACAAGCCCGACATTCCCGCAAGCCCACGCTCTTCCCATTCCCTATTCCCCATTCCCTATTCCCTGCGAAGCCAGCCCATGTCCGAACTCACCCCCCGCGAAATCGTCAACGAACTCGACCGCTACATCATCGGCCAGCACGACGCCAAGCGTGCGGTGGCGGTGGCGCTGCGCAGCCGCTGGCGACGCATGCAGTTGCCGGTGGAGATGCGCAACGAGATCACCCCGAAGAACATCCTGATGATCGGGCCCACCGGCGTGGGCAAGACCGAGATCGCGCGGCGGCTGGCGACGCTGGCGAACGCGCCGTTCGTGAAGGTCGAGGCGACCAAGTTCACCGAGGTGGGCTACGTCGGCAAGGACGTCGAGTCGATCATCCGCGACCTGGCCGACGGTGCCTACAAGCTGACCCGCGAGCAGGCGATCAAACGCGTGCGTTCACAGGCCGAGGACCGCGCCGAGGATCGCATCCTCGATGCGCTGCTGCCGCGCCGGCAGTCCCCGCCGACCGACTGGAGCCACGACGCACCGGCCGCTCCCGCCATCGACAGCGACACCCGCCAGAAGCTGCGCAAACAGCTGCGCGAGGGCGCGCTGGACGAGCGCGAGATCGAGCTGGATTTCGCCATGAACGTGGGCGTGGAGATCATGTCGCCACCGGGCATGGAGGAGATGGGCGCGCAACTGCGCCAGATGTTCCAGAACCTGGGCGGCGCCAAGACCCAGACCCGCAAGCTCGCGATCAAGGCGGCCCGCCCGCTGCTGATCGACGAGGAGGCCGGCAAGCTGCTCAACGACGAGGAGATCCGCGCCCAGGCGATGGAGAACGCCGAGCAAAACGGCATCGTCTTCATCGACGAGATCGACAAGGTGGCCCAGCGCAGCGACCACGGCCACGCCGGGGTCAGCCGCGAGGGCGTCCAGCGCGACCTGCTGCCGCTGGTGGAAGGCTCCACCGTCTCGACCAAGTACGGCCCGATCAAGACCGACCACATGCTGTTCATCGCCTCCGGCGCGTTCTCGCTGGCCAAGCCCTCGGACCTGATCCCCGAGCTGCAGGGCCGCCTGCCGATCCGGGTCGAGCTCTCCGCGCTCAGCGTGGACGACTTCAAGCGGATCCTGCGCGAGCCGAACAACGCGCTGACCAAGCAGTACGTGGCCCTGCTCGGCACCGAGGGCGTCACCATCGAGTTCGCCGACTCCGGCATCGACCGCCTGGCCGAGGTGGCGTTCCAGGTGAACGAGCGCACCGAGAACATCGGCGCCCGCCGGCTGCACACCGTGATGGAGCGTCTGCTGGAAAAGATCTCCTTCGAAGCTGCGGATAAGTCCGGCGAAAAATACAAGATCGACGCCCAACATGTAGACAACTCCCTCGCCAACCTGGTTCGTGACGAGGATCTCAGCCGCTACATCCTGTAAAGCCGGCAGATCACCCCGATCTGCTAAAATGGACACCGTGAACAACGTTATCGAACTGAAAAACACCGGCCAGCGCGCCCAGTTGCGCGAGGCGCAACAGAAACAGACGCTGATCCGGTTGTGGCGTGAAGACCTCGAACACGGCAGCTTCTGCGGTTACGTGGGCGGGGTGGGGCGGGAGTTCTTCCTGCTCTGGGTGGTCGGCGACGGCATCACCTACGACGGCATGTACGTGATGCGGCACCGCGACATCTCCGAGCTCGAAGCACCCGACAAGCACCATGCGTTCTTCGAGAAGGCGCTGGCGCTCAAGCACATCCTGCCGCGGATGCCGCGCGGCTTCCCGCTGGACAGCATCCGCGAGGTAGTCCAGGCCGCCGGCGCCCAGGCACCGGTGATCGGCGTGCACGTGGACAGCGAGGACGAGTCCGAGGTCTGCTACATCGGCCGGCTGGTCAGCGTCGAGGACGACGGCTTCTACATGCAGGAACTCAGCCCGGACGCGGAGTGGATGCGCGAGGTCTCGTTCTTCAGCTGGGACGAGGTCTCCACCATCAGCATGGAAGACAGCTACGCCCAATCCCTGCTGGCTGTGGCCGGCCCCGCCCCGGCCCTGCTGCCCGGCGACGCCAGCGGCCTCGGTCGCGCGCCCTCGCCCTGAACCCCTCCTCCCGTAGGAGCCCGCTTGCGGGCGATGCCTTTTTGGCCGGGAATCGGGAATCGCAAAAGCATTAAGAGCATCGCCCGCGAGCGGGCTCCTTATGTGTCGATTCTCCTCGGAGGTT
>MKTU01000069.1 GCA_001898415.1 Rhodanobacter sp. 67-28 | reverse complement strand
CGCCGACGAAGCTGTCGTTGAGCTCGGCGCGCACGATGCGCGGCTTGTCCGGCAGCAGGGTGAACAGCGCGCCGGAGCCCGGCGACACGCTCGCCCCGGGCTGCGCCGCCACGTGCACCACCTGGGCGTCGAACGGGGCGTGCAGGCTGCGCTGCTGCAACTCATAGCGGGCCTCCTGCAGCTTCTGCGTGGCCATGTCCTGCGCGGCGCGCGCGGCCAGTTGCTCGGCGTCGAGCTGGGCCGCCGCCTCGCGCGCATCGTCGGCGCTCTGGCCGTCGCCGGCGCCGGCAGCCGCGGCGGCGGCCAGGCGCTGCGCGCGCTGCCGCGCTGCCTGCTGCTTGACGCCGAGCAGCTTGAGCTGGGCCTGCGCCTGCTCCAGTTGCGCCTGTGCGGCGTCCACCGCCAGCTGCGCAGGGTGCGCATCAAGTGCAGCCAGCAACTCGCCCCGCTTCACGCGGTCGCCCTCGTGCACCGCCACCGTGGCGAGCACGCCTTCGCGCGGCATCGACAACGCCAGCAGGCCACCCTCGATGTCGATCCGGCCACGCGCCACCGCGGCGTAACGGGCGGCCGGTGCGGCGGCGCCGACCGGTGCGTCGCCCGGCTGCGAGCAGCCGCCGAGCAGCCCGGCGACGCCCAGCGCGAGGATGCCAAACCGGAGCGCGCGGCGGTGCAGGGAATGCGGTGCGAGCGAGGTCATGGGGCGGGTTCCTGGGAATCGATGGCCGGTGCCGCGGGGCGCCGGTCGCTGAGGATGCGGCCGTCCTCCATCGCCAGCACGCGGTCGGCGTGGACGACCAGCCGCGGGTCGTGGCTGACGCACAGCACGGTGGTGCCGTGGGCGTGCGCGATGCGATGCAGGATGTCGATGATGACCTGGCCGTTGGCGGCGTCCAGCGCGCTGGTCGGCTCGTCGGCGAACAGCAGCTCCGGCTGCTTGGCCAATGCGCGGGCGATCGCCACGCGCTGCTTCTCGCCGCCGGACAGTTCGGACGGACGCAGCCGCATGCGATGCGCCAGCCCGACCTCCTCCAGCGATTGCCGCGCGCGCCGGCGCGCCTCGTCGCGCGACAGGCCCATGTGGTTCAGCGGCAGCTCGACCTGCTCGAACGCATTCAACGCGGGGAACAGGTTGAAGCCCTGGAACACGAAGCCGGTGTGCTGCAGGCGGAAGCGCTCCAGCGCGCGCAGGTCGAGCTGGCCCAGCTCGCTGCCGAGCGCGCGCACGCGGCCGCCGTCCACCTTCTGCAGGCCGCTGAGCACCGCCAGCAAGGTGCTCTTGCCGCAGCCGGACGGGCCGGAGATCAACGTGAGTTCGCCGGCGTGGATGCTCAGCGACAGGCCGTCCAGCACCTGCGTGCGCTGGTTGCCGGAGACGAACGCCTTGCTGACGTTGTCGGCCTGCAGCGACGGCACGCGCGCGGTTTCGGTGGTGGCGGACATCGCGCTCATCGCAGCAGGTTGGCCGGATCGGCGCGGCGCAGGCTGCGCATCGCGGCCAGCCCGGACACGGCGGCCAGCCCCATCACCAGCACGATGCAGCCCAGCGCCGCCGCCACGTTGAGCACCACCGGCACGTCCTGGCTGCGCGCCAGCAGCATCAGCACGATGCCCAGCACGCTGGCGCCGAGCAGGCCCAGCGCGCCGACCCAGAACGCCTGCTCCAGCACCACCTTGCGCAGCGCGCCGACGCCCACGCCGAGCGCGTTGAGCGTGGCGTACTCGCGCACCGAGCCGTTGACCGCGGCGATCAGGGTCTGGCTGGTGATCACGGTGCCGACCAGGAACACGATGCCGGCCAGGAACAGCACGCCGGCCCCGGCGCCGGTGTCGAACAGCCAGTAGCGCACCGAGCGCTTGGCGAAATCGCGCGCGCTCCAGGCGGTGTACGGGCCGAACGCGGTGGCGCCGCGCAGGCGCGCGGCCACCGCCTCGGCCTGCGCCGGATCGCGCAGCTTCGCCACCAGGTAGGTCGGGCCGGTGTCGGTGGGATCGTTGTCGAGCTCGCGCGCGGTTTCCAGCGAACACAGCACGTTGACCCCGCCCAGCGCGCGCAGCCCGCTGCCGATGCCCACCACGCGCACCCGGTGGCCGTTGATGGTGGCGCTCTGGCCGACGTCCACGCCGAGCTGGTCCAGCGCGGAGCGGTCGATGACGATGGCATCGGGTTCGGCCAGCCGTGCGCGCAACGCGGGCGGCAGCACCTTCGCGAACATCAGGCCGTCGGCCGCCGGGTCGATGCCGGAGACGAACACCGAGACGCCGCCGGTCTCGCGCGGCCCGCGCCAGTCGCCATCGACCCACAGGTACGGCTCGACCCGCTGCACCTGCGGGTCCATCTGCAGGTGCGAGGCCACGTCCGCGTCGATCGCGCGGCCGAGCCCGACGCTCTGCGTGCCGGGATAACCCACCCAGACCTCGGCCGCCGAACCGGTGACGTACACACTTGTGCTGCCGAAGATGCCCAGCACCAGCGCGATCTGCAGCAGTTGCAGCAGGCCGGCGAAACCGACCGCCAGCATCGCCGGCAGGAACCGCCGCCATTCGTAGACCAGCGTCTTGCGCGCGAGGGCGACCATCAGCGCGGCGCCGCTGCACTGGCCGCGGCAGTCGGCGCCGTCGTTGCCGCCGGAGGCGGCGCGCCGCCGAGCGCCTTGAACAAGGCCACGTAGGCCAGCGCGCGGGCGGCGCGCGCGTCGTCCAGTTCCAGCGCCGCCTGGGTCGTGGCGATGCGGCCGTCGAGCTGCTGCAGCGGGCTGTCCAGGTGCAGCGCCACGCGCTGGCGCAGCACCTGGTCGGCGTGTTGCAACGCCTGCCACGCGGCCTGGTCGTGGCGCTCGCGCTCGCCCTCCTGGTGCAGGCTGCCGAGCGCCGTCTCCACCTCGGCCACACCCTGCAGCACCGCCTGCCGATAGGCCAGCACGCTGGCCTTGAGCTGGTGCGCGCTGGCATGGTGCGCCGCTACCCGCATGCCCCAGTCGAACAGCGGGATGCTGATCCTCGGGCCGAACGAGGTGATCGCGTTGGGCGTGGTGGAGAAACGGTGGTTGTTGTTGATGTCGGTAGCCCACGCCAGCGAGCCGCCGATGCCGATGCTGGGGAACATGTCGGCGTGGGCCAGCGCCAGTTCGCCGGCGGCGCGCAGCACGTCGGCCTCGGCGCGGGCGATCTCCGGACGCGTGCGCAAGAGATCGGCGGGGGTGGCGTCGAGCCGCCATGCACCCAGCTCGGGCGGCGGCGCGCGCTGCAGCCAGGCCGGATCGGGCTGCTCGCGACCGAGCAGCACGGCCAGCCGCTGGGCGCTGGCGTCGATCGCCTGGCGCGGTGCCGCCAGCGCGGCCGCGGCCTGCGCGCTGGCGGCCGCGGCCTGATCCACCGCGGCAGGGGCGGCCAGTTGCAGGCGCTGGCGGGCCTGCAGCAACTGCCAGGCGCGCGCGCGCTCGGCGGCCACCTGCTGCAGCAATTGCTCCTGTCGCTGCGCGGTGCGCAGGCCGATCCATTCGCGCACCACCTCGGCGACCAGGCTGACCCGCGCCGCGCGCAGGTCGGCGACGCCGGCGTCCAGCTCGCCCTGCGCCACGCGGCGGCTGCCCTCGGCGCGGCCGAACAGGCCCAGTTCCCAGCTGGCGTCGAAGCCGGCGACGAAGAACGAGGCACTGGCGTCCGGATCGATCGCCTCGTCGGTGCGCGCGCTCAGGCCGGGCCGATAACGATCGGTGGCGTGCCGGCGCAGGATGCGCGCCGCGCGCAAGCGCTCGACCGCCTGCGCCACGTCGAGGTTGTCGGCCAGCGCACGCTCGACCAGCGCATCGAGCGCCGGATCGTGGAACGCCTGCCACCAGAGCGCGGGGTCGGTTGTCGCCGCCGGCGCGGAGGCGGTCGCATGCCGCCACTGGGCGGACTGCGGCGGCGCCAGCTTCGGCAGCGGTTCGGCGCAGCCGGCCAGCACGCACAGCAGCAGCGCGGGCAACAGCAGGCGGGTGCGCCTGCATGGGCCGGATGCAGCGGGGTTCAGGCGGGCGAACTCGGCGGGCATGTTCCAGGGGGGCCGCCCGCGCAGCACGTGGGCGGGGGCCGGGGCAGAAGTCGGAGCCCCATTGTGGGGTGCGAATCTTTCGCCGGCCTTATCGCCCGCGGCGCCGGCCACGGAGGCGTTCATGGCGGCGCGTCCACCGCATGGGACACCGGCGGGAAATGCACGGACACCTGCAGGCCGTGCGGCTCGATGTTGCGGAAGACCAGCTCGGCACCATGGCGACCGGCGATGTGCTGCACGATGGCCAGGCCCAGCCCGCTGCCGGGCTCGGCGCTGGCGCCGACGCGAAAGAAGCGCTCGCTCAGCCGCGGCAGCAGGTCCGGCGGCACGCCCGGACCGTTGTCCTCGACCAGCAGGCTGGCGCCGCCATCGTCGCGCGCGCGCAGCCGCACGGTGATCTCGCTGCCATGGCCGGCGTAGCGCACCGCGTTGTCGATCAGGTTGTCGAGCAGATCCTGCACGCCGGCGGGTTCGCCGAGCACCCACAGCGGCGGCGTGCCGCCCTCGTAGCCGAGGTCGATGCCCGCGCGAATCGCCTCGTGCACGCGCTGGGCGACCATCTCGGGTACCCGCCGGGCCAGGTCGATCAGGCGCTGCTCGCCACCCTCCGGCGGCGCCGCCTGCGCGCGGGTCAGCGCCAGCAGTTGCGAGGCGGTGCGCGCGGCGCGCCGGGTCAACCGCTGGATATGGGCGAGCGCGTCGGCCTGGTTCGCCGGGCTGGGATCGGCCAGCGCGCGGTCGGCGTGCAGGCTCAGGCCGGCCAGCGGCGTGCGCAGCTGGTGCGCGGCATCGGCGATGAAACGGTCGTGCAGCGCCAGCATGTCGCGCAGTCGCCCGAACAGCGCGTCGATGGTGCGCGTGAGCGGCTGGATCTCCTGCGGCACGTCGGGGCCGTCGATCGGGGTGAGTTCGTTCGAGCGGGCGGCCAGCCGCGCGGTCAGCGGATCGAGCACGCGCAGGCCGCGACGCACGCCGAACCAGACCAGCGACAGCACGCAGACGATCAGCAGGGTCTGCATCACCACGGCCAGCAGCAGGATCTCGCGGGCCTGTTCGCGACGGTCGTGCAGCGTCTCGGCCACGGTGACGGTGAGCTGGCCGGCGGCATCGCCCGGCATGTCTTCGCGCACGGTGGCCGCGCGCAGCGCGTGGCCGTCCAGGCGGGTGTCGTACAGCGCGGGCAGGCCGGCGGCGGTCGGCGTCGGTGACGCGGCCAACCGGTCATCGCCGGCGAGCAGGCCCTGGCTGGAACTGCGCACGCTGAAATAGCTGCGTCCGTCCGGATCGTATTCGAGCAGGAAACGCGCCTGCCGCGACAGCCGGCCGCCCAGCGGGTTGTTCTGCAGCAGCTTGGCGAGGGTGCGCGCATCGTCGGCCAGGTCGCGGTCGTGCACCCGGTTGGCGTAGGCCAGCGCCACGCCGTAGCTCAGCAGCGCATCGAGCAGCAGCAGCGTGGCCATCGGAATCAGCAGGAACACCAGCAGCCGCCGACGCAGGCTGGGGCGCATGGGCGCGGGGCGTTTCATGCGGTGCCGCCGGCGTCGGCCAGCTCCTCCAGCAGATAGCCCAGGCCGCGGATGGTGCGCACGCCGGTGCCGCTGCCGTCCAGCTTGCGGCGCAGGCGATGGATGGCGATGTCCAGCCCGTTGTCGGTCAGTTCCTGGTCCCAGTCGCACAGCGCCTCGATCAGTTGCGCGCGACTGGTGACGCGATCGGCGCGCAGCGCCAGCGCCTCGAGCAGGCCGAACTCGCGCGCGGTCAGCTCCAGCGGCCGGCGGTCGACCCAGGCGCGGTGGCCGGGCAGGTCCAGCCGCAGCCGGCCCAGTTGCAGTTCCGGCTTGCCCTGGCTGCTGGCCCGGCGCAGCAAGGCGCGCACGCGCGCCTCGAACTCGCTCAGCGCGAACGGCTTGACCAGGTAGTCGTCGGCGCCCAGGTCGAGCACGCGGATGCGTTCGGCCAGGCCGTCGCGCGCGGTCACCACCAGCACCGGCAGGCCCTTGCCGCGGCGGCGCAGGCGCTGCAGCACCTCGCTGCCATCCAGCCCCGGCAGGCCCAGGTCCAGCACCAGCAGGTCGTAGCCGTGATCGCGCAGCGCGGCGTCCGCCTGGCTGCCGTCCGCCACGTGGTCGACGGCGTGGCCGCCCTGGCGCAGCGAAGCGCGGATGCCCTCGGCGATGGAGGGATCGTCTTCCACCAGCAGGATGCGCATGGAGACTCCGGTACGGGGAGAAAGCGGCAACACGACGCCCGGTTTCCATTCTGGCGCGCAATTCGCCCGGTCGTGCGGCTCGTTGACCACGCCGGCGGCGCGAGGTTCACGCGGATGCGATCTCAGTCCGCCACACGGAAGCGCACGGCGCTGAAGGCGCCGTCCCGGGTCAGCGCGGTGACGGTGTGCGGGCCGGGCCGGTGCAGCACGAGGGATTGTACGGCGGCGCCCACGCTGCTGCCTTGCAGGCGGCCGTCGAGCAGCCATTGCACTTCGCCCTCGGCACCGAGGGCGCGCAGGGTCACGCGCAGCGGCTGGTCGCTGTTCGGCGCGCGGCGCAGGGTGACGCCGCTGGCCAAGCCGGCGATGCGGATCGGCGTGGCGCGGTCCAGCGAATCGGGTGCGCAGCCGGGGGCGAGCGGCGGCAGCGCCGCAGCGGCGCGGTCGTCGACGCGGAGCCACGGCGTGGCCAGCGCGGGCCAGCGCGCGAGCTGGATCGTGCGTTCGTGCGCGGCGTGGCAGGCGCCGCTGAGGCGCTGGCCTTTCGCATTGACGCGCAAGCGGAGCAGGCCGGCGGACCACGCGCCGAGATCGCGTTCGGCGAAGGTGGGCGGCAAGGCGTCGTCGAGCACCCAGGCGCTGCGGCGCTGGCGGCACAGGTCGGGCGGGGTGTTCTCCGCCGCGCCGCCCAGCGGCCAGCAGATGTCGCGCCGGCTGACGCTGGCCGGCTGCGCGCGGGCGTGGCCGCCGCGCGAGGGCAGCATGTCGACGATCTGGAACAGCAGCGGCAGCGCGGTCACCGCACCGTACTGGCCGGGCGACGGCGTGCCGTCGGGACGGCCGATCCACACGCCGACGGTCCAGCGGTCGGTGACGCCGATCGACCAGGCGTCGCGGTAGCCGTAGCTGGTGCCGGTCTTCCACGCCACCGTGGCGTGCCGGTTGATCGCGCCGGCGAGCGGGCCGCCTTCGACGTCGGCCGGGTTGCTGGCGAGGATGTCGCGGATGATCCACGCCGCGCCGGGCGACAGTAGCCGGCGTGGGCGCGCCGGTTGTTCCGTGGTGTAGCGCGGCGTGCCGGCGATGCCGCCATTGGCGAACGCGGTGTACGCGCCGACCAGGTTCTCCAGTCGGGTGGAGGCGCCGCCGAGGATGATCGACAGGTTCGGTTGCGCGCCCGCGGGGAGGCCGAGGTCGACGCCGCCGTTGGCCAGCCGCGCCACGAAGCGGTTCGGCCCGACCCGGTCCAGCACGTCCACCGCCGGCACGTTGAGCGAGCGCTGCAGCGCCTCGGCGGCGCTGACCGGGCCGGAGAACGCCTCGTCGAAATTGCCCGGCTTGTAGCCGCCGAAATCCTGCGGCGCGTCGACCAGCAGGCTCTGCGAGTGGATCAGGCCGTCGTCCAGCGCCAGGCCGTACAGGAACGGCTTCAGCGTCGAGCCGGGCGAGCGCGGCGCGTTCACCATGTCGATGTAGCCGTGCCGCTGCGGATCGGCGAAGTCGCTGGTGCCGACGTAGATGCGCGCCTCCAGCGTCGCGTTGTCGACCACCAGCAGCGCCGCCGAGGTGTGTGCCGGCAGGCGCGAAAGATACGCGCTGACCCGATCCTCGGCGGCGCGCTGCAGGTTGGCGTCGATGGTGCTGCGGATGCGCCGCGCCTGCGGCTGTGCGCGGTGCAGGCGTTCGGCCAGCAAGGCCGCGGACAACGGCGCGCGCAGCGAACGCGCCACCACCGGTTCGATCGCCGCGTCGCGCACCTGCGCCGCGCTCCACACGCCGAGGTCGCGCATGCGACGCAGCACCTTGTCGCGCGCGGCGCGCGCCGCCTCGGGATGGCGATCCGGCCGCAGCCGGCTCGGCGATTGCGGCAGTACCGCCAGCAGCGCCGCCTCGGCGTGCGACAGCCGGCTGGCCGGCTTGCCCAGGTACGCCCACGAGGCCGCCTCGACACCTTCGATCGGACCGCCGAACGGCGCGTGGTTGAGGTACAGGTCGAGGATCTGCGGCTTGCTCAGGTGCACTTCCAGCTGCAGCGCGCGGAAGATCTGCACCAGCTTGCCGCGGAAGCTGTGCGGGATCGGTTCGATGATCCGCGCCACCTGCATGGTCAGCGTCGAACCGCCCGAGACGATGCGGCCATGGCGCAGGCCGCCGGCGAGACCGCGCAGCAAGGCGTAGGGATTGACGCCGGGATGGCGGTAGAACCAGCGGTCCTCGTAGGTCAGCAGCGCTTTCAGGTACAGCGGCGAGACCTGCTTCGCCGTGGTCGGGTAACGCCACACGCCGTCGCTGTCGGCAAACGCGCGCAGCGGCGTGCCGTCGCGTGCCAGCACCACCGTGCTGCCGGTGTCGGGCGCGGGCAAATGCAGCGGGAACAGGCGGTCGAGGGCGAACGCGACGAGCACGGCGCCGATGAAGACAATCGCGAAGACACGTAGCCCGTGCTTGAGGCGGGATCTTCGGCGGAACGGGTTGGCGTTGGTCATGGTGGGGCCCTTCGACTTCGCTCGCTGACGCGAGCTACGCTCAGGGTGAACGGTCTTCCACACCGTTCGCCCTGAGCGTAGGCCGCAGGCCGAAGTCGAAGGGCATGCCGCGACTCCAACCAGCCTTTCTGTTCCAAGAGCCACCCGGGAGCATCACCCCCCCGGGGCGAGCTCCTACGGTTCGACCACGGTGATCTTCGCCGGTTCGACCTTGCCGATGCCGCGAATCGCCGGGCGGTACATGTCCTCGACCAGCGGCGGCGGCACGGTGTACGTGCCCGGCGTCACCGCGCGCACCAGGTAGAACACGCGGGCCTTGTCGCCACGACTGAGGTTGAGGGCGGCGGCGTAACGGTCGTCGCGGTACTCCTCGTGCACGATCTGCGCGGCGGCGGCGTGCTGGTCCAGTTCGATGCCGTCGATCACCACGCCGGACCACGACTGCGCGCCGCCCAGGTTGAGGTTCTCCACCTCCAGCCCGCCCGGCAGCAGATCGGTGACCAGGGCGTCGGGGACGTTCATGCGCGCCTCGATGCTCAGTTCGACGATCAGCGTGTCGCCCTCCTTCAGCTGGCTGCCGCTCCACGGCTTGCCGTCGGTGGTGAAGTAGCTGCGCCGCACGTCGATCTGGCTGTCGTCGGCCGGCGGTGCCTGCCGTGGGATGCCGGCGACGTCGAGCGTGGCGAAGATCGCCGCGTCGCTGGTCGGCTGCACGCTGACCCCGGCGTTGAGCTCGGCCACGCTGAGCGCGCGGCTCCACACGCGCTGGTCCGGGGCAGATTCGGTCTTGCCGTTCACCGTGAGCGTGGCGGCCAGCGGCGCATTGCTTTTCGCATCGAATGCCGCCGCCACGCGGGCGATCGCCGCCTGCTCCTGCGTGCTCAGGTACGACCACGACCAGCGGTAATCCTTGTCCTGCTGCTGGCGCTGGCGCACGTTCGCGCTGGCGTTGCGCGCCCAGTCGACCAGCTTGGCGTCATAGGCGGGCTTGCTCATGCCGTAGGTGTGGGTGAGCGCGACCATCAGCGCCAGGTCGCGCAGGTCCGAGCCGTAATCGCCGACGTACCACGGGCGCTCCTTGCCCCACGCGAACGCCTCGTCCACGGCCTTCTGCGCGCGCTCGGTGTCTCCCATCAGCTTCAGCGCGATGCCCAGGTGCACCAGCGGCAGCGGCGCGACCAGCTTCTGCCGTTCGTTGTCGAAGATCGCGCGCAGCGTGCCCAGCGGCGCGCGGTTGACGCGCGCCAGCACGAAGCCGGAGTACGCCTCGTCGGCGATGCGCAGGTGGTCGTGCTGCTCGTACTCGTAGTACGGGTGGCCGCCGGCGAGCAGGTCGTCGTTGAGCCGCTGCAGCGCTTTCTGCAGCACGTCCTGCGGTACCGCGAAGCCGGCGTCGCGCGCGTCCAGCATGAAGTCGACCACGTACGGCGTGGTGAAGGTGACGATCGGGCTGGTGCCGCCCCAGAAGCTGAAGTGGCCGTTGCTGGCCTGGAACGAGGCGATCCGCGACAGTGCGCCGTCCACCGCGGCCTTGCGCACGTCGTCGCTCATCACTTGCGCACCCAGCGCCTTGGCCGTGGGGCCGTCCAGGATCAGCGCGGCGTAGCCCTTGCTGGTGGTCTGCTCGATGCAGCCGTACGGGTAGCGCAGCATGTCGCGCAGCGCAGCCGCGTACGGCAGCGGCGGCAAGGTGCTCAGGGTGATCCGCGCGTTCACCGTGGCCGGCAACAGGCCGGCGATCGCGGCGGCGCCGAGGTGCTCGGGCTTGCCGGCCTCCAGCGCCATGGGCGTGGTGCTTACCGTTTCCGGCCAGGCCGGGCGCACCGCAAATTCGAAGTGGCGGTCCACGCTGTAATCGTTGAGCTCGGCGTGGATGTCCACCGTCGCCACCGCGGCGCCCGCGCCGGCGGTGACCGGCATGTGCAGGGTGGTGCCGGCGCCGTCCTTCAGCGACACGCTCTGCGCAGCCTTGTCCACCGTGATCGGGCCGCCGCCCTTGACGCTCACTTTCGCGGTGCCGTCCTTGCCGGACAGGTTCTTCAGATCGAGGCTGATCATCGCCTGGTCGCCGGCCGCCATCACCCGCGGCGTGCTCGGCTCGACCACCAGCGGCGCACGCACGGTGACCGCGCCGTCGGCGTTGCCGTAGCGGCTGTCGGTGTACGCCAGCGCAGCCAGGCGCAGGCTGCCGTTGAAGTCGGGCACGTCGACGTGCAGCGTGGCCCTGCCCTGCGCGTCGAACGCCACCGGGCCGGCGAACAGGTCGACGATCTGTACCTTCGGGTTGAGCCGGGTGGCCTTCGGCAACGCCGCACCGCTCATGTCGCCGCCGTAGCGCAGCTTCGCCTCGGCGCCGTCCATCGCCTCGATGATGCGGCTGTACAGGTCGTACGCATCCACGCTCAGGGCACGCTTGGCGAACAGCCACGCCCACGCGTCGGGCACCGGGTAGTCGGTGATGTTGAGCACGCCCTGGTCGACCGCCGACAGCGTGACGAAGGCCTGCTGCCCGGCCAGACCGGTGGCCTGCACGCCGACCTCGAGCGGATTGCCCGGGCGCATCAGCGCGGGCGCGTCGAGCTTGAGCGGGATGCGCCGGTCGTTGCGGTCCATCGCCACGTATTCCACGCCCATCGCGCGCGCCGGCGTGGTGTGTTCGGCGGCCTCGCCGCCACGGAACACCAGCGCCGTCACGTAGACGTCGTGGCGCTCCCACTCCTTGGTCACCGGGATCTCGAAGGTGGCACCGGCTTTCGCGTCGATGTTCTTCGTGTAGAGCAGGTGGTCCGATTCCACCAGCAGCACGCCGGGGCCGGGCTGCGGCGGCGTCACCGTGACCTTCATGGTGTCGCCGGCGTGGTAGCGCGCCTTGTCCAGCTGCAGCTTGACCTTGTCCGGGCGTGCTTCCTTGCCCAGGTTCTCGTCATCCCAGCTGTAGCCGGCGAAGAACGGGAACACCGTGGTGAGTTTCGTGGCCGGGTCGTACACCTCGACGCGGTAGCTGCCCCACTGCACCGGGAATTCCACCTGGGCCGACTTGCCGGCGGCGACGTCGACGTCTTTCTCCTCGATCAGCTGCAGGCGCTGGTTCGCATTCGATTGCCAGCCGCCGTCGCGCTCGTACAGCCAGTAGAAGTCGCGCAGCTCGCGCTGCAGGCGCACTTTCAGGTGGCTGCCTGCGACCAACTCGCCGTCCGCGTTCGCGCGCATGATCTCGAAACCGACCGGGCTTTCGCTCTCCGCGCCCTGCTTCGGATCGAACAGCGGGCGCACGCCGACCAGCGCGTCGGCCGGCCAGTAGGTGCGCTTGAGCAGCCGCGTCACCGCGCGGCCGCCGCTCTCGTACACGCTGCCGGACAGGGTCACCGCCAGCGGCGCGACCGGTTTCACGTCGTCGGGCAGTGCCACGTCCTGCTCCAGCACGCCTTGCGCGTCGAGCTTGGCGTCGACCACGTCGTCGGCGCTCTTCGGCAGCTCGACCAGCGGGTTGCCGAAGAAGGTGTCCTTCATCTTCTCCAGCGGATGCACTTCCGGCGCCACCAGCAGTTTCGCGGTGAAGCGGTTGCCGTCGGCCGGCGCGCCGTACAGGTAGCTGGAGGCGACCTTCAGCTTCAGCGGCTCGCCCGGCGCCAGCCGCGATTGCGGGCTGGACAGCTCCACCTTGAGCCGCTCGGGCAGGAACTCCTCGACGTGGAACGGGAACGCCTGCACGGTCTCCTTGGCTGAAGGATCGAGGCGGAACTCCAGCTGCCACAGCCCGGTCGGCGCGTCGGCGGGGATCGCCTGGCTCAGCTCGAAGTAGTTGAGCTGCTGCGGCTCCAGCCGCTTTTCCACCAGGGTGCGGCCGTCCGGCTGCTTCACCCGCACGAACAGCGACTGCGCCTTCATCGGCTTGCCGTCGTCGTCGCGCAGCAGCGCCGAGGCGCGCAGCGTCTCGCCGGGACGGTACAGGTCGCGGCCGGACCAGGCGTACACCTCGAACGGTGCCTGTTTGCGCCCGCTGATGTCGAAGTTGGACACGTCCAATGCCGGCCGGTTGAACGGCAGCACCGAGACGTCCTTGCCGTGGCGCGCGACCAGCACGTCGGCGGCCTTGATCTTGTACGCGAGCAGCGCGTTGCCGTCGGCGCCGGTCGAGGCCTTGAGCTTGCTGCGCCCGGCCGCGTCGCGGATCTCGATGTCCACCGCATTCACCGGCGTACCGTCGCGCAGCGAGGCCACGTGCAGCAGCACGTTGTCGCGATACACGCGCAGGTGCAGGCCGAGGTCGCTGACGAAGAAGGTGGCGGTGTCGTAGCCGTCCTTGAACGTGCCGCCGGCCTTGACCACCGCCATGTACACGCCGGGCTGGGCCAGCTCCCTGATGTTCTGCACCGGCAGGTAGGTGACGGTGCGCTCGTTCGGCTCGCCGCCCAGGGTGTAGTGGTTGGCGTAGACCGAATCGGCGATCTCGGTGATCGGCATGCGGCTGCGCCGCTCGTCGCCTTCGCCGCAGCTGTTGTAGTAGGCGACGTCGTGGTCGAGTTCGTAGCTGTCGCGGTGGCCGTTGCGCGGGTACGCGCAGAACAGGTCCGACAACGCGTCCTCGCGCACGCGGAAGAACTCCACGTCGGCGTCGTGCACGTTCATCGACACCAGCGGCAGGCCGCGGGTGCCGCGCGCCGGCAGCACGCTGCCGTGCGAGGCGAAGCCGACTGCCGCGGGCAGGTTGCCGGAGTACACGTCGTGCTTCACCGCGTGGCCGAGGGTGCGGCCGTCGGCGGCGAGCAGGCCGGCCTTCAGCTGCACCGCGTAGCGCGTGTTCGCCTGCACGAACGGGAAGTTCAGCGTCTTGCCGTCGTTGTCGAGGCTCCAGCTGCCGCTGACCACTTCGCCGTTCGGGCCGGTCACCGCGATCAGCGCGTCGAACGCCTGCGCCGAGGCCAGCGCGGCGTTGAAGCGCAGGGTCAGCGCGGTGCGCGAGTCGCTGCTGCGGGAGCTGGCCGAAAGCAGGGCGAAGCTGGTTGCGGCCGGCGCCGGCGCCGCCGAGGCGGCCGTGCCCGGCGCACCCTGCAGCGTCGGCGGATGGCCGTCATGGCCGCGCCCGCAGGCGACCAGCAACAGGCCCGACAACAGGACTGGCCATACCCGCGCAAAGCGCGCAAACGATCGTGCGTACATGGTGGTCTCTCCCTGAGATTGGATCGAAGTATCGCCGCCATTCATGGCGGGCCGATGGCACGGATCGGGCACGCGCGTTTTCTCAACGAGGCAACTGCCGACCCAGCCAGTCGCCCAGTTGCATCAGCACCTGGCCGCGGCCCGGTTCGGTTTCGTTGAACAGCTCGTGGTACAGCGAGGCGAAGAAGCGCGTGGTCAGTTGGCTGCTCGATGCCGCCGCCCTGGCGAAGGCACGGCTGCCGGCGGGGTCGACCAGTGCGTCGCTCTCGGCCACCAGCAGCAGGGTGGGCACGGCCAGCTCGGCGGCATCGGCGATGCAGGCGGCGCCTTCGCGGAAGATGAAATCGGCCAGCCGCGGGGTGATCCAGCCGTGGCGCAGCGGATCGGCGCGGTAGTCGGCGGCTACCTGCGGATCGTGCGACAGCTTGCCGGCATCCAGCCCGTTGCGCAGCGGCAGGTTCGGCAGCCAGCGGCCGAGTATCGCGGCCAGCCGGATCATCTGCGGCGATTCGTGAGTGCGCAGCGCCGGCGAGGACAGCACCAGCGCCGGCGGCGCCAGCGCGCCGTCGAGCACGGCGCGCGCGGCCACCAGACCGCCCATGCTGTGGCCGAGCAGCAGCGGCTGGTGCGGCGTGGCGCGCGCGTACTCCTGATAGACCGCCGCCAGGTCCGCCAGCAGGTCGTCGCGATGGCGCAGCGCGCCGCGCCGCCCGGGCGACTGCCCGTGGCCACGCTGGTCGTAGCCGCGCACGGCATAGCCGCGCTGGTTGAACCACGCGGCGACGCGATCGTAACGGCCGCTGTGTTCGCCCAGGCCATGCACGAACAGCACGGCCCCGCGCGCCCCCTGTCGCGGCCAGTCGCGCAACAGCAGGCGCTGGCCATCGGCCATGGTCTGCCAGCTGGTGACTCCGGTTTCCTCGCTCCGCGAATCCGATGGCGCCTGCACCGCTTCCTCCCGTTCGATCACCGTCCTGCAGCGCCTCCACGCGATGCGCCGATGGAGCGCGAATACTGACATGCCCGCGCCGACCGCGCATCGCTGCGAGCCGGTTGCGACGGCAGCCGCGGCCCCCATATATGATCGGGTGTCCCACTCCCCGCCACCGCCCCGACCGGTGCCGCCGCGCATGGACTCCCGAATCCTCGAAGCCTTCCACCCGGCGGTCGCCGCCTGGTTCCGCCGCAGCTTCGCCGCACCCACCGCGGCGCAGGCGGCGGCGTGGCCATCGATCCGCGCCGGCCAGCACACCCTGGTCGCCGCGCCGACCGGCTCGGGCAAGACGCTCACCGCCTTCCTTGCCGCCATCGACGAACTGGTGCGCGAGGGCGTCGCCCACGGCGGCGTGCTGGCCGACGCCACCACGGTGCTCTACGTGTCGCCGCTGAAAGCATTGTCGAACGACATCCATGTCAATCTGGAAGCGCCGCTGGAAGGCATCCGCGCGGAGCTCGAGAAGCTCGGCCTGCCCGACGTGGCGATCCGCACCGCGGTGCGCACCGGCGACACCCCGCAGGTCGAACGCAACCTGCTGCGCAAGCAGCCGCCGCACATCCTGGTGACCACGCCGGAGTCGCTGTACGTGTTGCTCGGCTCGGCCTCGGGCCGTTCCATGCTGGCGGGCGTGCGCACGGTGATCGTCGACGAGATCCACGCCATCGCCGGCAGCAAGCGCGGTTCGCATCTGGCCTTGTCGCTGGAGCGGCTGGCGTCGCTGTGCCAGCGGCGCCTGCTGCGGATCGGCTTGTCGGCGACGCAGAAGCCCATAGAAAAAGTCGCCGACTTTCTGGTCGGCGCTCAGCACTCCCTTCTCCCCGAGGGGGAGAAGGAAGATCCCTGCACCATCATCAACACGGGCCACACCCGCCCGCGCGACCTCGCCATCGAAGTACCGCCGGTGCCGCTGGAAGCGGTGATGTCGAACGACAGCTGGGAGCTGGTCTACGACCGCCTCGCGCAGCTGGTGCACGCGCACCGCACCACCCTGGTCTTCGTCAACACGCGGCGCATGGCCGAGCGCGCCGCGCGGCACCTGTCCGAACGGCTGGGCAAGGAACACGTCGCCGCGCACCACGGCAGCCTGGCCAAGGAGCTGCGGCTGGACGCCGAGCAGCGGCTCAAGCGCGGCGAACTGAAGGTGCTGGTGGCCACCGCGTCGCTGGAGCTGGGCATCGACATCGGCGAAGTCGACCTGGTCTGCCAGCTCGGCTCGCCGCGCTCGATCGCCGCGTTCCTGCAGCGCGCCGGCCGCTCCGGCCACAGCATCGACGGCACGCCGAAGGCGCGGCTGTTCCCGGCCACCCGCGACGACCTGATCGAATGCACCGCCCTGCTCGACTGCGTGCGCCGCGGCGAACTCGACGCGCTGGTGATGCCGCCGCAGCCGCTGGACGTGCTGGCGCAGCAGATCGTCGCCGAGGTCGCCTGCGCCGAGTGGGACGAGGACGCGCTGTACGCGCTGGTGCGTCGGGCGTACCCGTACCGCGATCTCGCCCGAGCCGATTTCGACGCAGTTGTGCGCATGCTGGCCGAAGGTTTCACCACCCGCCAGGGACCGCGCGCGGCCTACATCCATCGCGATGCGGTGAACCGGCAGTTGCGCCCGCGGCGCAGCGCGCGGCTCACCGCGCTGACCTCCGGCGGCACCATCCCCGACACCGCCGACTACAAGGTGGTGCTGGAACCGCAGGCGATCATCGTCGGCACGGTGAACGAGGATTTCGCGGTCGAGAGCATGGCTGGCGACATCTTCCAGCTTGGCAACGCCAGCTACCGCATCCAGCGCGTCGAGCGCGACCGCTTGCGGGTGGAAGACGCGCACGGCGCGCCGCCGAGCATTCCGTTCTGGCTGGGCGAAGCACCGGGGCGCAGCGACGAGCTGTCGTTCGGCGTGTCGCGGCTGCGCGAGGAAATCTCCGCCTTGCTCGAACCCCTCTCCCACCGGGAGAGGGGTGGGGGTGAGGGTTCGGGCGAAGCCATGAGCCCCCACGCTCCGGCCGTACCCTCACCCCCAACCCCTCTCCCGGGGGGAGAGGGGAGCAAAGCGGCCGCGCTCGAATGGCTTCGGAACACCCTTGGCCTTCCCGACGCCGCCGCTCAACAACTGGCCGACTACCTCGCCCGCGCGAAAGCCGCGCTCGGCGTGCTGCCGAGCCAGCATACCCTGGTGCTGGAGCGCTTCTTCGACGAATCCGGCGGCACCCAGTTGGTGATCCACACGCCGTGGGGCAGCCGCATCAACCGCGCCTGGGGGCTGGCGCTGCGCAAGCGCTTCTGCCGCCAGTTCAACTTCGAGCTGCAGGCGGCGGCGACCGAGGACGCGATCGTGCTGTCGCTGTCGACCAGCCACAGCTTTCCGCTGGAGGAAGTGGCGCATTACCTGCACTCGAACACCGCCGAGCATGTGCTGATTCAGGCCCTGCTCGACGCGCCGCTGTTCCCCGCGCGCTGGCGCTGGAATGCGGTGACCGCGCTGGCGCTGCCGCGCTTCACCGGTGGCAAGAAAACCCCGCCGCCGCTGCAGCGGATGAAGAGCGAGGACCTGCTCGCCGCGGTGTTCCCCGATCAGGTCGCCTGCCTGGAAAACATCGTGGGCGAGCGCGAGGTGCCGGATCACCCGCTGGTCAACCAGACCCTGCACGACTGCCTGCGCGAGGCGATGGACGTGGACGGCCTGCTGGCGATCCTGCGCCAGCTGGAGGCCGGCGAGATCGCCATCGTCGCACGCGACCTCACCGCACCCAGCCCGCTCGCCGCCGAGGTGTTGAACGCGGCACCGTACGCCTTCCTCGACGACGCGCCGCTGGAGGAGCGCCGCACCCAGGCCGTGCAGACGCGCCGCTGGAACGACGCCGACAGCGCAGACGACCTGGGCCGGCTCGATCCCGAGGCGATCGCCGCCGTACGCGAGGAAGCCTGGCCGCAGGTGCGCGACGCCGACGAGATGCACGAGGCGCTGACCTTGCTGGGTTTCGTCACCGCCGATGAAGTCGCCGCCAACCCCGACTGGAACGAGCGACTGCAGGCGCTGGCGAAGGCGAAGCGCGCCACCCGGCTCGGCGACGCATGGACGTCTGCCGAGCAGCTGCCGCTGTGGCAGGTACTGCATCCGGCCGCCCCGATGCAGCCGCCGATCGCCGCACCCGCCGAATACGCCGCGCAGCCCTGGACGCGCGAGGACGCGCTGCTGGAACTCGTGCGCCACCGCCTCGGCGGACTCGGCCCGGTCACCGTGAACGGCTTGGCGCAATCCATCCACGTCGAGACCGGCGAAGTCGAGCAGGCGCTGCTGCGGCTGCAGTCCGAAGGCTACGTAATGCAGGGCCGCTTCACCGCCGACGCCGGCGACACCGAATGGTGCGAGCGCCATCTGCTGGCACGCATCCACCGTTACACCATCGGCCGGCTGCGCCGCGAGATCGAGCCGATCAGCCGGCGCGCGCTGATGCGCTTCCTGTTCGACTGGCAGCACGTGTCGGCGGCCACCCGCTTGAACGGCCCCGATGCGCTGGTCGCCACGCTGGCACAGCTGGAAGGTTACGAGGCCGCGGCCGGCGCGTGGGAAGCGGAGATCCTGCCAGCGCGCGTGGGCGATTACTCGATCAGCTGGCTGGACGAGCTGTGCCGTTCCGGCCGCATCGCCTGGAGCCGGCTGCGCAGCGGCGGCGGCGGTGGTGGCGGGCCGGTGCGCAGTACGCCGATCGTGCTGCTGCCCCGGCGGGAGATGGCCGTCTGGACGGCCGTCGCCGCGGGCGAGCCGCAGGACATCCTGCTGTCGTCGCGCGCCCAGGCCGTGGTCGAGGCGTTGCGCGAGCATGGTGCGCTGTTCTTCGACGAGTTGCTGGTGGACACCCGCCTGTTGCGGCCGGAGCTGGAAGACGCGCTGGGCGAGCTGGTGGCCGCCGGCCGGATCAGCGCGGACAGCTTCGCCGGTCTGCGCGCCCTGCTGCTGCCGGCGGCGAAACGCGACGGCACACGGCACCGGCGCATGCGCCGGCACGCATTTGGCGGGATCGAGGATGCGGGGCGGTGGGCACTGGCGCGCGGCCCGGCCACGGACGCCAAGGCCGGGCCCGAGGCGATTGAACATATTGCGCATACCCTGCTGCGCCGCTACGGCGTGGTGTTCTGGAAGTTGCTGGAGCGCGAGGCGCCGTGGCTGCCGTCGTGGCGCGAGCTGCTGCGCGTGTACCACCGGCTTGAAGCTCGCGGCGAAATCCGCGGCGGCCGTTTCGTCGAGGGCCTGGTGGGCGAACAGTTCGCCCTGCCCGAGGCGATCGCGCCGCTGCGCGCGATCCGCCAGCGCGCGGACGACGGCGAGCTGGTCTGCGTCAGCGGCAGCGATCCGCTGAACCTGGTCGGCACCGTGCTGGTCGGCGACAAGGTGCCGGCACTGGCCGGCTCGCGCGTGCTGTACCGCGACGGCATGCCGATCGCCGCGCTGGTCGGCGGCAAGCCGGTGGCGCTGATCGAGCTGTCCGCCGCCGAATGGCAACGCGCGCGTGCGGTATTGCTGCGCCACCCGTCGGCACCGGATGCCACGGTACGGCAGGTATCCTGATGGGCTGCCTGCCGGTGCTGCTGCTGTTTCCACTGGGCGCCGGCGTGGGCTACCTGGTCGGTGGCGACGTCGGTGCGCTGTGGGGCGCCGGCCTCGGCGTGGTGCTGGGCCTGCTGCTGATGGGCCTGCTGATCCGCGCCATGCGCCAACGCCGGTGAACCGGTAGGGCGGGCACCGCCCGCCGCTTTCGGCGAAAAGCCCGGCGGGCAGTGCCCGCCCTACAGCTTGAGGTAGATGCGGCGCCGGTCCATGGCCCACACCACCAGCCACCAGAACGCCACGAACACCACGGCGAAGGCCAGCGACGGCACGCAGGGTCCGAAGCGCGGCGTCATCCAGTCGGCGAACACGGCGCGGTACCACGTCGCCTGGCCCAGGGCGGGCAGCACGATCTGCATGACCTCCGAGCCGGCATAGGCGGCGATGGCGTTGACGCCGAAGCGCCGCCCCAGCGGTGGCCAGCCACGGCGCTCGACCAGCCAGTGGAAGGCCAGCAGCGCCAGCACGGCCCAGCCGGCCGTCCACAGCACGAACGAGGGCGTCCACAGGTTCTTGTTGAACGGCAGCACCAGCGACCACCCCGCACCGAGAGCCAGCGACAGCAGACCGCCCAGCCCCAGCGCCTTGAGCCGCCCGCGCCGCAACCAGCAGCCCGCGCGCAGGCCGAGCAAGGTGGTGGCCAGCGCCGGCAAGGTGCTGAGCAGGCCTTCCGGATCGTGCCCGCGACCGCTGAGCGGATCGATCGACCAGACATAGTGGCCGAACACCGCGCTGTCGGTGCGGCTGGCGAGATTGGCCCACGGCGCCAGCGTGCCGCCGAGTTCGAGCAGCCCCCAGTAGCCGAGCAGCAGCAGGGCGATCGCGCACCATTGCGTGCGTGGCCGCGTGTGGATGGCGAACAGCGCCACCGCGGCAAAGCACACGCCGATCCGTTGCAGCACGCCGGGGATGCGCATGCCGCGATCCGGCAGCAGCCACGTCGCCAGCAGGTTGATGGCCAGGCCGAGCAGCACGATGCGCGCGGCCCGCCACATCGCCGCGCGGGTCAGCTCGGCGGCGGACGCACCCCGCTCCAGCCGCGGCAGGATTGCCAGCGCCACCGACACGCCGACCACGAACAGGAAGAACGGAAAGATCAGGTCGGTCGGCGTGCAGCCGTTCCACTGCGCATGCTCCAGCGGCCAGTACACGTGACCCCAGTCGCCCGGGTCGTTGACCAGCAGCATCGCGGCCACCGTGCAGCCGCGCAGCGCGTCGAGCGAGGCGAGGCGTGTGGACCGCGCGCTCATGCCACGCCGCCGCACCGTGCATGCGACGCGCTCATGGCGTGGCCTGCAGCGACACCTTCTCCAGCGCGTACAGCGCCCCGTCGATCGGCGCGGTGTAGATCAGGCACAGACCGTGTTCGCCGCTTTGCGCAGGCAGCTTCGCGTCGAGCCTGAAACGCCGCGGGCCGTGCGCGGGATCGGGCAACGGCATCGACGCCAGCACCGGCCCGTCGCAGTGATCGGCATGCACCACCAGTTCGCCGAACGGCGTGGCGTGCGGGCGCGACACCACCAGCTTCTGCTCGTGCGCCAGCGCGAAGTTGCGCGGCAGGCGCACGGCGTCGACGTGGATCGCCGCGACGCCATCCATGCGCGTGGCGGGGAACAGCTGGCAGCTGTCGAACACGTTCACCGCATAGACCGGCTGGGTGCTGGGCGCATCGGGCGACGGCTGCACGCGCAGGCGGAAGTCGCTGCCGGGGCAGTTGGGCAAGGTGTTGCCCGCAAGGCTCAGCAACCCCGCGCGGCTGAGCACCCGTTCACGCGGCGCAGCCAGCGCGCTGCCGTCGGCGGCGAAGCTGGCGGCGCGCACGGTCACCGGCAGGGTCACGTTTAACGGCGCCTCGTAGCGCGGCGAGACCGGGGTGGGCGCGCTGCCGTCGAGCGTGTAGCGGATCGCGCCGAACCCGGTCTGGCTGGCCAGCGTGACGGTGGCACGGCCGGTGGCCAGCGCCACGTTGCGATCGGTGGCGATCTCCACCGCGAAGGCGCCGTCGGCGTAGGAAATCTGCTGGGCGCGGTAACGCGCGAGCTGGCCGGGCAGGCGCGACAGGAAGTCGCCCCAGTCGCGGCGGGCGTCCGGCGACCAGGCGACTTCGGCCAGCGCATCCAGCCGCGGGAACGCCGCGTGCTCGACGTGGGCGAAACCGGGCATGTGCTCGGTCCAGAAATTGGCCTGGACGCCCAGCACGTGTTTCGCCTGGTGCGCGTCGAGCACGCCGGGAATGGCCTGGAAACCGTACACGTCCTGCAGCGATTCCACGCCGAGGCGGCCGGCGTACTCGTCGGCCAGCGCGCTCTGCACGTGGTCGAAATAGAGGTCCGGCGCGGGCGACATCACCACGTCGTGGCCCAGCAGCGCGGCCTTGATCGCGCCGTCGATGCCGCGCCAGGACATCACGGTGGCGTCGGCCGGCAGCTTGTCGCCTTCGAGGATCTCGTCCCAGCCGATCAGCTTGCGGCCGTGCTGCTGCAGGTACCGGCCGATGCGGCCGATGAACCAGCCCTGCAGGGTGTTCTCGTCGCGGATGCCGAGCGCGCGCATCTTCGCCTGCACCGCGGGCGACGCCTGCCATTGGTCCTTGATCGCCTCGTCGCCGCCGACGTGGATGTAGGTCGACGGGAACAGCGCCATCACCTCGTCGAGCACGTTGTCGATGAAGGCGAAGGTGGCATCGTCGACGTTGTACAGATACGGGTTCACGCCCCAGTCGACGGACACCGCGGGACGCTTGCCGGTGACGCCGAGCTGCGGATACGAGGCCACCGCGGCCTGCGCGTGGCCGGGCATGTCCAGCTCCGGCACGATGGTGATGTGGCGCGCGGCGGCATAGGCCACCACGTCGCGGATCTCGTCCTGGGTGTAGAAGCCGCCGTAGCGCTGCGGCTCGCCATCCCTGCCGGCGTCCGGCGGCGTGCGCCACGCGCCGATCCTGGTCAGCTCGGGATAACGCTTGATCTGGATGCGCCAGCCCTGGTCGTCGGTGAGATGCCAGTGCAGCACATCGAGCTTGTGCTGGGCCATCTGGTCGAGCAGGGTTTTTACTTCGGCCACGCTCTGGAAATGCCGCACCGAATCCAGCATCACGCCGCGCCAGGCGAAGCGCGGCCAGTCGCGGATGGACAGCGCCGGCACGTCCACCGCGCCGCGCGCGGCATCGGGCGTGAGCAGCTGATACAGCGTGACCACGCCGTGGAACAGGCCGGCGTCGTCGCGCGCGCTGACGCGGATGCCGTGGGTGTCGACATCGAGCGCATAGCCGCCGGCCTGCGCCACCGGCGCCTGCGGGTCGCGCCGCAGCACGATGGCGCGTTTCGCGCCGCCGCCAGGCTGCAGCGTCAGGCCGCGCGTGCGCGAGAGCAGGTCGATCAGGTAGTGCGCGGCCTGCATGGTGGCCGGGTCATGGTCGGCCACCACGATGGCGGTGGCGGCGTCGACGCGGAAGCTGCCGTCGCCCGGCACGAGTTGCGCAGGCAGCGGAATCAGCGAGGGCGCCGCGGCCGTCGCGCTTGCCGGCGGCAGTGGCAGCAGCAGCATGAGCAACGCGAGCAGGCAGTACAGGGTCGGCAGGCATCGACGGGTCATCCGCATTCTCCGGTGCGCGCTCGCATGGTGCCATGCAGGGCCACCATGCGACGCCAAAAAAAAGCGGGCCCGCCAACCAATGCCGGGGCCCGCACGGGGAGGGTGTCGGCGCGCCGTCCGTGGCGCGCCATGCCGCGGCGTTGCGTCAGAACTTGAAGCGGAGGTTCAGGTAGTACTGGCGACCGTTGATGTAGGTCGAACGCGGCTGGATGCCGTAACCGTCGCCCTTGACGTAGTAGCGCAGCTTCGGGCTGTTGAGGTTGAGGCCGTCCAGCGACACCGACATCCAGTCGTTGATGCTGTAGCCCAGCGACGCGGACAGGTAGCCGGTGCCCTGCATGTAGAAGAAGCCGCCGCGGTCCGGGCCGGCGAAGTACGACGAGCGGTAGGTGTAGCTCACCCGCGCGTTGAACTTGTCGTTCTCGAAGAAGGCCGATGCGTTGGCGGTGTTCTTCGAGGTGCCCTGCAGGTCCTGCCCGTTGTCGGCGTTGCCGGTGGCGTAGGTGTAGTTGAGCGCCACGCCGAAGTTGTCGCCGATCGGCTGCTGGTAGTTCAACTCCACGCCGCGCACCTTGCCGTCGACGTTGCTGGGGATGTTCACCTGGTAGGCCGAGTAGACATCGTGCCCTGCCGCCGTGCTGGCCGGCATGTCCTTGTACAGGCGCGACTCGGAAGCGAAGGTGACGTAGTTCTGCAGCGACATCTGGTACACGCCGGCCGACAACAGGCCGCGCGGCGCGAAATACCACTCCAGGTCGGCGTCGAAGTTGGTCGAGATCAGCGGCTTCAGGTTCGGGTTGCCGCCGCTGCCGGTGTGGCCGGTGTCATCCAGCGACACCGTGCCGGCCAGTGCCGAGTAGTCCGGCCGGGTCAGCGTCTGCGACACCGCCACGCGCGCCAGCACGTCGTCGGTCAGGTTGAACTTCAGGTTGGCGCTGGGCAGCGCCTTGCTGTAGCTGGCGTTGTTGGTGTTCCAGTAGTAGCCGGCCGGGAAGAACGCCGAGCCGAGGATCGGGCCCTGCACTTCGGTCTCCTGCGGCGAGGTGCTGGTGTAGTTCACCGCCTGCTTGGTGTGCACGTAGCGCACGCCCACGTTGCCGCTCCAGCGGTCGCCGATGAAGTTGGCCTGCAGGTAGATCGCGCCGTCCTTCTCGTTCACCTTGTAGATGTCGTTCGGGTACAGCCGCTCCGGCCCGCGGTTGGCGTACTTCGAGTCGTAGGCGGCCAGGTCGGCCTGCGAGTAGTACCAGATGTTGGTCGGGAACGAGCCGCCCAGCGAGCTGCCGAAATCACCCGGGTAATGGCCGAAGCTGGCGGGGAAGTTGGCCGGGTTGCTCCAGTCGCCGCCGTTCGGTCCCTGCGCGAACGCATAGGGGTTCTCGCGCGTGTGGTCGGCGTAGCGCACGCCGAACTGCAGCGAGGCCAGCGTGCTGTCGTCGAAATCCAGCTCGCCGTCGATCTTGCCCCAGTTCTCCTTGTCCTCGACGTTGATGCCGCCTTCGCCGAAGATCCAGTTGGCGCTGACGCCCGAGGCCGCCGGCGAGCTGTTGTCCGGCCCCAGCGACCAGTTGACCGGCTTGCCGGTGCCGCGGAAATCCCATGCGGCGCCGGTGCCCGGCGCGGTGTTCAGTTCCAGCACGTCCTGCTTCGGGCTGGAGCCTTCGCCCTTGGTGGTGCCGAGCTGGGCCGAGAAGCTCAGGCGGTCGGTCGCGCGCCAGTCGACGTCGGCGGTGAAGAAGCGGGTCGAGGCGGAGGCCTCGCGCGAGATCTGGTCGTAGATGCCGTAGTTCGTCGCGTCGTTGCTGGGCGAGAAGACGGCATTCGTCAACGTGTTGTTGGCCACGACGTAGCCGGGCTGGAGGTTGGTGGCGCCGTGCACGAAGTGGGTGGCCCACATCATGTAGTTGCGGTTGAAGTTGTTGGCCTTGAGCTTGCTGTAGAAGCCGTTCAGGTTGACCGTCACGCTGTCGGTCGGCTTGAACTGCACGTCCACCGACCCGCCGGTGCGCTTGCGCTTCTGGGTGAACAGCACGTTGCCGATCAGGCTGGGGAAGTAGACGCCGTTCAGATCCGGGTGCGCGGCGACGATGGCGTCGGTGCTCTTGAGCTGCTCCAGGCCGAGCACTTCCTGGCCGTTGCGCTGCAGGCTGCGCTCCTCGTAGAACGCCTGCGCCATCACGCCGAAGGTGCCGGCGTCGTTCTTCCAGTTGAACAGGCCGCTGAACTGCGGCTTGGTGGTGCCGGGCAGGTCGGAGTAGACGCCGCCGACGGACGCGTGCACGGTCACCGGCTTGTCGAACTGCAGTGGCTTGCGGGTGATGATGTTGACCGTGCCGGCCGCGCCGCCCTCGACCAGGCGCGCCTCGGAGGTCTTGTTCACCACCACCTCGCTGACGATCTCCGCCGGCAGCAGGCTGTAGCTGACGCTGCGGCCCACGGTCGCAGTCTGGTTGAGCACGAACCAGTCGCCGGTGCCGATGTTGTGGCCGTCGACCAGGGTCTGGGTCATGCTGGGCGCGGTGCCGCGCAGGCTGACGCGGTCGTTCTCGTCGAAGCCGCCTTCGCCCGCGCTGGAGGTGCCGACGCTGACGCCGGGAAGTCGCTGCAGCGTGTCGGCCACGTTCTTGGCCGGCAGCTTGCCGATGTCCTCGGCGGTGACCACCTCCACGTGCGCATCGGCGGCCTTCTTCAACGCCAGCGATTCGGCCTCGCTGTCGCGGATGCCGGTGACGGTTACCGTGGCCAGTTCCTTGACGTTGGTCTTCTTCGGCTGGTTGGCGTCGGCCGCGGCCGTGCTGTCCTGCGCAAACAACGCACCGGAGACGCACAGACCGGTGATGATGCTGGCGGCGAGCAATGTCTTGCGATGGTTCATGGTGTTCCTCCCCTCAAGAGGCTGGATCGAATCAGGACCGGCGTGGATGCGGTCGCGGACTGTGGGTGACGCGTGGTGGCGGTGGACAGCGGACAACGACGGTGGGCGTGGCGCCGTGCTGCGGGATCGGGCTCATCTCAAGCTCCTTGCCTGGGGTTGCGCCCTTCATCCAGAAACCAGCCTGCGGCGCCGATGACACCAAGCTGGCCGTGCTCAATCAGTCGAACCGGAACCTGTTGCAGCCAGGCGCGCATGACGCCCTTGTTCAAATAGCGCTCGGCAAACGTGCTCGCCAGCAGGAAATCGTGGATGCGCGGCAGGATGCCGCCGGCCAGGTAGATCGCGCGGGCGCCGTAGAGCAGGCCGAGATCGCCGACGAAGCTGCCGAGCAGGCCGCAGAAAATCTCCAGCACTTCGCGGGCGACCGGGTCGCGGCCTTCCAGCGCCGCGGCGGTGACTTCGGCCGGCGTGCTCCAGCGCGGCGCGCGGCCGTGCAGTTCGGCCAGCGCGCGGTAGAGCTTGAGCAGGCCCGGCCCGGACAGCGCATCCTCGAACGAGACGTGGCTGCGCTCGCGACGCAGCAGGCGCAGGATCTTGATCTCGCGCTCGGTGCCCGGCGCCAGCGAGATCTGTCCCGCCTCGGTGGCCAGCACGCGGGCGCGCGGCGAGCCCGGCAACAGCACCGCCGAACCCAGCCCGGTGCCCGGACCCATCACCAGCACCGGCCCCGGCGGCGGTGCGGGCGCCTCGATGATGCAGCGGGTATCGGCCGCGTCGAGGAACTGGGTGGCATAGGCCACCGCCTCGAAGTCGTTGATGACGGCCAACTGCCGGATGCCCAGCGCGTCGCGGATCGCGCGGATCGACACCGGCCAGGCCAGGTTGCCGTTGACGATCGCGTCGTCCAGCACGTAACCGGCGCAGGCCACCGCGCATTCGCGGATGCCGGCGGCCGCGGCCGCATGCGGCGTATGCGCCAGTTGTGCGACGAAGTCGCGCAGCATCGCGGCGAGGTCGGGCCACTCGGCGCAGGCGTAGCGGCGGAAGTGCAGCACGCGGACCGGGCCGTGCGCGTCGCCGCAGCCGCTGACCAGGCCGACCCGCGCATGCGTGCCGCCGACATCGGCAGCGAGGAACGGCTGCGCCGCCTCGCCGTCCGACGCCGCAGATACCCGCTCCGACGACGCCGCAGCGACCGGCACGGTGGTCGACGGCGACACGGCATGGCGCTGGTTGGCGACTTCCCCCACGGACGATCTCCCGAAACTCCGCTGCGATCCCGACGCGTGCGCCGGTCACTCGGCGCGGCCGCACGCCGGCCTGATGGAGGGCGAGTCTGTGGTCAAGATGACAACGTTGTCAACTGTGATCGCCGTCCAATTTCGCGACGCGACTGCGGCGTCGCAGCAAAGCTGTCATGGCAACCTGCGAGGTTGCTTCAAGTGTGCGCCTGGAGGCTTTGTGCAAGCCATATTCGTGGCCGCCTGGCGGTCCGGACCACCTGTTGCACTGCCGCAACGACGCGATCCGAACGGCGGCGGATGCGCTCGACCATCCGCCACAGCGATGTCCCGTCGCCGGCGTCGATTGACAACGTTGCACTTTTTGCGGAATAAGGAGACATTCCTGTCAGCACGGCCAGCCGGCCGCAGCGACACGGCACCCGGGGAGATCCACGACCATGAGCACCACACTGGCGGCCGCGCCGTCCCGGCAGCAGCAACTCGGGCCGATGCTGATCATCGGCCTGCTGTTTTTCATCTTCGGCTTCGTGACCTGGCTCAACGGTCCGCTGATCACCTTCGTCAAGCTGGCGTTCCAGGTCGAGGACGCCTATGCGTTCCTGGTGCCGTTCGCGTTCTACATTTCCTACCTGGTGTTCTCGCTGCCCGCCTCGATGATCCTGCCCCGCACCGGCATGAAGAAAGGCATGGCGCTGGGCCTGTTCGTGATGGCGGTCGGCGCCGTGCTGTTCGGCCAGTTCGTCAGCCTGCGCGTGTTCGCCGGTGCGCTGACCGGGCTGTTCGTGATCGGTGCCGGGCTGTCCTTGCTGCAGACCGCATCGAACCCGTACATCAGCATCCTTGGCCCGATCGACAGCGCCGCGCAGCGCATCGCGTTCATGGGCATCTGCAACAAGGTGGCCGGCGTGCTGGCGCCGTTCGTGTTCGGCGCGCTGGTGCTCAGCGGCATCGGCAGCTTCGGCGAGCAGGTTGCCGCGGCGCCCACCGCCGAGGCACGCGAGGCGCTGCTCAACGCCTTCGCCGGCAAGGTGCACACGCCGTACATGGTGATGGCCGGCCTGCTGGTGGTGCTGGCGATCTGGATCGCGCGTTCGTCGCTGCCGGAGATCACGCCGGAAGGCGCCAACAGCGAGCGCGCGATCGGCCACGGGCACGGCAGCATCTTCAGCTTTCCGCACTTGTGGCTGGGCGTGCTGTGCCTGTTCCTCTACGTCGGCGTGGAGGTGATGGCCGGCGACGCGATCGGCACCTACGGCGCCGGCTTCCACCTGCCGCTGGACCGCACCAAGATCTTCACCGCGTTCACCCTGAGCGGCATGCTGGCCGGCTACCTGGTCGGCCTGGTGCTGATCCCGCGCTACATCTCGCAGCAGCGTTACCTCGCGGTATCGGCGGTGCTCGGCGTGCTGTTCTCGATCGGCGCCTACCTCACGAACGGCTACGTCTCGGTCGGCTTCGTCGCCGCGCTGGGCTTCGCCAACGCGATGATGTGGCCGGCGATCTTTCCGCTGGCGATCAAGGGCCTGGGCGACCTCACCGAGCGCGGTTCGGCGCTGCTGATCATGGCGATCGCCGGCGGCGCGGTGGTGCCGCAGCTGTTCGTGCACCTGAAGCAGCACATCGACTTCCAGCTCGCCTTCACCGTGCTGATGGTGCCGTGCTACCTGTACATCCTGTACTTCGGACTGGCCGGCCACCGCGTGGGCCAGCGGCGCGCGGCACCGTGATCGCGCTGTTCGCCAGTCCCGGGGCCATACGCTAGGATGCACACGCCGCCGCACACCGGCTGTGCGGCGGTGTCGGCACATGGCGCTGCCGGCGCCCCACTCACGATGCACGAGGTCCAGCGGTGCGCAGCGCCACCATCAAGGATGTCGCGGAACGGGCAGGCGTCTCGCTGAAGACGGTGTCGCGCGTCATCAACAACGAGCCGTCGGTGCATGCGCGCACGCGCGAGCGGGTGCAGCAGGCGATCGACGCGCTCGGCTACCAGCCCGACCCCACCGCGCGCAGCCTGCGCAGCACGCGTGCCTATGCGATCGGCCTGGTCTACGACAACCCGAACGCGCACTACATCATCAACCTGCAGCGCGGCGTGCTGTCGGTGTGCCGCTCCAGCGGCTTCGGCCTGCAGATCCACCCCTGCGATTCCTCCTCGCCGACGCTGGCCGAGGAGCTGTGCACGCTGGTGCGTCGCTCGCACCTGGCCGGGCTGGTGCTGGCGCCGCCGATGTCCGAGCAGCCCGCGCTGATCCAGGCGTTGAGCGACGCCGGGATTCCGTTCATCCGCATCATCTCCGCGCGCAAGGACCCGCAGGATGGCTACCCCTGCGTCTACGTGGACGACCGCGACGCGGCTTACGCGATCACCGAACACCTGATCCAGCTCGGCCACCAGCGCATCGGCTTCCTGTGGGGCGGGCGCGAGCACCGCTCCAGCCCGGAGCGCTACCAGGGCTACGAGGATGCGCTGAAGGATTACGGCATCGCGCTCGACCGCAAGCTGATCCTGCCCGGCGATTTCACCTTCGACGACGGCTTCCGCGGCGCGCGCAAGCTGCTGGCGCTGAAGGACCGGCCCACCGCGATCTTCGGCTCCAACGACGAGATCGCCGCCGGCGTGCTGGCCGCGGCGCACTCGGACGGCATCAACGTGCCGTACGAGCTCTCCATCGCCGGCTTCGAGGACAGCCCGTTCTCCAAGCAGTCCTGGCCGGCATTGACCACCGCCCGCCAGGCCACCGAGGAGATCGCCCGCCACGCCGCGCAACGCCTGATCGGCGACCTGCAGCGCGCCGCCCACGGCGAGCCGGCGCAAGGCACCAACGAGGGCTTCAGCCCGGAACTGGTCGTGCGCGGTTCCACCGCGCCGCGGCACACCACCTCACGGCGCTGAACAGCCGGCCATCGCCCCCAGGGCGGGCGATTACTTCACGTTGTCGGTCTGCTCGATGAAGCGGGCGACGTTGTCGTGCAGCAGCTTCAGCGACGGCGCGTGCGCGTACACCATGTGGCCGGACGGATACCACGCATAGCTGATGTTGGCTTCGAGGCTGGCCGGGATCGGCAGGTGGTGCATCTCGTAGTCGGCGGCGAAGTAGGGCGTGGCCAGATCGTAGTAGCCGCCGTTGAGGTAGACCTTGAGACCCGGATTGGTCTTCATCGCCATCGCCAGGTCCGGCATCACGTTGGTCGAGGATTGCAGCGCCTCGCCCTGGACGCCCGGCGCCTTGTGCGAAAAGTCCCAATGGTCGATGTCGGCAAACAGCCGGTACTGTCGGCCCTGGCCGAACTTCAGCTCGCGCCGCACGTAGTCGTTGAACGCGGACACGTAGGCCGAGCTGATCGCCGAGGATTGCGGGTCGTATTCGGAAGCCTTGCCCAGCGGATCGATCGTCGGGCCGGAGAAGCGCGTGTCGAGCCGGCCGGTGGTGGTGTCGCCGCCCGCCTGGAGCTCGTGCTCGAACATGCCGCCGCTGACGCGCAGGTTCGCCTTCAGCAGGTACGCCACCGGCAGCCCGGTGTACTGGTGCAGTTTCTCCGCCACCGCCTGCTTGCGCGCCTCGGGCAGCCGCGAGCCGGCCATCAGCGCCTGCGCGTACTCGCCCAGCGCGTACTGCTCCACCTCGCGCAGGAACGGCTCCAGCGCGGCCGGCTGCTGCGGCAACTTGTGGTGGTAGAACGCGGTGGCGGCGAAGGTCGGCAACGCCAGCTCATACGGCAGGTCGACGCCCGGATTGAACTCCGGCCCGTCGATGCTGGTGTCGAAATTGAGGATCTGCGAGAGCAGGATCACGCCGTTCAAGTCGACGCTGTCCTCGTTCTCCAGGATGTTGGCCAGCACCGCCGAGCGGGTGGTGCCGTAGCTTTCGCCGAACAGGTACTTCGGCGAGTTCCAGCGGTCGTACTTCGACAGGAAGCGGGTGATGAACTGGGCAAAGGCATGCGCGTCGCCGTCGACGCCGTAGATCGCCTTGCGCCGGTCCTTCATCTGCTCCTCGCGCTTGGCCTTGTCCTCGTCGTTCGCGATCAGCCGGCTGAAGCCGGCGCCGGGCGCATCGATGAACACCACGTCGGAGGCATCGAGCAGGCTGTAGTCGTTGTTGACCAGCTGGTACGGCGCCGCCGGCGTGTGCGTGTCGTCGCTGGTGACCACCCGCTTCGGCCCGAACGCGCCCATGTGCAGCCACACCGTGGCCGAGCCGGGGCCGCCGTTGTAGATGAAGGTGACCGGTCGCTTGCCGGCATCGACGCCCTTCTTGAAATAGGCGACGTAGAACATGCTGACCTGCGGCTCGTCCTCCTTGTCGCCGCTGCCGTGCAGCACCAGCGTGCCGGCCACCGCCTTGTAGTCGACCCGCTTGCCCTCGACCGACACCGACCCCTCGCTGGTCGAGGACTGCGGCTGCACCAGCGCCGCGTCGGGCTTCGACTCGGGGGGCGCCTTGTCGTCCTTCTTGTCCGTGCCGGCAAAAGCCGTCGAGGTGAGCAGCAGCGCGGCAAGCACCGCGGCGAGGGACAGTTTGCGCATGGCGTGGCATCCGGCAGGTGAAGCACCGAGCTTAGGCTTCGCCACGGCAGGGCTTCATCGGCCAGAAGTCATTGCGCAGGAACTTGCGTGGCTGCAAAAGCCGCGGCCACGGACTGGCCGAAGGCAGCGGAAAGCCCCGCGATCTATGCCAGAATGCCGCCGCGGAACGAGCAGGGACGACGCGCTTTCGCGACTCGGCGCACGCCCATGGTCCAGCGGGGATTCTGGCGAGAGATCAGGCGCCGCCACGTGTATCGCGTGGCGGCTGCGTATGCCATTGTCGGCTGGCTGCTGATCCAGGTGGCGACGCAGGTGCTGCCGGTGTTCCACCTGCCGGACTGGATCGATCAGGCGGTGGTATTGCTGATCCTGCTCGGCTTCCCGATCGCGCTGGTGCTGGCATGGGCATTCGATGCCACGCCCCGAGGTATCGTGCGCACGGACGGCACCATTGGCACCGATTCGATGGCGCCATCACCGGCGCGCCACGCCGGCGTCGCGGTCGGCCTGATCGGCGTGCTGGTCGCTGCCATCGCGGGACTTGGCTGGTGGCATTTCCAGCACGACGCCAGGCAGCCGATGCAGGGTGTCGCGGCAGCATCCACGTCGACGGTTCGCGCCAACCCGCCGACGGCCGGGCCATCCACGAGCGCATCACTCGCGCCAACACTGCCCGCCAAGTCCATCGCGGTGCTGCCGTTCGTCAACATGAGCGGAGATCCGAAAAACGACTACTTCAGCGACGGCATCACCGAGGAAATCCTGGACGCGCTGGCGCAGTTGCCGCACCTGAAGGTCGCCGCGCGCACGTCCGCTTTTGCGTTCAAGGGCAAGGCGGAGGACTTGCGCAAGGTCGGCGACGTGCTGGACGTCGCCACCGTGCTGGAAGGCAGCGTGCAGAAATCCGGCGACGAGGTGCGCATCACCGCGCAGCTGATCGACACGCGCAGCGGCTATCACCTGTGGTCGGAAAAATACGATCGCAAGCTGACCAGCATCTTCGCGGTCGAGGATGAAATCTCCCAGGCGATCGCGGACAAGCTCAAAGTGCAGTTGGCGGGCGGAAGCGGTCAGTCGCTCGTCGCACAAAAAGCCGTTGAGCCGCGCGCACACGATTTTTATCTGCGCGGATTGACGTTGCTGGCCGTGCGTTCCGTGAGCGAGGCCGGTGACGCCTTCCAGCAGGCGGTGAAGATTGATCCCGACTACACGCAAGCATGGGCGGCGCTGGCCGAAGCGCAGGCATTGCTGCCTTCGTATACTTCGGGTTCGGAAGAGACCGCCGATACGCACGCGCTGGCTGCCGCACAGCATGCGCTTGCGCTGGATCCTGACGTCGCTCTGGCCTATGTCGCGCAGGGCATCGTCTACACCAACCAGATGCATTGGGCCGATGCCGATCGCGCGTTGCGACGCGCGCTCGCGTTGGCGCCCGGTGACGCCGAAGCGGTCGATCAATACGCGCAATTCCTGTACGCGGTCGGTCAAATCGAACCCGCCCTGGCGGAAATCGACCGGGCCCTGCAGCGCGATCCGCTCTCCGGTGTCAGTGGCGCCGTGCGTGCGCAGCTTCTGTTCGTGTTGCATCGCGATGATGCCGCGTTGAAACAGATCGAGAGCACACTGGCCGCGCATCCGGACGGACTGCTGGGGCACCGCATCGCGCTGTGGGTGTATCTCTCCCTGCATCGCTATCCCGAGGCGGAACGGCAGATGCGCCTGTCGAGCCCGTACCACCCCGATGTCAGCGCGCTGTTGGTGCGCGGCATCGCCGATCCGCATTTGCGTCCGAGCGCGGTCGAGGTCCTGGAGACGTCACCTGCGCTGGTCGATCTCCGCCATGACGCAATCGTGCACGCATTGTTCCTGGTCGCGCTGAGGGAAAACGAGCACGCACTCGCCGTTCTCGGGGAGTTTGCGGTCAATGGCGACAGCGCAACGCCACAACTGCTTTGGAATCGGGCGTTCGACCCGATCCGCAACGATTCGCGCTTCATGGCGGTGTTGAAGAAGATCGACCTGCCATACACGCCCGAGAAGTCCGACACGCCATGAGCGCGCGGCCCTCACTCATTTCCGAACTCAAGCGCCGCAACGTATGGCGCGCGGCCATGCTCTACGCGGGCACGGTGTGGGCGTTCGGGCAGGGCCTGTCGCAGTTCAGCCCGGCGGTCGGGTTGCCGGACTGGGCGACGCGGTGGTTCCTGATTGCGGCGGCCATCGGGTTCCCGTTCTGGATCGCGTTCGCGTGGTTCTATGAATTCACGCCTGAAGGCCTGAGGCGCGAGAGCGAGATCGCGGCGGGCGATTCCATCGCGCACGCCACTGGCCGCAAGCTGGACAAGTGGATCATCGGCGTGCTGCTGGTCGCGGTCGTGCTGCTGCTGACAAATACGTTTGTATGGCGCAAGGGCGCGGGATTGGGCGACGGTCCGGGGCCCATCGTTCCGGCAAAATCCATCGCCGTGCTGCCGTTCGAGGATTTGAGTCCCGCCCACGATCACGGCTATTTCTCCGCCGGCATGTCCGAGGAACTGTTGAATGCGCTGGCGCGCGTGCAGGATCTGCGCGTCGCCGGGCGCGCCTCCTCGTTCTATTACGGCAACCACAATGCCGACCTGCGCACGATCGGCAAGGCGCTGGATGTGGCCAACGTGCTGGAAGGTTCAGTGCGCACGCAGGGCCAGGCGGTGCGGATCAGCGTGCAACTGATCCGCACCCGCGACGGTTTCGAGGCATGGTCGCAGAGTTACGACGGCAACCTGGACAACATCTTCGACCTGCAGGAGCGGATCGCCCGGGCGATCACCGAGCACCTGAAAGTAGTGCTGGGCGATGTCGGCAACACGCGGCTGGTGCCGGTGGCCACCCGCAGCGCGGACGCATACGCGGATTTCGTCACCGCGCAGGAACTGGTGAATCGCCGCGTGGGCGACAGCCTGCCGCGCGCGATTGCCTTGTTGCAGCAGGCGACGGCCCTCGATCCAGGCTTCGCGCGCGCCTGGTCCAAGCTCGCCGTGGCCAACGCGGTGCTGCCGCAATATGTGGCCGGTGACTGGAACGCGAGCTGGAAGACATCCGACGATGCCGCCCATCGTGCATTGGCGCTCGATCCGGGCGACGCGGAAGCCTATGCCGCGCTCAGCTACAACCAGTTTTCGCAGCGCCACTACACGGCCATGGTGGAACCGATGCAGCGGGCGCTGAAGCTGGCGCCGGAGAACTCCGCGGTCAACTACTGGGCCGCCAACGAGTTCGCCGCGATGGGCCGCACCCGCACCGCAGAGGCGCGCATCGATGCGGCGCTCGTCGACGATCCGGCCAATCCCCTGCTGCTGTTCTACAAGAGCATGCTGCGCTGGCGCGAAGGCGATCAGGCCGGCGCGCTGGCCTACGTCCATCGCGCCGGCGTGGCGGATTCGGCGTTCGGCGCGTTGATGCTGGAGTTCTACGATGCCGCGCACGGCGACGTGCAGGCTTCCGCGCGGGACTTCGCAAGCTCCACCAGCGAGATGGGCACGAAGATTTCCCGCGCGGATTTGCAGGAGATCTACCGCGGCACCTACGGCGATGCCGCACAACGCCAGGCCGCATTGCAGATCGTCGCCACGCACGCCGATGACAATTGGGCGCCGACCATGCTGCTGCAACTCGGCGCACCGGCGCGTTCATTCGATCTGTATGAGCACGGCCACAGCGGCCTGTCCGATGCCTACCTGAACTGGCTGTGGCAGCCGGAACCGTGGTCGCGGAAGGCGCGCCGCGATCCCGCCTTCCAGGGCTTTGCGCAACGCCTCGGCATGCTCGCGTACTGGAAGCAGTACGGCTGGCCGGACCTGTGCAAGCCCACGCCGGCCCCCGGTGCGCAGGCATTTGTTTGCTCATGAACCCGGCCGCCCGGCTTTGTGACCGATAGCGCCAGCTCACGCCGGCGCAGCGTGGAGTTTTTCAACCGGCAAGGGGAACGACATGCGAATCGAAGGCAGGAAGTGGACGACGCTCGTCACCACGGCTCTTCTGTGCCAAGTGTTCCCCGTGGTCGCGGCCCACGCTCCGGTCGGCGGGGAATCGCCAGACGCGCAGATTGGTGCGGCCGAGGCATGGGCGTTTCCGCGATTTCCGCCGCCGGACCCGCACGCGCCGAAGTCCGACCCGGCCAGAATCATTCACGTGGCAGGCAGCACGCGCCGTTACACGCAGGCGCAACTGGACGTCGAGCACTTCGTTCCCGACTGGTTCCCGCAGGACCATTCGGCCGCGCCACCGATCGTCGCCGTCGATCGCCGGCCCGGCTGGCCATGGCCGTGCGCGGAATGCCACATGGTGAATGGCGCCGGCGTTCCCGCGACTGCGCAGATCATGGGTTTGCCGAAGGGCTACATCCTCGAACAGGTGGCCGCGTTCCGGCACGGCCAGCGCGGGGCGAGCGCGCCGCGCACCACGCAGGACATGGCCGACGAGGCGCGCAGCCTCAGCGACGACGACCTGCAGCTCGCCGCCGGCTATTTTTCGCGGCTGAAGCTCGTACCGCATACGCGCGTGGTCGAAAGCGCGAACGTGCCGAAGACCCACTGGATGGATTTCGTGCAGGTGCCGGACCAGGATGGCGCGCGCGAACCGCTGGGCGAGCGCATCGTCGAGGTACCGGAGTCTTTCGACGACTATCGACACGGCAGCGGCCGCACCCGCTATGTCGCCTACGTGCCGCCCGGCAGCATCGCGCGTGGCGCGGCGATCGCGGCCAACGGCAGCGGCGCGGCGCCAGCATGCGAGTCCTGCCACGGCGCCAGGCTGCAGGGCACCGACGCCGTCCCGCCGCTGGCCGGACGCTCGCCGACCTACATCGTGCGCGAGCTGCTCCTGTTCCGCGCTGGCCAGCGTTCGAATCCAGCCGCCGCGCCGATGCGGCTGGAAGCCTCGCAGCTGACCGTCGACGACATGATTGCCGTGGCGGCGTATGCGGGATCGCGCACGCCGTGAGGTTCACGCGGAACGGGGCGCGGATGGCGCCCCGGGTGCCCGCGCCGTTCGCCCGGCGCCCATGCCCTCACCCCGCCTGCCAGGCCGTGGCCAGTTCGACGGCAAGATCGCGGTAACGGCGCGGCGGATGCCCGAGCAGGCCAGTGAGGATTTCCGCCGCGCCAGGTTTGCCGAGCATGCCGTCGACATGGAACCGCGCCAGCATCAGGCGCAGGTCATGGGCTGCCCAGGACGGCATCAGGCCGGCCATGAAAGTCTCCCAGGCATCAAGGTCGTTGCCCGCAGGCGTCACCGGCCTGCCGAGCACGCCGGACCAGATCGTCGCCAGCGCATCGCCGGTCAGCACGTCCGGCCCGCTGATCTCGATCACCTCGCGCGGCAGCGGCGCCGTCGCTCGCGCGCGACGCAGCAGCGCGGCCACCGCGACCTCGGCGATGTCGCGCACGTCGACCATCGCCACGCCGACACTGCCGATGGGCATGCCGTAGCGGCCCTGTTGCAACAGGCCGTCGCGAAGCATCGCGTCGTTCTGCATGAAGTAGGACGGGCGCAGCACGGTCGCCGGCAGGTCGAACTGCTCGATCATCCGTTCCACCGTGTACTTGCCGGTGAAATGCGGCACGTCGGTGTAGAGATCACTGTTGAGTACCGACAGATACACGATGCGTTTGATGCCGGCCTCGCGCGCCAGGCTCAGCGTGCCGATGGCCTGGGTCACTTCGTCGGCAACCACGGCGTTGAGCAGGAACAGCGTGTCGGCCTCCTTCAGTGCGGCACGCATGGAGGGAACGTCGGTCATGTCGCCCTTGACCGCGATGACGCCGTCGGGGAACGACGCCTGGTCCGGGTTGCGCGTCAGCGCATGGACGCCGGCGCCTTGTGCGGCCAGGCCGCGGACGACGAGGCTGCCGATCGTGCCAGTGCTGCCGGTGACGAGAATGTTCATGGGGATCTCCTTCGAGGTGGTGGACAGCGCCATCCTGATGTTTCACGAAGCGTCCCGATAGCCGCATAATCTGGACATCCCGTCTCGCTCATGGAACACCTGTGGATCTGCTCGCCTTGGCCGATTTCAACGACGTGGCGCGACACGGCGGCTTCGGCCGCGCCGCCCGGGCCTCCGGCCGACCCAAGGCCACGCTGTCGCGACGGGTACGCCAGCTGGAGGATGCGCTGGGCGTTCGCCTGTTCGAGCGCGGCGGCCACACGCTCCGGCTGACGCCGGAGGGACGCGAGCTGCAGGAACGGACGCAGTCGCTGCTGGAACACATCGACGAAGTGGGCGAGGCGTTGCGCGGGAGCATCGGCACGCCACGCGGCCGCCTGCGCATCAGCGCGCCGGTGCTGTTCGGCCAGCGCGGCCTTGGCCGCATCGCCGCGGACTACGCGCTCGCCTACCCCCAGGTGCAGCTGGAAGTGGTCACCGAGGATCGCTTCGTCGATCCGGTGGATGACGATTTCGACCTGATCATCCGCGCCAACCCCGACCCCTCGACCGACCTGGCCGGCCGCTGCTTCCTGCGCGACGTGATGGTGGTCGTGGCCACGCCGTCACTGCTGCGGCCAGCGGGAAGAAGTGACGCCGTGGTGCCCGCGATCACGTTGTCGCGCACGCCGCCCGATGCGACCTGGCAGCTCAGTCGCGCACGCAGCGTGCGCCGCATCGCCACGCATACGGTGCTGCGTCTGTCGTCGATGGCGATGATCCACGATGCGGTGCTCGCCGGCGTGGGCGCCGCCGCGATGCCGCGCTCGCTGGTGCAGGCCGACATCGATGCGGGCCGGCTGCTCGACTGGGGCGTGCTCGCCGGACGTCCGGTCGAAGTCTGGGCACTGTATCCCTCGCATCGCCACCTGAGCGCCCGCGTGGCCGCCTTCGTGAAACTGCTGCTGGACCGCTTCGAAAACGCCTCACCGGGTGCGTTCGCCCGACTCGCGAGCGCGAGATGAAGCGGCGTCGATGATCCGGCCGACCCGGTGGCCGGCCGATAGGCAAAGTCGACAGGCAGGCGACCCGTCAACCGCGCGCCAGCACCCCGATCGCCAGCGCCGCCAGCGCCACGCCGGCCAGGTTGAGCCGGCTGAGACGCTCGCGGAACAGCAGCAGGCCGACCAGCGCGCCCAGTGCCACCACGCCGATGTTCATGCTGGCGAAGACCAGCGCCGGGTGGTCGGGCAAGGCGCGGTGGCCGCGCAGGTAGAACAGGATGTTGCCGAAGTTGGCCAGCCCCAGCAGCAGGCCGGCCGCCGCGCTGCGGGCGGTGAAACGGGTGGTGCCGCGGGCGCGCCGCCACAACTGCATGGCGAAGGCGACCAGCAGGGCGAGCGCGAACATCGCCTGCAGCGAGGTACCCAGCGCCACGCCGGCGAGGGCCACGCGCTTGAACAGGATGTCGATCACGCCGAAGCCGGCGAACACCAGCAGCGGATACAGCCAGCCGGCCGCGCCGGGATCGGCCGGCGAGCGTTCGCTGCGCCAGACCATGCCCAGCAGGGCAAGCAGGCCCAGCGCGATGCCGCCGAGCTTGAACGCGGAGAGTTGCTCGCCGAACAGCACGAACGCGGCCAGCAGGGAAAGCA
This sequence comes from Rhodanobacter sp. 67-28, assembly GCA_001898415.1. Lineage (GTDB taxonomy): Bacteria > Pseudomonadota > Gammaproteobacteria > Xanthomonadales > Rhodanobacteraceae > Rhodanobacter. Next base: position 6,217 of record MKTU01000069.1, on the reverse strand, counting down.
GCAGCGACAGCCGCTGCGCCGCGTCGCTGCGCACGATGCCGGCGTGGCGCACCGCCGCGGCCAGCGCGAGGAAGATCGTGGGCAGCAGGACGCCCAGCGCAACCAGTGCCAGCCACGGCACCTCGCCGCCGCGCAGGCTCGCCGGCGACGGCTGCAGCAGCAGCGCGGTGAGCGCGCTGGTGGCCACGTAGTTCCAGGCGATCGCCTGGCCCACGTCGATGCGCCAGCGCCGCGCCAGCTTCAGCAGCACCGACACCGCCACGCTGCACAACACGCTCAACAGCACGAAGAACATCCGACCCTCCCGCGACAAACAGCGCGCATTGTGCCGCAAGCGGCACGCGAGTCAGTCGCGCCGCGCGCGGCGGCGCCTCAAGGCGTCAGCCCAGCCACGGCCGCAGCATCGACAGGTCGTAGCCCGCCGCGCGCGCCGTGGCCAGGATCTCGTCGGCCGTGCCCGGCGCCTGCATCGCCCACAGCGCGCTGCTGCGCGTGCCGCTGCGGCAGAACGCCAGCAGCGGGCCGGGCAGTTCTTCCAGCGCCGCGCCGAACTCCTGCAAGGTCGCGGGTGCGAACGGCATGCCCGCCACCGGGATATGCCGCCAGGCCAGGCCGGCGGTACGCGCCGCCGATTCCAGCGTGGCATTGTCCGGCTGGCCGGGTTCCTCGCCGTCGGGGCGGTTGTTGACGATGCCGCGAAAACCCTGCGCGGCGAGTTCCGCGATGTCGTCGACGTCGATTTGCGCGCTGACGCTCAGCGCACCGGCAAGCGGATGGATCTGCATGCAATGCTCCGTAGGAAGGGATGGACGCCTACAGCGCGTCCAGCGGGATTTTCAGATAGCGCACGCCATTGTCCTCGGCCGGCGGCAACTGGCCGGCGCGCATGTTCACCTGCACCGCCGGCAGCAGCAGTTGCGGCACCTTCAGCGTGGCATCGCGCGCGCGGCGCATGGCGACGAACTCCTCCTCGCCGATGCCGTCATGCACGTGGATGTTGCCCTGGCGTTCGGCCGCCACCGTGGTCTGGTGCGCGAACTCGTCGCGGCCGGGGGCCTTGTAGTCGTGGCACAGGAAGATCCGGGTGGCCTCCGGCAGCGCGAAGATGCGCCGGATCGAGCGGTACAGCGTAGCCGCGTCGCCGCCGGGGAAGTCGCAGCGTGCGGTGCCGTAGTCGGGCATGAACAGCGTGTCGCCGACAAACGCCGCGTCGCCGATCAGGTGGGTCATGCACGCCGGCGTGTGCCCCGGCGTGTGGATCGCCTGCGCCTCGATCCCGCCTACCCGATAGCGCTCGCCATCGGTGAACAGGTGGTCGAACTGGCTGCCGTCGCGGGCGAACCCGTCGCCGGCGTTGAACAGCGCGCCGAACGTATCCTGCACCTCGCGGATGTGCTCGCCGATCGCCAGCTTGCCGCCCAGCCGCGCTTGCACGTAGGACGCCGCCGACAGGTGGTCGGCATGCACGTGGGTGTCGATCACCCAGTCGAGCGTCAGTCCCTCGGCGCGCACGAACGCAATGACGGCATCGGCGGCGGCGTGGCCGGTGCGCCCGGAGGCCGCCTCGTAATCGAGCACCGCATCGAGCACGGCGGCCCTTCGGGTGGCCGGGTCCCAGGCCACGTAGCTGAAGGTATGGCTGGCCTGGTCGAAGAACGCCCGCACGTCGGGGCTTGGCATGTCCGTCTCCTCGCGGTGAAATCGGGATCGCGGAGATTATGGCCCCTGCGGCAACGGTCGCCGCATCACGCCGATTGCGCGGCCTGCTCCGCCGCGAGGCGCCGGGCGACGCGCGCGAAGCTCGCCGCGGTCTCGGCATTCGCCGGCGCGAAGAAGAACGCGGTGGCGCGATCGACGTGGTCGCTGTCGCGGATCGGCAGGCGCATCGAATGGATGCTGAGGTCGCCGAACTCGCGATGGAAGAACGGCACCACGATCGCGCTCAGCGGCGCGGTGTGGCAGCGCTGCCAGAGTTCGACGAACTCCGTGCTGGCCTCGGCCAGCGCCTCGGTCAGCCGGGCGAAGCGCGGGTCTTCCGGATGCGCCGCCTGGTTCATGCGGAACATGCCGAGCAGGTTCAGCGCGCCGTTCTCGAAATCCGGATACAGCCGCCGCCGCGCCGGATTCATGAACGCGTTCCACAGGTGGTTGTCGGCGAACGGGCCGTCGAACTCGCCGAAGTCGTACAGGCACTCGGCCATGCGGTTCCAGGCCAGCACGTTGAACACCGTGTCCAGCACGAAGGCCGGCGCCTGGTACATCCGCAGCACCTCGTGCATCACCGGCGGCAGGCTGAAGTGATGTTCCGGCACGTCGGTGCGCGACAGCCCCATCAGGGCGAACAGGTAGGCCTCGTCGGTCGGCGACAGCGACAGCGCGCGGGCGATCCGGGTCAGCGCCGCCGCCGATACGTTGATTGCACGGCCCTGCTCCAGCCACGTGTACCAGGTGACGCCGACCTCGGCCAGCGCCGCCACTTCCTCGCGGCGCAGTCCCGGCGTCAGCCGGCGCGAACCCCGCGGCAGACCCGCCGCCTCGGGCGTGAGCGCGGCACGCCGCGTGCGCAGGAAGGCCTTCAGCTCGGTGCGTTGCATGGATGCTTTCATGGGCGATCCGGAACGGGTAGTGGGAGTACCAGCAGTGGGGACTGCCTTCCCATGCTACGTCGCAGCGACCTAATGTCGCCTGTCCCCCAAGTCATGTGCCCACACGTGACCGTGACGCCGGCGATGCGGTCACGCCCGTCCGCGGCGCACCTCCCAGCCGCCACGCCCGCCGCGCTGTCTTGCAGCCTGTCACGACGCGGCACCCGCCGACGTCCTTGTGCCAACCCATGCAGGAGATCGACATGTCGTTACTCCCCGTCCCCACCCCCGTCCATGCCCCACGCATCGATGCGCTCACCGATTTCGTGATCCATGCCCAGTTGATGCTGGATCCGGCCACCCCGGAATCGGTGCGCCGCGAAGCCGAACCGCGCCTGCTGGCACAACTGCCGATCCTGCAGGCGCTGGGCGTATTCGAACTGTTCACCCTCCGCGATCCGGCGCTGCACGCGCTGGTGCGCGACGAGCTGCAGGCCCAGCGGGTGCGTGCCGCCTGACATCTTGCCAAGGCAAAAGCATTCCAGCACATATTTGCCTTGACAAATATACTTGAGGCAATAGAATGCGCGGCCATGAATACCGAGTCGCTCGCCTTTGCCACCCCGAAAGAAAGCCTGGGCATCCTGCTCGGGCTGGTGCGCGCGGAGATCGTGCGGGCGATGGAAGCCGAGCTGGCCGCGCAGAACGTGAACCTGCGCTTCACCCAGTTCCTGATCCTCAAGCGGTTGGCGAGGCTCGGCCCGATGTCGGCCAGCGAGCTGGCCCGCTCGGTCGAACTGGACGGCGGCGCGATGACCCGCCAGCTCGACCAGCTCGAACGCAAGGGCTACCTGCGCCGCTGCCCGCATGAACAGGATCGCCGCGCGTTGCGGATCGAGCTGACCGACTCGGGCCAGGCGATCTGGCAGCAGCTGACCGACTGCAACGAACGCGTGCTGAATGCCGCCCAGCGCTCGCTGGACGAGGCCGAACAGGCCCGGTTGCACGACTACCTGGAGCGCGTGCTGCACGCCCTTCGCGACAAGAATTGACCCTCCCCCTCGGAGCCCCCCACGTATGCGTCTGCATCACCTTGCGGCTGCCACCGCCCTGACCCTCGCGCTGGCCGCCTGCGCCAGCAGCGGCGGCCTGCATCCGAACGGCGCGCCGCTCGACCCCGCCTCGCTGAAAGCCGCGCACCATCTCGGCGCGAACGACATCGCGGCCGCCTGGCCCGAAAGCGACTGGTGGAGCGCACTGGGCGACCCGCAGCTCGACCGGCTGATCCGCGAAGCGCTGGCCGACAACCCCGGCCTGGCCGTGGCCGATGCGCGCGCCCGCGCGGCGCAGGCGGCCGCCGGCCTGGCCGACACCGCGCGCCGCCCCAGCGTGAATGCCGGGGCCAGCGTTTCCGGCGCGCGCATCCCGACCACGGTGATGCCCGCCGATGCCGGCGGCGGCCACTTCAACCTGGCCAGCTACGCCTACGCCAGCTTCAAGTGGGGCCTGGATCTGTGGGGCGGCAAGCGCGCCGCGTGGGAAGCCGCGCTGGGCGCGTCGCGTGCCGCCGAGGTCGAGGCCCGCGCCGCGCGCATCGAACTGTCCGGCAACGTGGCCCGCGCCTATGCGCAACTCGGTTATGCCTTCGCCCAGCAGGACCTGGCCGCCGGCGAGCTGAAACGCGCGCAACAGTCGCAGCAGCTCACCGCGCAGCGCGTGGCCGCCGGCATCGACAACCGCATCGTGCTGAAGCAGGCCGAGGCCGAAGTGGCCACGGATGAGCAGGCAGCCGCGCTGGCCGATCGCGCGGTGGATGCTGCGCGCTCCGCGCTGTCCGTGCTGCTCGGCAAGGGCCCGGATCGCGGCGACGAAATCACCCGTCCACAGGTGCTGGCGCCGGCCGAGCTGGCGGTGCCGGAGAATCTGCCGCTGGAACTGATCGGCCATCGCGCCGACCTGGTCGCCGCGCGCTGGCGGGTCGAGGCCGCGGGCAAGGACATCAAGGCGGCCAAGACCGAGTTCCTGCCCAACATCAGCATCGGCGCGATGGCCGGCGTGCTCCGGCTCGGCGGCGGCAACCCGTTCACCCTGCCGGCGCGCTTCTACCAGCTCGGCCCCTCGCTGAGCCTGCCGATCTTCGACGGCGGCCGGCTGCGCGCCAACCTTTCGGCCAAGGACGCCCAGTACGACCTGGCCGTGGCGCAGTACAACCAGACCCTGGTCGGCGCGGTGAACGAGGTTGCCGACGACGTCTCGGCGACGCAATCGCTGCAACGGCAGCTCGCTGCCCAGCAGCGCGCGCAGGCCGCCGCGCGGCAGGCGTGGGATCTCGCGCTGCAGCGTTACCAGGCCGGCGTCGGCAGCTACCTGGAAGCGCTCAGCGTGCGCCAGCAGCTGCTGGCCGCCGACCGCGGCGTGGCCGCGCTGCAGGCGCAACAGGTCGACCGTTCGATCCAGTTGATCCAGGCCTTGGGCGGTGGATACCGCCCCCAGAGTCAAGCACCCCGCGGTGGATACCGCCCGCAGGATCAGGCACCCCGCGACGGCTACCCGCCGCAGGCCGGCGCGCCGGCACCGTCATCTTCCACTTTTGCGCATCGCTGAGGCTTCCCCCATGTCTGCTCAACCCTCATCCGACTCGAACGAGAGCAAGGCCGAGTCCAGGCCGCCGCTGCCGGCGCCGAAGAAATCCCGCGGCGCGCTGCTGCGCGCGCTCGGCGTGGTAGTGCTGCTCGCCGCCATTGGCTGGGGCCTCTGGTACTTCCTCGAAGGCCGTTGGTACGAGAGCACCGACGACGCCTACGTCAACGGCAACGTGGTGCAGATCACCCCGCAGGTGCCCGGCACCGTGGTCAGCATCGGCGCCGACGACGGCAACCTGGTGCACGCCGGCGACGTGCTGGTGAAACTCGATCCCAGCGATGCCGACGTGGCCCTGGCCGAGGCGAAGGCCAACCTGGCGCTGACCGTGCGCAAGGTGCGCGGCCTTTACTCCAGCGTCAGCGGCGCACACGCCGACGTCGCCGCCAGCCAGACGGCGGTGGCGAAGGCGCGCTCCGACTACGAGCGGCGCGTGGCGCTGGCCAAGTCCGGCGCGATCTCGACCGAGGAACTGGCGCATGCCCGCGACGCGCTGACCACCGCGCAGAACGCCCTCATCACGGCGCAGCAGCAGTACCAGACCAGCAAGGTGCTGGTCGACGACACCGTGGTCGCCTCGCACCCGGACGTGCAGGTGGCGGCGGCCCAGCTGCGCGCCGCCTACCTCGCCGACGCGCGCACGCAGTTGCTGGCGCCGGTGGACGGCTATGTGGCCAAACGCTCGGTGCAGGTCGGCCAGCGCGTGCAGCCCGGCACGCCGCTGATGGCGGTGGTGCCGCTTCACCAGGTGTGGATCGACGCCAATTTCAAGGAGACCCAGCTCACCGACATGCGCATCGGCCAGCCGGTGGAGATCGAATCGGACGTCTACGGCGGCGCGGTGAGCTACACCGGCAAGGTGGAGAGCCTGGGCATCGGCACCGGCAGCGCGTTCTCGCTGCTGCCGGCGCAGAACGCCACCGGCAACTGGATCAAGATCGTGCAGCGCATCCCGGTGCGGGTGGTGTTCACCGACCCGAAGCAGCTGGAGC
>MKTU01000068.1 GCA_001898415.1 Rhodanobacter sp. 67-28 | reverse complement strand
TTCGGTCGCCGGTTGATCGAGGTCGAAGGGCCGCGGCGCTACAGCCCGCTCGACATGGCGCAGTCGTTCGCCGCGGTGCTGGAGCACGACATCGAGACGACCGCGATACCGCGCGACCAATGGGCAACGCGCTTCGCTGACGAAGGCATGCCGGCGGACCGCATCGCCGGGCACGTCGCCATGCTGGACGGCTTCAACAGCGGCTGGATCGCGTTCGAGAAGCGCGCGACGGAACACGTCTGCGGCCGCATCCCGCTGGGTTACGTGGCGGACGAACTCGTCTGTGCCACGCTCGATGTGCTTGAATCGGCGGCATGAACGACTCCGTACTCACGCCCGAACGCATCCTTGCCGCTGCCGAAGACGTGCTGCGACGCTATGGCCCCGGCAAGGCGACCGTGGTCGACGTGGCGCAGGCGCTCGGGGTCAGCCATGGCAGCGTGTACCGGCATTTCGCCAGCAAGGCGGCGCTGCGCGAGGCGGTCCTGCAGGGCTGGCTGGCACGGTCGATGGCGCCGCTGCAGGCGATCGCCAACAGCCGCACGCCACCGCCGGCACGCCTGCGCCAGTGGTTCACCGCGCTGCGCCAGACCAAGCGCGACAACGTGCTGGGCGACCCCGAGCTGTTCGCCACCTACAGCGCGCTGGCGGCGGAGGCGGGCGACGCCATCGCCGAGCACAAGGCGCGCATGCAGCAGCAGATCGCCTCGATCCTTGCCGCCGGCGTGGCCAGCGGCGATTTCCGCCCGCTCGATCCACCCGCTGCCGCACGGGCACTGTTCGACGCCACCGCGCGCTTCCACTACCCGGGCCTCTCGCACCTGTGGGACCAGCCCGGCGAGGATGCCGCGTTCACGCAGCTGCTCGACCTGTTGCTGGCCGGCCTGGCCCCGGCGCCCGCTGCGCCACGGCGGCGCAAACCGGCGCGCTGAACGGCGTAACGCCGGCGCAAGCCGCTATAATGCGTGGTTTGTCGAATTCCCTCCCCGTGCCGGTGCTCCCGGCGGCGGGGCGCTCGCCTTCGGAGGTTGCATGAGCTCGCAGTACATCTACACCATGAACGGGGTCAGCAAGATCGTCCCGCCGAAGCGCCAGATCATCAAGGACATTTCGCTCAGCTTCTTCCCCGGCGCGAAGATCGGCCTGCTCGGCGTCAACGGCGCGGGCAAGTCCACCGTGCTGCGCATCATGGCCGGCGTGGACACCGACTTCCAGGGCGAGGCGCGCGCGCAGCCCGGCACCAAGGTCGGCTATCTGGCGCAGGAGCCGGATCTGAACCCGGACAAGACCGTGCGCGAAGTGGTCGAGGAAGGCGTGGCCGAAATCCTCGATGCGCAGAAACGGCTCGAAGAGGTCTACGCCGCCTATGCCGAAGACGGTGCCGATTTCGACGCGCTGGCCAAGGAGCAGGAGAAGCTGGAAAACCTGCTGGCCGCCAACGACGCCCACGCGCTGGAGCGCCAGCTCGAGGTGGCCGCCGACGCGCTGCGACTGCCGCCGTGGGATGCGAAGATCGGCCCGCTCTCCGGCGGCGAGAAGCGCCGCGTGGCGCTGTGCCGCCTGCTGCTGTCCAAGCCGGACATGCTGCTGCTGGACGAGCCGACCAACCACCTGGACGCCGAGTCGGTGGACTGGCTGGAGAAGTTCCTGCACGACTATCCCGGCACCGTGGTGGCAGTCACCCATGACCGCTACTTCCTCGACAACGCCGCCGAGTGGATCCTCGAACTCGACCGCGGCCGCGGCATTCCGTGGAAGGGCAACTACACCGAATGGCTGGAGCAGAAGGACGCCCGCCTGAAGCAGGAAGCGAACCAGGAGAAGTCGCGCCAGAAGGCGATCGCGAAGGAGCTGGAGTGGGTGCGTTCGGCCGCCAAGGGCCGCCAGTCCAAGGGCAAGGCCCGCCTGGCCCGCTTCGAGGAACTGAACTCGGTCGACTACCAGCGCCGCAACGAGACGAATGAAATCTTCATCCCGCCGGGCGAGCGCCTGGGCCAGGAGGTGATCGAGTTCAAGAACGTGACAAAGTCTTTCGGCGACCGCGTGCTGATCGAGGACCTGTCGTTCAAGGTGCCGCCGGGCGCGATCATCGGCGTGATCGGCCCGAACGGCGCCGGCAAGTCCACCATGATGAAGATGATCATGGGCAAGGAGACGCCGGACTCGGGCGAGGTGAAGCTGGGCCACACCACCAAGCTCGCCTACGTCGACCAGTCGCGCGACGCGCTCGACCCGAAGAACAACGTGTGGCAGGAGGTGTCCGGCGGCTCGGACATCCTCACCATCGGCAACTTCGAGATCCAGTCGCGCGCCTACATCGGCCGCTTCAACTTCAAGGGCACTGACCAGCAGAAGATCGTCGGCAGCCTGTCCGGCGGCGAGCGCGGCCGCCTGCACATGGCCAAGACCCTGCTGCAGGGCGGCAACGTGCTGCTGCTCGACGAGCCGTCCAACGACCTGGACGTGGAAACCCTGCGCGCGCTGGAAGATGCCCTGCTGGAATTCCCCGGCTCGGCGATCGTGATCTCGCATGACCGCTGGTTCCTCGACCGCATCGCCACCCACATCATCGCGTTCGAGGGCGACTCGCACGTCGAGTTCTTCCCCGGCAACTACAACGAGTACGAGGCCGACAAGAAGCGCCGCCTCGGCGAGGAAGGCGCGCGGCCGCACCGGGTGAAGTACAAGAAGCTGGCCTGAGAGCAGGAGTGAGTGGAGAGGAGTGAGAAAAGAGAGATAAAGCGTCGACGAACCCGCCTTCTCTCGTTTCTCACTCTTCTTCACTCGTTTCTCGAACGGAGATCCCGATGCACTTCATGCAGTCACTGCAGCAAGCCTGGACCCGCAACGACTCGCTGGTCTGCGTCGGCCTCGATCCGGAACCGACGAAATTCCCCGCGCATCTGCGTGACACGCCCGACGCGGTGTTCGATTTCTGCTGCGCCATCGTCGACGCCACCGCCGACCTGGTCTGCGCGTTCAAGCCGCAGATCGCGCATTTCGCCGCGCTGCGTGCGGAGGAAACGCTGGAACGACTGATCGCGCACATCCACGATCGTCATCCCGGCGTGCCGGTGATCCTCGACGCCAAGCGCGGCGACATCGGTTCCACCGCGCAGCACTACGCCACCGAAGCATTCGAGCGCTATCGCGCCGACGCGGTGACCTTGAACCCCTATCTGGGCCGCGATTCGATCCAGCCGTTCCTCGATCGTGCCGACAAGGGCGTGATCCTGCTCTGCCGCACCTCCAACCCCGGCGGTGCGGATTTCCAGGCACTGGATTGCGGCGGGCAACCGCTCTACCTGCGCGTAGCCGAAACCATCGCCCGCGACTGGAATGCGCATGGCAACTGCGCGCTGGTGACCGGTGCCACCTGGCCCGAGGAAATCCGCCAGGTACGTGCACTGATCGGCGACATGCCATTGCTGGTGCCGGGTATCGGCGCGCAGGGCGGCGACATCGAGGCGGTGATGCACGCGGGCCGCACCCGCGAGGGCCTCGGCCTGATGATCAACTCCTCGCGCGGCATCATCTACGCCGGCTCCGGCGAGGACTTCGCCGCCGCCGCGCGCGCCGCCGCCAGCGAGCTGCGCGGGGCGATCAACCGCTGCCGCTGAGCGGCGTCACTCTCGCATCAGGACGCGAAGCGACCGGCAACCAGCGAAGAAAAGCGCCGGGACGCCGGTCAGCCGGTCGCCATCTTCGCCGCCTGCAGCGCCTTCGCCTTCAGGTCGAGCGTATCGGCCGCATCCAGCAACGCCCGCGCAAAGCTGCGCACCTCGGCCGGACGCAGGGCGTACCAGCTGCCGCCCGTGCTGGCCTCGCCCACGTTGCGTCCCGCGCGCGACACACAATGCGGCCGGAAAATCACCATGCCGGTCAGCGGCTCCGAACTGATGTCCGCAGACACGATCTGCAGGTGTGTGTCGTCTTCTTTCTTCACCGAAGCTCTCCCGGACGGATGGCCGTCTCCCGGACACCTTACGCCGCCGGGCATTCAGGGATCGTTGGCCGCCCCGCCGTCGCGTCGCCCACCGATGGTCCTGCTCGCGCGGCGCTTCATCACCGCCCTTTCCCCTTGCCGTGCCAGAGCAGTGACGACCGCCCCGTCATGCCGCTGGATCAACCAGGCGGCTCGAGAGTCCAGCGCGCAGCCACGAAGTCGATGAAGGCCCGCGTGCGTGCCGGCAGTTGTCGCGTCGGCGACCAGACCATGTGCACTGCTTGGCCCGGCAATTGCCAGTCATCAAGCACGGTTTCCAGTCGCCCCTGGTCGAGCAGGCCGCGCACCTGCCAAAGCGCGGCGGTGCCGATGCCGAGCCCGGCCACGACGGCCGCATTGCAGGCAGCCGCGTTGTCGGCGCTGAAGCGGCCGCACACCTCCGCCGATTGCCGCCGGTTGCCACGGCGATAGCTCCAGCGGCGCGCGTCTTCGGCTGAGCGGCGCACGATGCACTGGTGGCGACGCAGGTCCGCCGGCGTCTGCGGGCGGCCATGGCGGGCGAAGTAGCCGGGCGCGCCCACCGTCACCACGCGCAGCATGCCAAGCTGGCGCGCGTGCAGACGGCTGTCCGGCAACGGGCCCATCCGTACCGCCGCATCCAGTTTCTCGCGCTGCAGGTCGGCGCGATGGTCGGCCACCACCAGTTCCACGGCGACGTCCGGATAGCGCTCCATGAAGGCCGCCACCACCGGCACCAGGTGCGGCGCGCTGAACTGGGTGGAACCGCCGATGCGCAGCGTGCCGTCGATGCGCGCGCCGTGCCTGGCCAACTCGCTGCGCGCCAACTCGATGTCGGCCAGCGCGGTCTTCAGCCGCGCATGGAACGCCAGCCCGGCCGCGCTGGGCTGCGCTCGCCGCGTGGTGCGCTGGATCAGCTCCACGCCCAGTTCATGCTCCAGCGCCGCCAGCGACCGGCTCACCGCCTGCAGCGATCGCTGCAGGTAGCGCGCGGCGGCGCTCAGGTTGCCCTGTTCCACCACGGCGATGAAGACCCGGTAATCGTCCAGGCTGGCCATGTCATTCTCCCTTTCAGCGTGATAGTCATTCCATGCTAACGCCTATTCTCCCAGACGGATTCGGGGCAAAGAATGACGCCCCCACTCCCCGGCCCATCCGGAGGCCCCCATGCCAACGCAACTCCCCACCGTCATCGACGGCAACGAAACCGGCTTCGATGCCGACTCGCCGCTGGCCGCCTTGAGCGCCTTCTACCGCGCCTTCAACAGCTGCGACATCGAGGCGATGGCGCGCAGCTGGCAGCACGGCGACGACGTGTCGATGAGCAATCCGCTCGGCGGCATCGCACGCGGCTGGCCGGCGATCCGCGCGGTGTACCAGCGCATTTTCGAAGGCGAGGCGCGGGTGCGCGTGATGTTCCACGACTACACCTTGCACCGGGTCGGGCCGGGCGAGGCCGGTGACATGTTCTACGCCGTGGGCCGCGAGCGCGGCACGCTGGAACGCGAGGGCCTGCGGCTGGAGCCGGCGATCCGCACCAGCCGCCTGTTTCGCCGCATCGGCGGCGCCTGGCGCCAGGTGCACCACCACGGCTCGTTCGAAGACCCGGCCCAGCTCGCCGCCTACCGGGAGGCCGTGCAATGAGCACGGCGGACGCCCCGCTCGCGCCGGTGCCAGTGCGCCTGTTCGCGCTGGCCACCGGGGTGATCGTGGTCAGCCTGTACCTGCCGCAGCCGCTGGTGGGGCTGATCGCCGCCTCGCTGAGCCTGTCGCCGGCCGAAGCCGGGCTGGTCAGCACGCTGATCCTGGCCGGTTATGCCGCGGGCCTGTTCCTGCTGGTACCGCTGTGCGACCTGGTCGAGAACCGCCGGCTGATCCTGGCCACGCTGGCGACCAACGCCGTGGCGCTCGCGATCGCGGCCTGTCCGATCGCGCCGGCGGGATTCCTTGCCATCAGTTTCGTGATCGGCGTGACCACCTGCTCGATCCAGATGCTGGTGCCGCTGGCGGCAGCGATGACGGTGGAAGCGCAGCGCGGCCGCGTGATCGGCAACATCATGAGCGGGCTGTTGCTGGGCGGGATGCTGTCGCGCCCGCTGGCCAGCCTGGTCGCCGAGCACTTCGGCTGGCGCGCTGTCTATGCCCTGCTCGCTACCGCCATCGTGCTGCTCGATGCGGCGCTGGCGTGGCGGCTGCCGCGTCGGCGGCCACCGGCGACGGTGCCGTATCGCGCCCTGGTCGGCTCGCTGGCCATGCTATGGCGCGCGGAGCCGGTGTTGCGTCGTCGTGCGCTGTCGGCGGCGTCGAGCTTCGCCGCGTTCAGTGCGTTCTGGAGCCTGGTCGCGCTGCCGCTGTCCGCATCGCCGTTCGGCTTCGGCGCCGTCGGCATCGCGGTGTTCGCACTGGCCAGCGTCAGCGGCGCGATCAGCGCGCCGATCGCCGGCCGGCTCGGTGACGCCGGCAAATCGCGGATCGCCCTGCGCGCCGCCCATCTCACCCTGATCGCGTCGATGCTGCTGGCCGGCGTCGCCGACAGTGCGTGGGCCATCGCGGCGCTGCCGCGCGGCGCGCTGATCGCCGCGATGGGACTCGCCGCGATCCTGCTCGACGCCGGCACCATCGCCGACCAGGCACTGGGCCGTCACGCGGTGAACCTGTTGCAGGGAGAAGCCCGCGGTCGGATCAACGGCTTGTACACCGGCGTGTTTTTTCTCGGCGGCGCGCTCGGCTCGGCCGTGGCCGGCGTGGCGTGGGCGCACGCCGGCTGGACGGGCGTGTGCGCCGTGGGTGTCCTCGGCGGATCGATGGCGCTCGCACTCGACCTGCGTGGTGACGCAACCCGACGCGTCGCCACGCCCCAACCCGTTCAAACCTGTGATTGATCGCGTGCCATCCCGGCCGAACCGACGCCGCGGCTCAGCCCTTGTTGGCGCCGCTGACCAGTTCGAAACCTTCATCGATCCAGCCGGTGATGCCGCCGGCCATCAATTTCACCGGCCGTCCCAGCCGCGCCAGGCGTAGCGCGGCGCGCGCCGCGCCATTGCAATGGGGGCCGGCGCAATACACCACGAACAACGTAGATACCGGATACTTCGCCAGGCGCGATTCGATGAGCTTGCCGTGTGGAATGTTCACCGCGCCGGGAACGTGTCCGCGCTCGTACAACAAAGGGCTGCGCGCATCGATCAGCACGAAACCGGGACTCTCCTGCTGCAGGGCATCGTGCGTGTCCCAGCAGTCGGTCTCGAAAGCGAACGTGGTCTCGAAATGCTGCAGCGCCAGCGCGGACGGTGCCGCGGGAATCTGGGTGACGGCGTTCGACATGGCGGCTTCCGGGTGGACGGGAGCCACATTGTCGAAGCGCGGCGAGCCGCGCACAATTGGCGGAAACGACACGATTCGATCAAATCATGCCAACACGGCGCACCACCCGCAAAGCACCCAACCAGCTGGTCGCCGCGCTGGTCTACGACGGCCTGTGCGGCTTCGAATTCGCCTGTGCCGCCGAGGTGTTCGGGCTGCCGCGACCGGAGCTGACGTCACCTTGGTATCGCTTCGAAACCTGCGCTGCCGAACGCGGTCCCTTGCGCGGCGCGCACGGCATGCGGATGGTGGCTGACGCCGGACTGGAACTTTTGGTCGAGGCCGGCACCATCATCATCCCCGACTGGAAGGGCATCGACGCACCAGTACCCGCGCGGGTGCTGGACGCGCTGCGCGAAGCGCATGCGCGCGGCGCGCGGCTACTGTCGATCTGTTCCGGTGCGTTCGTGCTGGCGGCCACCGGCCTGCTCGATGGCCGGCGCGCCGCCACCCACTGGCGCTACGCCGAGAGGCTGCAACGCAAGTATCCGCGCGTCACCGTCGACCCGGCCGTGCTGTACGTGGACGAAGGCCAGATCCTCACTTCCGCCGGCAGCGCGGCCGGGCTGGACCTGTGCCTGCATCTGGTGCGCCGCGACCACGGCCCGGACATCGCCAACCAGGTCGCGCGGCGGCTGGTGATCCCGCCGCATCGCGACGGCGGTCAGGCGCAATTCGTCGAACGGCCGGTAGCCCGGCGCGAAGCCGACCCCCTGTCGAGGGTGATGGACACCATGCTGCGACGACTGGCGCGCCCCCAGCCGATCGCCGAGCTGGCCGCGCTGGCTGCGATGAGCGAACGCAGCTTCATGCGCCACTTCAGGCAGGCCACCGGCACCAGTCCGGTGCATTGGCTGATCGGCGCGCGAGTGGATCGTGCGCGCGAATTGCTGGAAAGCTCGACGCTCTCCATCGACGCGATTGCCGGGCAGTGCGGCTTCGGCAGCGCGATTACGCTGCGCCATCATTTCCGGCGCAAGCTGGCGATCAGCCCGGCGGCTTATCGGTCGCGCTTCGCGCAGCCACGCCACGGCTGAGCGGTCGCGGGCACCGCCCCCGCGGCTTCAGCGCACGTGCACCCAGTACACGCGGGTGCCGTTGGCACGATCCTCCGCACGGTGACCTTCGCGACCTTCCACCACGGTGCCCCAGTTTGAGCGCAGCGAACCCAGCACGATGCGGTCGATGCGCAGCTTCTCGCCGGCCTGGATGAGGAAGTTCGCCTCGATCACCATCACGCCCTCGCGCTCGAACACCAGGGTGGCGCCGCGCACCGCGCCCGCGCCCCAGCCGATGTGCAGTTCGCACGGTACCGGCGAGAACACACCGCGGTTGTCGAGGCTCCAGCCTTCGGTCTTGCCCAGCAGCGATTGCAGCTCCGGGTGGCTCCAATCGACGTTGTTGCCCGATGGGGGCTTGGCGTGATGGTTCATGAGCATGGCTCCTCGCACGCGTGGGCAGCCACCGGGAAGGCGAGGCTTCCCGGCCGGTCGGTTCCGCCATGCAGATGGCCAAAGCGTGGGCTCATGGCCTCGGTAACGGCAGGCCCGCCCGCCACTTGAGCGGCGCGTTCAGGCATCTGCTGGCGGCTGACCCGGAAACAGCACGTCGGTGTAGCCGAACTTGCTGAAATCGGTGATGCGCGAGGGGTAGAGGCGACCGATCAGGTGGTCGCATTCGTGCTGCACCACGCGCGCGTGGAAACCCTCGGCGGTGCGTTCGATGCGCTGGCCGCGCGGGTCGAGGCCCTGGTAGCGGATCAGCGAAAAACGGCTCACCGCGCCGTTCAGCCCGGGCACGGACAGGCAGCCCTCCCAGCCCACCTCCATGTCCTGCGACAGCGGGGTGATCACCGGATTGAGCAGGATCGTCTGCGGCACCTCGGGGGCGTCGGGATAGCGCTCGGAATGCTCGAAGCCGAAGATCACCAGCTGCAGGTCCACGCCGATCTGCGGCGCGGCCAGGCCCACGCCGTCGGCAGCGCGCATGGTCTCGAACATGTCCTTGATCAGCATGTCGAGCTCCGCGCTGCCGAGCATCGCCGGGGGCACCGGCGGCGCGATGCGCAGCAGCCGGGGGTCACCCATCTTGAGGATCTCGTGGATCATGCCTGCCTCGCTTTCGCCATGCCGACCATCCTGCCCGCGTCCACGTGAACGCGGCATGTGTTGCCGCGGTCGCGGCTGCCGTCAGCGGCCGAACACTTTCTTCAGCAGATCAGTGGTGCGCGCGCCGGGGTTGGTCCGGATGGATTGCTCCTGCGCGCCGATCTCGGTGAACAGGCCGTCGAGGGTCTTCGCGGTGACGTAATCGTCCAGGTCCAGCGCCGTGCCGCCGTGCGCCGACTTGTCATGGTCGAGCGCACCCAGCAGGCCGCCCAGCGCACCGCTGCTGCTGCCGGACATGAACGCCTTGTATTTCTGGGTGACGCCGACGCTGTCGGTGGCCTTGGCGACGATCGGATGGATGCGCGCCGTCAGCGCCTCGCCGGCGACGCGGCGGAAGTAGTCGGTGGCTGCGTGGTCGCCGCCAGTGAGGATGCCGCGCGCGTCGTCGAGCGTCATCTTGCGGATGGCGTCGCCGAAGATCTCGGCCACCTGCGGCACCGCCTTTTCCGCCGCACGGTTCATGCTCAGCTCGAACGCGTCCACCTTGGCGCCCTGGCCGAGCTGGCGCGCCAGCTTGCCGGCCTGTTCCAGCTTGCCCGGGAGCGGGATGCGCACCTTGGCGTTGTTCCAGAAACCGCCGTCGCGGCCGAGGTTGTTGATCGCGCTGGTGGTGCCCTTGGCCAGCGCCTCCTTGAGGCCGGCGGCGATGTCGCTGCTCGGCAGGTTGCTGCCCTTCGCCGGCGTGGCGTGGGTGGATTGCCTGGCCTTGTTCAACAGGTCCTTGAACTGGCTGGCGTTGGCTGCGGGGGTGCCCGCGGCGAGGAGGAATACGGCCAGGAAACTGCAATGTGCCAGGACGCGCATGACGAACTCCTCGCAATCGACAGGGCGGCCAGTGTAGCGCCGCCATGCCTCCCGCAACGAAGCCGGGCGCGCCTGCCATTCGACCAATGGCTAATGCCGGCGCGCGGCTTCCGGGATTGACCCCCGCCGCCGGCAGGACGATTCTTGCGGCATTGCCGAGGAGAACCGCCATGCAAGTCGCCGTGCGCAGATCCGGTGTCGCCAGCAAGCTGGTATGGGCCGCCGTCGCCATCATCGGTGCAACCTGCCTCGGCGTGGTGGCGCTCAGGCGCGGCGAACCGGTCAACGCGATCTGGCTGGTGGCCGCGGCCATCGCGGTGTTCTCGATCGGCTTTCGCTTCTACGGCAAGTTCGTCGAGCACTCGGTGCTGCGGCTGGACCCGACGCGCGCGCCGCCCTCGGTACTGCGCAATGACGGGCTCGACTACGTGCCCACCGACAAGTGGGTGGTGTTCGGCCATCACTTCGCCGCGATCGCCGGCGCCGGCCCGCTGGTCGGCCCGGTGCTGGCCGCGCAGATGGGCTATCTGCCCGGCACCTTGTGGATCCTGTTCGGCGTGGTGTTCGCCGGCGCGGTGCAGGACTTCATGATCCTCGGCCTCTCGCTGCGCCGCGACGCCCGCTCGCTCGGCCACATGCTGCGCGAGGAACTCGGCCCGTTGCCCGGCCTGGTGGCAATGATCGGCGTGCTGGTGCTGATGATGATCGTGCTGGCGGTGCTGGCGCTGGTGGTGGTCAAGGCGCTCACGCACAGCCCGTGGGGCACCTTCACCGTGGCCTGCACCATCCCGATCGCCTTCCTGATGGGCGGCTACATGCGCTGGTTCCGGCCGGGACGCATTCTCGAAGTGTCGATCATCGGCCTGATCCTGCTGCTGCTCTCGATCTGGGCCGGCAAGTTCGTGGCGGACTCGGCCACGCTGGCGCCGCTGTTCGACATGGATGCCAAGGCGCTGGCCTGGTGGCTGATCGGCTACGGCTTCGTCGCCTCGGTGCTGCCGGTGTGGCTGCTGCTGGCGCCGCGCGATTACCTTTCCACCTTCCTCAAGATCGGCACCATCGCGCTGCTGGCGCTGGCCATCCTGATCACCGCACCGGACCTGCAGATGCCGGCGGTGACGCGTTTCATCGACGGCACCGGCCCGGTGTTCGCCGGCGACCTGTTCCCGTTCCTGTTCATCACCATCGCCTGCGGCGCGGTGTCGGGCTGGCACTCGATCATCGCCTCGGGCACCACGCCCAAGCTGCTCGCCAACGAGGGCCAGGCGCGCATGGTCGGCTACGGCGGCATGCTGATGGAGGCGTTCGTGGCGATCATGGCGCTGATCGCCGCCACCTACCTGCACCCGGGCGTGTACTTCGCGATGAACTCGCCGAGCGCGATCATCGGCAGCACGGTGCAGGACGCGGCCACCACGATCAGCCAGTGGGGCTTCGTGGTGACGCCGGAGCAGTTGCTGCAGACCGCGAAAGACATCGGCGAAAACAGCATCCTCAGCCGCGCCGGCGGCGCCCCCACGCTGGCGGTGGGCATGGCGCAGCTGCTGCACAACATCATGCCCTCCGGCGGCCTGATGGCGTTCTGGTACCACTACGCGATCCTGTTCGAGGCGCTGTTCATCCTCACCACGGTGGACGCCGGCACGCGCGTGGGCCGCTTCATGATCCAGGAGATCGCCGGCCTGATCCACAAGCCACTGCAGGAAACCGATTCGTGGGCCGGCAACCTGCTGGCCACCGCGATCTGCGTGCTCATCTGGGGCTACTTCCTGTACCAGGGTGCGGTCGACCCGCTGGGCGGCATCAACACCTTGTGGCCGCTGTTCGGCATCGCCAACCAGATGCTCGCCGCGATCGCGCTGATGCTGGCCACCGTGGTGGTGGTGAAACTCAAGCGCGAGCGCTACGTGTGGGTGCCCGGCATCCCCGCGCTGTGGCTGATCGTCTGCACGCTCACCGCCGGCTACCAGAAACTGGTCGGCCCGATCAGCTTCACCGCGGCGGCCAACAAGTACGCCGACGCCATGCAGCAGGGCCAGTTGCTGGCGCCGGCCAAGACCACCGCCGCCATGCAGCAGATCGTCACCAACAACTACGTCGACATGGTGCTCACCGGCCTGTTCATGGCGCTGGTCGTGGTGATGGTGCTGTTCTCCCTGCGCTCGCTGGTCAAGGCCTGGCGTACCAACCACCCGACCGCGCACGAGGAACCCTACGTGGCGCTGAGCAGCGTGGCCGGCTGAGATGAACGCGACGTTCCGGTCCGTGCGCAAGTGGGCGGTGCAAACCGCCCGCCTGTGCTGCGGCATCCCCGACTACGACGGCTACGTCAAGCACCTGCGCGAACACCATCCCGAGCGCAAGGTGCCGAGCTACGGCGAGTTCTTCCGCGAGCGCCAGGAAGCGCGCTACAAGGGTGGCGGCGGGCGCTGTTGCTGAGCGTCCGCGCGGCACGGCGTGCCGGCTTCAGGGTTTGCGCGCCACGACGATCTGGCTGATCGGCATGAACTCGTCCAGCTGCTGCTTGAGCTGCGCGCCCTGCGGCATGTCCAGCAGCGCCTGCCAGGCCGCGGTCCAGTGATCGAGTACCGGATGCGCGGGGTCATGCAGCTCCACCCGGCAACCCCAGAACAGCGCCCACCAGATCGACCAGAAAAAGCCGTGCTGGGTGTGCTCCACCACCACTAGGCCAGCCTCGCCGATCCATTGCGCGAACTCGTCGCGTCCGATCACCCGCAGTGCGCCACCGGGCAGCTCGCGGGACTCCGGCGGCAACACCTTTTCCTGCAGCGTCTCCTGCAGCGCGCCGGGCACGCTGAGCAGGTAGATGGCGCCGGATGCGCCGACACGGAACAGCTCGGCCAGCACCTGACGCGGGTCGTCGACGTGCTGCAACACCTCGGTGCAGATCACCCGCGTGGCGATGCCGTCGTCCAGCGGCAGCGGGTTCGCGTCGCTGACCAGCGCGGTCTGCGTGCCGCGGCCCTCGACGCTCAGCCGGGCGCGCACCTCGCGGATCACCTGCGGCTCGCGGTCGACGGCGTAGACGCAGGCACCGTGGCGCGCGCAGAACACGCTGTTGACGCCGGCGCCGCAGCCAACGTCCACCACCACGTCACCGGCGCCGATCGGCACGCCGCGGAACAGCTCGCCGCTGTCCTCGCGATACCAGCCGCCGAGTTTCGCGTCGCGCAGGCCGACCGCCGACGGGCCATGCGGCGCGGGCTCGTCCACGGCGGTGGAATGCTCGACGGGATGGGGCATGGCTGGCCTCCGGAACGGGTAAACGAAGAGTGGAGCGCGCGCGCACATCCTCCACGAACGAACCCGGTGCGCCACCCGGTCCGCGCAGTGTGGCACTGCGAAGCGTGCGAGGCATGCCGCCGGCACGCGCCGGACCGGCGACAATTCCGGCCGCTCCCCCCGCTGCCACCCGATCTCCGCCTGGCCACGGCGAGTTCTTCCGCGAGCGCAAGAAAGCGCGCTGCAAGGGCGACGGCGGGCGCTGTTGCTGGAGGAAGAACCCAGTCGGGTCCCTTGTGTCGGAAACCCCGGCAGACCCGGCACCTATTCCGACTCGCGTCAGCGGAACAGGACTCCGGGCGTATCGAACGATGCCGCCCTGCGCTGGATCAACTCCGTCTTGATGACCCGCTCCAGGTCATCCGCAAACCCGCGCATGGCACTCTCGCTGCCGAAGGAGGCGGTCATGGCGTTTCTACGGGTGCCGGGCCCGCCGGCCAGCGCTTTCGCCACCACGACGCTTCCGACATACGCGTTGAACTCCTGCTCAAGCCAGCGGCACACGATCGCCGTTTCCTTGGCCTGGATATAGTCATTGGCGACGTCAATACGCGCCGATGATCGCCCCGACCATTTCGGCGACGGCGGATACAGCCCCTCGACCGCGGCGCTCCCCGGGCGCGCCATGCTCCTCGCAGTTCGTTGGTCACGCCCGGCTTGCCGGTTGACCCAGGCTGCGGGTGCAGTGTCGTTGGCCGTGTTGGTCTCCCCACTCCAGGCAGGGTCGCCCAGACGGGACGGATGGACGAACGCACGCTGGAAAGTGAAGTGCTTGCCATGTGCCGTTGGAGTCGGTGCCTGGTACTCCGTCCCCATCAGGTCGAGCATCATCAGTCCCATCATCCAGGCACGGGCATTGCGCATCGGCTCGGCTATGAACATGACGGCAGACAGCAGCGGCAAGGCCGAGATGGTGTCAGTTGCACCAGCCGTCTGCGGGGCCGAGGCCTTCTGCGGAGCCTTGCGTTTCGACTCGTCGGGGTTCATGTCGACTGTCCAGCGCGTACCCTTTGCCTGGAGTCCGCCGCCGGTTCTGGGGGCGGTTCCCTTGAGCACGCCGCGCAAGGACGCCGCGATACGCTGCGACCAGACGACGCCTTCCATGCCGGAGACCGTATTGCCTTCGTGCATGAACTTGCCGAACTCGCGATAGCTCGCACCGTCGGCCCGATTCCAGATGGTGCCGGCGCGGGCGTCGGTGCCCGAATAGCCGACGTCACACATGTAACACCCATCGGCGAAGCCGCCACTGCGTCCGTCCTTGATCTTGTGGATCAGGCGACCGGCGATGGAAAAGTACAGGTCCTGCGACCGACGGCTTGCCGCGGCCTGCCAAGCACCGGCGTAACTGCCGTACCCGCCAAGGACGTAGGGATCAGCCTGGGAGCCGCTCCCCGGAGGCGCGCTGGCACCGGCCTGCACGGCACGGGCAGCGGCATCCACCCACTCCAGCAGCGTCGAGCCGGGAATGTACAGGCTGTGCTGTTGTCGGCGTCCGGTGCTCCAGTCGGCCAGGTAGTCCACGTCGATAGCGAGATGGTCGAACATCCGTTTGTCTCCCTTTTGTCGTTCCAACAGGTGCCGGCAAGCATGCTCCGGAACTCGCATGGACTGCTCGAGTCAGAGCGGCTCCGGTCCGGGGTTGCCGGGCGCTTGTCCGTTCGTGCCGGGCTGAGTCGGCGCCGCCATGCTTCCCCCGAAGCGGCAGCCAGCGACGACCGTAGCCAATCACGACCAGCACCGACATCCGCCCGCTCAATGCAACACATCCCAAGCTCGACCGGAAAAAAGACAGGCCGACCCGAAGCGCCACGTGACCTCGGCAAGCGACCGCCCCATCGGGGGTGAGCAAGTGCTACAGGGTTGGATGATCCTCGTCGGCTGTCAAGATCGCACACAGCTCCATTTCCGCGAACTCGTGCCATCACGCACAGGCGGCACCACGCCTGATCGGCGAGAATGTCTGCTGCCCATGTCTTCCCCGCCC
Source organism: Rhodanobacter sp. 67-28 (assembly GCA_001898415.1). Taxonomy (GTDB): domain Bacteria; phylum Pseudomonadota; class Gammaproteobacteria; order Xanthomonadales; family Rhodanobacteraceae; genus Rhodanobacter. The sequence continues at coordinate 26,073 of MKTU01000068.1, read as the reverse complement.
ATGCCCAACTCCGAATCCGTCGACGCAGCCACCCCCGCGGCGACCGCACGCGGCCAGCACCACGCCGGCCTGCGCGTCATCGCGATCTACGAGATCATCAAGACCGCGTGCCTGCTGCTGGTGGCGCTGGCCGCGTTCCACTTCTACCGGCAGCAGAACTTCGAGCAGCTGGTGCACTGGCTGGAGCACCTGTCGCTGGCCGACAGCAACGGCCTGCGCTGGAAACTGGTGGAACTGCTGCACCAGCTCGGCCCCGGCAAGTTCGAGGCGGTGGGGCTGGTGGCGCTGGGCTACGCCGTGCTGTTCGGCATCGAGGGCGTGGGCCTGTGGCTGGGCAAGCACTGGGCCGAGTGGTTCACCGTGATCGCCACCGGTTCGCTGATCCCGCTGGAACTGTACGAGACGCTGTACCACTTCGGCTGGATCAAGCTGGCCACCCTGGTCGGCAACGTGGCGATCATCGTCTACCTGGTACGCATCGCGCTGCAGCCGGGTGTCGCCCCGCCCGCAGGGGAACGCCCTCACACCTCGTGATGCACCGCCTCGGCCGGCGGCTTATCGCGCCGCGGCAGCAGCTCCACCAGGTACATCGCCGCCAGTACCAGGCCACCGCCGGCGAGCATGCGCCAGGTCAGCGCATCGACGCCGAGCAGTACGGCGAAGGCGGCGGCGAACACCGGCTCGGTGGTCATCACGATGGCGGCACGTGCCGCCGGCAGATGCGATTGCGCCCAGGTCTGCATCACCATCGCGCCGGCGCCGGCGATCAGCGCCATGTACAGCACGACGAACCAGGCGCCGGGGTCCGGCGGCAACATCGGACCGTGCGGCAAGGTGGCCAGCGAGCAGACCCCGGCGATCGCCACCATCTGCACGGCCGACAGGCCGAACGCCTCGCCGCGGCGGGACCACTGCCCAAGCAGCACGATGTGCAGCGCGTAGCACGCCGCCGACGCCAGGGTCAGCCACACGCCCAGGTTGATCTCGAAGCCGTCGAGCGTGAGCAAGGCCAGGCCCGCGGTGGCCGCGGCGATGGCCAGCCACACGCTGGCCGCGACGCGCTGGCGCAGCACCAGCAGTGCAAGGATCGGGGTGAACACCACGTACATGCCGGTGGCGAAGCCGCTGACGCTGGGCGAGATCAGCGCCAGTCCCCAGGTCTGCACCAGCTGCCCGACACCGTAGATCACGCCGAGCAGCAGGCCGCGCCGGGTCTGCAAAGCGCCGAGCCGCCACGCCTGCCGCCCGAACAGGAGCACCATCGCCAGCGCCGCCATGACGAAACGCACGGCCAGGAAATCGGCCACCGGCATGCGCCCGAGCACGTCCTTGATCAGCACGAAGGTCGAGCCCCACACCGCCGTCATCGCGATCAGGCCGAGAGTGGCGAGGATGGTCAGGGTGCGTGGGGTCATCGGCGAGGAGTGCGTGGAGAGGAGTGAGGAGTGAGAGAACGACAGCGGCGCGACGAGGCGATGTTGCCTCTGGCTTTCCTCACTTGCTTCTCGTTTTCAGCCGCCACCATTGGCCGGGGACCTGCAGCACGAAGTGCGTCCAGATGCCCAGCCACACCACCGCCGACACGAACGGGTTGCGCGCAGCCGGATCATGCTGGCGGAACCAGCGCCACATGCCGCGGTGCTTGTGCCGGCTGACGAACACCGGGCGATGGCGGCTGGAGCTGCCCTTGCCATGGGCCACGCGCACGTCGCCGGCAAGCAGCACCTGGTAGCCGATGTCGCGCACGCGGCGGCACAGATCCAGATCTTCGCAATGCAGGAAGTATTTCTCGTCGAAGCCGCCGAGGCGCTCGAACATCTGGCGAGTCAGCAGCATCAGCGCACCGGAAACCGCCTCGCACTCGATCAGCTCGGCGGGAATCTCGCCGCCGACTTCCACCGTCTCGCCGGGCCGGCCGAGCAGCGTGTTGAGCGAGCGACGCAGCAGCGGGTCGCGCCGCCGCGAGGCAGGGTCGGGCCGGCCCTCCGCATCGCACACCACCGCGCCGATCAGGCCGGCCTTCGGATGCGCGGCCTGCACCGCCAGCAACCGCCTGAGGTCGTCCTCGCCGATCAGGCAATCGGGGTTGAGGATCAGCAGCGCGCGGCCGCCGGCCTGCTTCGCGCCCAGGTTCACCGCCGGGCCGAAGCCGATGTTGCGATGGCTGTAGATCAGCTTGAGCCGCTCGTCGTGCTCGTACGCCCGCGCGATCGCGGGCGGCACGCCATCGTGCGAAGCGTTGTCGACCAGGATCAGTTCCAGCGGCAGCCGGCAGGCAAGCACCTGGCGCACGCAATCGCGCAGATCCGGGCCGCTGTCGGCCGCCACCACGATCACGCTGAGCGCCGGCGAGGACGAGGACGGAGGAATGGCAGGCATGTTCACCGCGCGAAGTATGCGCGGAGACGCGCAGCACGTGAACCTCCGGTTCCCCGCGCGCAGGAGCCCGCTTGCGGGCGATGCCCTTGGGCCGGGAATGGGGAATGGGGAATCGCAGAAGCAAAAGGGAAAGCATCGCCCGCGAGCGGGCTCCTACGGGGTGTGGGGAGGGTCTGGTGGTTCGTCGGCGTCGTGACCCAGCACGGCGGCCAGCGCCAGCGGCATGGTGCCTTCGCGGCGGCTGAGCCAGGGTTGCTCGCGGTACCAGCCGCACAGTTGCCAGCCGCGCAGGCGGTGCCGTCGATCGCGCTGGCGATCCCACAGCAGCACGCCGCGCTTGCCGCTGCAGGCGGCAAACCAGCGACCGGCGGGACTGAAGGCGATGCGGGTGACGCCGTCCCGCATTTCGACGCGGGTGCCATCGTCGAAACGACAGCCGCCGGGCTCGCCATGCACCGCCCCGCCGAGGGGGTCGGGCAGCTCGCCACGCGCTTCATGCCATTGCGGCGGCGACAGCTCGATGATCTCGGCCGGCGGTCCGATCGGTGCGTGGGCGAGTTCGGGCCATTCCGCGGCGGGCGGCCCGGCGGGCGCACGGCGCAAGTCCCGATCAAGCCAGGCTTCCAGCCCGGCCAGCAAGGTGTAACCGACCAGCGCGCCGAGCAGGGCCGCGCCCCAGGCGAAGGCATCGCCACCCAGGATGCGTTGCAGGGCAAACAACCAGCCCGGCAGGCCCCAGCGCAAGGCGCTCCGGATCAGCGCGGCATGCGCAGTTGCCAGCCGATGCTGCAGCAGCAAGACCGCCGCGGCGAGCGCCAGCAGGATCGGCAACCCCAACCACCACGGCAGCAACGCCAGCAGCACCACCCACAGCGCGGTGCAGCCGGCGAACATCCACGCGGGGCGACGCCGAGTCATCGCTGACGCCAGCGCCACATGCCGTCGATCAGCCGCACCACACGCGTGCGTTGCGGAACATCCGCATCCACGGCGAATCCTCGCCCCACGACTCCGGGTGCCAGCTCATCTGCACGCTGCGGAACACCCGCTCCGGGTGCGGCATCATGATCGTCACGCGGCCGGCGGCGGCGGTGAAGCCCGCCAGGCCGCCGGGCGAACCGTTGGTGTTGAGCGGGAAGTTCTCGGTCGGCTTGCCGCGGTTGTCGACGAAGCGCACCGCGCCATGCGATTTCGACGGGCTGCACGCCTGCGGAAAACTCACCCGCCCCTCGCCGTGCGCCACCGCCACCGGGATGCGCGAGCCGGCCATGCCCTGGAAGAAGATGCTGGGCGAATCGAGCACCTCCAGCGTGGCCACGCGCGACTCGTACTGCTCCGACGCATTGCGCAGGAACTTCGGCCAGTGCTGCGCGCCGGGGATGATCTCCTTCAGTTGCGACAGCATCTGGCAACCGTTGCACACGCCCAGCGCGAACTTCGTCTCGTCGGCAAAGAACGCCTCGAACTGCGCACGCAGCATGTCGTTGTAGAGGATCGACGTGGCCCAGCCGCGACCGGCGCCGAGCACGTCGCCGTAGGAGAATCCGCCGCAGGCGGCGAAGCCGCGGAAGTCGGCCAGCTTCACTCGGCCGCTGGCGAGATCGGACATGTGCACGTCGACCGCCTCGAAACCGGCACGCGTGAACGCGGCGGCCATCTCGACCTGGCCGTTGACGCCCTGCTCGCGCAGGATCGCCACGCGCGGCCGCGGGCCCTTGGCGATGAACGCGGCGGCCACGTCCTCGGCCGGGTCGAACGCCAGCCTGGGGCTGATGCCGGGATCGGCGTCATCCATCCGCCACTCCAGCTCGGCATCGGCGCTCTGCGGGTTGTCGCGCAGGCGCTGCATGGCGTGGCTGGTTTCGTTCCACGCCTTGTACAACTTGCTCCAGTTCCACTTGACGAAGACTTCGTCACCGAGGAACAGCTTGATGCCGAGCTTCTCCTTCGGCCGGCCGACGCGATGGCTGATGCCGGCCAGGCCGAACTTCACCAGCAGCGACTCGAATGCCTCGCGGTTGGCCTCGGCCACCTGCACCACGGCGCCCAGTTCCTCGCTGAACAGCGCGCGCAAGGTGGCTTCGGCCCAGCCGTCGAGATGCAGCTCCAGGCCGCAGTGGCCGGCGAAGGCCATCTCCAGCAAGGTCGTGATCACGCCGCCGTCGGAGCGGTCGTGGTAGGCCAGCAGCAGGCCATTCGCATTGGCCTGCTGAACCAGTTCGAACAGCGCCTTGAGGCGCTTGGCATCGTCCAGGTTGGGCGGGATGCCGCCGGAGCGATTGAACACCTGGGTCAGCGCCGAGCAACCGAGGCGATCGCGCCCGGCACCCAGATCGATCAGCCACAGGTCGGTGGCGCCGCGGTCGAGCTTGAGTTGCGGCGTCAGCGTGCGGCGCGCGTCGCCGACGCGGGCGAAGCCGGTGATCACCAGCGACACCGGCGACACCGTGCGCTGCTCCTGCGCGCCGTCCTTCCACACCGCCTGCATCGACAGCGAATCCTTGCCGACCGGGATCGAGATCTGCAATTGCGGACACAGTTCCATGCCCACCGCCTTCACCGCGTCGAACAACGCGGCGTCCTCGCCCGGATGATTCACCGCGGCCATCCAGTTGGCCGACAGGCGCACCTCGCCGAGGCTGGCGATCGGTGCGGCAGCCAGGTTGGTGATCGCCTCGCCCACCGCCAGGCGTGCCGCGTCGGCGCTGTCGAGCACGGCCACCGGCGCGCGCTCGGCCATCGCCATCGCCTCGCCGGCATAGCCGTCGAAATCGGCGAGCGTCACCGCGCAATCGGCTACCGGCACCTGCCACGGACCGACCATCGGGTCGCGGTGGTTGAGCCCGCCGACGGTGCGGTCGCCGATCGTGATCAGGAAGCTCTTGCTGCCCACGGTGGGCAGGCGCAGCACGCGCAGCAGCGCCTCGTCCAGGTCGATGCCGGTGAGGTCGGGCAGCAGGTCCACCCGCGGCGTTACCCGCACGGCGTCGCGATGCATGCGTGGCGGCTTGCCGAACAGCACGTCCATCGGCAGGTCGATGACGGTCAGCTCGCGGCGCGGATCGGTCAGCAGCAGGCGGCGCTCGAGCGTGGCCTCGCCCACCACGGCGTACGGGCAGCGTTCGCGGATGCACATGGCCTCGAATTCGGCGAGGTTCTCCTGCGCGATGGCGAGGACGTAACGCTCCTGCGATTCGTTGCTCCACACCTGCATCGGCGACAGCGAGGGATCGTCGCAGGGAATCTTCGACAGGTCGATCACGCCGCCGACGCCGGCGTCGTTGAGCAGCTCGGGGATCGCGTTGGAGAGGCCGCCGGCGCCGACGTCGTGCACGCTGACGATCGGGTTGTGCTCGCCGCGCGCCCAGCAGGCGTCGATCACTTCCTGGCAGCGCCGCTCCATCTCGGCGTTGTCGCGCTGCACCGAGGCGAAGTCCAGCTCCGCGCTCGACGCGCCGCCGGCCACCGACGAGGCGGCGCCGCCGCCCAGCCCGATCAGCATCGCCGGCCCGCCCAGCACGATCACCGCGTGGCCGGGCTGCACCGCGCGCTTCAGCACATGGTCGGGACGCAGGTTGGCCAGGCCGCCGGCGAGCATGATCGGCTTGTCGTAGCCGCGGCGCACCCCGGCCTGGCCCGGCACTTCGCTTTCCCAGGCGCGGAAATAGCCGCCCAGGCAGGGCCGGCCGAATTCGTTGTTGAACGCGGCCGCGCCCAGCGGGCCGTCGCGCATGATCTCGAATGCGCTGGCCATGCGCGGCGGCAGCGGGCGGTCCACTTCCCACGGCTGCGGCGCGCCCGGGATGCGCAGGTCGGACACCGAGAAGCCGGTGAGCCCGGCCTTGGGCTTGCCGCCGCGGCCGGTGGCGCCCTCGTCGCGGATCTCGCCGCCGGCGCCGGTGGCCGCGCCGGGCCAGGGCGCGATCGCGGTAGGATGGTTGTGCGTCTCCACCTTGATCGCGTAGTCGATGCGCTCCTCGTGCCCGCGCCACACGCGGTCGGCGGGGTCGGCGAAGAAGCGCTTGCCCGTGCTGCCCTCGATCACCGCGGCGTTGTCGCTGTACGCAGACAGGGTATGCGCGGGCGACTGCTGGTGGGTGTGCTTGATCATGCCGAACAGGGTCTTGTCCTGTTCCTCGCCGTCGACCGTCCAGCTGGCGTTGAACACCTTGTGCCGGCAATGCTCGGAGTTGGCCTGGGCGAACATGAAAAGTTCGGCGTCGGTGGGATCGCGACCCAGCTCGGCGTAGCGTTCGACCAGGTATTCGATCTCGTCCTCGGCCAGCGCCAGGCCCAGGCGCCGGTTCGCCGCGGCGAGCGCCGCCTGCGGATCGGCGCCCAGCGCCACGTGCACCAGGTCGCCCGGCGTGCCGGCCAGGAACAGGCCTTGCGCATCGTCCAGGCGGGCCAGCACCGATTGCGTCATCGCGTCATGCAGCACACCCATGATCGCCGCATGATCCGGCGCGCCGGGTTCGGGCAGGCCGCTGAGCTGCCACGCCAGCCCGCGCTCGACGCGGCGCACGTCGAAACCCGCGCCATGCAGGATGTCGGTGGCCTTGCTCGACCACGGCGAGATCGTGCCCAGCCGCGGCACCACCCACAACGTGGCCGGCTGCGGCGCGGCGTCCTTCGCCTCCAGCACGGCCAGCAGGCGTTCGCGCAGTGTGCCCTCTGGCGCCGCGTCCATGTCGAGCACGAACACATGCCAGGCGGATTGCACGCGCACGCCCCGGTGCACGGCGTCGAGCCGTGCATTGAGTCGTTCGAGGCGGAACGGCGAGAGGGCGCTTTGCCCGTCGAATGCGATCATGCGGGAAGGGGGCGCTGTGCGGAGGAAACGCCCATTCTACCCCAATGCTGCAATACGGCATAAGGCAATACCAAGCCGCTGCCGGAAGGCCGGTTCACGGCGATGCATGTGCACGAACGCACCGCCTCCGGTCTCGGGTCGAGGCGCGGACAAGTTGTTTCGCCGCGGCGCGGCTGCCCGGCAACCGCCACGCCATGCGGATTGTTCCTGGCACCGCTATCGTTCCTTTTTGTTGCATTCTTGCAGGGCCATTGACGCAACCGCCGCCGTCCCTCGACATGCCGCAGCCATGACCGACCAGCCCACCCTCGAGCACCTGACCGCCCTGTTCAATCAGCGTGCATGGCCGCAAGCGCTGGCCCTGGCCAGGACACTGAAGGCCGACTTGCCGCCGCACCCGATGCTGTACTACATCGCAGGCATCGCCAGCCTCGAGATGCAACAGCTTCCCGAAGCCATCGACAGCCTTGGCCGGGCCGCGACGATGGCGCCCGACAATGCCGAATTCGCGGTACATCACGCCAAGGCATTGGTCCTGGCACGCCGCACGCGGGACGCGCGGCAGGAAGCCGATCGCGCGCTCGCGCTCGCGCCCGGGCGCGCCCAGACGCTGGATACGCTGGGCGTGGTCTATACGCAGATCGCAGCCCATGACCAGGCCGTCGAGGTATTCCGCCAGGCCGCATCCAGCGCGCCCGGTCACGCGGTCTACCACTACAACCTGGCCACCGCGATGGTTGCCGTCGGCGACATCGATGGCGCCGAGCGCGAGATTGAAGCCTGCCTTGCACTGGAACCGCGCTACTGGCGGGCGCATCTGACGCTGGCCCAACTGCGGCGCCAGACCCCCGTGGCCAACCACGTGGCGCGCTTGGAAGCGGTGCTGGGCGAGGTTGGCCCCGACGCCGGGCAAACGCAGGCCCAGGTGTGCCTGAACATGGCGCTGGCCAAGGAGCTGGAAGATCTGGGCGAGTACGCCAGGGCGCTCGATCACATGGCCAGGGGCAAGGCTGCCGCAGGCAAGGGCCGCGATTACCGGATCGCGCGCGATGAACAGCTTTTCTCCGCGCTGCAGGCACGGTTTCCGGAACCGCCCCCGCCGAGCCGAGGGTGCGCCAGCGAGGAGCCCATTTTCGTCGTGGGGATGCCCCGCACCGGCACCACCCTGGTCGAGCGCATCATATCCAGCCATCCGGACGTCCATTCGGCGGGCGAGATGCTGAACTTCGGCATGGCGCTGAAGTTCATGTCCGGCACCCACACCCGCTCGCTGCTGGATATCGAGACCGTCGCCGGTACCCGTCACGTTGATTTCCGCACGCTGGGACAGACCTACCTGGACAGCACCCGGCCGGCCACGGGCAGAACGCCGCATTTCGTGGACAAGCTGCCGCACAACTTTCTCTACGTGGGCTATATCGCCCAGGCATTGCCCAACGCGAAGATCGTGTGCCTGCGCCGCAACCCGATGGACACCTGCCTGAGCAATTTTCGGCAGTTGTTCGCGCCCAACTCGCCGTATTTCGATTACTCCTTCGACCTGCTCGATACGGGCCGCTACTACATCCTTTTCGACGCGATGATGCGCCACTGGCAGCGCGTGTTTCCCGGGCGGGTGCTCGAGGTGGATTACGAGGCCCTGGTGGACGACCAGGAGCGCATGTCCCGTCGCATCATCGAGTTCTGCGCTCTGCCGTGGCACGAGGACTGCCTGCGATTCGAGGCCAATCCGTCGCCGGTGGCCACCGCCAGTGCCGTGCAGGTGCGTGCTCCGATCTATCGCAGCGCGCTGCAGCGCTGGCGGAAGTACGGCGAGGCGCTGGCGCCGCTGCGCGAGTTGCTGGTCGGCGCGGGCATCGAGGTCTAGCGCCCCCCGCTGCCCGAAAAAAAACGACCCCGCCAGGGCGGGGCCGTCGCGTTTTGCATCCGGGTGCGGCTATCGGCCGAACTTGTAGCTCGCCTCGACGTAGATCGCGCGTCCGAACACGTTGTAGTTGAAGATGTTGTACGGCTCGGCGGTGAGACCGCTGTAGCTGGTGTCCCTGGGCGGCATCTTGTTGAACAGGTTGTTCACCATCAGGGACAGCGCAAGCGCCTTGGTCGGGTTGAATGTGACGCTCGCGTTGTACAGCGTCCACGGTCCCAACCGGCCGGTGCCCGGGGAGGTGTAGTTGTCGAGCGAACTGGCCAGGTAGTTCGGCGTGCTTCCGAACCGGTTTGCGTACAGCGTGGTGCTCCACTTCGCGTTCGACCAGGTGATCGAGCCGTTGGCCTTGGACTTGAAATCCGTGCTCCAGTTGGGGTGGCGCAGCAGATCCACCGGCTCGTCGGTCGGGTAGTCCTGGTAGGTGTGCTTGAACATGTCCGAGTAGGACAGGTTCAGTGCCAGCTGGCCGAAGCGGCCGATGTCCTGCACGTAGTTCACGCCGGCGGTGAGTGCGTTGACCTTCTCGTTCGCCACGTTCTGTTTCGGCGTGGCGATCGAAATGATGTGGCCCAGCAGATTGCCCTGGCCCGGGCCGCGGGTAACCAGGCTGAATGCCATGCTGCAGGTGGTCGAGTTCATGTCCAGCGTGCCGATATCACACAGGTACTGGGTGTTCGACAGCTGGTCCGCACTGACTTGGGCGACCTCGTTGCTGATGTCCCAATGCAGATAGTCGACGTTGAAGGACAGCTTTGGAGTGGGAGCCCACACGAAGCCGTAGGTCCACACCTTGGCGGTGATCGGCTTCAGCGCCGGGTTGCCGGAGGTGTGGCCGTTGAACTGCTCGTTGTCGTAGGGCGTCGGGCATTGGTCGATGTTTGCCCCGGAGAAGCCGAGGCGACCACAGTTGAGATAGTCGGTGACGCTGCTGTAGTAGCCGCTGAGGCCCTGGAATTCGTCGCTCAGGGTGGGCACCTTGAAGGCGGTGCCGTAGCGGCCGCGCAGCAGCAGGGTTTCGAACGGCCGGTATTCGATGCCGAAGTTGTAGGTCTTGTGGCTCACGCGGCTGGACGCCACCTTGTAGCTGTCGTAGCGACCCGAAACATCGAGCGTGAGCTGGCTCAGCACCGGCAGGCGAAGCTCGGTGGTGGCCGCGTAGCGCGAGCGGTGGCCGGCACCCGGCGTGGCGCTCCAGCCCCAGACATACGGAACCTGGTTGCCGTTGTAGTCGATGTCCTGCAGCAGCCGGGGGTCCGGGGTGCTGTCCCAGCCTTCGTTGCCACCCTCGAGCACCATGGCAATGCCTGCGTCGCCGCCGGGGAGGGAGAACAACGACCCGTTGGTCAGCTGGGCGCGCAGCAGGTTGTCCCAGGTCTTCGCGTTGTCTTCGGTGTAGCCGGTGAAGGCGCGGAAGTCGGCATTGGAGACGGGATGGTAGAGCGCCTCGTAGTCCGGCTGGAACACGGGATAGCCGTAGTAGGTACCCATCTGCGGCCCCATCACGTGGGAGGCGAAGTAATCCTCTATCGGCTTGGTGAAGCGCTGGAATACGCGACTCTGCAGCTTGTCGTCCGAATGCATGAAGGACAGTTCGTAGTCCCAGGCGGACTGGCCGAGCGTGCCCTTGGCGCCGAGCGTGAGCATGTAGGAATTTTCGGTGTCCTTGCTCATGATGTTCTTGTAGCCGCCAACTTCTTCCGGAGAGAAGTTGCGCTGCACCAGCATGTAGTCACCGATGCGCGGATCCCAGAAGTAGCCGCCACCCGCAGCGGCGGTCACCACGTTGGTACCCCACCAGGTGTAGTCGGCGCCGTTGGTGTATTTCTGCTCCTGGTAGTTGTAGAGCAGGTCGCCGTACAACTGCAGGTTGTCGTTCACGTCGAACGTCGCATGCGTGTAGAAGTTCGCCTGCTTGTTGTCGGTGGTCAGCGTCGCGTAGCCGGGGCTGGTGAAGGAGCCGCAGTAATCGCCCTTGCCGGCGCGGTGCCGCTTGCCCTCGTTGCCGTACCACTGGTCGGTCAGGCCGCTGCAGTTGTCGGGGTCGAAAAAATGGTAGCCGGTGAAGTAGCCCAGTACCAGGTAGTCGCGTGACGCCACCGCGGGACTGGTGCCGTGGGTGTAGTAGTGGGCGGTCAGGTCGCGATCGCGGCGCCAGATCGGCTGGGTGCTCTCGAACTGGCCGCCGACCAGCAGGTTGAAACGGCCTGCGCTGAAGTTGTCCGCCACGCTGATGCGACGGCTAGCCCCGCCGCCGTCGCTGTGCCAGCCGTAGCGCGCATCGACGACCGGCCCGCCATCCAGGTGCTTCTTGAGGATGATGTTGACCACGCCGGCGATCGCGTCCGAGCCGTACAGCGAGGATTGTCCGCCCGGCAGGATCTCGATGCGATCGACCATCTCGGTCGGGATGCCGCTGAGGTTGTTGAAGACATCGCTGCCGTTGTAGAGGCCCGGGAAGTTGCCCATCGGGCGCCCGTCGATGAGGTACTTCACGAAACCTACCGGCATGCCGAACATGCTCAGGGTCTGCGCCGTCGGCGTGAAGCCCGCCGAGAACTGCGAACCCTGCACCGAGCCGGTCGCGAACGAGGATTGCTGCAGGGCTTCCGCCACCGTGGTGAAACCACGAGCCTTGATGTCTGCGGCCGTGATGGTGGTGATCGGCGTGGCGGTCTCGATCTCGGTCTGCGGGATCAGCGAACCGGTCACCGTGACTGCTTCGAGCTTCTTGGCCTTGGTGCTGTCCGGCGTTGGATGGTTGCCGTCATCGGCGGACTGCATGGTGTCCTGCTGCACGCCGGACGTGCCTGCCTGTCCCGTCGCATCATGCGCGTCGCGCCCATGTGCGAACGCTGCGCACGGCCCGAAGCTCAACGCGACCAGCACGGCGGCCGCGAGTTTGGTCTTAAGCATGGATTTTCCTCCCCGTGTCATTTTCGAAAGACGACCGCCCGGTACCACCGGGCTTCCCCTGCGGCCAAGGCTTGCCTGGCCGGGTGCGGCTGCGCGCTCCGGCAGGTACCTCGCCGGACGGGGAGGTTCATTGGCGGCTTTCTTCACGTCTCGAACCGTTGGCGCGGACACGTGCCAACAATGGGCGGGCGGATCAAATCCACTCATTCCTCGCGCCACGCCACGCTCTGTAGTCGTGGAGCGCCCCCGGGAACAGCCAACGGACCCCTCTGTCACCGCCATGATGGGCGGGAATTTCCGCGACGGTCTTGTCTTTTGACGACGCGAGGGGTGCGGATTCAAGCACAATCACGCAAACGCCGGTCGATCACTCGATCCGGCGCCACGGCCCCGCACACCATCGGCTATCGACTGCCGCCTATTTGAAGGATCGGAAGCCGTCTGCGGGAGACTGTTTCAGCGTTGCCCCAAGCCGCCGCGGGGGATCAACCGCCCGCTTGCAGCGCCTGCAGCAGTTGCTCCGGCGTCACGTAGCCGCCCAGCACGCTGCCGTCCGGCCCGATGATCGTGGGCGTGCCGCTCACGCCCAGCTTCACGCCCAGGTCGAATTGCTGCTTCACCGGGTTGGTACAGGTCGCCGCCGGGGGCGCGTGGCCCTTGGTGGCGGCAGTGAGCGCGGCCTTGGGGTCCTTCGCGCACCATACCGAGACCATTTCCTTGTAGGTCGGGGTGAGGTTTCCGGCGGTGGTGGTCACGCCCTCGCGCGGCCAAGCCAGGTATTCCACCGCGATGCCCGCCTTGTTGAACGCGGCGATGTGCTCGTGCAGCGCGCGGCAGAAGCCGCAGTTGACGTCGGTGAACACGGTCACCGTGTACTTCGGCTGCGCCGGCGCGAACACCAGCCGCTGCGACGCCGGCACCTTGGCCAGCGCGGCCACGCGGAACTTCGCCCAGGCATCGTCGCTGAGGTTCTCGCGGCGACTCAAGTCAACCACGTCGCCGTGCATCAGGTACTTGCCGTCGGTGCTGATGTAGACCATCTGACCCGACGCGATCACCTGGTAGAAACCCGGCAGCGGTGCCGGCTGGATCGAGTCGACCACCACCTTCGACGACAGCTTGGCGATGGCCTGCTGCACCATCTGCACCGCCGCCGGCGTGATCGTGGGGCCGACCACCGGCGCGTTCGCCGGCGCGGTGGCGGCCAGCACCTGGCCGGCCCAGGCCAGCCCACCCAGCAACAACAGCTTCTTCAACATCCGACGGCCTCGGCACGTTCAGCATCGCCCGCAGGACGCGTGCGACAACGCGGCATTCTCGCACGGCGCATGGGCCGCCTTGCCCAACTGCGGCGAAACGGCGCGTACGATGGTTCAGTAGCGCAGCAAACTGTGCAGCGGGCCACGTTCCGCCCAGCGTGCGCGTCCCGCCAAGGCGTCAAGCTCGATCACCACGCCGGCGCCGACCAGCGTCGCGCCGGCCCGCTCGATCAACTCCGCCGCCGCGCACAGCGTGCCGCCGGTGGCGAGCACGTCGTCCACCAGCAGCACGCGCTGCGCCGGCTGCAACAAGCCATCGCGGATCTCCAGCCGATCCTCGCCGTACTCCAGCCGGTAATCCACCGCCTGCACCGGCGGCGGCAACTTGCCCGGCTTGCGCAGAGGCACAAAGCCGGCCTCGAGCCGCAGCGCCAGTGCCGCACCGAAGATGAAACCGCGTGCCTCCACGCCGCCCACCACCTGCACGCCGCTGTCCCGCCACGGTGCGGCCAGCGCCTCGATGCAGCGCGCGAAACCGTCGGCGTTGGCCAGCAGCGGGCTGACGTCGCGAAACATCACCCCGGCTCGGGGGAAATCGGGCACGTCGCGAATCAGCTCGGCCAGGTCTTGCATGCACGCCTCCGGAAATCGCCATCGAGGCGCCCACAGTAGCAAGCGCACCGCCGGCTCGCGCTTGACCGCAGCGCAACGGGCGCGCAAGGCTGACCGCCCTGCCGCCCGCGAAGGAGAACCCCATGCACCGCAGCCGCCTGTGCAGCCTCATGATCGACTGCCACGCCGACGACCTCGGCGAAGCCGCCCGCTTCTGGTCGCGGGCACTCGGCCGCCCCATCAAGGAAGGCGCCGATCCCGCGCAGGAGAAATACGTCGGCCTGGTCACCCATGACGACGAGCCCGTCATCGAACTGCAGAAAGTCACCCACCCCAGCCGCGTGCATCTGGACATCGAGAGCGACGACATCGAGGCCGAAGTGCACCGCCTGGAAGCCCTCGGTGCGAGGAAGGTCGAAGCGATCCGCACCTGGGTGGTGATGGAAGCCCCCACCGGTCACCGCTTCTGCGTGGTGCGGCCGCAGCGCGGGGAGATGGGGGCGCATGCGAACGAGTGGCCGTGAGCGACCGATGGCTCAGCGCAAGCTGGACTTGCGCACCATCAGCTTCACCGGCAGCACCTCACTCTCCACCGATTCGCCGCGGATCAGGCCGAGCAGGCTGTCGACCAGGACCGCGCCGGCCTGGCCGGTGTCCTGCAGCACGGTGGTCAACGGCGGGTTGACGAAGCTGGCGGTGGCGATGTCGTCGAAGCCGGCCAGGGCGACGTCCTGCGGCACGCGCAGCCCGTGGTCGCTGAGCGCGCGCATGGCGCCGATCGCGATGAGGTCGCTGGCGGCGAACACGGCATCGAAGCCGGCTTCCTGCAGGATCAGCCGGCGCATGGCCTCGTAGCCGGAGTGTTCGGTGCTCTCGGCGTTCTCCTGCAGCGCGGGGTCGACCTCGACGCCGGCGGCGGTGAGTGCGTCGACGTAGCCGTTGTAACGGCCGAAGAACTCCGGGTAATGGCTGGAGGCGTCGCCGAGGAAGGCGATGCGCCGGCAGCCGCGTTCGAGCAGGTGCTCGGCCACCTGCCGCCCGCCGTAGACGTTGTCGCTGCCGAACGACACCCCGGGCTGGTCCGGCAGCACCGCGCCCCAGCGCACGAAGCGGGTGCCCTGCGCGACGAGCTTTTCCAGCTTGTCGCGGTAGGCGAGGTAGTCGCCGTAGCCGAGCAGGATCAGGCCATCGGCCTTCTTGCTGTCGGCGAAGTCGGCGTGCCAGTCGTCGGACAGCTGCTGGAACGAGATCAGCAGGTCCTGGCCCTGCAGGGCGCAGGCGCGGGTGATCGAGCCGAGCATCGACAGGAAGAACGGGTTGATGTGCGACTCGTCGGCAGTCGGGTCCTCGAAGAACAGCAGCGCCAGCGTGCCGGTATGCATCCGGCGCAGGTTCGAGGCGTTCTTGTCGAGCTTGTAGTTGAGTTGCTCGGCGGCGGCCTGCACGCGCCGCCGGGTTTCCTCATTGACCAGCGGGCTGCCGCACAGGGCGCGCGAGACCGTGGCCTGGGACACTCCGGCCAGGTGTGCAATGTCGATCGATGTGGCCTTGCCCTTCATCCGCGACCCGATCCGTCAGCATCTCGTTCAATCGCGCGCGATGAACCGTGGCCGGGCCATCGCCGTTGCCGCATCGTAGCTGCTTTGCGCGCCGCGCGTCGTAGACCGCCCGGCGCGCTTCCACGCCGAGGCAAGCGCTGGCCGGCGGCCGCGCGCCGGTACCGCCGCTGAAGCCGTGCTCCATGATCCTCATGCCTGCATGTCCTCCAGTTCCACGCCCTTGGTCTCGCGTACCGCGCGCAACACGAACACCAGCGACAGCACGGCGAACGCCGCGTACAGGCCGTAGGCAAAGGTCAGGCCCAGTTCGGCCAGTGCCGGGAAAGTGCTGGTGATGGCGAAATTGGCCAGCCACTGCGCGGAGGCGGCCACCGCCAGCGCGGTGGCACGGATGCGGTTGGGGAACATTTCGCCGAGCAACACCCACACCACCGGCCCCCAGCTCACGCCGAAGAACACCACGTAGGCGTTCGCCGCGACCAGCGCCACCATGCCGACCGCGCCGGGCAAGGTCAGCTCGGCGCCGCTGCCGACGGCCTGCGAGAAGCACCACGCCATTATCCCGAGGGTGATCGCCATGCCGGCCGAGCCGACCACCAGCAGCGGCTTGCGCCCGATCTTGTCGACCAGCGCGATCGCCACCAGCGTGACCAGCACGTTGACGATCGAGGTGACCACGGTGATGGTGAACGAGTCGGCCTCGCTGAAGCCCACCGAGTGCCACAGGGTGGCCGAGTAGTAGAAGATCACGTTGATGCCGACGAACTGCTGGAACACCGACAACGCGATGCCGATCCAGACCACCGGCAGCAAACCCGTGCCCTTGCTGCACAAATCGCGCAGGCGCGGCTTGTGTTCCGAGCGCAGGCTGGCCTCGATGTCGCCGAGTTTCTTGTCCAGCGCCGCGGTGCTGTTCATCGACAACACCTTCTGCAGCACCACCCGCGCATCGGCCAGGCGGCCCTTGGCCACCAGGTGGCGCGGCGACTCGGGCACGCCCAGCACCAGCAGGCCGTAGATCAGCGCCGGGGTGACCGCGGCGAGGAACATCCAGCGCCACGCCGGCAGGCCCAGCCACAGCACCTCGGCTGCGCCGCCGGCCGCACCGGCCAGCCATGCATCGCTCAGCAGCGCGGCGAAGATGCCCAGCACGATCGCCAATTGCTGCATCGAGCCGAGCCGCCCACGAATCCGCGCCGGCGCCACCTCGGCGATGTAGGTCGGCGCGATCACCGAAGCCACGCCCACGCCGATGCCGCCGACCAGCCGCCACAGGACCAGATCCCACACCGCCATCGCCAGGCCCGAACCGGCGGCGGCAGCCACCAGCAGCACCGCGGCCACCTGCATCGTGCGCACGCGGCCGAAGCGGTTGGCCAGCATGCCGGCATACCACGCCCCCAACGCCGAACCGAGCAGCGCGCAGGACACGGTGATGCCGATCTCGCCCGCGTTCAGCCCGAAATGGGCGCGGATCGCGTCGACCGCGCCGTTGATCACCGCCGTGTCGAAACCGAACAGGAAGCCGCCCAGGGCGGCGGCAGCCGAGATCAGGATCACCCGCAGCGTGGCGTGCTGGCCCAGCCCATCTGTCGCGCTCGTCGAACTCATTGCCTTCCCCAGGTCATGACAGGTCGCCGTGCCCCCGATTCTGCGGTGCACGCATCGCGCTGTCCGGTTGAATACGTATGCAGCGCCGTCAGCCCGCCATCGCCTTGCCCCACGGGCCGGTAAACGATTACGGTCGTCCCGTGGTTGCAGTATGACAGCGCTGTCAAACACGTCCAGCATAACCCGCCCGTTTCACCCTGGGAACCACCCGGGATGACCGTCGGCGCGCGTACCGGACGCACGCCCGCATCCAGGCGCCGAATCACTGGGGAGAATTGATCACCGCGAGGAAATCGCGCCCATAGCGTTTGAGCTTGGACTCACCGACGCCGCTGATGGTGGCCAGTTCGTCCTCGTTGGCGGGCATCGCGCGCAGCATCGCCAGCAAGGTGGCGTCGTGGAATACCACGTAAGGCGGCACGCCCTGCTGCTTCGCCAGTTGCGTGCGCAGGGCGCGCAGCGCGTCCCAGGTGGATTGCTCGTAGGCCTCGATGCCCAGGCTGCCGCTGGCCACGCGACTGGCTTCGCGCTTGCGCCGGCTGGCACGTTCGGGGCGGGCGTCCTCGCGCAGTTTCACCAGCCGCTCGCCGCCGAGCACGGCACGGCTGGCGGCGGTCAGGCGCAAGGTGCCGTAGCCCTCGGCGTCGGCTTCCAGCAGGCCGGCGGCGAGCAACTGGCGGAACACCGAGCGCCACTGTTTCTCGTCCATGTCGGCACCGACGCCGAAGGTGCTCAGGCGATGGTGGTCTAGACCGAGCACGCGCTCGGTCTCCTCGCCGCGCAGCACGTCGATGACGTGGCCGGAGCCGAAGCGCTGGCCGGTGCGGTACACCGCCGACAGGGCCTTCTGCGCCACCACGGTGGCGTCCCAGGTCTTCGGCGGCGCCACGCAGTTGTCGCAATGGCCGCAGGGGCCGGGATAGGTTTCGCCGAACGCGCCCAGCAGCAGCTGGCGGCGGCAGTCGGTGGCCTCGGCGTAGGCGAGGAGCGATTCCAGCTTCTGCCGCTCGACGCGCTTGCGGTCGTCGGCCGATTCGGACTGCGCGATCATCTGGCTCATCGTCACCACGTCGGACAGGCCGTAGATCATCCACGCCTCGGCCGGCAAGCCATCGCGGCCGGCGCGGCCGGTTTCCTGGTAGTAGCCCTCGATGCTGCGCGGCAGGTCCAGGTGCGCCACGAAGCGCACGTCGGGCTTGTCGATGCCCATGCCGAACGCCACCGTGGCCACCATCACCACGCCGTCCTCGCGCAGGAAGCGCTGCTGATTCTTCGAGCGCGTGGCCGCGTCGAGGCCGGCGTGATACGGCAGCGCCTCGATGCCCGATTCGGCCAGCCATTGCGCGGTGTCGTCCACCTTGCGCCGACTGAGGCAGTAGACGATGCCGGACTCGCCCTCGTGCCCGAGCAGGAATTCCCCCAGCTGGCGCTTCGCGTTGTGGCGCAAGCCCACGCGATAGCCGATGTTCGGGCGATCGAAGCTGGAGATGAACTGACGGGCGTCCTGAAGCGCCAGCCGCTCGACGATCTCCTCGCGCGTGCGCGGGTCGGCGGTGGCGGTGAGCGCGATGCGCGGCACGGCGGGAAAGCGCTGCGGCAGGATCGCCAGCTCGCGATATTCGGGGCGGAAATCGTGGCCCCACTGCGACACGCAGTGCGCCTCGTCGATGGCGAACAACGCCACCTCGGTGCGTTCGAGCAGGTCGAGGAAGCGCGCCGTCAGCAGCCGCTCCGGCGCCACGTAGAGCAGGTTCAGTTGGCCGGCCAGCAGTTGCTTCTCCACCTCGCGCTGCGCGTCCGCGGCCAGGCTGGAGTTGAGATACGCCGCCGCCACGCCCGCCTCGCGCAAGGCGTCGACCTGGTCCTGCATCAGCGCGATCAGCGGCGACACCACGATCGCCGTGCCCTGCCGCAGCAGCGCGGGAATCTGGTAGCACAGCGACTTGCCGCCGCCGGTCGGCATCAGCACCAGCGCGTCGCCGCCCTCGCCCAGGTGCTCGACGATGGCTTGTTGCTGGCCCCGGAAACTGGGGTAGCCGAAGATGTTGCGCAGGATGTCGAGGGCGGCGGAATGCATTGGCCGAATGCTAGCAAATGGGGACGGCGGGGTCGGGCGCCGTCGGTGTAGGCCCGGAGCGCGCGCGGATGCCGGAAAGATCAAGCTGCGTTCGTGCGCCGTGGGTGTCGGCGTTTGCCGCACGGCCTGCGTCGCGAAGCTCACTCCATACCGCAGCCAACCCCGGCGCAACTGACCGTGTTGAAGTCGTACAGGGTCGAGTGACCGAGTTTTCCGGTGGGCCGCGGTACGCCCTTGGGCACGAAGAAGGTGGCCGAATTCGCGCCGTACAATCCGGCCGGCAAGGTGTACGCCTTCAGCACCACGTAGGCGCGGAACATCGAGGGCATGCGCGGTGCCGGGGCGCCGCCGGCAATCGGCGGCGCATCGACCGGAGCGTGCTGCCGGGCGCGTCGGGCAGCGATCCACGCCGCACCGTCGGAAGCGTCCGCTTCGCGCAGAAAACCGTCGCGCACGCCCTGCTCCAGCCCCGCCGGCCCGGCCAGCGAGCTGTTCGGCAAGCGGAACGCGGAGGCCGGCCTGGCGCTTCCATCGGTGACCAGCGCGCTGCCTGCCGGCAGCGGTGATCCGACCACCACCTCGCCGCCCTGGGCGGGATACAGCATGTCGACCGGACGGCCAAACATGCGGCGTGCGATCGGGTTGAGCTTGCCGGCATTTTTTGGCGCCACGTAGAAATATTCGCAGCGGCTCCTGTTGTCGTACGTGCTTGTCCGCACCGGCACGTCGGCGGGCAGGCCGGTGATCTCCTGCCGGTGATAGCCGCTCACCAGCACCGCCAGAATGCGCGTGCCCGGCGTCCAGCCGACGCTCCACACGGTGGGTTCGTAGGCACCCAGCATCAGTACCACCGGCGCATCCGGCTGGTTGACCGCCACTCGCATGGCAGTGGCCTCATGCCCGCTCTGGTCGATCTGGAAATCCTGCCGACTGCCGCCGTAGGCACCGGCGGCGTAGATCCTGGTCGACGGCGGCAACTGCAGGCCGGTGAACGCGCAGCCCGCAGTGGCCGACGCGGCATCGGCAGCAAATGCGAATGGCTTGGTCGGCGCCGACACCGGCGCGGCAGGCTGCGGCGCCGGACCGCTCGCCACGATTGGCGTCCGCGCCGCAACGGAAGCGGTCGCCGCGGGCGCCTGCGCGACGTCGGTCGAGGGGGCCTCGGGGAGACAACCGGTCATCGCCAGACAGGCCAGCGCGAGCAGCAGGGAATGCGTGTTGGTCACCGGAGAAATCCTTGTCGTGGTTGCGCGCGGGCCGCCGGCGTTCAATGCGATTTGAAGAATGCCGCAAACGCCGCCGCCGTGCGCTCGATGCCGTCGTCGTCGACGTCCAGATGCGTCACCAGCCGCAAGGTCGGCAGGTAGCCGATGCTGATGCGGATGCCGGCCTCGCGCAGATGGACGTCCAGTTCGCGCAGGCGCGTGGCCGGCACGTCGACGAAGACCATGTTGGTGTGCTGACCGAGCAGGTCGATGCCGGCGATCTCGCGCAGGCGACCGGCGAGGTAGGCCGCGCGCCGGTGGTCGTCGGCCAGCCGCGCCACGTGATGATCCAGCGCGTGCATCCCCGCCGCGGCCAGCATGCCCGCCTGGCGCCAGCCGCCGCCGCAGACCTTGCGCCAGCGGCGCGCCTTGTCTATCAGCGCATGCGAGCCGAGCAGCACCGAGCCCACCGGCGCGCCCAGACCCTTGGACAGGCAGATCGAGACGGTGTCGAAATACCGCGCGAGATCGCGCGCCGGCACGCCGCAGGCCACCGCGGCGTTGAACAGCCGCGCGCCGTCCAGGTGCAGGCCCAGCCCGTGCGCGCGCGCCGTCTCGTGCGCGGCGCGCAGGTAATCCAGCGGCAGCGGGCGGCCATGCCAGGTGTTCTCCAGCGCCAGCAGGCGGGTGCGTGCGAAGTGCGGGTCGACCGGCTTGATCGCCGCCTCGATCCGCGCCAGCGGCAGGCTGCCATCCTCGTCCTGCACGATCGGCTGCGGCTGGATCGAGCCCAGCACCGCCGCGCCGCCGCCCTCGAACTTGTAGGTGTGCGCATCCATGCCGACCAGGTACTCGTCGCCGCGCTCGCAGTGCGCCAGCAAGGCCAGCAGGTTGGACTGGGTGCCGCTGGGCACGAACAGTCCGGCATCGAAGCCGAGGTCGTCGGCCAGCCGCTGCTGCAGCGCGTTGACCGTCGGGTCCTCGCCATAGACGTCGTCACCCACCGCCGCCGCCAGCATCGCCTCGCGCATCGCCGCCGTCGGCCGCGTCACCGTATCGCTGCGCAGATCCACCCCATCCATCACACCCTCCCGCTACCGTTGCCGTTGGTTCTTGCCATTCCCTATTCCCTATTCCCCATTCCCTGCTCAATCACACCCTGCGCCTGAAATACAGCCAGGCAATGCACGCCAACAGCATCGCCGGCAGCAGGTTGGCGAGGAATGGCGGCAGGCCGTAGACGGTGCCGAAATTCACCATCGCCTGCTGCATGAAATACCAGCCGATCGCCAGCAACATGCCGATGAACAGGCGCTTTCCCAGGCCGCCGGAACGCAGTGTGCCGAACGCGAACGGCATCGCGCACAGCACCAGCACCAGCACGTTGAGCGGATACAGCGCGCGGCCCCAGAACGCCACCGCGTAGCTGCCCGGGCTCTCGCCGTTGCTCTCCAGGTAACTCATGTTGCGGCGCAGGTCGCGCATCGACAGGTATTGCGGTTGCACCACGGATTGCGCCAGCACCTGCGGGTTGAGGCTCGACGGCCACGACTCGTTGGCGGTGGTGGTGGAATGCGTGCCCTGCTCATCCAGCGTGGTGCTGCGCACGCCGTGCAGGATCCATTGGTGGCCGTCGTGCGTGGCGCTCTGCGCCAGGCGGAAGCGCTTGAGCTGACCGTCGGGCGTGAAGGTGAACACGCGCACGTCGCTCAGTTGCACCTCGCTGACCCCGTCGTGCTCCTTGAGCGAGGTGCCGCGTGCGTTGATGATGTCGTTGCCGTCGCGCGCCCACAACCCGCTGCCGTCGCCCAGGCCCAGGTTGCCCGAGCGCACGCGCAACTGCATCGCCTGCGCCTGCTGGTCGCCCCACGGCGCGACGGTTTCGCCCAGGATCACCACCCCCACGATCAGCACCGCCACCACGCCTGCCGCCGAGCCGGCGATGCGCAATCGCGACAGGCCGGCCGCGCGCAAGGCGGTGAGTTCGCCACTGCCGGCCAGGCCGCCGAGGCCGAGCAGGCCGCCGATCAGCGCGGCGTTGCCGAACATCTCGTAGGCGCGGCGCGGGAACGTCACCAGCACGTAGACCGTCGCATCGGTCACCGTGTAGCCGTGCTTGCCCACGTTGCCCAGTTGGCGCAGGAACTGGGTCACCGCATCGAAGCCGGTGAGCACCAGCCACACCGTCAGCAGCGAGCCGAGCACGCTGAGCGCCACCAGCCGATCCACCCGCTTGATGCTGAACATGCCCATCACGCGGCACTCGCCGCCGTGCGCACGCGCCGCGGGGAATACTGTTTCCACAGCAACCAGCCGGCCAGCCCCAGCGCGAGCAGGTGCAGGCCCCACAGCGGCGCCTGGCTGTGCCAGTGATCCTTGCCGATCTGCGCGCGCCCCAGCGCCAGCAGCAGGTAGTAGAGATAGAACGCCAGCATCGCCAGCAGCAGCCGGCCGTACTTCGGCTCGCGCGGACTCTGCCGCGCCAGCGGCAACGCCAGCAGCACCAGCACCAGGGTCAGCGGCGCCGCATTGCTGCGCCAGGCGAACTCGGCGCGATCCTCCGGATTGTCGGACTGGAACAGCGCCCAGCTGGTCTTGGAGTGCGCGGGATCCTCATCCTCGTCGGCCTGCACGCTGGACAGCGACGTGTCGTTCTGCCGGTACTGCATCTGGCGCCAATTGTCGGCACCCAGCGGGATGTCGTATTGCCAGCCATCCTTGAAGGCGATGAAACGGCCCTCGCCGTCGCTCTCCTGGTACAGCTGGCCGCTGGCCGCGCTGACCACTTTCAGGTGGGCCCCGCCTTCCTTGCTGTTGCGCTGGGTGGCGACGAAGGTGCGGCCCAGTCGCGTGCCGTCTCGGCTCAGGCTGTCGACGAAGATGATGCCGCCCTGGGCGGGCAGGCTGGTGAAGCGCCCGGCGTCGAGGCCGGCGGCGATCACCGAACGGTTGGCCGCGGCCACCAGCGCATCGCTGGTGCGTACCGCCCACGGACCCAGCCACAACGCCACCACCAGGGTGATCGCGACCAGCACCGCGGCCAGCACCGCGACCGGACGCAGCAGGCCCGCCGGACCCATGCCGGAGGACGACAGCACGTGCATCTCGCTCTCGCGGTACATGCGGCCCAGCCCCATCAGCACGCCGATGAAACTCGCCAGCGGCATCAGGTTGGTCAGGCCGTCGAGCGTGCGCAGCCCCAGCACCTGAAACATCACGCTGGCCGGAAAGCTGCCGCTGGCCACCTGCTGCAACACCTTGGCGAACGCGCTGCCGGCCACGATCACCAGCAGGACCACCACGGTGGCGGCGACGGTCTGCGCCAGCTCACGCAGGAAGTAGCGGTCGAGGATGCTCAGCATGCGATAAACTTGATGGCTTGTGCGGTGACACCCCGGGAGCGTGGGCGGCAGAAACTTCCGAGGCGAAAAATGTGGATGCGCGAGGACGGGTTTTCGACGGTTCGCCGGCCCATGGTGGTTCCATGGGTCAAGAATCGGCGGAAATACGGACCGCGCAGCCGCTTTTGCAGCCCGGAAGATTTCTGCCGCCCACGCTCCCAGGGGCGGCGAACCGCAAGTCTAGCCTGTCCGGCCACGACCGGGCCCACACGGGAACGCATCCGATGACTCTCCAGTTCAGCCTGACCAACACTGCCGCCACTGCCGTCGACAGCCCGTGCATCGTGGTCGGCGTGTACGAGCAGGCGGTGCTGGGCAACGCCGCCGAAGCGGTGGATCGCGCCACCGGCGGGTTGATCCGCCAGCAACTCGAAAGCGGCGACATCAGCGGCAAGGCCGGCAGCACCAGCGTGCTGTTCGCCCCGCCGGGCATCGCTGCCAAACGCGTGATGGTGGTCGGCCTGGGTGCGCAGAAATCGTTCGACGGCGCGCGCTTCCAGAAGATCCACATCGAAGCCGCGCGTGCGCTCGGCCGGTTGCCGTTGAACGCGGCGGTGTCCTATCTCACCGACGTGGACGTACCCGGCCGCGACGCCGCCTGGCGCGTGCGCGTGGCGGCGCTGGCCAGCGATTTCGCCGCCTACCGCTACACCGCCACCTTCAAGCCGCGCGACAAGGCCAAGCCGGCGGAACTGGCCACGCTCGCCTTCGCCGCGGGCGACGAGGCACACGCCGCGCTGGAGCAGGCCACCGCCATTGCCGAAGGCGTGCGCTTCGCACGCGAGCTGGCCAACCTGCCGCCGAACATCTGCAACCCCGCCTACATCGCTGCCCAGGCCCAGGCCTTCGCCGACCTGCACGACAAGGTCAACTGCCAGGTGCTGGACGAAGCGCAGATGGCCGAGCTGGGTTTCGGCTCGCTGCTCGCCGTGGCGCGCGGCTCGGCCAACAAGCCGCGGCTGATCGCGCTGGAATACAAGGGCGGCGATCCGGACGACAAGCCGTATGCCCTGGTCGGCAAGGGCGTCACCTTCGACTCCGGCGGCCTCAGCCTCAAGCCCGGCCCCGGCATGGAGGACATGAAGTTCGACATGGGCGGCGCCGCCGGCGTGATGGGCGCGTTCGTGGCCGCGGTGAAGATGGGCCTGAAGCGCAACCTCGTGTGCGTGGTGCCGAGCGTGGAGAACATGCCCGGCGGCGACAGCTACCGTCCCAGCGACGTGCTCACCAGCCTCTCCGGCCTCACCATCGAGGTGCTCAATACCGATGCCGAAGGCCGGCTGATCCTGTGCGATGCGCTGACCTGGACGGCGAAGACCTACCAGCCGCACACCATCGTCGACGCCGCCACCCTCACCGGCGCCTGCGTGGTCGCCCTGGGCAAGCATGCCAGCGGCCTGATGAGCAAGCACGACGACCTCGCCGCCGAGCTGCTCGCCGCCGGCGAGGAAACCCTCGATCGCGCCTGGCGCCTGCCGCTGTGGGACGACTACCAGGTGCAACTGGAATCGGGTTTCGCCGACGTCGCCAACATCGGCGGCAAGACCGCCGGCGCGATCACCGCCGGCTGTTTCCTCTCGCGCTTCACCGACGGCCAGCGCTGGGCCCACCTCGACATCGCCGGCACCGCCTGGGAAGACGGCCGCAAGGGCCTCGCCACCGGCCGCCCGGTGGCGTTGCTGGCGCAGTGGCTGCTGGATCGGGAATAGGGAATGGGAAATGGGGAATAGGGAATAGGAAGAGCTGGCAGCCGCAACGGCGGCGTTGCCTTTACTATTCTCCATTCCCCATTCCCCATTCCCAGCCTGATGCGCGCCGACTTCTACCTGATCGCCAACAAGCCACGCTTCATCGAGCAGCCGCTGCTGCTGGTGTGCGAGCTGGCGAAAAAGGCCTACGCGGCCCAGCAGCCGACGCTGATCCTGGCGCGCGACCACGAGCAGGCCCACGAAATCGACGAACTGCTGTGGGCGTTCGACGACGACGCGATGATCCCGCACCAGCTGGCCGGCGACGACGACGACGAATTCACCGCCGTGCTGATCGTGCCGCCCGGCGTCGACACTCCCGACCGCCCGCTGCTGATCAACCTGCGCGACCGCTGCCCCGACCAGCCGTGCGAACGGGTGCTCGAAGTGGTACCCGCCGACCCCGATGCCCGCGACGGCTCGCGCGAACGCTGGCGCGAGTACCAGCGGCGCGGTTTCGAACTGCACAAGAGCGACCAGTAGATACCGTCTTGCCGTCCGTCAGGCAAGCGCGATGCTGGGGTCGAAATTCTTACCTGAGCGGATAACCCCCCAAGCGAGGTGGAGCA
>MKTU01000067.1 GCA_001898415.1 Rhodanobacter sp. 67-28 | reverse complement strand
GCCTGCAGCGCATCGGCCACGTTCTGGAACGCCACCAGCACGGTCTGCTGCCAGTCGGCCAGCGCCTTGTCCAGGCCGGCTTCGGCGGCGCGCTTGCGGTGGCGCAGTTCGCCGCCGTGGAACAGCGGCTGGGTCAGTCCCAGCCCCAGCGACCAGGCGCGGCTGCCGGCGGAGAACAGCTCGCCGACATGCGCCGTCTGCGAACCGGCGCTGCCGGAGAGAGTGATCTGCGGCAGCATCGCCGCGGTGGCCACGCCGACCCGCGCCGTGGCCGCATGCAGTTGCGCCGAGGCGGCGCGGATGTCCGGCCGCTGCGCCACCAGCCGCGACGGCAGGCTGACCGGGATGTCGCGCGGCAGCGCGATCGCATCCAGCGGCAGCGGCGACAACTCCAGTTGCGCCGGCGTGCTGCCCAGATAGGTGGCCAGCTGGTTGCGGGTGGCGGCAAGGCGTGCGCGCAATGGCGGCAAGGTGGCCTCGGTGGCGGCCAGCTCGCTGCGTGCGGCCAGCGTGGCGGCCAGCGAGGTCGCGCCGATCTGCTGCTGGCGCTCGGCAATGCGCACGCTGTCGCGCTGGCTGTCGGCGATCGCCTCGGTGGCGCGCACCTGCTCGCGCAGCGACGCCTCCTGCAGCGAAGCGGTGACCACGTTGGCGGCGAGCGTCAGCCAGGTGGCATCGGCCTGCGCCTGCTGCACGTCGGCCAGCGCCGCCTGCGCCTCGATGCCGCGGCGGGTGCCGCCGAACAGGTCGATGCCGTAGCTGACGCTGACGCCGGCGTTGTACACGGTCAGCGGCGCGAAGGCGAAAGTGTCGCCGAACGCGGCGCCGGATTGCTTCTGGCGGGTGACGCCGGCGTTCGCATCCACCGCCGGAAAGCGCACCGCGCCGGCGGCGCGGGCGTTCTCCTGCGCCTGGCGCAAGGCTGCCTGGGCCGCGGCCAGCGACGGGCTGTGGCGCAGGGCGGTGTCCACCCGGCGGTCGAGCTCGGCATTGCCGAACGTGGTCCACCAGTGCTCGGGCACTGCCGCGTCGACGACGAAACGCTGTGCTGCGCCGGCCACGCTGGCGGTGCCGGCGGGCAGCGGCTGCGCCGTATAGCGGTCCACCGGCGGCGCGTCCGGGCGGTGGTAGTCCGGGCCGACCGCGCAGCCGGCGAGGATCAGTCCCAGCAGCGCTGGCAACGCGCGCAGGCGCAGGATCGGCGAGAAGCGGAGCAGGTCGCGGGGCACGAGGGGAGCCTGGGCAGGGGGAGCCGGCCCGGGACATTAGCAGACGACGGAGTTCAGATATATAGGTGAGAGGTCACCCGTGGCGATGCCGCCGTTACAGCATGCCGACGCGGCCGTCCTGCGAGGAGAAGCGCATCGGCAGCTCGCCGCTGAGGCCGTCCGGATGTCCCGGCGGCACCGCGAAACGCCAGCCTTGCACGCTGCGCAAGGCATGCGCGTCGAGGATCGGATCGCCGCTGGAGGCGACCACGCGCGCGTGCAGCACGCGACCTTCGCCATCCACCCGCAGCTGCACGGTCAATTGGCCGTCCAGATGGCCGCGAACATCGTCCCAGCGTTCGGCCGCGGCTGGCGTGGCCAGCGGCTGCAGGCGTGTCGGCGCCGCCGCCGCCGCTTGCGCGATGTCCACGCCAGTCTCCGCCGGCAGGGCGCGCTGGCGCACGGCCGGCACGATCGCATGGCGACGGTGCCGCAGCGGGCGGGCCGACGCCGGGCCATCGTGTGACGCGGCGACGCCGCGCGGCGCGTCGGGCCAGCTGGCGGTCAGCGTGCTGAGCCAGCCGGTGCCGGCAATGCCGATGGCCAGGGCCAGGACGCTGAGGCCGGTGGTGGTGCGCAGTCGCAACATGACCGTGCTACGGCCGCTCGAGGATCGCGGTGACGCCCATGCCGCCGGCGGTGCAGATCGAGATCAGCCCGCGACCGGAGCCTTTCTGTTCCAGCAGCTTGGCCAGCGTCGCCACGATGCGCGCGCCGGTGGCGGCGAACGGGTGGCCCACGGCGAGGCTGGAGCCGTGCACGTTGAGTTTGGCCGGGTCGATCGCGCCCAGCGGCGCATCCAGCCCGAGCCGGTTCCTGCAGTAATCGGCCGACTCCCACGCGCGCAGCGTGCACAGCACCTGCGCGGCGAATGCCTCGTGGATCTCGTAGAAATCGAAGTCCTGCAGGCTCAGCCCGTGCCGCGCCAGCATGCGCGGCACCGCGATGGTCGGCGCCATCAGCAGGCCTTCGCCGTGCACGTAATCCACCGCGGCGACTTCGGCGTCGCGCAGATAGGCCTGGATTTTCAGCCCGCGCTGCGCGGCCCACGCCTCGCTGCCCAGCAGCACCGCGGCGGCGCCGTCGGACAGGCCGGTGGAATTGCCCGCGGTGAGCGTGCCGTGGCCGGAGCGCTTGTCGAACGCCGGCTTCAGCGTGGCGAGTTTCTCCAGCGTGGTGTCCGGGCGCAGGAAGCCGTCGCGCTTGAGCCCGCGGAACGGCACCAGCAGATCGTCGAAGAAACCTGCCTCGTAGGCGGCGGCGAGCTTGTGGTGGCTGTCCAGCGCCAGCCGGTCCTGTGCCTCGCGGCTGACCTGCCACTGCCTGGCCATCTGCTCGCAGTGATCGCCCATCGACTTGCCGGTGCGCGGCTCGGTCACGCCGGGGAACGAAGGCTTCAGCTCGCGGAGCGAGAAGCCGCGCGTGGCGGCCTTGAACTTCTCCAGCGGGGTCTTGGCCCGATTCATCGCCAGCAGGCGGCGGCGCAGGCGGCGGCCGTACACGATCGGCACGTCGCTGGTGGTGTCCGAGCCGGCGGCGATGCCGGCCTCGATCTGCCCGCAGGCGATCTTGTTGGCGATGATGATGGTGTTGTCCAGCGAGGTGCCGCAGGCGCGCGCGGTGGTGATGCCCGGCGTGGTCGGTGCCAGCCCGGAGCTGAGCACCGCCTCGCGCGCCAGGTTCCAGTCGGCGCTGTGCTTGATCACCGCGCCGGCGGCCACTTCGCCCAGCTCCACGCCGTGCAGGCCAAAGCGCTCGACCAGGGCGCCGAGCACCTTCACCGACATGCCGAAGTTGCCCACGTCGGCATAGGCAGTGTTGTTGCGACAGAACGGGATGCGTACGCCGCCGATCACGCCGACGCGCCTGTGCGTGTTTTCCATGCCCTGAACGATCCATCACACGAATGGCTTCAAGGCTAACCCGCCATGCCGCCGGGCGAAAGCCCGGATGGCCTCCGGCGTGGCGGTTTGTTCAGCACCGTGCGGCAGGTCGCTCGCGGCGCGGCGGTAGAATGGATGTTTTCCCGCTGCAAGATGGATCCATCGTGGAAGCGCAAACATTGCACGCCCTGCCGGTGCTGCTGGCCCTCGAACCGGTGACCGGACAACCGGCGCCGGCGACCACCCTCACCCGCGACGCGGCCGCCGAACTGGCGCAGCACGTGGCGACCGACCTGCTCGGCCTGGTGCCGCAGGTCGCCGGGGCGCGGCTGGCGCTGGCCGGGGCGCTGTTCGACCAGGTCGAACTGCTGCGCCCCGGTTTCCCGGTGTGGGCGACGCTGGACGACCTGGCGCGCCGGCTGCCGCGCGGCACGCTGGAGCACGTGGTCGCCTTCGGCAGCCACGACGGCGTGATGCCGGCGCCGGTGCTTCAGCCCTCGTCGGCGTACGCCGGCGGCCCGATGCGGCTGCTGCCGCTCAGCCTGCTGGTCAATCCGGAGGCCGCCGACGAACTCGCCACCCAGCTGGAGATCCAGCTGGTCGGCCGCGGCGAGGCCGGCGCGGCCACCGCCGACTGGCTGATGCGCACGCTGGGCATCCGCCTCGAACACCTGCGCTACCTCAGCCGCAACGACCTGCTCGCATTGACCTGCGTGCAGTACGAACACGCCAACCTGGCGCCGCTGTGGTCGCTGCTGGAAGCGGCTTTGCTCACCCCGGAGCAGCCCGAGACGACGATGAGCGCGCGCGGGCTGGCGCTGCGCTACGCCGATGGCATCGTGTGGGCGCAGCCGCCGGCGCAATGGCTGGCCGCGCAGCGCACCGACGCGGCGCAGCGCGCGCACGATTTCGCCGGCATCGTGTTCGAGCTGCGCCAGTACGCCGCGCTGCTGGAGGCGCACCAGTTGCCGCTGCGGCTGCAGTCGTCGCCGGCGGTCGCCGCCGGCGCGGGTTATCTGCTGGAACAACTCGCCGACGCTCCGGCCTCCGCGCCCGCGCCGCGCCTGTTCGCGCACGAGGCGCCGGGGCTGGGCGTGGTGGCGGTCAGCGTGGCGCAGCCGCGGCCCGACGGCGCGCCGCGCATGCTGGCGCACGGCTATCCGCTGCAGCCGCAGGCGCTGGGCCCGTTGCTGCAGCAGCTCGCCGCGCAATACGGCACCGCCGCCGAACTCGACACCCGCGGCCAGGTGGTGCTGGATGCGGCCGGCGCCCTCGGCGCGCCCTGAGCGGATGACACGCGCGTGCCGGCCGGCCCGGACATTTTCCTGGCCGGCAGCAGTTGTGCGGCGGCGAACGGTCGGCGCATGATGGCGTGGCGCTGATAAGGGGGCGCGCTCCAGCTGACGGAAACACCATGCGGCCGCCGAAGCAAGCCGAGGGAGTACCGACACCGACAGGGGGATCGCACGAGCCGCAACGGCTGTGGCATGGCGCCCCCGTGCTGCTCACCTGGCTCGATCTCGACCAGCGCTTCGGCCACGTCAACGACACCCATCGGCGCTGGCTCGGCGTCGACCCGGCGCAGCTGATCGGCAAGCGCCTGGTCGAGGTGATCGGCGAGGCCAACTACGAACGCTCCCGCGCGGCGCTGGAGCAGGCCTACGCGGGCCACCCCTCCAGCTACGAGGGCGAGCTGTTCAACGGCCGCGAGCGGCGCTACGCGCACGGCAACTTCGCGCCCGATTTCGATGAAGACGGCCGCGTGCGCGGCGTGTTCACCGCGCTGGTCGACATCACCGAGCGGCGCGAGCTGGAGCTGCGCCTGCATGAAAGCGAGCGGCGCTTCTTCAGCGCCTTCCAGCACGCCGCGATCGGCATGGCGCTGACCGGGCCGGGCGGGCGCTTCCTGCGCGTCAACGCCGCGGTGTGCCACATGCTCGGCTACACCGAGGAGGAACTGCTCACCCTCGGCGTGGCCGACGTCACCCACCCGGACGACATGGCCGCCGATGCCGAGCAGATGCTGCAGCTGCTCTCCGGCCAGCGCGAAAACTACCAGCTGGAAAAGCGCAACCTGCACAAGGACGGCCACGTGGTGCACCTGCAGCTGGCCGTGTCGCTGGTGCGCGACGAGGAGGGCGCGCCGCTGTACTTCGTGTCGCAGGCGCAGGACATCAGCCAGCGCAAGGCATTCGAGGACGCGCTGCAGCGCGAGCGCGAGCTGGCCGAGGTGACCCTGCGCTCGATCGGCGACGCGGTCATCATCACCGATCCGCAGTCGCGCATCCGCTCGCTCAACCCGATCGCCGAGGCGATGACCGGCTGGCGCAGCGCCGAGGCGCAGGGCCTGCCGGTGGAAGCGGTGTTCCAGCTGTTCGACGCCGTCGACGGCCGGCCGGTGGCCAACCCGCTGCGCACCGCGATCGACAGCAACACCATCGCCGACCTGGCCGGCCGCACCCTGCTGCGCCATCGCCACGGCTTCGACACGCCGGTGGAGGATTCCTCCGCGCCGATCCACGACCACGCCGGCAACGTGGTCGGCGGCGTGCTGGTGTTCCACGATGTCAGCGAAACGCGCGCCTTCGCGCTCAAGCTGGTGCACCTGACCCAGCACGACACGCTCACCGGCCTGCCGAACCGCAGCCAGTTGCAGGACCACCTGACCCAGGCGCTGGCCAATGCGCGGCGCCGGCAGCAGCGCGTGGCGCTGCTGTACATCGACATCCACCAGTTCAAGCAGATCAACGACCAGCACGGACAGGCCGCCGGCGACAGCGTGCTGCGCGCGTTCGTGGCGCAGCTGCAGCGCCGCCTGCCTGCCGAGGCGCAGCTGCTGCGCTATGGCGGCGACGAGTTCGTGGTGGTGCTCTCCGCGCTGGACAGCACCAGCGAAGCGGCCAGCCTGGCGCGCGCCCTGATCGACCAGGGCGAGCAGACCCGGGTGGACGGCCTGCATGCGCTGGGCCTGCATCTGGGCATCGGCATCAGCGTCTATCCCGACGATGCGCTGGACCCGGAAACCCTGCTGCAGCATGCCGAGACCGCGCTGGTCGCGTTGCGCAGCCAGGGCGTGCACGGCTGCCGCTTCTTCACCGCCTCGATGGACGAGCGCGCGCGCGCGCGCCGCAGCATCGAGTCGGCGCTGCGCCAGGCCTTGCCGCGCGGCCAGCTGAGCCTGCACTACCAGCCGCGCATCGCGGCCTCCAGCGGGCAGATCGTGGGTGCCGAGGCCCTGCTGCGCTGGCACGTGCGCGGACGCGAGCTGTACAAGCCCGACCAGTTCATCCCGGTCGCCGAGGACACCGGCCTGATCCTGCCGATCGGCACCTGGGTGCTGCGCCAGGCGTGCCGGCAGGCGCGCGCTTGGCAGCAGCAGGGGTACCGAATCCCGGTCTCGGTCAACGTCTCGCCGGTGCAGTTCCAGCACGTCGATTTTCCCGACTGGCTGGACGATGCCCTGGCCGACAGCGGACTCGACCCCGGCCTGCTCGAACTGGAACTGACCGAACGCATGATGATGTCCGGCGGCGATGTCACCGGCAGCCTGCTGCAACGTATCCGCCAGCGCGGCGTGCGCCTGTCGCTGGACGATTTCGGCACCGGCTATTGCAGCCTGTCCTACCTAAAGCACTTCCCGATCGACACGCTGAAGATCGACCGCGTGTTCGTGCGCGACGTGATCGGCGACGCCGACACCGCCACCATCACCGGCGCGATCATCGCCATGGCCCAGCGGCTGGACAAGCTGGTGGTCGCCGAAGGGGTGGAGACGGACGCGCAAGCCGCGTTCCTGCGCCAGGCCGGCTGCGCCGAACTGCAGGGCTTCCTGTTCGCCGCGGCACTGCCGGTCGCCGACTTCGAAAAGCTACTGACCGAACCCGCCCGCGCGACGTAGGGCGGGCACCGCCCGCCGGCTCTTTCTCGTACCCTTGGCGCAACCCGGCGGGCGGAGCCCGCCCTACGTCGCCGGCTCGACCAGCGATGCCTCGTACATGAAGTAATGGCAGCGCTGCATGCCGAGGCCTTCGTAAGTGGCCTGCGCGCGCGCGTTCTCCGTTTCCACGTACAGCCTCAGGCCGACCGCGCCGGCATCGCGCGCGCGCTCCGCCACGGCGGCATGCAGCGCGCGGAAGACGCCGCTGCGACGCGCGGCGGGCACCACGTACACGCTCTGGATCCACCAGAAATCGCCGCAGCGCCAGTCGCTCCACTCATAGGTCACCAGCAGGCCGCCCACCGCCGTGCCGTCCATTTCGGCGACCAGATAGAAGCCTCGCTGCGGCTGTTCCAGCACCGCGCCGACGCCGCGGCGCAAGCGTTCGGGGTCCAGTCGCTTGTGTTCGGTCTCCCACGCCATCGCGGCGTTCCACGCCGCCAGGTCGGCGACATCGGCGGGGCTGGCGGTGCGGATCGACACGGGCATGGCGGGACTCCGGCGGCGGAACGCCGATCGTAGCGCGCACGCTCTTCACATGGGTCCGCGTACTGTCACGGCACAGCCGCTGGCCGCGCCGGCGACGTCCGGCCTTGCTGCCTGCGCGGCCCGCGTGCCGCGCGGCGGCATCGTCGGCGCTCTTTCGTTTTCCCCGGCAAGGAGTTTTTCGCTTGAACATCGGCAGCGTCCTGGATCGGCTCAAGCTGCGCCGGCTGCAGGCCTTCCGCCGCCGTCGCGTGGCCGCCCGCACGCGGCCGGAGCAGGAGCCGGCGCTGCGCGCGGAGCTGTTCAATGCCGAGCAGATGGAACAGCACGGCCGCGAGCTGGCCGGCCAGCACCGCCTGCGCGAACGCTCCAGCATGGATCTGCTGCTCGGCCGGCTGGCCGACAACGAGGCGGTCATCACCCACAGCTGCGAGCGGCTGACCCAGGCGACCCGGCGCAAGCGGCGGATCACGCCGGCGGCCGAGTGGCTGCTGGACAACTTCTACCTGATCGAGGAACAGATCCGCATCGCCCGCCGGCATCTGCCCAAGGGCTACAGCCGCGAATTGCCGCGACTGGACAACGGCGCCTCGGCCGGGCTGCCGCGGGTCTACGACATCGCGCTGGAGATCATCGCCCACGGCGACGGCCGCATCGACACCGCCGGCCTGCACCGCTTCATCCACGCCTACCAGGAAGTGACGTCGCTGCGGCTGGGCGAGCTGTGGGCGATCCCGATCATGCTGCGACTGGCGCTGATCGAGAACCTGCGCCGCGTGGCCGCGCGGGTGATGGCCGACTGGCGCCACCGCGGCCAGGCCGCGCGCTGGGCCGACACGATGACCGCCACCGCCGAGCGCGCACCCAACTCGGTGGTGCTGGTGGTGGCCGACATGGCGCGCTCCGACCCGCCGATGAACGGTCCGTTCGTGGCCGAGATGGCGCGCCGGCTGCAGGGGCAGAGCCCGGCGCTGGCGCTGCCGCTGAGCTGGATCGAGCAGCGCCTGTCCGAGTCGGGGCAGAGCATCGAGCACCTGGTGCAGCGCGAGGCGCAGCAGCAGGCCGCCGCGCAGGTAAGCGTGAGCAACAGCATCGGCAGCCTGCGCCTGCTGTCGGCGATCGACTGGCGCGATTTCGTCGAGCGCGTGAGCCTGGTCGAGCAGCAGCTGCGCGAGGACCCGGCCGGCGTCTACGCGGAGATGAACTTCGCCACCCGCGACCGCTATCGCCACGTGGTGGAGCGGCTGGCCCGCCAGCACCGGCTGGACGAGGTGCGCGTGGCCGCCGCCACGGTGGAACTGTGCCGCGCCGCCTCGCCGAACGAGCCGGCTCCGGCGCTGCCGCGGCACGTCGGCTGGTACCTGATCGATCGCGGCCGGCCGCAGCTGGAGCAGCACCTGGGCGTGCGCCCGCGCCTCGCCGATCGCCTGCGCCGCCATTTCGACCGCGCCCCGGTGTCGATCTACCTCGGGCTGCTGGTCGTGCTGACCGTGGCCATCGCCGAGCCGCTGGTGGTGGCCGCCGCCGAGGACGAACTGGCGGTGGGCTGGCTGCTGGCGATCGCCGTGATGGCCTTGCTGGTGGCCAGCCAGCTCGGCTCCAGCCTGCTCAACTGGATGGCCACGCTGGCGATCGCGCCGCAGCCGTTGCCGCGCATGAACTACGTCCACGGCATCCCGGCCAGCGCGCGCACCCTGGTGGCGGTGCCGTGCATCCTGGGCAGCGCCGGCGACGTGGAAGAACTGATCGAGGCGCTGGAAGTGCGCTTCCTCGGCAACCGCGACGAGAACCTGCACTTCGCCCTGCTCACCGATTTCGCCGACGCCGACAGCGAAACCCTGCCCGGCGACGAGGCGCTGCTGCGGCTGGCGCAGCGGCGCATCGAGGCGCTCAACGAACGCTACGCCAGCGTCGAGTCCGACCGCTTCTTCCTGTTCCACCGGCCGCGCCGCTGGAACGCCGGCGAGCGCTGCTGGATGGGCCACGAGCGCAAGCGCGGCAAGCTCGCCGACTTGAACGCGCTGCTGCGCGGCAACGCGCACGGCCGCTTCATGCGCATCGTCGGCGACATCGACGCGCTCGGCCCGGTGCAATACGTGATCACCCTGGACGCCGACACCGAACTGCCGCGCGACGCCGCCCAGACCTTCGTCGGCAGCATCGACCATCCGCTCAACCGCGCCGTGTACGACCCGGTGCGCCGACGCGTGGTCAGCGGCTACGCGATCCTGCAGCCGCGCGTGGGGATCAGCCTGCCCAGCACCGCGCGCTCGCGCTACGCGCAGCTGTACGGCAGCGACGCCGGCATCGACCCGTACACGCAGATGGTTTCGGATGTCTATCAGGACGTGTTCGGCGAAGGCTCGTTCATCGGCAAGGGCATCTACGCGATCGATGCGTTCGAGCGCACCCTGGACGGCCGCTTCCCGGAAAACCGCATCCTCAGCCACGACCTGGTGGAAGGTTGCCACGCGCGCTCGGGCCTGCTCAGCGACGTGCAACTGTTCGAGGAATACCCGGCCCGCTACGGCGCCGACGTGCGTCGCCGGCATCGCTGGATTCGCGGCGACTGGCAGCTGCTGCCGTGGCTGCTGCCGTGGGCGCCGACCGCGAAGGACGGCTGGCGGCGCAACGCGCTGACCGCGCTGTCGCGCTGGAAGATCCTCGACAACCTGCGCCGCAGCCTGGTGCCGCCGGCGGTGCTCGGCCTGCTGGTGTGCGGCTGGCTGCTGCTCTCGCCGGTGCTGTCGTGGACGGTCGCGGTGCTGGCGATGGTGCTGGTGCCGCCGCTGCTGTCGGCGCTGCTGGAGCTGGTGCAGAAGCCGAAGGACGTGCAGCTGGACCAGCACCTGCGCGCCGGCTTCGCCGACGGCCTGCAACACGTCGCGCGGATGGCGCTGGGCCTGGCCTGGCTGCCGCACGAGGCGCTCTACCACCTCGACGCGATCGTGCGCACGCTGTGGCGGATCACGGTCAGCCATCGCCACCTGCTGCAATGGCAGACCTCCAGCGAGGTGGCCCGGCGCAGCAGCAATGCGCCCGGCGCCGTGTGGCGGCAGATGTGGATCGGGCCGGCGCTGGCGCTCGGCCTGGCCGTGGCGCTGGCGCTGCAGCGGCCGATGGTGCTGTGGCTGGCGTGGCCGCTGCTGGCGTTGTGGCTGCTGTCGCCGGCGATCGCCTGGTGGGTCAGCCAGCCGCGCCGGCCCGACACCTTCGTGCCGAACGCGGCGCAGACGCGCTTCCTGCGCACGCTGGCGCGGCAGACCTGGGCGTTCTTCGACAGCCACGTCAACGCCACCGAACACTGGCTGCCGCCGGACAACCTGCAGGTGCAGCCCGGCCCGGTGATCGCCTCGCGCACCTCGCCGACCAACATCGGCCTGGCCCTGCTGGCCAACCTGGCCGCGTGGGATTTCGGCTTTCTCGGCACCGGCCGCCTGCTCGAACGCAGCCGCGACACGCTCGCCACCCTGCAGCAACTGCCGCGCTACCGCGGCCACTTCTACAACTGGTACGACACCCGCACGCTGCAGCCGCTGGCGCCGCAGTACATCTCGGCGGTGGACAGCGGCAACCTCGCCGGCCACCTGCTGACCCTGCGCCCGGGCTTGCTGGAACTGATCCACGCACCGGTATTCCGTCCGCGCGTGCTGCAGGGGCTGCTCGACACCCTGCAACTGCTGCATGACGCGCTCGACCAGGAGCACGAGCCGCTGCACCGCTTGCAGGTCGAGCTGCAGGAGGCGCTGGACGAACCGCCGACCACCACCGGCGCGGCGCTGGCGCTGCTGCAGCGCCAGCGCGAACACGCCCATGCGCTGGCGCCCGCGCTGGCGCCGCATCCGGACAGCGACGCGGGCTACTGGCTGCACGCGCTGTGCGCGCAGCTGGACGAGCTGTGCGAGGAAACCGCCCGCTTCCGGCTCGACCCGGTGGACGATGACGCCGACGCCCTGCGCGGCATCCCCACGCTCGCCGTGCTCAGCCGCATCGAGCCGCTGCGCTGGTCGGGCGAGCACGACGCGGAGGCAATCCGCGAGCACGCCCGCGAGCGCATCGCGCTGATCGAGCAGCTGGCGCAGCAGGCCGACGAGCTGGCGCGGATGGATTACCGCTTCCTCTACGACAGCGCACGCGACCTGCTCGCGATCGGCTACAACGTCGACGCGCGCCGGCTCGACGCCGGCTACTACGACCTGCTCGCCTCCGAGGCACGGCTGGCCAGCTTCGTCGGCATCGCCCAGGGCCAGCTGCCGCAGGACAACTGGTTCGCGCTGGGCCGCCTGCTCACCACGGTGGGCGGCGAGCCGGCGCTGCTGTCGTGGACCGGCTCGATGTTCGAGTACCTGATGCCGAACCTGGTGATGCCCGGCTACGAGGACACCCTGCTCGACCAGACCTGCCGCGCGGCGGTGGCGCGGCAGATCGAGTACGGCAACCAGCACGGCGTGCCGTGGGGCGTGTCCGAGTCCGGCTACAACATCCTGGACGCGCACTTCACCTACCAGTACCGCGCCTTCGGCGTGCCCGGCCTGGGCCTGAAACGCGGCCTCGGCGACGACGTGGTGATCGCGCCCTACGCCAGCGCGCTGGCGCTGATGATCGCGCCGGCCGCAGCCACGAAAAACCTGCAGCGGCTGGCCAGCGAGGGCGTGCAGGGCCGCTACGGCATGTACGAGGCGGTCGACTACACCCCGGCGCGGCTGCCGGTGGGGCAGGGCTCGGCGCTGGTGCGTTCGTTCATGGCCCACCACCAGGGCATGAGCCTGCTGGCGCTGGACTTCGCCCTGCTCGACCGGCCGATGCAGCGGCGCTTCGCCGCCGATCCGCAGTTCCGCGCCACCAGCCTGCTGCTGCAGGAGCGCATTCCGCGCACCGCCGCCGAATACCTGCACGCGTCCGGCTTCCCCGACAGCAACGCGGCCGAGCCGACCAGCGAGGCGCGGCTGCGCGTGTTCGGCGACCCGAACCGGCCGCGCCCGGCGGTGCAGCTGCTGTCGAACGGGCGCTACCACGTGATGCTGTCCAGCGCCGGCGGCGGCAGCAGCCGGCGCGGCGAGCTGGCGCTGACGCGCTGGCGCGAGGACATCACGCGCGACCACTGGGGCATGTTCTGCTACCTGCGCGACGTCGCCAGCGGTGCGTACTGGTCCACCGCCTACCAGCCCACGCGGCACAAGACCGAGCTGTACGAGGCGATCTTCTCCGAGGCGCGCGCCGAGTTCCGCGTGCGCGAGCGCGAGTTCGACGCGCACACCGAGATCGTCGTCTCGCCCGAGGACGACATTGAGCTGCGCCGCACCCACCTGACCAACCGCAGCCGCAGCGCGCGCACCATCGAACTGACCAGCTACGCCGAGGTGGTGCTGGCGCCGCCGCTGGCCGATGCGCTGCACCCGGCGTTCAGCAAGCTGTTCGTGCAGACCGAGCTGGTGCCCGCGCTGCAGGCGATCGTGTGCACGCGCCGCTCGCGCGCGGCCGACGAGCATCCGCCGTGGATGTTCCACCTGCTGGCCGTGCACGATGCCGACATCGACGAGATCTCGTTCGAGACCGATCGCGCCCGCTTCATCGGCCGCGGCCGCAGCCTGGCCGACCCGCAGATGCTCGACCTCGAGCAGACGCGGCTGTCCGGCAGCGCCGGCTCGGTGCTCGACCCGATCGTGGCGATCCGCTGCCGCATCACCCTGCAGCCCGAGCAGACCGCCACCATCGACTACGTCACCGGCATCGCCGACTCTCGCGAAGGCTGCCTGCAGCTGATCGGCAAGTACCGCGACCGCCACCTTGCCGACCGCGTGTTCGACCTCGCCTGGACGCACAGCCAGGTGCTGCTGCGCCAGCTCAACGCCGGCCTGGGCGATGCGCAGCTGTACGAGCACATGGCCACCGCGCTGCTGTATCCCAACGCCAGCCTGCGCGCCGAGCCCGCGGTGCTGCGCGGCAACCGCCGCGGGCAGAGCGGGTTGTGGGGACAGTCGATCTCCGGCGACCTGCCGATCGTGCTGCTGCAGATCGCCAGCGAGGCGCGCATCGAGATGGTGCGCCAGCTGGTGCAGGCGCATGCCTACTGGCGGCAGAAGGGGCTGGCGGTGGACCTGGTGATCTGGAACGAGGACCGCGCCGGCTACCGCCAGCAACTGCAGGACCAGATCCTGGGCCTGATCGCCTCGGGCAGCGAGGCCGGGCTGCTCGATCGTTCCGGCGGCATCTTCGTGCGCCCGGCGCAGCAGCTCTCCAGCGAGGATCGCATGGTGATGCTGGCCAGCGCGCGCATCGTGCTGGCCGACCATCGCGGCAGCCTGGCCGAACAGATCGGCCGGCGCCAGCTGGAAACCCACGCGCCGCCGTTCGAGCCCAGCCGCGCCGAACGCCCCGCGCCGGCGCTGCCGGCGCCGGTGGCCGCATTGCCGGAACTGCAACTGCGCAACCCGCACGGCGGTTTCAGCGCCGACGGCCGCGAGTACGTGATCGTTTCCCCCGCGAACGACGCCACGCCGGCGCCGTGGTCCAACGTGCTGGCCAACCCGCACTTCGGCACGGTGATCTCCGAGAGCGGCGGCGCCTACACCTGGGGCGAGAACGCGCACGAGTTCCGCCTCACCCCGTGGCACAACGACCCGGTCGGCGACGGCAGCGGCGAGGCGATCTACCTGCGCGACGAGGACAGCGGCGCGCTGTGGTCGCCCACCCCGCGGCCGTGCCGCGGCAGCGGCCAGTACCTGACCCGCCACGGCTTCGGCTACAGCGTGTTCGAGCATGTCGAGGACGGCATCCATTCGCAGCTGTGGATCTACGTGGCGCTGGATGCCTCGGTGAAGTTCTCGGTGCTGAAACTGCGCAACGAATCCGGCCGGCCACGGCGGCTCAGCGCCACCGCCTACGTAGAGTGGCTGCTAGGCGACCTGCGCGAGAAGACCGCCATGCACGTGGTCACCGAATCGGACCCGGCCAGCGGCGCGCTGTTCGCCCGCAACAGCTACAACGGCGAGTTCCCCGGCCGCGTGGCCTTCCTCGACGTGGACGATCCGGAGCGCGGCATCGACGGCGACCGCGGCGAATTCCTCGGCCGCAACGGCAGCATGCGCAAGCCTGCCGCGCTCGGTCGCAAGCAGCTTTCCGGTCGGCTCGGCCCCGGACTCGATCCCTGCGCCGCGCTGCAGTCGAAGGTGGCGCTGGACGACGGCGCCGAGCGCCAGCTGATCTTCCGCCTCGGCCTGGGCCGCGACGCCGCCGACGCCAGCGCGCTGGTGCAGCGTTTCCGCGGCGCCGGCTCGGCCGCGGCCGCGCTGGAGCAGGTGCGCGCGCACTGGCAGCGCGTACTCGGCGCGGTGCAGGTGCGCACGCCGGAACCGGCGCTTGACGTGCTCGCCAACGGCTGGCTGCTGTACCAGACCATCGCCTGCCGCATCTGGGCGCGCAGCGGCTACTACCAGTCCGGCGGCGCGTTCGGCTTCCGCGACCAATTGCAGGATTCGATGGCCACCGTGCACGCCGCGCCGGAACTCTCCCGTGCCCAGCTGCTTCTGTGCGCGGCGCACCAGTTCCCCGAGGGCGACGTGCAGCACTGGTGGCATCCGCCGCTGGACCGCGGCGTGCGCACCACCTGCTCGGACGACTACCTGTGGCTGCCGCTGGCCACCAGCCGCTATGTGCAGGCCACCGGCGACCGCGCCGTGCTCGACGTGCCGGTGTTCTACATCGAGGGCCGCGCGCTGCACGCCGGCGAGGAATCCTATTACGACCTGCCGCAGCCCTCGGGCCTGTTCGAGCCGCTGTACAAGCACTGCGTGCGCGCGATCGAACGCAGCTTCATCCGGCGCGGCGAACGCGGCCTGCCGCTGATCGGCGGCGGCGACTGGAACGACGGCATGAACCGCGTCGGCGAAGGCGGTCGCGGCGAGAGCGTGTGGCTGGGCTTCTTCAGCTGCGAGGTGCTGCAGCGCTTCGCCGAGGTGGCGCGTGGGCACGGCGACGCGGCATTCGCGCAGCGCTGCGAAGAAGAAGTGGCCAGGCTTCGCGGCGCGCTGGAGCAGCACGCCTGGGACGGCGCCTGGTATCGCCGCGCCTGGTTCGACGACGGCACGCCGCTGGGCGCCGCCGGCAACCTCGAGTGCCGCATCGACTCGATCGCGCAAAGCTGGTCGGTGCTCTCCGGCATCGGCGCGCCGGCGCGCCAGCGCCAGGCCATGGAGTCGCTGGACCAGCACCTGGTGCGCCGCGACGCCGGCCTGGTGCAACTGCTGGACCCGCCCTTCGACAAGACACCGATGGACCCGGGCTACATCAAGGGCTACGTGCCCGGCGTGCGCGAGAACGGCGGGCAGTACACCCACGCCGCGATCTGGGCCACGATGGCGTTTGCGGAACTCGGCGACAGCGCCCGCGCGTGGGAGCTGCTGCGCATGATCAACCCGGTCAACCATGGCATCGATGCCGAGCAAATGGACGTCTACAAGGTCGAGCCCTACGTGGTCAGCGCCGACGTCTACGCGGTCGCCCCGCACGTCGGTCGCGGCGGCTGGAGCTGGTACACCGGCTCTGCCGGCTGGATGTACCGGCTGATCGTGGAGTCGCTGCTCGGCCTGCGCCTGGAAGCCGGCACGCTGCGTTTCGCGCCGGTGCTGCCTGCCGAGTGGGAGGGCTTCACCATGGACTATCGCCACCGCGACACGTCGTATCGGATCGAACTGCGCCAGCGCGACGCCGGCACGTCCCCCGCGGTGCGCCTGGACGGCGAGCTGCGGGCCGACGACCGCATCCCGCTGCTCGACGATGGCGTCGAGCATCATGTGGAGCTCGATTGGCCACGCACGAGATAACTGCGTTGGCGACCCGGCTCGCGCTTCTAGCGGGACAGACGCTCGATCGCCTGTGCCGGCGTCATGATTGCGAGGCCGCGCAGCGGTGCGAGCATCAGCAGGTCGGCATCGCCGGTGATCAACGCATCGGCTTTCGCCGCGAGCGCGAGTTGCAGGAACGGCAGATCATGCGGGTCGCGGCAGAGGGGTGTCCGCGGTGGTGGATCGGGGATACGGAAAGTCCCCGTCCACGGCAAATAGTCGGCGAGCAGATCGTGTTGCTCGTCGGCGGTCAGCTTGAACTTGGGGTAAGCGAGCACGCGGATCAGTTCAGCGGCAGTGTCGCGACTGACCAGCGGCACGTGCAGCGCCGCCTGCCAGGCGAGACGCAAACGACCGCTGACGCCGCCAGGGCGGATCAGCGCCGACAACACGACGTTGGTGTCGAGTACCCAGCGGGGTTTCCCGTGCGCGGGCGGACTCACCGCTTGCGCCGCGGCACAGGCGTGCTCGCGCGCGATGGCTTCGCGTCGTACCGGCCCCGCGGCTCGGCGATGTGTGCGGCGTGGCTCGCCGGGTTGGCCTGGCGTGCCCAGGAAACCGCCGCGGCGAGACCATCGTCGTCGAGGTTCAGCTTGGCAAGCTTGGCGCGCACAGCGTCGGCGCGCTGGATGCGCACAGGCGTCAGCACGAGTTGCCCGGCACGCGCTTCCACCTCGAAGTACTCGGCATTGCCGGTGGCCTCAACCGCCGCCTTGGGCAGCGTCAACTGGTTCTTGCTGGTGAGCTTGGCTAGCATGGGCCCGGACCGAATGTAAGGAATTCTTACTCTAGGCGGAAT
This sequence comes from Rhodanobacter sp. 67-28, assembly GCA_001898415.1. GTDB lineage: Bacteria > Pseudomonadota > Gammaproteobacteria > Xanthomonadales > Rhodanobacteraceae > Rhodanobacter. The sequence goes on along the minus strand of MKTU01000067.1, from coordinate 36,904 downwards.
AGCCTCGGCCCGCAACCTTGTCGCCGGGTCTGGATCGCGCCGCTCGATGCGGGCCATGCCAGCGGCTGCTCCGTATCCGGCCCCAACCTGCAGCTTGCGGGAATGTCGAACCAGGCACGCGCCCGGACTCGGTCACGCGAATCCGTGGCCGGCTGTCGTGTTCGAAAGAATCGCAAGGCCGGGCTGGCTGAGATTCGACCTTGACCCGAGAGGCGAGAACCTTCGGCCACCGGAACTCGTCGAGGAAAACTCACCGATCCAGCGGACTCAACACGCCGTGCCCGCCGCGGTTGAGCACGTGGGTGTAGATCTGGGTGGTTTTCACGTCCTTGTGGCCCAGCAACTCCTGCACGGTGCGGATGTCGCTGCCCGACTCCAGCAGGTGTGTGGCGAAGCTGTGACGCAGCGTGTGCGCGCTGACCGGCTTGGCCAAGCCCGCCTCGCGGCACGCCCTTTTCAGCGCGCGTGCCAGCAACGCATCGTCGAAATGATGCCGCCGCTCGCAACCATCACGCGGATCGCGCGAACGACGCGGTGCGGGGAACACGTATTGCCAGCCGAACTCGCGCGGCGCCGAGGGATACTTCCGCGCCAGGGCGAACGGCAGCCAAGCGTTGCCAAAGCCCTCCTGCAGATCGGCCTGGTGCAACTGCCGCGCCCGCTCCACTTCGCGCCGCAACGGCTCGGCCAGCGAACGCGGCAACATGGTGTGGCGATCCTTGCTGCCCTTGCCGTCGCGCACGGTGATCTCGCCGCGGTCGAAATCCACATCCCTCACCCGCAGGCGCAGTGCCTCCATCAAGCGCAGGCCGGCGCCATACAGCAGACTGGCCAGCAACCAGGGTCGCCCATCCATGCGTGCCAGCAAACGTGCCACCTCATCGCGTGACAGCACGGTGGGCACCCGCGCAGGCCGCTTGGCCCGGATCACGCCATCCAGCCACGGCAACTGCACCTGCAGCACCTCGCGATACAGGAACAGCAGCGCCGAAAGCGCCTGATTCTGCGTGCTCGCCGCCACCTTCCCCCGTACCGCCAACTGCGACAGGAACTGCTCCACCTCGGCCGGCCCCATGTCGCGAGGGTGTCGTTTGCCGTTGGCCAGAATAAAGCGGCGAATCCAGCCGACGTAAACATGCTCCGTACGCAGGCTGTAGTGCTTTACCCGAAGCACTCTCCGTACTTCGTCCAGCAGCCGCGGCGGCTTGCCTGCGCCAGCATGCATATCGGCGTTTTCGGGGCGATAAGGCATACACACCTCATTTCGCGAGATATGCAAACCAGCATCCGCCCTTGCGGCGGGCCAAGGCAGCCGGACAAACTCTTGATGGAACGTAGGACTTTCCCGCTTGACGGTGCCGCAGCGAGCGTGGAGCATGGCGTGCATATGCCCCGATCTGGGGTCTACTTAGCGTTATGTTGCACAACCAACATCAGAGGAAACTTGAAATGTCCAAAGTCCAAATGAAGCAATGCATGCTGTGGGGTGACTTGTCGTCCGACCGAGCATCAGAGCAGTACCCCGAAGCGCCCGTTTGCATTGACTGCATCAAGGCTGAGGAGGCTCGTGGTGAGGACTCGCGCATTGTGAGTGTCGGTGACGTGGTTACAGATTCCGAAGCAGTCTGCGCATTGTGCGATTGCGGTTCTGACGATTAACTACAAGCCGCAGGCGCAACATAACCAGTCGTCCAAGCGGACGCGCGAAAAGCCGCGCGCCGCTTAACTCCAGCGTTAGGCCTTATGCACGATAGATTCGTACTTGCATCCATTACTCTCGTAGCCCTCTGGCTACTATGGCTGTGGCTTGCAACCGCGCTCTACCACAAAGTTGACTCACGCTTTTCTGGTCTGCTGCCTGTTCTCCATAGTCGGCTTCAGCCAGTTACTGATTGGGCGTCATCTTGGGCGTTGCTTAAATTCATCTGCACAGCCCGGCCAAGCCTTGTCAATGATCCGTCAATCCTTAAAGCTGTCTCGGTTGTTCGGTGGCTTGCTGCTCCAGTACTGTTCCTGTGGGCCTACGTTTTGTACTTCCAGTTGCAACACCCGGCCTAACCACTCATCCAAGCGGACGGCTCCGCCGCCGCTTAATTCCAGCGTTAGGCTTCACAAGCGTTCTCGGGTCAGTGGCAAGTCAACGCCAGCGTCTCGGTCATACTCCGTACCAGCATCGTTTCTTCGTTGTGTTTCCGGCCAGCCTGCGTATGGCGTTTGCCGGTGCTTTGTCGGCTGTCGCAGCGTGCGCGCCTGTGTTCGCTCTCGCATCCATTTCGTTCTCGGTGGGCGCGGTGCGTCGCAACGTCACCATCTCGTCAGCGGTTCGTCTGTCGCGCGCAGACTCTCACCATTCCGCGTTCTTGTGGTGCGTTTGGTGTGGCGCTATCGTCCATCAAAGGTCGGGCCTCGGGTTCCGCCTAGCAGTTCGTTCAAGGCGGACGGCTTCGCCGCCGCTTAACTCCAGCGTTAGGCGTCACCATGAGACCATCAGATCCAGTTGGACATTTGAAGAGCCATCTTTCCAAGGAAAACCTGGAGTTGATGCGCAACATCGCTCTGACGACGGCGGGCTTCTCTGCAGGCATCATAATCCTGCTGTCGCAACTGCATGGGAGCGATTCCTACAGCGCAGTCGCACTTTGGGCCTCAATCTTTTCGCTAGTAGCGTGGTTGTTCGGCTTTCAATACATAAACGCATACCTATTGCACGGCGAGCATGTTTACAAGCACATCAACATGCGAGTGGCTGCTACTATTTCGTTAATCGGTTACCTGTCCCTGTTTACTGCTGTAGTGGCTACCGTGTGGCAAATGTCAGCTTGTGCGGGCATCGCTCTTATCATCTTGGGCGTTGCTCTAGCCGCAACAATTGTCTTTCATACCAGGGCGGTCGAGAGGCAGTGCAATGCATCAGGCGCCTAACATCTCATTCGAGGCGGACGGCTGCGCCGCCGCTCAATTCCAGCGTTAGGCTTCATGAGAAAAACGGCAAAACTCGCAGGAGTAGCTCACAGCATCGCTCACCACGCGGGTAGCGGACTTAGTTGCATTTCGCCCCATCTTGCCGAGGCTCTCAGGGCCGTCGGCGCAAGTACAACCGACATCGACTTGCTGGCTTTTTCTCCGTACCCGCCCGAAGCTGCTGAGCTCAAGCCGCTACGTTTGGCACTCCTCACCCTCCAGGCAAAGAGCAAGTCCATTCTGCTCAAGCACGGCTTCTCCGACACTGACGTAGCGTCCATCGTCTTGCGCGCCACGCCGGCACCGTGGGACAAAGATGGGTATTCTTTGCACACACGGGCTGTTGTCACTTCACTCGCCGGCCATGTCTACGACTCGGGCTGGCTGCAGTGAGGGGCGCGCCTAACCACTCGTTCGAGGCGGACGGCTTCGCCGCCGCTCAACTCAAGCGTTAGGTGCCCATGGAAGCTACTTCGCTAACAGGAAGGACTCTGAAGGCCGTCTGGCTGTTCCCGTCAGGCCCAGTGCATCCGGCATGGGTCAATGAGCTCACCACGCCAATCGTTACGTACGACGCTTTCCTCGAACTGGCCGACGATGTCTTCCTGCAACTAAATGCCTGCGAGGTCGTCCTGGACGAGGAAAAGTACCCGTCCCTAGGCTTGGAACTGCGGGAGTCTTCTCCGGCCGGGTTGCGTGTTCTACAGCCTGACGGTCATGTCATAGAGGCTCAGCAGGTCCAAGAATGTGGTGCATTGCTGCCTGCTCTCATAACTTCCGTCGAGCAATCCGATCCGCTTGAAGAGGGTGCAATCTCTCAGTACGTCATTGTGCTAGGTCAGGCGGGGCGCATAATCTTTCGGCACATCATGCCGCCCACAACGTTGGGTATCGACGTGCATCTCACGGGTAGGTCACCTAACCCGTCGTCCAAGCGGACGCGCGAAAAGCCGCGCGCCGCTTAACTCCAGCGTTAGGCCGCATGGAAAATCTATTCGCGCTCGCATACACCACTGGCCTCATTGCATTCTGGTCGGGTGTCGTCGTGACACTTTGGCGCTTCGTGCAGATGGCTTCCCGGCTCTCAGCTGCGACTGCAGTCCGGTTCGCGGCTGCGTCTTTGGCACTCGCGGTCGGGGGTTACATTCCGGCTGCACTCATCGGCGCTTGGGGCTTTTGCTCGGCGTCAGCCGGCGGCCTCTGTGCACTGGGTGGGTATGTCGGCACCGGGCTGGTCGCTGCCGGTGGCGTGCTGCTTTACCGTTTCTTTCGGGCGCGCCGGGAACTCGCTGCGGCCTAACAATTCGTTCAAGGCGGACGGCTACGCCGCCGCTTAACTCCAGCGTTAGGTCTCACACATATGCTTCAGTGTCCTTACTGCCATCATTCAGCAATTTCTTACGCCAGAAAATCGTGCCTTGGGCCCGCACTTTCGACGTCGTGCGCGCACTGTGGGGAGCAAGTTTCTGTTTCATGGTTCGCCATGCTTGCAGGCATTCCGTTTCTCGCTAGCATGCCGCTGGCCACACATTTTGGCTTCTCTTGGCAAGCTGCCCTCGTCGTGCTTGTGGGCTTTGGCATGACTTTCGCTGCGCATGAGTTCCTGGTTCCGTTGGTGCCGCGCGGCACCTAACCCGTCATCCAAGCGGACGGCTCCGCCGCCGCTTAACTCCAGCGTTAGAGCGACCAGAGAGCATGTTGGCAATCACAACTATCACAATAGCCGTCTTGGCAGCTCTTCTTGCAACTTGGCGTTATGCGGTTAAAGCGGAGCCTCTGTCAGCATCGGTAGGCCGCTTGCGTTTTGTAGCATGCATCTTTGTTTTCGGTCCCTTGGCGCTCTACTCTTTCTATTTGCTGTACAACGCTGATCTGACGGGTACGTTTGCTTGTAGCTCAGCGCGCTGTGGTAGTAGCGATGCGCATCTGGCCACCGGGCCATTGCGTTACTGGTTGCTCTATTGCATGTACTGGTTTTTGGGTTTTGTCAGCACGTTTTTAGGTACTAGTGCAGCTGTGGTCGCCGTTAAGCGCAGCGCCAAGTCGCTCTAACAAATCGTTCAAGGCGGACGGCTGCGCCGCCGCTTAACTCCAGCGTTAGGCTTCACAAGCGTTCTCGGGTCAGTGGCAAGTCAACGCCAGCGTCTCGGTCATACTCCGTACCAGCATCGTTTCTTCGTTGTGTTTCCGGCCAGCCTGCGTATGGCGTTTGCCGGTGCTTTGTCGGCTGTCGCAGCGTGCGCGCCTGTGTTCGCTCTCGCATCCATTTCGTTCTCGGTGGGCGCGGTGCGTCGCAACGTCACCATCTCGTCAGCGGTTCGTCTGTCGCGCGCAGGCTCTCACCATTCCGCGTTCTTGTGGTGCGTTTGGTGTGGCGCTATCGTCCATCAAAGGTCGGGCCTCGGGTTCCGCCTAACAGTTCGTTCAAGGCGGACGGCTTCGCCGCCGCTTAACTCCAGCGTTAGGCCTGCATGTGCAAATGAGCCTTATAGTCCCAGCAATTTTTTTGCTCGCTTTGGCGGTCATTCTGCCGTTGTATGCGATGTACTTCATTTCGCTTCATCGCTTCGGAAAGGAGTTCAGGCAATTTCATCCTGGCCTCTACGAGAAATTGCTCGCGACAGGTCGTCCTTCGCTGTCTCCTGTCAACGGTAACTATCGGGCCTTCCAAGCCATCCAGTCTGGCAAAGTTTCAGTTGAAGCATTGAACCCTCTTGTGCTTTCTTCGTACCGACTCGCACGCAAAAGACTGCTGCTTGGCCTTTCGTGCTTCATGGTGTTGTTGTTTTCCGGCCTTGCTATAAGCCTCAACAAATAGGCTGTAAGGTAGGGCCTAACCAGTCATTCGAGGCGGACGGCTGCGCCGCCGCTCAATTCCAGCGTTAGTCGGCGGAGCGTTTCATTTGCTTCACAGGGTTGTTGGCGGCCGCGTCACGTTCACGGCCTTGCTCACCATCAAAGCCGCTTCGGCTGCTCCCAATGCAATCGTCTTGTGTTCCCTCTTCGGGTAGCCTGCGCTCATGGCATCATGGCTTCGTTCACCATCGCGGCAACGTCTGCTTCCGCCGTCTAACACGGCGGTCAAGCGGACGGCGTACCGCCGCCGCTTACCTCTGCGTTAGTCGGTAGCTCGTGTTGGTTCGTCGTTGCATGTGTTTCGCCCAGCTTCGCGCTGGCTTGTCGTCCATCGCCGCAGCAGCATTTCGCGCAGCGTCGTCGCAAGCCTGGGCTTTCAGAGCTGGCAGTTTTGGGGGGTAGTCGTTTGCTCAAGCTTCGCGTTCGTCGCGCGCCAACATCGTCGCCCGAGCATGCTGCGTCGCAACCGTCTAACTCCTCGTCCAAGCGGACGGCTTCGCCGCCGCTTAACTCAAGCGTTAGGCGTCACAGGAGAAATATCGGTGTTCTGGAAGAAGAAGCCAGACCTCGCAAAGGTGCGGGCTGAGCAAACCAAGATGGCTGCCGGTCTGCTTTCCGCAGCGCGCCTACAATTTCCACAACTCTCTCGGCTGCATCAGGCGCTCGTCGGTACTTTTCTGTTCGGCATGCTCCACGCAGACGGAGCCATTCGGGGTTTGGAGCCGGCGCAAATCCATGCGCTAGCTCTGATTGTGTTTGCCGAGACCTTCGATTATTCCTCTGAGCTCAATGCCCAAGCCGTTCAGGAGTGCATAAATGCAACGTCGCCCGGCTACCACGACACTATGAACGCAGTGATTCATCGGGGTATCGATGGCCACCGGCAATACTGTCAAGGTCAACTGAGCACATTGGGCGAGAACTTGCGGTCCATCTTGGCGCACTTCGAAGGCGGCGCCTAACATCTCGTTCAAGGCGGACGGCTGCGCCGCCGCTTAACTCCAGCGTTAGACCTTTTCTTCCAGACTTGGCGTAGCAGGTTGATCATTTGTAACAGGGGAAAACATGAGCATCTTTCTAGTTGTCCTAGGCATCTTGGTAGTACTCGGCGGCATTTTTTCGCTTTCCCAAGCGACCTTGGGTGTAGGTCTCATTGCCATCGGCTGCTTCCTCGCAATACTTGCCAGGCTTGCTCAAGCTGAGGCTCAACATCGGCGAACCCTCCCACCAAAGGTCTAACATTTCATTCAAGCGGACGGCTACGCCGCCGCTTAACTCAAGCGTTAGAGTCCATGACCAGCTCCCCTCGAGTTCTCGCCGGAAAGCTACTGCGCGCTCTTGGCTCCGCCGCCTCCTACAATGACAAGGGGTTCGTCTGGAGCGGCCACGACGAGACGCGGCAGGTAGCTTTCCGCTCCCAGCTTCAGGCGAACATCGCGGCTCTCACCGAGCAGATAGGCCAGGATGCGCTAGGCCCGGAGCTATTTAATGCGCTCATGTCTGGCATCGCGGCTGAGGATGCATCTGGCAAGTTCGTACTGCTGGCGCGCACCCGCCTTGGCGCGGAAAATGGGCTCTAACAGTTCGTTCAAGGCGGACGGCTTCGCCGCCGCTTAACTCAAGCGTTAGAGCGCACATGAAGTATTCCGCGGCCATTCGAAGAACGATCCCTTGCGGAATTTTCGGCATGTTCGCGGGCGGCTATTTAGCATCTCTACTCCTTGGCGCCGGAATCGCGTTCTCCAATCGCACTCCACAACTTCATGATTGGGCGTCTGCACCATTAGCAGCCTTTCCTCTTCTCGCGGTTGCGCTGCTCTTCGCTGCACCGGCCACGCTACTAGTCGGGTGCCCGCTGTACGCGGCACTGCTGCAACGAAATCGCGCTTCAGTCATCTCTAAGCTGCTCGTTGTCCTTGCCATGGTCGCTATATGCTTTGTGGCAGCAGGCTCGGCCGTTGCATACCTGGTCGGCTTATACGGAGTTCCCATTGCGCTAGTCACACATGCTGTGCAGCGAGTACGCTCTAACAATTCGTTCAAGGCGGACGCGCGAAAAAGCCCGCGCGCCGCTTAACTCCAGCGTTAGGCCGCAATGAGAAAGATGCCGGACGAATTGCAGAAAGAGATCGCAGATGCTTCCAGCGTCGAAGGATCGTTGGCGGCGCTTGAGCATCTGTTGAGTGGCGGCTACAACGTGCTGCCAAACGGCGATCTCTACTTCATCAAAGAGCTCGTTGGTCGCGTTAACGGTCTAAGCATCTACATCTATCCCAAAGATCATCCGCCACCGCACTTCCACATTCGCGGCGGCGGTATCGACGCGTCTTTTTCTATCCAAGACTGCGACTTGCTCAAAGGTACGATCAATCCACGCCACCACGGCCTAATCAGGTGGTGGCATCGTGAGGCTCAAGCTAAGCTTCAAGAAACTTGGGCCAAGCTTGCCTAGTCGCATGCGGCCTAACATCTCATTCGAGGCGGACGGCTCCGCCGCCGCTCAATTCCAGCGTTAGGCCTCATGGAAAAGCTTGCGCTCTCCAACATAGAGGACAGTGTCTTGGCTATGGCTGAGGATGCGTTCATCCACTTCAAAACAGCACGTCCAGTGCTGGGTACCTACTATGAGCGTAACGTTAGTTTCCAGGAGCTGTCGTCTATCGTCGGACGCTTGTCCGCCCTCGGGCTCATCCGCTGGCGTATCACACAACGCAGCACAATTCATTTCTGCAAGCGTGCGCCGGTCAGCTCTCAGCACAACTGCACGGCGGCGTTCACGGCCACGGCCAAAGGCAAGGCGTACCTCGCTCAGCCTCGGTGCGCGGCCTAACCACTCGTTCGAGGCGGACGGCTCCGCCGCCGCTCAACTCAAGCGTTAGGCCCCACAAGGAAAGATCCATGGACCTCAAAGATTTTGTCGCGAACACCATCTCCGGGATCATCGACGGACTTGTGGAAGCCCAAGGTCGAATCGCGGCACACGGGGCCTACGTGAACCCTGGAAATCTGATGGGCTCAACGTCGGATAGAGGCGAATCCGCGTTGTGGGACAACCGCAACAACAACTATGCCCGCTCTATAAGCTTCGACGTGGCGCTCACAGTCCAAGAAGGCTCCAACACTGGCGCGAAAATCGGCGTTGCAACCGGTCTTCTGAATCTTGGAGCGGGCGGCGCAAGCCAGAATTCGCAAGTGGCCGTGAATCGAGTCCAGTTCACAGTGCCGATCCTACTTCCGGCGAACGACTTGCCTGAAGCAGCAAGAGAAGCGCGGTGGTCACGGTAGTGGGGCCTAACAATTCGTTCAAGCCGACGCCGCTTCGCGGCGCGGCTTAACTCAGGTGTTAGGTATCGCATACTCATGCAAGAAGAAATTGCCAAGGGTTTCGTTGCCGTCGCCAAATTCATCGCGTACTACATCATTTGGTCATTCGTTCTGTTCAACCTCGGTCGCGCGTCACTGCTTCTCGTTACACTTGGGCAGTATCCGCGTGGCCTTGACGTCCAGCGTCACACCGACAAAATTTCACTCGTTGGCTTCCTTGCACTAGTTTTGGCTTGGGCGCTTGTCGCCGTCTACAACAACACTGTCGGCGTCCATGCCTAACATTTCGTTCAAGGCGGACGGCTTCGCCGCCGCTTAACTCAAGCGTCAGGCCAGGATGGATTGTGAAGACGGGATCGTGCATGTGCGGGGCGGTCAGGTTCACCGTCTCGTGCGAACTTAAGCCTCCTGATGCTTGCCACTGTGTTCAGTGCCGAAAGTTCTCGGGGCACTATTCAGTCGGAACGGACGTGCCCAGGAGTGCAGTGGAGATTTCTGGCGCTGAGAACGTAACCTGGTATTACTCGTCCGAGAAGGTGCGTCGCGGGTTCTGCTCGGTATGCGGGTGCTCCATGTTCTTCGATCCACCTGCCAAGGAGTGGATCGGAATCCATATGGGAGCGTTCGACGTGCCGACCGAGACGCACGCCGAGTTGCATGTATTCGTCGCCGAGAAGGGTGACTACTATGAGATTGGCGATGGGTTGCCCCAGTACCAGCGCATTCCGTAGGGACGAGCCTGTGGCCCGTCTGAGCGCAGCCATCAGGCCTCCGCCCAGGACCGGGAGCATTCGTGCCACGATGCATCAGATGTGCGGGAGAGCTTGAAGAGCCTTCGCACCTGACTGGGATGGCGGCCGCCGCACCAGACAGGCCCGATGGGCAAACGGCGAACCCGATGATTCACTTGGTAGCGGGCAGTGGAATCGCACTGCAGCGCCAAATGTCCCTGCCGGCGCGTTACCTGTTGTTGCTTGTCGTTGCAAAGAATGCGGCCGGCCCGACGCATTTGCGCATCCGGTGGCCTGACAAATCGTTCCAGGCGGATGGCTTCGCCGCTGCTCAATTCCAGCGTCAGGCGTCGCCATGAGGCCCATACCGCAAGGTGAGAATGCATGAGGCACAGCGAAAGGCATCGAACACACCGAACAGGCTGGCTTCGCGCTGCCGTGCTTGGGGCAAACGACGGTATCGTTTCTACCGCGAGCCTTGTGTTGGGGGTTGCCGCCACCGGAGCAGGTACGAGAGCAATTCTCGTCGCAGGAGTCGCTGGCCTGGTTGCCGGCGCCATGTCGATGGCTGCTGGTGAGTATGTCTCGGTCAGCTCACAGGCTGACACCGAGCGCGCAGACTTGGCTCGCGAGAGCAAGGAGTTGGCCGCAAATCCAGACCAGGAGCATGACGAATTGGTGTCGATCTATGTACAGCGGGGGCTGGACAGGTCATTGGCGTCGAGTGTTGCCACCCAACTCATGGCTCACGACGCGCTCGGGGCGCACGGGAGGGACGAGCTCGGCATCTCCGATACGTTGGCTGCCAAGCCAGTCCAGGCTGCATTCGCTTCTGCCGGGACATTCGCGACGGGTGCGGCGCTGCCACTCCTGATGGTACTCGTGCTCCCAAGCGCCACACTCATGTGGGGCCTCGCAGGCAGCTCACTGTTCTTCCTTGCATTGCTAGGCCTGCTGGCGGCGCGCACAGGCGGCGCCCTGGCACTTGCATCCGTGCTGCGCGTTACTTTCTGGGGCGCGCTGGCAATGGCCTTAACCGCGGCAGCCGGGGCGATCTTCGGGGTGACTGCATGAGCGGCGTCAAGTGGGTGATCACGTCTTTTCGCTCGGCGGCGATCCGCAGCGCGATATCGTCATGGTCAGGCCGGTGGCTTGCGGGTGACGTGCTTGACCCCTTCCCCGATGGTTTGCCGCGCAATTCGCACGCCCGGGCGCGCATCGGGTTCCACGGACGCGATGCCCGCGCAGGCGGGCATCCATCGGACTTCCCGATCGGCGAGCAGGCCTGTCCGCGAACTTCGGTTGCACGGAACAACGGCAAGCCGCGCGTGACTTCGCCGAGAGGTGATTCCTGCGTTAGCCTGCAGCCTGGTTCCCCCGAGAGTTCGATCCGCGCCCATGCCTCCCTCGACTTCCGCGCCGCCGCCAGGGCTTCCTGCCTATCGCATCCTTACCGGCCCTGACGATGCCGGGTTTTGCCATCGGGTCAGCGAGGCGCTGGCGCTCGGCTACGTCTTGCACGGATCGCCCGCGGCGACCTTCAATGGCGAGAGCGTGATCGTCGCCCAGGCCGTGGTCTGGCCTGCACGTCACCGAACAACGCCACCGGGCGTGGGCTGACGGTTCCTTTCGGCGGCGGATGTCCGCCGTGCGCGCTCAGCCCAGGCGCAGCCAGCGACGCACCGCGGCGAGGTTGCGGCGGCTGATCTCCGGGCTGTGTTCGCTGCCGTCGAGGCGGGCCAGCACGCGGCCGTCGGCCAGGCTGCGCAGCCCGACCAGGCGCGCGCGCGGCACCAGGCAATTGCGGTGCAGGCGGATCAGCTGGTCAGGCCAGGCTTCCTCCAGCTGGCGCAGCGATTCCTCGATCAGCAGCTCGCCGCCGGCGTGCTGCACGACCACGTACTTCTCCTCGGCAAGCAGGCACAACACGTCGTGCAAGGCGATGCGCACCTCCTCGCCGCGCAGGCGGCCGTGCAGGAAGGCGGTCGACTCGCGCGGGCTGTCGTCGAGGCGCCGCCGCGCACGCTGCAGGGCATCGCGCAGGCGTTCCAGCCGCACCGGCTTGAGCAGGTAATCCGCTGCGCCAAGCTCGAACGCCTGCAGCGCGTGCGCCTCGTACGCAGTGCAGAAGATCACCTGCGGCCGTGCCCTGCCGGCGAGTCGCTGGGCTACGGAAACGCCGTCGATGCCCGGCATGTTGATGTCCAGCAGCAGCACGTCGGGCTGCAGTTCGTCGAGCGCGGCCAGCGCGGCCTCGCCGTCGGCGACCGTGCCGACCAGCTGCGTGTCGCCGCATTCGCCCAGCAGCGCGGTCATGCGCGCGCGGGCCAGCGGTTCGTCGTCGACGATCAGCACGCGCATCACGGCGATGCCCTCGGCAGGCGCAGCATGACCACATAGTGATCGCCTTGCGGCGCAGCCTCGACCACCGCACGCGGGCCGTAGCGGAATGCCACGCGCTGGCGCACGCTGCGCAGGCCGTGGCCGTTGCCCGCCGCGCCCGGCTGCGGCGGCAGCGGATTGCTGATCTCGATGCGGATGCCCTCACCGTCGCGCGCGCCGCGCAGCACCACCTCGCCGCCTTCGCGCAGCGGCTGGATGCCGTGGCGCACGGCGTTCTCGACCAGCGGTTGCAGCAGCAGGCGCGGCAGCGGGAAATCCGCCGGCAGCTCGTGCAGTTCGCGGCGGATGCGCAGGCGCGGGCCCAGCCGCAGCTGTTCGATCGCGAGATAGCGCTCGATCAGTGCGAGCTCCTCGCCCAGCGTGCCGTCGCCGCGATCGGGTGAGCCCAGTGCGGCGCGAAACAGTTCGGACAGGTCCTCCACCGTGCGCTCGGCGGCGGCGGGGTCGACCCGGATCAGCGCGGCCACGGTGTTCATGCTGTTGAACAGGAAGTGCGGTCGGATGCGTGCCTGCAGGGCTTCCACCTGCGCGCGCGCCACCGCAGCGAGGCGCGCCTGCCACTGCGCCAGCACGTAGAAGTAGCGCAGCATGGCGGCGCCGAGCAGCGCGGCGATGATGGTGTTGTCGCGCACGAAGACCGCCATCGGGCTGCCGATCAGGCCGGTCTGCAGTGCGCCGTCGAGCCAGCGCGCGATGGCGCTGGCCAGCAGCACGATCAGCACGATCAGCAGCCACACCGCGACGTACGGCATGTGCCCGGGCAGACGTTGCAGCAGGTGCCGCAGCTTGCACAGCGTCAGCGCCACGACCATCGCCAGCCAGGTCACGAAGAACATGCTGACGCTGTAGGCGGCCCAGTCCTGGCGATTGTCGCGGGCCAGCCACATCACGGTTACTGTCAGCGCGCCGACCACGAACAGCGCGAACAGCGCCGGCAGCTGGCAGAAGTCCGGCAGCGGACTGTGTTCGACGCGGCCGCGGGCGTCGCTGGCGGGCGTGGGTTCGGGCATGCGGCAAGTATGCCGCATGCGTTCGGGCGGGAGCCGGCGGGCGGTGCCCGTCCTGCACGCCGCCTCAGGCGGCCAGCCGGGCGCCCAGCCAGCGGCGCAGGTCGGCGATTTCCTCGGCGCAGACCGCGTGGGCCATCGGATAGCTGTGCCAGTCCACCGCGTAACCCAGCGCCTGCAGACGATCGCGCGAGTCGATGCCGCGCTGCATGACCACCACCGGGTCGGCGCTGCCATGCGCCTGGAAAATCGGTGTCGCGGCATTGGCGGCGCTGCGCTCGCGCGCCACCACCTCGGCGATCGGCAGATAGGTGGACAGCGCCACGATCCCGGCCAGCGTCTGGGCGTGGCACAGGCCCGCAGCCAGCGCGATCGCGCCGCCCTGCGAGAAGCCCGCCAGCACGATCCGCCCGGCGGGCACGCCGCGCTGGTGCTCGCGCGCGATCAGCGCCTCCACCGCGGCGATCGACGCACGCACGCCGGCCTCGTCCTGGGGTGCCCGCGCGTCGAAACCCGCGATGTCGTACCACGCCCGCATCGGCATGCCGTTGTTGATCGTCACCGGTCGCACCGGCGCATGCGGAAACACGAAGCGCAGCCCCGGCCACGCCGGGTCCACCAGCTCCGGCACGATCGGCGCGAAGTCGTGGCCATCGGCCCCCAGGCCATGCAGCCAGATGATGCTGTGGGTGGGGTTGGCGGCGGTCTCGTGTTCGACGGTGGGGAGGATCATGGGGCGGATGGATGGTGGAAGACGGGCACCATCGTAGCAGTCGCGTTCCCCGCCTCGATGCGCAGGAGCCCGCCGGCGGGCTCCCGCGACGGGAGGCGGGCTATTTCCTGGCCGGCAGCCCCAGCTCGTGCGCGAAGAAGGTCAGGGTGATCGCGGTGTCGCCGACGCGCTGGCTGAACGGGGCGCCGATGCCGTGGCCGGCGTGCATGCGGGTGAGCAGCAGGATCGGCTGGGGCGAGGAGGTGGCGTTCTGCAGCGCGGCGGTGAACTTGCGCGATTGCCACGGCGCCACGCGCGGATCGTTCTCGCCGGTGGTCATCAGCACGGCCGGGTAGGCAGCGTGCGGCGTGACGTTCTGCAGTGGCGAGTACGCGAGCGTGGCCTTGAACTGCGCCGGGTCGGCGATGCTGCCGTACTCGGGGATGTTGTACGGGCCGTTGGCGAAGTCGGTCTCGTGGCGCAGCATGTCGTAGATGCCCACGCGTGCGACCACGGCGCGGTAGTCGGCAGGGTGCTGCACGATCTGCGTGCCCATCAGCAGGCCGCCGTTGCTGCCGCCGAGAATGCCCAGGTGGGCGCGGTCGGTCCAATGCGTGTCGATGAGGGCCAGCGCGGCGGCGTGGAAGTCGTCGAACACGTTCTGCTTGTGCAGCTTCTGGCCTTGTGCGTGCCACTGCTGGCCATTCTCGTTGCCGCCGCGGATGTTGGCGTAGGCCAGCACGCCGCCGTGTTCGAGCCAGGCCAGGTTGGCGCCGATGAAGCCGGGCTTGATCGGGATGTCGAAGCCGCCGTAGCTGTACAGGATGGTCGGGCGCGCGCCGTCGGGCGTGATGCCGGGCATCGACAGCACGGTGACCGGGATCCTGGTGCCGTCCTTCGAGCTTCCTTCGATGCGCTGCACGACCACCTTCGAATAATCGGCGGCGGGCTGCACCGCGAACACCGTTTTCAGCGTGCCCCGGTTGCCGTCGTATGCCGCCCAGCGGGTGGGCGTGGTCCAGCCGGCGTAGCTGATCAGGGCCTCGGGCCGACCCGACTCGGAGGCGATGTCGCCGATGCTTATGCCCTGCGCCGGCAGCGGCACGCGGCGCACGAAATTCGCGCCGGCGTCGTACTGCTCGATCCACCAGTCCGGGCCCTGGCTGCGCACCACCAGGAAGCCGTCGCCGAGCGGGGCGATCTGCTGGATCGCGCCGTCGCGCTGGGCCAGCACCGGCACGGTCTTGCCGTCGTCGGTGACGGCCACGATCCTGCCGCGTGGCGCATCGTCGAACGACGCCACGTACAGCCGTCCATTCACCCACGCGGCGGTACGCACGTTGGCGCGGCGATCGAGTGCGCGCGTGAATGCGGCGCCGTGGCGCAGGAACACTTCGGCCGGGCCGCCATCACCGTCGTAGGCGAGCACCGCGGCTTGCGCCGTGGCGGGCGAGTTCACCAGCACGTACTCGGCGGTTTTCGAGTAGCCGCGGCCGAACACCACGGTGTCGGTATCGGCGGCCCGGCCCAGCGCGTGATGCACCAGGGTCGCGTTGAACTGCACCACCTCGTGGCCCGCCGCCGGCGGCGCGAAGCGCACATAGCTGAAGCCTGCCTCGTCCGTATCCCAGGCCACGCCCTGCGGGGTGGTGCCACCGCCGGCCCAGGGCAGGGTGTCGGGGAGTGTCTTGCCGCTGGCTACGTCGAGCACGTGCAGGGTGGTCAGTTCGCTGCCGCCTTCGGCGGTGCCGTAGGCCAGATAGCGCCCGTGCGGCGAGGGCCAGTAGCCGGTGATCGCGGTGCCGCCGTGGTCGGCGTTCGGATCGACCAGGGTCCTCGCCGCGCCCTCCGGCCAGGCTTGCGCGACCAGCACCGGCTGCGATTGCGGCGGCGTCTGCTGCAGGTAGAACAGGGTGCCGCCGGCCAGCACCGGGCCGGAGCGCGTGGTCGAGGTGATCGCCAGCTGCTGCACGCGCGCGGTGAGCGCCTTGCCTTGCGGCATCGCCGCCAGCGTCGCCTCGGTGTAGGCGTTCTGCGCGGCGATCCACTGGCGCACGGCCGGGTCGGCGGGGTTTTCCAGCCAGCGGTAGGGGTCGGCCACGCGCGTGCCGTGGATGGTGCTGGACGCGCTGCGCTGCGGCGACGGCGGCGGCAGGAGCGGCGATTCGCCGATCAGTGCCTGCTGGTGCGGCGCCTGGTGCGGCACGGCTTGCGTGGGCAACTGGCTGGCGACGGCGCCGTCGGCAACAAGCAGCAACAGGGCGAGGAGCGGGGCATGGCGCATGGCGAGGATTTCCGGGGCAGGACGCGAATACCTGCGAGGGTAGCGCCAACCGCGGCCGCTGCGGCGGCGCTCCCCTGACTTTCGGCACACTCCCCGTCTCGTGGCGAACGCTAGGTTAGGGTGCTCTCTTGCCTGGGGAATGAAGATCATGCATCGCTTGCTGCTCGCCAGCCTCGCCGCTCTGCTGGCGCTTCCTGCCGCGGCGGCCACGCCGACTGCCGGCGCATCCACCCCGCTGGACCTGGAAACCATCATGGCCGACGCCGATTGGATGGGACAGCCGGTGGAGAATCCCTACTGGAGCGTGGACGGCCGCAGCCTCTATTACGAACTGAAGCGCGAGGGCAGCTCGGTGCGCGACTTGTACCGCGTCGACCCGGCCAGCGGCAGCAGCGTGAAGCTCGATCCGGCGGCGATGGCCGGCGCCGACGGCCCGGCGGTGTTCGATCGTGCGCACCGGCACGCGGCCTTTGTCCTGCACGATGACATCTTCCTGGTCGACCTGGCCAGCGGCCAGCGCCGCCAGGTCACCCTGACCACGCAGCGCGAGTCCGCGCCGCAGTTTTCCGCCGACGGCCGCGCGCTGCAGTACCGCGCCGGCAACGACTGGTACAGCTACGACCTGGCGAAGGGCGTCAGCGCGCCGGTGGCCGAGCTGAAGTTCGCCGACGACCCGCAGGCGAAGCAGCCCGACGACCTCGGCCAGCTGCAGCTGGACCTGTTCAAGACGCTGCGCGCGATCAAGGCCGACAAGGAAGCGGTGCGCGAGCACACGCAGGCGCTGGAGGCGGCCGATGCCGGCCGGGCGCCGCGGCCGTTCTGGCTGGGCGGCAAGATCAAGGCGGTCAACAGCACGCTGTCGCCGAACGGCCGCTGGCTGCTGCTGGTGACCGAGCCCAGGCAGTACAAGGACGGCAAGGCGCCGGTGGTCAACCATTACGTCACCGACAGCGGCTACACCGAGGCGGAAGACGCGCGCACCTACGTCGGCCGCGCCGACCCGGCACCGCAGTCGCTGCTGCTGCTGGACCTGGCGCAGCACAAGAGCTACCCGCTGACGACCGATGCGCTGCCCGGCATCAAGACCGATCCGCTCGCGGCGCTGCGCAAGCAGACGGTGGCCGCGCTGGAGAAGGCCGGCAAGGCCGACCAGGCCAAGGCGCTGAAGGCGCCCGAGGTACGGCCGGTCACGGTGAACTTGGGCGGCCTGGCGTGGAGCGAGGATGGCGCGAACCTGGCGGTGCAACTGCGCGCGATCGACAACAAGGACCGCTGGATCGCCAGCGTCGATTTCACGCAGCACGTGCTGACAAGCCAGCATCGGCTGACCGACCCGGCGTGGATCAACTGGAGCTTCAACGATTTCGGCTGGCTCAAGGACGGCCGCACGCTGTGGTACCTGAGCGAGCAGGGCGGCTATTCGCGGCTGTATGCCAAGCCGCTCGACGGCAAGGCGCGAGCGCTCACCGGCGCCGGCAAGTTCGAGGTCAGCGCGCCGCAGCTGAGCGAGGACGGCCAGTGGTTCTACGTGCTGGCCAACAAGGTGGCGCCGTACAGCTATGACGTCTATCGCGTGCCTTCCGCCGGCGGTGAGCTGAGCCGGCTGACGCAGTACCAGGGCGTCGACGGCTTCGAGCTGTCGCCCGACGGCCGGCAGCTCGCCGTGCTGCATGGCTCGCCGTACCGGTTCGACCAGCTCGCGGTGGTGGACGCCGCCGGCGGCACCGCGAAGGAACTCACCCACACCATGAAGAGCGCCTACATGGCGCACCCGTGGATCGCGCCGAAGATCGTCGAGGTGCCCTCCGCGCACGGCGCCGGGGTGGTGTATGCCAAGTACTACGGCCCGGCCGACGAGGTCGCCGCGCCGGCCTCGCGCCCGGCGGTGATCTTCATCCACGGCGCCGGCTACCTGCAGGACGTGACGCTGCAGGCCACGCCGTATTTCCGCGAGCAGATGTTCAACAACCTGCTGGTCCAGCAGGGCTACGTGGTGCTGGACATGGACTACCGCGGCTCGGCCGGCTACGGCCGCGACTGGCGCACCGCGATCTACCGCAACATGGGCCACCCCGAACTGGAGGACCTGCTCGACGGCAAGGCGTGGCTGGTCAAGCACCACGGCGTCGACCCGCAGCGCGTGGGTCTCTACGGCGGCAGCTACGGCGGCTTCATGACCGAGATGGCGCTGCTGCGTGCGCCGGGCGAATTCGCCGCCGGCGCGGCGCAGCGCCCGGTCACCGACTGGACCAGCTACAACCACGAGTACACCTCCAACATCCTCAACGACCCGCAGCTCGACCCGGAGGCGTACAAGACCAGCTCGCCGATCGCGTACGCCGCCAACCTGCGCGACCCGCTGCTGATGCAGCACGGCCTGATCGACAACAACGTGATGGCCAGCGACACGATCCGGCTGTACCAGCGCTTCATCGAGCTGCACAAGAAGAACTTCTGGATGTCGCTGTACCCGATGGAACGCCACGGCTTCGTCCACGCCGATTCCTGGTACGACGAATACCGCCGCATCGACGAGCTGTTCGACACCTACGTGAAGCCGGTGCGCGAGCGCGCGCACTGAGGCACTGAACGTCACCGCCCGCCGGAACGGCGGGCGGTGGGCACGGGGCACCGTGTCGCGGCGGGCTACAATGCGCGGCCTCCCTGCCTGTCCGGTACCACCCGATGCCTCGCCTCCGCCTCGCCGAACCGCTCGTGATGCTGGCGACGGTGGTGCAGTGGCTGGTGCTGTCGATCGTCACCGGGGCGGTGATCGGGGTGGGCTGCAGCCTGTTCCTGCGCGCGCTGTTCGCCACCTCCGGGCACACCTACGCGATCTCGTGGTGGGCACAGGCCGGCCTGCTGCTGGCCGGCGGCCTGGCCAACGGCCTGCTGCTGCATTACGGCTATCGCCTGCGGCGCAGCAACTTCGACGACTCGCCGATCGTGGCGGTCAACGAGCAGCGCGGCAAGATGCCGTTCCGCACCTTGTGGATCAAGCCGGTGGCGGCGCTGATCACGCTGGGCTGCGGCGGCTCGGCCGGCAAGGAAGGGCCGTGCTCGCACATCGGCGCCAGCCTCGCCGCCGGCATCGGCCGGGTGCTGCACCTGAACCCGGAGCTGCGCAAGCGACTGCTGGCCTGCGGCGTCAGCGCCGGTTTCGCCAGCGTGTTCGGCACCCCGATCGCCGGGGCGATCTACGGCGTGGAGATGCTGGCGATCGGCCGCATCCGCCACGACTTCCTGTTTCCCGGCATCGTCGCCGGGGTCACCGCGTTCGAGGTCAGCAAGGCGCTCGGCGTGCCGTATCCGGTCTACCGCATCGCCTTCGTCGGTGATTTCACCGAGCTGCTGTTCCTCAAGACGGTGCTGATCGGCATCCTCTGCGGCGCGGCGGCGTGGGTGTTCGTCGAACTGTTGCAGACCATCCGCCGCGCGTTCGTCACCCTGCGCGAGCGCTACGCGCTGTGGCCGCCGCTGTTGCCGATGGCCGGCGCGGTGGTGCTGGCGCTGCTGCTCCTGGTGCTGCCGACGGATTACCTCGGGCTGAGCCTGCCGCTGATGGAGCGCGCATTGGACGGGCAGTCGATGCCGACCCTGGGTTTCCTGTGGAAGGCGCTGCTGGTGGCGATCACGCTGGGCTCGGGCTTCTACGGCGGCATCGTGACGCCGCAGTTCGTGATCGGCGCCGTGCTGGGCGGCGCGTTCGCCCCGATGCTGGGGTTGGCGCCCGCGCTCGGCGCGGCAGTGGGACTGGTGGCGGTGGTGGCCTCGGCCTCCAATGCGCCGATCGCGGCGATCCTGATGGGCGTGGAACTGTTCGGCTCCGATTCGACCCTGTACGTGGCCGGCGCCTGCGTCGCGGCGTATCTGATCATCGGCCATCGCAGCGTGTATCCGGCGCAGCAGATCGCCTTCAGCAAGTCGTCGTGGATCTTCGCCCGCGCCGACCTGCCGGTGGGCCAGGAAAAGGTGCGCCTGTCGTACGGCCTGCTGCGCTGGTGGACCAGGCGGCGACGCCAGCTGGGGCGACGCGACGACGAGCGCCTGCCCTGAGCGTGGCGCACTCGGCCAGCGGGCATAGAATCGGGGTTCCCCTCGCGCTTCGAGCACCGCCATGTCCCGCCGCAGCCTGAACCTGGACGACACGCTGTATCGCTACCTGCTCGACCACTCGCTGCGCGAGCATCCGCAGCAGGTGGCGCTGCGCGAGGCGACGCAGGAACATCCGCGCGCGCAGATGCAGATTTCGCCGGAGCAGGGGCAGTTCATGGCCTTGCTGGTGAAACTGATCGGTGCGCGGCGCTGCATCGAGGTCGGCGTGTTCACCGGTTACAGCGCGCTGTCGGTGGCGCTGGCGCTGCCCGAAAACGGCCATCTGCTGGCTTGCGACATCAGCGCGGAGTTCACCGCGGTCGGCCAGCCGTTCTGGGCGCGCGCCGGCGTGGCGCACAAGATCGAGCTGCGCCTGGCGCCCGCGCGCGAGACGCTGGACGCGCGCCTGGCCGCCGGCGAAGCCGGGAGTTACGACTTCGCCTTCATCGACGCGGACAAGAGCGGCTACGACGATTACTACGAGCGCTGCCTGCGCCTGCTGCGCCCCGGCGGCCTGCTGGCGATCGACAACGTGCTGTGGGGCGGCGCAGTGGCGCAACCCGCGCACGACGCCGACACCCTTGCGCTGCAGGCATTGAACGACAAGCTGCACCACGACGAGCGCATCGACTTGTCGATGCTGCCGCTGGGCGACGGTCTCAGCCTGGCGCGCAAGCGCTGATCGCGACGCGCTTTTTGCACCAGCTTCACCCGTGCGCGGGCACACTCGCCGCGATGCGGCTCTCGCCCGGCACCCGTTCCACCGCCGTCCGACCGCCGACCCCGACTCTCACCGGAGACACTCCCACGATGGCGACACCCCGCTCGGATGCATTGGTTTTCTTCGGCGCCACCGGCGACCTGGCCTACAAGAAGGTCTTCCCGGCGCTGCTGGCGATGACGCGCGACGGCGATCTGGAGGTGCCGGTGATCGGCGTGGCGCTGTCCGGCTGGACGGTGAAGCAGCTGCGCCAGCGTGCGCTCGACAGCGTGCGGCAGGCGGCGAAGGAGCACGGCGAGAAGTTCGACAAGGCGGTGTTCGACAAGCTTGCGGCACGGCTGCAGTACGTCGACGGCGACTACGCCGACCCGGCCACCTTCGCCCGGCTGAAACAGGCGCTGGGCAAGGCGAAGCGGCCACTGCATTACCTGGCGATCCCGCCCAGCCTGTTTGGCACGGTGGTCAAGGGGCTGCAGCAGGCCGGCTGCGCCGACGACGCGCGGGTGGTGGTGGAGAAGCCGTTCGGCCACGATCTCGCTTCCGCGCGCGCGCTCAACCGCACGCTGCGCTCGGTGTTTCCGGACGAGGCGATCTTCCGCATCGATCACTTCCTGGGCAAGGAAGCGATCATGAACATCCTGTATTTCCGCTTCGCCAACTCGTTCCTCGAACCGATCTGGAATCGCGACCACATCGCCAGCGTGGAGATCACGCTGGCCGAGCAGTTCGGGGTGAAGGGGCGCGGCGCGTTCTACGACGGCGCCGGCTGCCTGCGCGACGTGATCCAGAACCACCTGATGCAGATCGTGGCGCTGCTGGCGATGGAGCCGCCGGCCTACCAGGGCTTCGAGGCAGTGCATGCGGAGAAGGCCAAGGTGTTCCAGGCGATGCGTCCGCTCGCGCCCGACGACCTGGTGCGCGGCCAGTACCGCGGCTATCGCAAGGAGCCGGGCGTGGCCAAGGGTTCGGACGTGGAGACCTACTGCGCGTTGCGGCTGTACATCGACTCCTGGCGCTGGGGCGGCGTGCCCTGGTACCTGCGTTCGGGCAAGTGCCTGCCCGAGACGGTGGCCGAGATCATGGTGATGCTGAAGCCGCCGCCGCAGCAATTGTTCGACGACGCGGTGACCCGCCCCGGCCGCGCCAACTACCTGCGCCTGCGCGTGTCGCCGACCACCGCGATGGCGCTGGCGGCGCGGGTCAAGCGTGCCGGCAAGGAGTTCGTCGGCGACCAGCGCGAGCTGTTCCTGATGGACGAGCAGGCCGGCGAGGAGCTGCCCTACGAGCGCCTGCTCGGCGACGCGATGGCCGGCGACGGCGCCTTGTTCACGCGCGAGGATGCGGTCGAGGCGGCGTGGCAAGTGGTCGATCCGGTGCTGACGAACCACCACCCGGCGATCCCCTATCGCCCCGGCAGCTGGGGCCCGAAAGAGGCCGACGCGCTGATCGCCGCCGACGGCGGCTGGCACAACCCGGTGCTCGACGAGCACGCGGAGCGCACGTCATGAGCGAGGCCGCGGCGCTGGTGTTCCTGCTCGACGTGGACAACACCCTGCTCGACAACGACCGCTTCGGCGCCGACCTCGGCGACACCCTGGCCGCGGCCTTCGGCAACGACCAGCGCGATCGCTACTGGTCGCTCTACCGGCAGCGCCGCGACGAGTGCGGCTATGCCGATTATCTCGAAACGCTGCAGCGCTTCCGCAGCGGCCTGGACAACGAGCCGGCGCTGCTGCAGATGTCGAAGTACCTGCTGGAGTATCCGTTCGAGCAACGGCTGTACCCGCACGCGCTGGAGACCATCGCGCACCTGCGCACGCTGGCACCCACGGCGATCCTTTCCGACGGCGACGTGGTGTTCCAGCCGCGCAAGATCCAGCGTGCCGGGATCTGGGCGGCGGTACGCGGCGAGGTGCTGATCTACATCCACAAGCAGCGCATGCTGGTGGCCGTGCAGCAGCGCTACCCGGCCGCCCACTACGTGATGGTGGAGGACAAGCCGCAGCTGCTGGCCGACATGAAGCGGCAGCTGGGCGAGCGGATCACCACCGTGTTCGTGCGCCAGGGCCACTATGCCGCCGAAGGTGAACACGAGCGCATCGAGCCGCCGCCGGACCACACCATCGCGTGCATCGGCGAGTTGCGCGGGCGTAAGCTTGAAGACTTCCTGCCGAGCGCGCCCACCATCGCGCTCGCGGCCGAGTGAACGCGGCGACGGCAGGGCGATCGACACATCGAAGCGATTCCGGAGCAAGCATGAAAGCGACCCGACAACTGCACGACCTCGGCCAGAGCCTGTGGCTGGACAACATCACCCGCACCCTGCTCGACGACGGCACCCTGGCGCGCTACATCAACGAGGATTCGATCACCGGGCTGACCTCCAACCCGAGCATCTTCGACAAGGCGATCGGCGACGGCGACGCCTATGACGCCGGCATCCACGCCAAGACCCTGGCCGGACTCGCCGGCGAGAAGCTGTTCATCGAGCTGGCGCTGGAGGACCTGCGCCGCGCCGCCGACCTGTTCGCGCCGGTGTACCAGCGTACCGCCGGGGTGGACGGCTGGGTGTCGATGGAGGTCTCGCCGCTGCTGGCCGCCGACACCGCCGGCTCGGTCGCGGCGGCGCGGCAGATCCACGCCGCCGGCAAGCGCGACAACCTGTTCGTGAAGATCCCCGGCACGCCCGAGGGCGTGGGCGCGATCGAGGAGTCGATCTTCCTCGGCATCCCGATCAACGTGACCTTGCTGTTCTCCTGCGCGCAGTACGAAGCCTCGGCGCAGGCCTACCGGCGCGGCATCGAGCGGCGCATCGAGGCGGGACTCGATCCGCGCGTGCGCTCGGTGGCCTCGCTGTTCGTCAGCCGCTGGGACGTGGCCGCCAACGAGCAGCTGCCCGAGGCGCTGCACAACCAGCTCGGCATCGCGGTGGCGCGGCAGGCCTATCGCGCCTACCGCCGGTTGCTGGCCTCCGACCGCTGGATGAAGCTCGCCGCCGCCGGGGCGCAGCCGCAGCGCCTGCTGTGGGCCAGCACCGGCACCAAGGACCCGAAGGCCTCCGACACGCTGTACGTCAGCACGCTGGCCGCGCCCAACACGATCAACACGATGCCGGAGAAGACCCTGCACGCGTTTGCCGAGCACGGCCAGCTCGATGGCGTGATGCCGCTGGACGGCGGCGACGCCGACGCGGTGGTGCAGAAGGTCGGCGCGGCCGGCGTGGACGTCGATGCGCTGGCGGACAAGCTGCAGCGCGACGGCGCCGAGGCCTTCGTCAAATCCTGGAACCAGCTGCTGCAGCGGATCGCCGACAAGGCCGCGGCACTGGGCGACAAGGGCCAGGGACCGGCGATGCCATGAACCAGCCGCTGCCGACCACACTGCCGGCCTGGCAGGCGCTGCAGCAGCACGCCGCCGTCATCGGCCGCAAACATCTGCGCGACCTTTTCGCGGGCGATCCGCGGCGCGGCGAGACGTTCGCGCTGGCGGACGTCGACCTGTACCTGGACTACTCCAAGCAGCGCGTCGACGCCGACACGCTGCGCCTGCTGCGCGAACTGGCGCTGGCCTGCCACCTGCCGGAGCGCACCGCGGCGATGTTCCGCGGCGAGCGGATCAACCGCACCGAGGACCGCGCCGTGCTGCACGTGGCACTGCGCGCGCCGCGCGGCGAGCGCATCGAGGTGGACGGCCGCGACGTGGTCGCCGACGTGCACGCGGTGCTCGATCGCATGGCGGCCTTCGCCGACCGCGTGCGCGGCGGCGAATGGCGCGGGCACAGCGGCAAGCCGATCCGCAACGTGATCAGCATCGGCATCGGCGGCTCGGACCTCGGCCCGGTGATGGCGTACGAGGCGCTGCGCGACTACAGCCGGCGCGACATGACGTTCCGCTTCGTCTCCAATGTCGACGGCACCGATTTCGTCGAGGCCACGCGCGACCTGGACGCGGCCGAGACGCTGTTCATCGTCTGCTCCAAGACCTTCACCACGCTGGAGACGCTGACCAACGCGCACGCGGCGCGGCAGTGGTGCGTCGCGGCTCTGGGCAACGAGCAGGCGGTGGCGAAACACTTCGTGGCGGTGTCCACCAATGCCGCCGAGGTGGCGAAGTTCGGCATCGACACCGCGCAGATGTTCGGCTTCTGGGACTGGGTCGGCGGGCGCTACTCGATGGATTCGGCAATCGGGTTGTCCACCATGCTGGCGGTCGGGCCGGAACATTTCCGCGAGATGCTGGCCGGCTTCCACGCCATGGACGAGCATTTCCGCCACGCGCCGTACGAGCGCAACCTGCCGGTGCTGATGGGCCTGCTGGCGATCTGGAACAACAACTTCCTGGATGCCGCCACGGTCGCGGTGCTGCCGTACGAGCAGTACCTCAAGCGCTTCCCGGCCTACCTGCAGCAGCTCACCATGGAGAGCAACGGCAAGCGCGTCACCCTCGACGGCACGGCCGTGGACTACGCCACCGGACCGATCTACTGGGGCGAGCCGGGCACCAACGGGCAGCACTCGTTCTACCAGCTGATCCACCAGGGCACGCGCCTGGTGCCGTGCGACTTCATCGGCTTCGCGCAGCCGCTCAACCCGCTGGGCAACCAGCACGACCTGCTGATGGCGAACCTGATCGCCCAGGGCGAGGCGCTGGCGTTCGGCAAGACCACCGGGGAAGTGCGCGCCGCCGGCACCGATGCGGCACTGGCACCGCATCGCACCTTCCCCGGCAACCGGCCCAGCAGCACGATCCTCGCCCGGCGCCTGACCCCGCGCGTGCTGGGCAGCCTGATCGCGCTTTACGAGCACAGCGTGTTCGTGCAGGGCGTGATCTGGAACATCGACTCGTTCGACCAGTGGGGCGTGGAACTGGGCAAGCAACTGGCCAAGACCACCATCGCCGAGCTGACCGCGGCCGACGAGCCGAAGCTCGCCCACGACAGCTCCACCAACACCCTGATCCGCCGCTACCGCCAACTGCGCGACGGTCACACCTGACGCTTTCCTTTGTAGGAGCGCACTTGTGCGCGACGCCTTTCGTGACGTGACGAAGAGCATCGCGCACAAGTGCGCTCCTACAGGCACGGCATTCCCATCGCACGAACTCCGAGCATCCATGAGCCAGACAATCAGCCCGCTCGCCGGCAAGCCGGCGCCGAAATCCATCCTGGTCGACGTGCCGAAACTGCTCGCCGCCTATGCCGATACCCGGCCCGACCCGTCGGTGCCCTCGCAGCGCGTGGCGTTCGGCACGTCCGGCCACCGCGGCAGCTCGCTGCAGGGCAGCTTCAACGAGTGGCACATCCTGGCGATCACCCAGGCGATCTGCGAGTACCGTGCGGGCAAGGGCATCGACGGACCGCTGTTCATCGGCTTCGATACCCATGCGCTGTCGCAGCCGGCGTTCGAGAGCGCGCTGGAAGTGCTGGCCGCGCACGGCGTCACCACGATGGTTTCCAGCGGCGGCGAGTTCACGCCCACGCCCGCGATCTCGCACGCGATCCTGGTGTACAACCGCGGGCGCAGCAACGGCCTGGCCGACGGCATCGTCATCACGCCCTCGCACAACCCGCCAGACAACGGTGGCTTCAAATACAACCCGACCAACGGCGGCCCCGCCGACACCGACATCACCCGCTGGGTGGAGAACCGTGCCAACGCGCTGATCGAGGGCGGCCTGAAAGAGGTCAGGCGCATGCCGTTCGCGCAGGCGCGCAAGGCGGCCGGCACGCGCGAGCACGACTACCTCGACGCCTACGTGGCCGACCTCGCCAACATCGTCGACTTCGACCTCATCCGCAGCGCCGGCGTGCACATGGGCGTCGATCCGCTGGGTGGCGCCGGCGTGCACTACTGGGCGCCGATCGCCGAGCGCTACCAGCTCGACCTCACCGTGGTCAGCGACACGGTCGATCCGCAGTTCGCCTTCATGAGCGTGGACTGGGACGGCAAGATCCGCATGGATCCATCGTCGAAGTACGCGATGCAGCGGCTGATCGGCCTGAAGGACCAGTACGACGTTGCGTTCGCCTGCGATACCGACCACGACCGCCACGGCGTGGTGACGAGCTCCGGCGGCCTGATGGAGCCGAACCACTACCTGTCGGTGCTGGTCGACTACCTGTTCCGCCACCGCCCGCAGTGGAGCGGGGATGCGGCGGTCGGCAAGACCGTGGTCAGCACCGCGCTGATCGACCGCGTGGTGAAGCGGCTGGGGCGCAAGTTGTACGAGGTGCCGGTCGGCTTCAAGTGGTTCTCCCAGGGCCTGTTCGACGGCTCGCTCGGCTTCGGCTGCGAGGAAAGCGCCGGTGCCTCGCTGCTGCGCCGCGACGGTTCGGTGTGGGCCACCGACAAGGACGGCCTGGTGCCCTCGCTGCTCGCCGCCGAGATCACCGCGCGCGAGGGCCGCGACCCGGGCGAGCTGTACCGCCAGCTCACCGACGAACTCGGCCGACCCTTCAGCAACCGCGTCGAAGCCGCCGCCACCCCGGCGCAGAAGGCGAAGCTGGCCAAGCTCTCGCCCGACCAGTTGCACACCGATCGATTGGCCGGCGAGAAGATCGAGCAGGTGCTGGACAAGGCGCCCGGCAACGGCGCGGCGATCGGCGGCATCAAGGCGGTCGCCGCCAGCGGCTGGTTCGCCGCCCGCCCGTCCGGCACCGAGGCGATCTACAAGATCTACGCCGAAAGCTTCAAGGACGAGCAACACCTGCAGAGCCTGCTCGACGAGGCCCAGAAAATCGTCGACGCCGCCATCGCGTAGGGCGGGCACCGCCCGCCAGCCGTCGGCGGGAGCCGACGGCGCATCGCATCCATTCCATCGGAGAAACCATCATGTCCCACGACCTCGACCAGCAATGCATCAACACGCTCCGCTTCCTGTCGGTGGACATGGTGCAGAAGGCCAACAGCGGCCATCCCGGCCTGCCGCTGGACGCCGCGCCGATGGCCTACGTGCTGTGGACGAAGCACATGAAGTTCCATCCGGCCGATCCGCACTGGCCGGACCGCGACCGCTTCGTGCTCTCCGCCGGCCACGGCTCGGCCCTGCTCTACAGCCTGCTGCACGTGACCGGCTACGACCTGTCGCTGGACGACATCAAGCAGTTCCGCCAGTGGGGCAGCAAGGCGCCGGGCCATCCCGAATACGGCCACACGCCGGGCGTGGAGGTCACCACCGGGCCGCTCGGCCAGGGCCTGGCCAATGCGGTAGGCATGGCGATCGGCGAGGCGCAGCTGGCGGCCACCTACAACCGCGACGGCCACACCGTGATCGACCACCGCACCTGGGCCATCGTCAGCGACGGCGACCTGATGGAAGGCGTCGCCTCCGAGGCGGCCTCGCTGGCCGGCCATCTCAAGCTCGGCAAGCTGGTGTGCCTGTACGACGACAACTACGTTACCCTCGCCGCCGGCACCGACATCACCTTCTCCGAGGATCGCGCCAGGCGCTTCGAGGCGTACGGCTGGCAGACGATCAAGGTGGATGACGGCAACGACGTCGCCGCGATTGACCGGGCCTTGAACGATGCCGTGGCGGAGACCGCGCGGCCGACCCTGATCCTGGTGCGCACGCACATCGGCTACGGCTCGCCCAAGCAGGACAGCTACAAGGCGCACGGTTCGCCGCTGGGCGTGGAGGACGTCAAGGCGACCAAGGAAAAACTGGGCTGGCCGACGGAGCCGGACTTCCTGGTGCCGGAGCCCGCGCTCAGGCATTTCCACGAAGCCGGCCAGCGCGGCGCGCAGGCGCAGTCCGAATGGAACAGCCGTCTGGACGGCTATGCCAAGGCCTTTCCCGAGCTGGCCGCCGAGCTGCGCGGGCGCCTGCGCGGCGAGCTGCCGGAAGGCTGGGACGCGGACATCCCGAGTTTCGACGCCGACCCCAAGGGCCTGGCCACGCGCGAGGCCGGCGGCAAGGTGATGAACGCGATCGCGCCGCATCTGCCGGCATTGTTCGGCGGCTCGGCCGACCTCGACTCCTCCACTTTCACCAACTTGAAGGGCTTCGGCGACTTCAATCCCGCGGCCACCAAGGGCCTCGACACGCAGGGTTCGGACAGCGCCGGCTGGAGCAACGCCGGCCGCAACCTGCACTTCGGCGTACGCGAGCATGCGATGGGCGCGATCGTCAACGGCCTGGCCGTGCACGGCGGCTTCATCCCGTACGGCTCGACCTTCCTGATCTTCTCCGACTACATGCGCCCGGCGATCCGGCTGGCCGCGCTGATGGGCGTGCACGCGATCCACGTGTTCACCCACGACAGCATCGCGCTGGGCGAAGACGGCCCCACCCACCAGCCGATCGAGCAACTGGCCAGCCTGCGCGCGATACCCAACCTCGTGCTGATCCGCCCCGCCGATGCCAACGAGACCGCGGTGGCGTGGAAGGTGGCACTGGCCACCACCGGCAAGCCGGTGCTGTTCGCGCTGTCGCGGCAGAAACTGCCCACGCTCGACCGCAGCCACTGCGCCAGCGCCGACGGCCTGCGCCAGGGCGCTTACGTGCTGCGCGATGCAACGGACGGCCAGAAGCCGGCGCTGATCCTGATCGCCACGGGTTCGGAGGTCAGCCTGATCGTGCAGGCCGCCGAGCAGCTCGAGAGCCGCGGCATCGCCGTGCGCTGCGTGTCGATGCCGAGCTGGGAGCTGTTCGAGGCGCAGTCGCAGGCCTACCGCGACGAGGTGCTGCCGCCCGACGTCACCGCCCGGCTGGCGGTGGAACTGGGCGTGGCCCAGGGCTGGCAACGCTACACCGGCGCCCACGGCGACATGCTCGGCATCGACCGCTTCGGCGCCTCCGCCCCGGCCGAGGTGCTGCTGCGCGAATACGGCTTCACCGTCGAGAACGTGGTGCAACGGGCGAAGGCCTTGCTGCAACGCTGACCGTCACGCGGAGCCCCGCCAACGCGAAGGCTTGCGCGATCGCGTCGGCCGGCCTGGTTCCGATGCGTGCCGGTCAAGCGGATCAGAGCAGCGGGATGTCCTTCGGATCACTCGCCACGCCAAGCTTCTTGCGGTAGTCGCCCCAGGCGCCCATCTCGGGCGTGCGCTGGATGCCGTGGTCGCGCAGCCAGTGCTGGCAACGACGCTGCCACTCGATGCCGTCGGGCCGCACCGGCGCGTAGTAGATGTCTTCCACCATCGGCATGCGGCCATAGTTGAACGTGCCGGGGTCGGCCTTGATCTTGCGGGTCGGGTCGGCGCCGTGTTGCAGCAACCAGTAGGCCTGCTCGAAATCGGCGTATTGCGTGTACCAGTTGAGCACGGTGTTGTAGCCGTCGGTGGTGTAAAGCGGCTGATTGATGTTGGCGCCGCGTTCGATCAACAGCTGTACGTTGGGCCAGACGTGATGCAGCGTGGCGACGTAGGTGAGCTGCTCGTCGTTGGAGCTCATCGTGTTCGGATCGCCGCCGCGATCAAGCAGCAGCTTGAGGTAGCGCTGGTCGGGCAGGCCTGCAGCGAAGACCATGGCGTTGTTGCGCTGCTTGCCATACTTGCGCAGCGGTTCGACCTTGCGCGCATTGGGGTTGGCGCCGTTGTCCAGCAGCAGGCGCAGGCCGTCGAAGTTCTGGTTGATGATCGGCCAGGCGACCATCGGCATGTTGGCCTGGTCGAAGATCGTGTCCGGGTTGACGCCCTCGTCCTTGATCAGGTGGCGGATGGCGGCGGCATCCTTGCGATCCACTGCCTGGGCCAGTTCCAGCGCCTTGCCCTGGAAATGATCGGTGGCGCGGAACGGTTGCCTGGCCGGCGGCGGCGGGATCGAACAGGCGGCTAGGCCGCCGAGGATGAGCAGCCAGGCCACAGCCGCCGCGCGCAGATGTCGATGCCAACGTTCCATGTCGTATCGCTTCCTTGGGATTACAGCAGCGGGATGTCTTCGGGCTTGTATGGATGGCCAAGCCCCTGCCGATATCGCGCCCAGCGACCCATCTCGTTCGTGCGTGGGATGTCGTGATCGCGCAACCAGTGCTGACACTTGCGCTGCCATTCGATGACGTCAGGCTTGATGACGTCCGCGTAGTAGATGTCCTCGACCATCGGCATGCGGCCGTAGTTGGGCGTGCCGGGATCGGCCTTGATCTTGCGGGTCGGGTCGGCGCCGTGTTGCAGAAGCCAGTAGACTTCTTCAAAGTCTGCGTACTTGCTGTACCAACTCAGCACTGCGTTGTAATCGTCGTCGCTGTAAAGCGGCTGGTTGATATTGGCACCGCGCTCGATCAACAGCTGCACGTTGGGCCAGACGTGATGCAGCGTGGCGACGTAGGTGAGCTGCTCGTCGTTGGAGCTCATCGTGTTCGGATCGCCGCCACGGTCGAGCAGCAGTTTGAGATAGCGCTGGTCGGGCAACCCGGCGGCGAAGACCAGGGCGTTGTCTTCTCCCGCCTTGCCGCGCTCGCGCAGCGGCATCATCTTGCGCGCATTGGGGTTGGCGCCGTTGTCCAGCAGCAGGCGCAGGCCGTCGAAGTTCTGGTTGATGATCGGCCAGGCGACCATCGGCATGTTGGCCTGGTCGAAGATCGTGTCCGGGTTGACGCCCTCGTCCTTGATCAGGTGGCGGATGGCGGCGGCATCCTTGCGATCCACTGCCTGCGCCAGCTCCAGCGCCTTGCCCTGGAAATGGTCGGTGGCGCGAAACGGTTGCCTGGCCGGCGGCGGTATCGAGCAGGCCACCAGGCCGCCGAGGATGAGCAGCCAGGCCACAGCCGCCGCGCGCAGATGTCGATGCCAACGTTCCATGTCGTATCGTTTCCTTGGGGTTACAGCAGCGGGATGTCCTTCGGATCGCTCGCCACGCCAAGCTTCTTGCGGTAGTCGCCCCAGACGCCCATTTCGGGCGTGCGCTGGATGCCATGGTCGCGCAGCCAGTGCTGGCACTTGCGCTGCCATGCCACGCCGTCGGGCCGCACCGGCGCGTAGTAGATGTCCTCGACCATCGGCATGCGGCCGTAATTGGGCGTGCCGGGGTCAGCCTTGATCTTGCGGGTCGGGTCGGCGCCGTGTTGTAGCAACCAGTAGGCCTGCTCGAAATCGGCGTATTTGGTGTACCAGTTGAGCACGGTGTTGTAGCCGTCGGTGGTGTAAAGCGGCTGGTTGATATTGGCACCGCGCTCGATCAACAGCTGCACGTTGGGCCAGACGTGATGCAGCGTGGCGACGTAGGTGAGCTGCTCGTCGTTGGAGCTCATCGTGTTCGGATCGCCGCCACGGTCGAGCAGCAGTTTGAGATAGCGCTGGTCGGGCAACCCGGCGGCGAAGACC
Source organism: Rhodanobacter sp. 67-28 (assembly GCA_001898415.1). GTDB lineage: Bacteria > Pseudomonadota > Gammaproteobacteria > Xanthomonadales > Rhodanobacteraceae > Rhodanobacter. Next base: position 4,549 of record MKTU01000067.1, on the reverse strand, counting down.
AGGGCGTTGTCTTCTCCCGCCTTGCCGCGCTCGCGCAGCGGCATCATCTTGCGCGCATTGGGGTTGGCGCCGTTGTCCAGCAGCAGGCGCAGGCCGTCGAAGTTCTGGTTGATGATCGGCCAGGCGACCATCGGCATGTTGGCCTGGTCGAAGATCGTGTCCGGGTTGACGCCCTCGTCCTTGATCAGGTGGCGGATGGCGGCGGCATCCTTGCGATCCACTGCCTGCGCCAGCTCCAGCGCCTTGCCCTGGAAATGGTCGGTGGCGCGAAACGGTTGCCTGGCCGGCGGTGGCGGGATCGAGCAGGCCACCAGGCCGAGACCACCGAACAAGACCAGCAACAGCAACCGAGCGAAACGTCCCTGAATTCGCATGTGGCATACCTTGGTGAGTTGCCGAAAAGCTTACCCGATTGACGCGTCCGCGGACCATGTCCATAGTGCGAACCTCGTGCAGTCAGACGGATCTGTGCGGCTCATCATGGAATCAGGGAGAACGATCATGCCGACCATGCCCGGTGACCCGGTATTGCCCGAGCAGTCCCCGCATACGCTGCAGGAGAAGATCGAGCAGGTGCGGCAGCGGCAGGCGCTGCTGGCGCAATGGCGCGCCACCGGCAGTCCCGAGTTGATGAAACAGGCCGAAGTCCTGGAAGGGCGATACCACACCCGTGACGTGGGTGAGCTGGCCGACGACGTCTACCTTTCCGCAGCGCATGAACCGGCTTCGCCAGGCCTGGGTTGGATCCGCGTCAGCGAGCATCCCGAGCTGCTGAAACAATACCTGGGCGTGAACTGGAGCGCGCAGCAGATCCAGGACTATCTTCAGCCGTTGCATTCGGATTTCCGCGCGGAGATCTACCTGCCTGATCCCCGGGTCTATGGGCCGGACGTCAAGCCGGTAATAGTGATCAAGGGCTCCAATGGGCTGGTGGCGGTGCCGGACGGCAAGGGCGGCATCATCTTGCGCGAGTCCGCATTGGAAGACTGGATCGAGAACGGCCGTCAGGGTGTCGGGTTGGAGAGCGACCACGCTGACCGGGCGATGACATTAATCTCGGACTTTCAACGTGATTTCCACGGGATCTTCGAATGCGCAGGCCACTCCAAAGGCGCCGCGAGCGCCAGTGCCGGCGCCGAACTGACCGGCATGACGGCCTACATCTACAACGGCGCCGGCCTGCATCCCAACACCGTCCAGCGCTACGCGCAGCAGCACCATCTTCCGGTCCTGGGCACGGACCGGATCATCCACAGCTACTACGTCCACGGCGAAATGCTCCACGACGCCCAGAGTGGCGCCCACGACATGGACGCGGTGACACGGGCGCAGTTGGGACTGGCCGCGCGGCAGCTGGGCGAACTGGGACAGCTGGACGGCATGCAGGACCTGCTTCGCGCGCGGCTAGCGCAGGCGTTGCCGTACGACCGCAAGATGCAGGACGACGCGATGGAGCTGGTGGCCTATCTCAGCTCCCATTCCGGCGCGAAGATCCTGGCCGGCGTGCCGCTCGCCGCCGGCGCCCACCCGATCGAACTGCCGCCGAAGATGCGCGATGCGCAGGGCCAGCTGGTGGATCGCCCGGCGCAGCCGTCGCTCGGCGAGCTCGGCGCCGATGCCGGCCCGTTGATGAACGTGGTGTCCGGCGCGCTTGCCGGCGGTGCGGGCGGCAAGCGCGTTGGCGATGCCATCGCTGCCGGCGGTCGCGGCATCGAGCACAGCGCGCAGCGCACCGGCGACCACGTGCAGCGCGGCATGCAGGTTTTCGGCTACGTGCTGAACGAGGGCGTGCAGGGTCACGGCCGGCTGGTGGCGGGCGCCATGCATTACGGTGCCGCCGCGGTCGCCGACCTGCGCGTGGTGCACGGCGAGGTCCGCGCCTCGGTCGAGCGCGGGCTGGGCACGCTGGCGCAACTGAGCGCGGACCTGGACGGCGCCGTGCTTCGTGCGGGCAGCCATGTTCCCGGCTTGCAGGGTCTGCGCCAGGTCGCCGACAACGAGGCGCGCCTCGCCGCCGCCCGCGCCGGGCATCATCAGGCGCAGGCCGACCGCGAATGGCACGAGGCGCAGCGCGATGCCGGCGCGATACGCCGGTTCGCCGACGTGGGCGCGGATCGCGTCCGGCACGCATCGAGCGTCGCCGGGCAGACGCTGGAACGTGAGGCACGGCAAGGCGGTGCGCGCATCGGTGACGGTTATCGCGCCTACGGCGCATCGGTGCGCCGCGCCACCGAACATGCTCCCGAAGCCGGCGCCGCCGTCGGTGCCGTCGCTGGCGCCGGCGCGGTCGCCGCCGGCGAGCTGCTGACCCATCCGGCTGGAACCGTGCGGCAGAGCAGCCACGTCGCGCAGCATGGCGAGGCCACCGTGGCCGAAGCGGTCAACCGCCACAGCATGAAAGACACGGTGTTGCCCAGCCTGGATGCAGACATCCGTCGCCAGGAACACGCGGGCATGGCACTGCTTCACACGCTGCAGCGCCCCGCGACCTCCGCGCGCATGCCGGCGACGGTCGGACAGGACCCGAGCGCCTTCGTGCAAGGCATGCTGGATTCCGCGCAATCCGGCAACTGGGATGCCTTTCGCCAGGGCACGAGGACGCTGGCGAGTCTGCCGGCGGGGCAGGCGCTGCACGCCGAGGCCATGCTTGCCGTGGATCGCCAGCAGCAGGCGGCCGCGTGGCAGGCACTGTCACCCCAGCAGGCGGAGCCGCAAGCCGCCGCGCTGGCGATGATGCGCTGAAGCGGCCGTCGGCATACAGGGAAGCCAAGCCATGAACGAGACCGAATGCATGACCCTGGTCAGCCAGGCCGCGCAGTTGATGGAGCAGTTCGAGCGACGATGCGACCACCTCGGCGGGCGCCTGCAGGGGCTGATGCAGGACATGCAGGCGCTGGCCACGCAACTGCCCCGCGTCGTGGAGCAGGCCGCCGATGCCTCCATGCAGGCGCTGCCGGCGCGGGTAGCCCACGAGACGCGCGAAGGGCTGGGGCAGGCCGTGCAGTACTACCGGCAGCACCTGCAGGCATCGGGCGAGGAGGTGTCCGGCAGCGCCCACGCGCTGGCCGAACGGATCGAGCGCCTGGAGCGACTGCACCGGCATCTGCTGTGGAAGACCTTCGGCGCGGTGGCGCTGTGCCTGGCCCTGCTGCTCGCCGGCGGCGCGTGGCTGTCGCTGCACTATCGCAAGGTCATCGAGCAGAACCAGCTTTCCGCGCAGCTGCTGAAGGCATACAACGATGCCGATGTGAGTCTGTGCGACGGGCAGTTGTGCGCCCGCGTGGACCTCAAGGCGCCGCGTTTCGGCGAACGCCGGCAATACCTGCCGGTGCTGCCGCGCTGAGCCCGGCGCGACGCGTCAGCGCCGTTCCCGCAATTCATTCGCCTCGCGCGCCAGCAGCTCGATGCCGGCCCAGTCGCCTGCCGCCAGTTTGTCGGCGGGGGTGAGCCAGGAGCCGCCCACGCACAGCACGTTGGGCAAGGCCAGGAAATCCGTGGCGTTGGCGAGGCTGATGCCGCCGGTGGGGCAGAAGCGAATCTGCGGCAGCGGGCTGGCCCAGGCGCCGAGCAGCTTGTGGCCACCGGCGGGCACGGCGGGGAAGAACTTCAGGTGGCGGTAGCCGCGCTCGAGCAGGTTCATCGCCTCGCTGGCGGTCGCTGCGCCGGGCAGCAGCGGCAGCGTGCTGTCGTCGGCCGCATCGAGCAGGCGCGGCGAGATGCCGGGCGACACCGCGAAGCGGGCGCCGGCCGCTTGCGCCGCGCGCAGGTCGCCAGCGCCGAGCACGGTGCCGACCCCCACCGTGGCGCCTTCGACCTCCGCGGCGATCGCGCGGATCGCGTCCAGCGCCACGCTCGTGCGCAAGGTCACCTCGATCGCCGGCGCACCGCCGGCAACCAGCGCACGCGCCATCGGCACCGCGTCCCTCAGCGCATGGATCACCACCACCGGAATCACCGGCGCCAGGCGCATAGTGGCTTCGATCTGTTCCTGCTTCTGCTCGATGAGGCTGGTCATGACATGGCTCGGTGGGTTGATGATCGGCATTTTCGGCGCTGGGCGAGTGGAGAAGGCTGCGGACGCCTTCGCGGTGTAGGGCGGGCACTGCCCGCCGCTGCCGTTTGGCCGCGAAGTCGGGAGAAAAAGGCCGGCGGGCAATGCCCGCCCTACATCGCCTATAGCACCCCCGCGCCGAAATCGGCGCTGGTGGCGGCCTGCCGGAACAGGCCGAACAGCTCACGGCCCATGCCGGTGTGGTCGTGCGACAGGTCGGCGAGGTGCGGCAGGCGGGCATCCAGTTCGTCCGTCTCGACAAGGACGTCCAGACGTCCATTTGCAGCGTCGAGCCGGATCATGTCGCCATCGCGGATCTTCGCGATGTTGCCACCGGCGACCGCCTCGGGCGTCACGTGGATCGCCGCCGGCACGCGGCCGGAAGCCCCGGACATGCGCCCGTCGGTGAGCAGGGCGATGCGGTGGCCGCGGTCCTGCAGCACCGCCAGCGTGGGGGTGAGCTTGTGCAGCTCGGGCATGCCGTTGGCGCGCGGACCC
>MKTU01000066.1 GCA_001898415.1 Rhodanobacter sp. 67-28 | reverse complement strand
ACGAGTTGTCCGAGCGCAGCCTGACCAACGCGCTGGAGCGGCTGCAGCGCGGCAACGACCGCATCGTCGCCTTCGTCACCGGCGACGACGAGCGGCGCGCCGACGGCCAGGCGAATGCCGACATGGGCACCTTCATGGCGCAGCTGGAAAGCCGCGGCATGCGCGCGGTGCCGCTCAACTTCTCGCAGGTCAACGCGGTGCCCGAACACACCGACCTGGTGGTGCTGGCCAGCCCCACGGTATCGCTCGCGCCGGGCGCGGTGCAGGCCCTGGTCGACTACGTGCAGGCCGGCGGCAATCTGCTGTGGCTCACCGAGCCGGCCAATGACGAACTCGGCCTCAAGCCGCTGGCCGACGTGCTGGGCGTGCGCGTGTTGCCGGGCGTGCTGGTCGACGGTTCCGGTTCGGCGCTGGGCCTGCACGATCCGCGCATGCTCGCGCTGGGCAGCTACCCGCCGCAGGCGATCACCCGCGGCTTCCAGCTCGCCACGCTGTTCCCGCAGGCGTCGGCGCTGGCCGAGGTGGCGCGCACGGGCTGGGCGACGCACGCCTTCCTGCGTTCCAGTCCGCAGAGCTGGACCGAGTTCCAGCCGATCGACAACACGAAAAGCTCCGACATCCGCTTCGACGCCGATGCAGGCGAGCTGAAAGGCCCGCTGGATTTCGGTTTCGCGTTGAGCCGGCTGTCGCCCAGCCCGGACAAGAGCGAACAGCGCGCGGTGGTGATCGGCGATGGGGATTTCCTCTCCAACACCTATCTCGGCAACGGCGGCAACCGCGCGCTGGGCGAGCGGGTGTTCAACTGGCTGCTGGGCGACGACAAGCTGGTCGACGTGCCGCCGCGCGGCGCGCCGGACCGTCTGCTGGAAATCTCGCAGGGCGAGTTGAACGTGCTGAGCTTCGGCTTCCTGTTCGGCCTGCCGCTGCTGCTGCTGGTGATCGGCGGCGTCATCGTGTGGCGCCGGCGGCGGCGCTGAATGATGAAGCGCGCCGCCCGGCAACGATGGTTGCTGCTCGCCGCCGTGGCCATGCTGCTCGGACTGGCGCTGTGGCAATGGCAACACGACGCGAGCCGCGCGAACGGTGAGCTGACCACGCTCGATCCGTCCGTGATCAGCCACATCACCCTCGCCCTGCCCGGCGCCGCCACGTTGCATTACGAGAAGCGTGGCGACGGCCACTGGTGGCGTACCGACGGCACGGCGCGCCGGGTGGCCGACGACGACCGCCTGCGCGACCTGGCCGACATCGCCGCCGCGCGCGCGCTGAACTGGCGTCCGCTGGCCGATTTCGAGCTGGCGAAGATCGGCCTGGCGCCGCCGCATGCGGTGCTGACTCTGGACGGCCAGACATTGGCCTTCGGCATCAATGCGGTGACCGGGCCGCAACGCTACGTGCGCGTCGGCGAGCGCGTGGCGCTGGTGTCCGCGCGCTACATGCCGCGCTCGCCGGAAATCCGCACCACCGAACTGCACTGAGCGTCGAACTGTCGTGCCCGAACTGCCGGAAGTCGAAACCACCCGCCGCGGCATCGCGCCGTACCTGATCGGCCGTCGCGTCAGCGGCGTGCTCCTGCGCCGTCCCGATCTGCGCTGGCCGATCCCGCCCGAGATCGGCGAGCTGCTGCCCGGCCAGCGCATCGACGCGGTGGAACGCCGCGCGAAATACCTGTTGCTGCACACCGCCGCCGGCAGCGCGCTGCTGCATCTGGGCATGAGCGGCGTGCTGCGTGTGCTGCCGCCCGACGCGCCGGTGGGCAAGCACGATCATGTCGACATCGCGCTGGAACGCAGCGCCGCGCAGGCATCGCGCGTCCTGCGCTTCACCGACCCTCGCCGCTTCGGCTGCCTGCTGTGGCAACCGCCGGGCACCACGCACGAGCTGCTGGCCCATCTCGGCCCCGAACCGCTGACCGACGCCTTCGACGGCGAGCTGCTGTGGCGTCGCTCGCGCGGACGCACGGCGGCGGTGAAGCTGTTCCTGATGGACAACGCCGTCGTCGTCGGGGTGGGCAACATCTACGCCAGCGAGGCGCTGTTCCGCGCCGGCATCGATCCGCGCCGCGCCGCCGGCGGCGTTTCGCGGGCGCGCTACGAACGACTGGCTGCCGAAGTGAAGCACCTGCTGGCATGGGCGATCGAGCGCGGCGGCACCACCTTGCGCGACTTCCTCAACCCCGACGGCGCACCTGGCTATTTCTTCCGCGAGCTGATGGTCTACGGCCGCGCCGGCGAACCTTGCCGGGTCTGCAGCAGCGCCATCCGGCAGGCCGTGCTGGGCCAGCGCTCCACCTTCTGGTGCCCGCACTGCCAGCGCTGAAGGCGCGGGCAAAGCGGCACGCCCCCGATTTTCCGGTACGGCCCACGATGGCAAGCATCGTCATTGTTTCCTTTTGGAAACAGAGTTGTCACGATTTGCCGGCTACCCAACCTGGGTTCAGCTTCTAAGATAGCCACCTGTAACGCAGGAACCGTGAAAGTCGCTGGACTTCCACTGTTTCCCAAAAGCGTATAGACCCCACGTCTTTCGGAGGAACCTCCATGAACAGCACCATCATCGAATCGCTCAAGAAGCGCCGCACCCAGTACGCGCTGGGTCGCAACGTGGCGCTGGACAAGGACGCCCTCACCAGCCTGGTCAAGGACGCGATCAAGCACACGCCGTCGTCGTTCAACTCGCAAAGTTCGCGCGCGGTGATCCTGTTCGGCGAGCAGAGCGAGCAGTTCTGGGAGCTGACCAAGCAGGAGCTGAAGAAGATCGTGCCGGCCGAGGCGTTCGCCAACACCGCCGCCAAGCTGGACAGCTTCGCCGCCGGCATCGGCACCGTGCTGTTCTATGAGGACCAGTCGGTGGTGAAAGGCCTGCAGGAACAGTTCGCCCTGTACGCGGACAACTTCCCGGTGTGGTCCGAACAGAGTAGCGGCATGGCCCAGTTCGCCGTGTGGCTGGCGCTGACCGAGGCCGGCGTGGGCGCCAGCCTGCAGCACTACAACCCGGTCACGGATGAGGCGACCCGCCAGGAATGGAACGTGCCGGCGACGTGGAAGCTGCGCGCGCAGATGCCGTTCGGTTCGCACGAAGGCGGCTTCGGCGAGAAGGCGTTCATGGACGACGCGCAGCGCTTCATCACGGTGGGCTGAGCCCGTCCGCGCGATCCCGCGCGTACTGCGACGACGCGAGGCCGGCACCCAGGTGCCGGCCTCGCCGTTTGTGCGCCCCTGCAACCAGTCCGCGCCCGGCCACGAGACGGGCTGACCGGCACGCGGCCGGTCAGGCCCAGCGAAACTCGACCCAGCTGTTGTTGAAGGGCGGCTCATCCATGCCGCCGCCGAGTCTCGCGACCATGCCGGCGGGGATGCCCTCGCCCTGGAGCGCCTGGCCATCGGCGAAATGCGCGCCCAGCGCCTGCAATTCGGCCATCTGTTCGCACAACGCGCCGGCGCGATCGACGGCGGCGTCGGGCACGTCGCGGATGCTGATGTCGGGGCGACCGAACTTGCGCATGCCGCGCGTTCGTATCCACGAGCGTCCCGGCGCGGTGTCGCCGTCGCACAGGATCAGCAGGTGGTTCCGGATCGGCGCGCCATCACGGATCAGGTAGTGGCGGCGCCAGGCATCGGCGTCGAGCAGGCTGAGTATCTGCGGATCGAGCACCGCCACGCCGCCGATGTCGAGCATGCCCGCCAGCACGCCCAGGGTGTCACGCAGGTAGCCGGTGGCCGGGCTGTCCGCCAGCGCGCCGCGCACCACCATCACCTCCGGTGCATCGAACGCGCGCTGGAACGCCTGCGGCGCATCGGCCTTGTACATGCGCCCCATCGCCCCCTTCAGCGGGTAGCCGTCCCAGCCGCGCAGATCGGCGTGGCGATGATTGGTCGCGGCGAGGCCCGCCGGCAGGCCGGGGCTGCCGTAATCCTGCGAGGGCACGCGCACGGCCTCGAATTTTCCGAACACGTAGAACTGCAGCACGATCGTTTCTTCGCTCGGCTGCCAGTGCGGGCGTTGCCAGGCGGGAATGGGGAACTGGTGGCTCATGGTCATCCTTGCGATGGCGGGGTTCAGCGCTCGTCGTCCAGCGGCAGCACCGTCTGTTGCAGCTCGATGCGACCGCGGCCTTCGCTGATCTTCTTGAACTCGGCGCGACTCACCGAGACATAGCGCTCGTTGCCGCCGATCTCGACCTGCGGACCCTCGGTGACCGCCCGGCCCCGCTCGTCCACGCGCACCACCATGGTGGCCTTGCGCCCGGTGTGGCAGATCGTCTTGATCTCCTGCAGCTCGTCGGCCCAGGCCAGCAGGTGGCGGCTACCCTCGAACAACTCGCCGCGGAAGTCCGTGCGCAGACCATAGGCCAGCACGGGAATATGGAGTCGATCGACGACATCGCTGATCTGCCATACCTGCGCCTTGCCGAGAAACTGCGCCTCGTCGACGAACACGCAATGCAGCGGTCCGCGTGCGGCGATGTCGGCCTCGACCAGGGCGAACAGATCCTCGTCGCCGGCGAAGCGTCGCGCATTCGCCTTCAGCCCGATGCGCGAAGCGACCACGCCCTCGCCGAAGCGGTTGTCCAGCGCCGGCGTGAGGATCAGCGTGCGCATGCCGCGCTCGTGATAGTTGTACGCGCTCTGCAGCAGCGTGGTGGTCTTGCCGGCGTTCATCGCCGAATAATAGAAATAGAGCTTGGCCATGGGGCGTCGGCGCGGCGATCGGTCAGCGGAAACGCGTCATTGTAGGCTGCGCACTCACTCCGCGCGCGCCTGCGCGAGCCGATGGCGATGGCCTCGCCACCACTGACGCGGATGGCGCAGCACCATGATCGCGTAGACCAGCTTGAACAGGCGCAGCCGCCGCAGCACGCGCGGCGGGTCGTAGAGGTCGCCGGCCAGCATCGAGATCACGCCCTGCTCCAGCTGCCAGCCATTGCGCGGGGCAGCGAACATGCGCCGCATCACCGGCTCGTTGAAGCGGTGGATGAAGAACGCGAAGCGCGCCATGCCCATGCGCAGGCGCTTCTCCAGCGCCCGCTGCAGCGCCGCCTCGCGCTCCGGTTCGCGCAGCGCGCCGTCGATCACGTCCACCGCACGCTCGGCCGCGTCCATCGCCAGAAACACGCCGGAGGAAAACACCGGGTCGAGGAAGGCGAACGCGTCGCCGACCAGGATCCAGCCGGGGCCGGCCATCTCGCGCGAGTCGTAGGAATAGTTGCCGGCCACACGCACCTCGTCGATCAGCTCGGCACCCTGCAGGCGTTCCCACAGCGCCGCGTTCTGCCGCAGCGTGTCGAGCAGGAAGGCGCGCGTGTCGCCGTGCCTTTGCTTGAGGTAATCGGGCCAGCACACCGCGCCCACGCTCATGCTGTCGTCGGGCAACGGGATCATCCACATCCAGCCGTGCTCGAAGCGGTAGATGCTGACGTTGCCCGCGTCTTCGCCACTGCGGCGCGCGGCATGGCGGAATCGGCTGAACAGCGCCGCGCTCTGGTGCTGGCGATTCCTGCGCTTGAGCTTGTGCTTCGTCGAGAGGAAGGCATCGCGGCCACTGGCGTCGACCAGGTAACGCGCCTCGATCGCGTGCTCCGCGCCGTCGTCGGCATGCACCTCGATCCGCGTCTGGCGCGGGCCGCGCTGCTCGACTGCCACCACCTGCTGCCCTTCGCGCACGTCGGCGCCGCATTCGCGCGCGTGCTCGCAGAGCATCTGGTCGAAATCCTGCCGCCACACCTGGTAGCTGTGCGGCGGGCTGTCGCCGAGTGCGCGACCGAACGAGAACACGTTGTAGCCGCGCTCGTTGTCCGCCTCGAAGTCCGCGCCGGCCTTGAACACGCCCATCGCGTGCACCTTGTCCAGCACGCCGAGCCGCTCGAACACCGGCAGATTCATCGGCAGCAGCGATTCGCCGATGTGGAAGCGCGGGTGGCGCGCCTTTTCCAGCACGATCACCCGGTAGCCGCGACGCGCCAGCAGCGCCGCTGCGGTGCTGCCGCCGGGGCCGGCACCGATCACCGCCACGTCGCATTGCTCGACTTGCTGGGCTGTCATGCAGCTCCCCATCGGTGGGTTCGCTCGATTATGCCCCACGGCCGCTCTGTTACCATCGGGCGCTGTCCCACCCTCGCAACGATCCATGCTCAACCCACAACAACTGGCCGCCGTCGAACATTGCGAGGGGCCACTGCTGGTGCTGGCCGGCGCCGGCTCCGGCAAGACCAGCGTGATCACGCAGAAGATCGCGTATCTGATCCAGCGCCGCAGACTCGACCCGTCGAGAATCGCCGCGATCACCTTCACCAACAAGGCCGCGCGCGAGATGCGCGAGCGCGTGGCCAAGCTGGTGTCGAGCGAGGATGCGGCCGCGCTCACGGTGAGCACATTCCACGCGCTGGGGCTGAAGTTCCTGCAGATCGAGCACGCGCGCGCCGGGTTGCGCCGCGGTTTCTCGGTGCTGGACGCGGACGACAGCGGCGGCATCGTCAAGGAGCTGGCGCCCAAAGGCGCCAAGCCCGACGTGCTGTTCGGCCTGCGCAACCTGCTCAGCCGCGCGAAGAACGGCGGGCTGTCGCCGCAGGAAGCGCTGGCCGCCGCGCGCAGCCCGCGCGAGCTGGAGGCGGCGACCATCTACGAGCTGTACCAGGCGCGCCTGGCCGCGTTCAACGCGGTGGATTTCGACGACCTGATCCGGCTGCCGCTGCGCATCCTGGAATCGGACGGCGAATGCCGCGACGCCTGGCGCGAGCGCCTGCGCTACCTGCTGGTGGACGAGTACCAGGACACCAACGATGCGCAGTACCGCCTGCTGAAAGCGCTCACCGGCGAGCGCGGCGGAATCACCTGCGTGGGCGACGACGACCAGTCGATCTACGCCTGGCGCGGCGCCAACCCAGAGAACATCGACCAGCTCGGCCGCGACTGGCCGAACCTGCGCGTGATCAAGCTGGAACAGAACTACCGCTGCGGCAAGCGCATCCTGCGCGCAGCCAACGCGCTGATCGCGCACAACCCGCACAGCCACGAAAAGAAGCTGTGGAGCGAGCATCCGGAAGGCGCACCGATCCGCGTGCTGGAATGCAAGGAGGCCGAGCACGAGGCCGAGCGCGTCGCCGCGATCGCCACCACGCTGGCGGAGAAGCACAAGGCACGCTGGGACGACATGGCGATTCTCTATCGCGGCAACTTCCAGGCGCGCCCGCTGGAAAAGGCGCTGCGACTGGCGCGCATTCCCTACCACCTCACCGGCGCGCTGTCCTTCCTCGACCGCGCCGAGGTGAAGGACATCCTGTGCTACCTGCGCCTGCTGACCAATCCCAGCGACGACGCCGCCTTCCTGCGCGTGGTGAACGTGCCCAAACGCGAGATCGGCTCCACCACGCTGGAGAAGCTCGGCCAGATCGCGCAGTCGCGCCACTGCTCGCTGCTCGATGCCACCCGCAGCGACGGCGTGCTGCGCCAGCTCACGCCGCGCCCCGCCGCGGCGCTGGCTTCGTTCGCCAGCTTGCTGGACGAACTGCGCAGCGCCTCGCTGCACGAGAGCGCGGCCGACCTGGTCGAACGCATCCTCAAGCGCACCGGCTACGCCGCCCAGCTTGCCGCCAGCACGCCTGACGCCAGCGTGCGCGAACGCAAGCTGGACAACCTGAAGGAACTGGCCGACTGGTTCCGCGCGATGCAGAAGGGTGGCAACACGGCCGGCGATCTCGCCTCGCAACTGGCCCTGCTCAGCCACGCCGACCGCGACGAGCCGGGCAATACCGTGCGCATGATGACCCTGCATGCGGCCAAGGGCCTGGAGTTCCGCTTCGTCTTCATCGTCGGCTGTGAGGACGGCACGCTGCCGCACGAGGGCGCACTCGACGAGGGCCGCGTCGACGAGGAGCGCCGGCTGATGTACGTCGGCATCACCCGCGCCAAGGAACTGCTGACCCTGTCCTGGTGCGCGCAGACGAAGCGCTACGGCGAGATCCACCGCAACCAGCCGAGCCGCTTCCTGCACGAGCTGCCGCAGGACGACCTGCACTGGCAGGGCAAGGACCCGGAAGCGGACAAGGCGGTGACCCGCGAAACCGCCGAATCGCACATGGCCAGGATCCAGGCGATGCTGGCGGGCGGGTAGGCCGGTGCAGACCGCTGCGCCCATCCGGCTACAATCGCGCGGCAGCGTCCAATAATCATGCAAGCCCAATCGCCTGGCGCCACACAAGCCGTTCCGTGATCGCCGCCACCGGGCAAGGAGTCTGAACCATGCCCACGGCACTGCCGTCTGAACTCTACCGACAGCTGACCCACGCGTTTGACCAGCGTGCTTGGCTCCCGGCCAAAGAGTTGGCGGCACGACTTTTGTCGATTGCGCCGCGCCATCCGGTGGTGAACTATATCGCCGGGATCGCGTGCATGGAGGTGCGACAGTTCGCTACGGCGCTGAAGCACTTGCACATCGCAACGTCGATGGAACCGGCGCGCGCGGACTTCGCCGTGCATTTTGCAAAAGCTCTCAGTCTCGCGCGCCGGAATGTCGAGGCAAAGGTGGCTGCCGACCGAGCACGGCCACTGGCTGTCGGCGACGCCGCCATGCTCGACACACTTGGCGTTATATATACGCAGCTTGGCGAATACACGAGCGCCGCCTGGGCTTTCCGTGCTGCAGTCGGGCTGGCTCCCGGACACGCTCCTTTTCGCTACAACCTTTCCACATCACTGATCGCAGCGGGTGACATAGACGCCGCCGAGATCGAGCTGGAAGCCTGCTTGGAGGTGGACCCGCGCCACTGGCTTGCGCACTTGACGCTGGCGCAGCTGCGTCGCCAGACGACGGCACACAACCATGTGGCTCGACTGGAATCGCTGCTGCAAGGGATCGAACGTGTCGGCGCCAGCGACGAAGCCCTGATGTGTTTAAACATGGCGCTGGCCAAGGAAAAGGAAGATCTCGCAGACTACGCCAATGCTTTCGGACACCTCGTTCGAGGCAAGGCAGCGGGCGCAGCGCAACGCAAGTATTCCATCAAGCGAGACGAGGCGCTGTTCGCCGCGATCACCGCGGCGTTTCCCGAGCCGATGCCATCAGCAGCAGGCTGCGACAGCCATGAACCGATCTTCATCATCGGTATGCCGCGCACCGGAACGACCCTGGTAGAGCGCATCATCTCCAGTCATCCGGACGTGCAGTCTGCCGGTGAGCTCTTGAATTTCGGCATGTCGCTCAAGCATCTGTCAGGATGTCGCTCGCCGGCAATGGTGGACGAACAGACGATTGTTGCGCTGGCTCAACCGGACTGGCGCAAGCTCGGTGAGACCTACCTCGCCAGCACGCGTCCCGGTACCGGCAGGAAACCTCGGTTCATCGACAAGCTGCCGCACAATTTTCTCTACGCCGGGTACATCGCCAGGGCGCTGCCCAATGCGAAGATCGTTTGCCTTCGCCGGGACCCCATGGATACCTGCCTCAGCAATTTCCGCCAGCTGTTCGCGCCCCAATCACCGTTCTTCGGCTACTCATTCGACCTGTACGACACCGGTCGATATTACGTGCTGTTCGATCGCTTGATGACGCATTGGCGCAACACCTTTCCTGGCCGAATCCTGGAGATCAACTACGAGGCGATCGTGAACTCTCAGGAATCCAGCTCGCGACAGCTGCTGCAGCACTGCGGGTTGTCCTGGACGGATGCTTGCCTGCAGTTCCAGCACAACCCGACGCCGGTGGCGACGGCCAGCGCAGTGCAAGTGCGCACGCCGATCTTCCGAAGCTCAATGCAGCGATGGAGGCATTACGAGCAGCAGCTGATTGACCTGCGCGCGCTGTTGCTCGATGCCGGCGTCTACGTGCCTGCTTGAAGGCTCCGGTTCGCCAGTCAAAAAAAAAGACCCCGCCGAAGCGGGGTCGATTTGTGCAATGGGCCGGGTCGGCCGATCAGTTTTCGCCAAACTTGTACTTGGCTTCGATGTACATCGCCCGACCGTAAACGTCGTAGTTGCTGCTGTTGTACGGCGAACCGGTGGTACCCGGATAGCTGCGATCCAACGGGGGCATCTTGTTGAACACGTTGTTTACCAGGAACGACAGACCCAGGCTCTTCGTGGGGTTGTACGTGAGGCTGGCGTTGTACTTGGTCCATGCCGGCAGCTTGGCGGCGCCATCCGCCGTGTAACCGTCGGTCGCACGCGCCAGATAATTTGGCGAACGCCCGTAACGGTTGAAGTACACCGTGCCGCTCCACTGCTCGTTCGGCGTCCAGGTGATCGAGCCATTGGCCTTGCTCTTGAAGTCCGAGCTCCAGTTGGGGCGGCGCAGGAGGTCGATCGTCGGGTCGTTCGGATAGGCCTGATAGGTGTGCTTGAACAGGTCACTGTAGGAAAGCGCAAAGGCCAGCTTGCCCCAGCTCCCGATGTCCTGCACGTAGTTGGCGCCAGCGCTGATCGCGTTGACCTGCTCGTTCGACACGTTGACCTTGGGCGTGTAGATCTGATTGATCAGACCGAGCAGGCCCGGCACGGTCGAGGTGCCACGCGTGATCTTGCTGGTGGCATTGAGACAGGTCTGCGAACTCGGGTCGATCGTGCCGATGTCACACAGGTATTCGTCCAGTGAAAGCCCATCCGCACTTTCCTGGTTCACCTCGTTGTTGATGTCCCAGTGCAGGTAATCGACATTCACCGACAGATTGCTCATCGGCGCCCAGACGAAACCGTAGCTCCACACTTTGGCGGTGATCGGCTCCAGATCGGGATTGCCGGCCTGCTGGCCGAAGAACTGGCGGCTCGCGTACTGATTGGGGCAGTCGTCCAAGTTGCCGGGGGCATACCCGAGACGACCGCAGTTCAGGTAATCGGTAACGGTGCTGTAGTAGCCGCTCAAGCCCTGGAACTCGTCCGCCAGAGTCGGCACCTTGAACGCGGTGCCATAGCGCCCGCGCAACAGCAACGACTCGAACGGCCGGTATTCCACACCGAGGTTGTAGGTGCCGTGGCTGACTCGCTGGTCCAGCACGTTGTAGCTGTCATAGCGACCGGACAGATCCAAGGTCACCTGGCTCAGCACCGGCAACCGCAACTCGGTGGTTGCCGCGTAGCGAGAGCGGTGGCCACCACCCTGCACGTCGGTGGTACCCCAGATTTCTCCGTTCAGCAAACGCGGATCGGGCACGTAAGCCCAACCCTGGTTGCCGCCTTCCAGCACCACCGCGATGCCAGCATCGCCGCCCGGCAGCGAGAACAGCGAGGCGTTGGTCAACTGCCCGCGGATCATGTTGTCCCACGTCTTGCCGCGGGTATCGGTGTAGGTGGTCATCTGCGCCATGTCGGCCGGTGAGATCGGCTGGTAGAACGCGGCATAGTTGGGCGAGAACACGGGGTAGGCACCGTAGTAGGGATCAAGACCCAGCTGCGGCCCCAGCACGTGCGACTGGAAATAGTCGTCCATCGGGCCGGCCAACCGGTTCCAACCACGCGAAAGCAACTTGTCGTCGGAGTGGGTGAACGCCAGGTCATAGTCCCAATTGGACTGCCCGAACGTACCCTTGCCACCGACGGTAAGCATGTACGAGTTCTCGTACTGCTTGTTCATGTTGTGCTGGTAACCACCGAGGTCTTCCGGTGCAAAGGCACGCTGCAGGGCGACAAAGTCGTCGAGATTCGGGTCGTAGTAGGCGCCCCAATCGTTCGTGCCCCACCAAGTGTAATTCGAACCAACGTGATACTTCTGTTCCTCGTAGTTGTAGAGCAAGTCGCCGTACAACTGCAGATTGTCATTCACGTCATAGGTGGCGTGGGTATAGATGTTGGCGGTTTTGTCCGAGTTGGTGACCGTCTTGTAACCCGGCGTATAGAACGAGCCGCAGTAGGTGCGGCCGCCGCTGCGGGTGCGCAGGCCTTCGGTGCCGTTGAAGAGGCCCGTGGTGTTGGAGCAATTGTTAGGGTCTTCGAAGTAGTAAGTTCCGAAGAACGGGCTGTAGACCAGGAAGTCGCGCGACGCCGTCGGTGCGCTGGTGCCCTGGGTGAAATACTGGCTCGTCAGATCGCGGTCAAAACCCCAGATCGGGTTGGTCGACTCGAACTGCGCACCCACCAGCAAGTTGAAGTTGCCTGCGCTGAAGCTGTCCGCGACGCTGATTCGACGGCTCGCGCCACCGCCATCCTTGTGCCAGCCGAAACGCACGTCTACCACGGGCGCGTCAATGTGCTTCTTCAGCACGATGTTGATCACGCCGGCGATCGCGTCCGAACCGTACAACGAGGACTGGCCGCCTGGCAGCACGTCGATGTGATCGACCATGTCCATCGGAATGCCGCTGATGTTGTTGAACGCGTCGCTGCCGTTGTACAAGCCGGGGAAGTTGCCCATCGGACGACCGTCGATGAGGTACTTCACGAAGCCGACCGGCAAGCCGAACATGCTGAGCGTCTGCGCGCCCTGCGTGAACGATGCGGACGTCTGCGAACCCTGCACGCTGCCGGTGGCGAATGAGGACTGCTGCAGCGCCTCGGCCACGGTGGTGAAACCGCGGGACTTCATTTCCTGGGCGGTGATCGTGGTGATCGGCGTAGCCGTCTCGATCGCGGTCTGCGGAATCAGCGAGCCCGTGACCGTAACTGCCTGCAGGCGCTTCGCTTTGCTGGCATCGGGCTTCTGCTCGGCGCTGCTTTGCTGGGACTGGGACGCACCATCTGCCGGAGCCGACTGCGCATAGGCCGTGCCGTAGCCGAAGGCCAAGGCCGCCACAACGGCCATGGTGATTTTGGACTTGATCATTTTTCGAAACTCCCCTTTTAAGAGTCTTGTTGGACCTGAGCTCTTGAAACCCGCCTGCTCAAACGTCAGGCAATCGGCCGAATCGGCGATGCACACGAGGCCACCCTGTTGATTTTTGTCATCGGGCTGGACTCTATACATGTTTCTAGCATGCTTGCGCAACGAGACGCAACATTTTCTTCACATTAGCCGCAGGTTCTCACGCCACCCTCAACCCTCGAACGGCTGGGACCGTACCCCTCACACCAACCCCCACGCCTCCAGCTCCAGCTTCAGGTAGGCGTAGTAGATCGGTGCGGCGATGACGCCCGGGAGGCCGAAGGCGGCTTCCATCAGCAGCATCGCCAACAGCAACTCCCAGGCACGGGCATGGATCTGGGTGCCGACGATGCGGGCGTTGAGGAAGTATTCGAGCTTGTGGATCAGGATCAGGAACGCCAGCGCGGCGATGCCCACGCCCAGCGACACCGACAGCCCGGCGATGGTGATGGCGGTGTTGGAAATGAGGTTGCCGATCACCGGCAGCAG